>JAHZFJ010000028.1 GCA_019421365.1 Lachnospiraceae bacterium
AGAGCACTTGACTTTTAATCAAGTTGTCCGGGGTTCGAACCCCCGATGTCTCATTAAAGACTGAAGTGAAGAGAACCCCGTGGGTTCAGAAGCTCCGATGTCTCATATGCGGATGTGGCGGAACTGGCAGACGCGCTAGACTTAGGATCTAGTGGGAGACCGTGCAGGTTCAATTCCTGTCATCCGCAGTATAGAGTTCTTAAATTTTGATATCAAGATTTAAGAGCTTTTTTTGTTATTTAACTATATCCAAATTCCTTTATGTGATACAATGTATAGTACTGATGCACTTCTACTATTTGAGATAAATTGAAGGTTGAGATACAAATACAAGACTACATGATATACTAGATGGAGTTTGAAAGTAAGAAAGATTTACTATATTTAAAATAGGGGGGATACGTATGGAAAGAAGAGATAAAATTAACTATTACCTAGATTTAGCAGAAGTTGTTTCAAAACGATGTACTTGTTTGAGACGACATTACGGAGCTGTAATCGTGAATAATGATGAAGTTATATCAACTGGTTATGTAGGTGCTCCAAGAGGGAGAAAAAACTGTTCTGACTTGGGCATATGTATTCGCGAGAAGATGAATATACCAAGGGGAGAAAGATATGAACTTTGTCGCAGTGTACATGCAGAGGCGAATGCTATTATCAGTGCTTCTAGAGAAGCTATGTTTGGTAGTTCCCTATATCTTGTTGGGTTAGATGCAGTAACAGGCGAATATGTTCAGAATTCTAATAGCTGTTCTATGTGTAAGCGTTTGATTATAAATGCAGGTATTGAGAATGTGTATATTCGCGATACAAGTGAAAAATATAGAATGGTTAAAGTAAGTGATTGGATAGAAAATGATGAATCACTTGAAGGAACCTTCGGTTATTAATATAAGAATGTACGAACAACATGGAGGAAAGATTAGTGAACTTGATCGATGAGATAAGTAATTATAAACCTTTTAATGAGCAAGAGGTGCAGGATAAAAAGGTAGCGCTTGATTATATTACTACGTTTCCTAATATCCTTACAAGAGAAAATGAATTTGCGCATATGACAGCTTCTTCTTGGATTGTTAATAGGGATAGAACGAAGGTATTAATGATATATCATAACATCTATAAATCTTGGGCATGGACAGGCGGTCATGCAGATGGTGAAGAGAACATGCGTGATGTTGCCATTCGTGAAGCAATGGAGGAGACTGGAATCAAGAATGTTAAACCTATTCAGGAGGGCATTTTTTCATTAGAATTATTATGTGTGAATGGACATGTGAAGAGAGGAAAATATGTATCATCACATATACATATTAATGTTACGTATTTACTTGAAGCAGATGACTCTGAGACATTAGCTATCAAAGAAGACGAAAACAGTGGTGTAAGATGGATCGCCATAGAAGATGCTGTAGAGATAAGTAATGAAGAGAATATGAGAGAGGTCTATACCAAACTAAATAAAAAATTAACGTGTTTAGAAGATTGATAGTACAGAATTAATATAACATAAAAAAGACATTGTAATGAATGAAGTACATTTCGGATATTAGATGAAATATACCTAACTTTTGGAGTGCACTTATTCATAAAGCAATGTCTTTTTTATTCATTTAATAATATATGGAGTTTCAGTCAATATATTATCCCAGTTATCAATGATGGTATCAAGAGGAAAATGGATACGGATTGTTGGTAGGTAAGCAAATAATTTAAGATTTGAAGTATATCGAACCTTGTCTATTAGAGCAGCACTTGTATAGTCAATCTCGTAAGAAAAGTGATAATTACCGTCTTTATCTGTTAAAGAGGTTTTAAAAGAGCCTTTATCAATAGATAAGATTGTAATTGGAATGTAAGAGCAGGGAATGTGATACCCCATATCGTCAATTAGATAAAGTTTGCCTGTAATATACTGCAACTTACTATCGTTCGTTTGACTATTATACGTAATTTCGTGATGAAGGATGTATCGATGATCTTGTTTATATGCAGTATGTGTCGATTCCTTTGTGTAAAGGATATGTGAAGCCATGTTAGTAGTTACATCAGAGTTAGAGTCATGGGTGTTAAAAGCAAGGCATTGTTCCATAGCGTTCAACCTTTACAATAAATTATTATACTATAGTATATTTGAACATTCTTACTTTGTGAGTATTTAACGAATAGTATGCACAAATTATCAACGTATATGATAAGAAAGATGTATCTAGGACATGGAAATCCTTATAATATAGAATAGTTCATCTAGAACCTTTCAATAATGTAAGTTTTAAAGAGAGAATTGTAAGCCAAAAATATGGTTATACAATTATTTTTTTGGCATAATTAGTATATATGAGGTTAGATTGATGACGGTTCCATGTGACGCCAACGGTCTTAGACAAAGGAGTGATTCGGTGGAGAAATTAAAGCAGATAGGAAAAAATCTTCTCTTTTGGGTACCAGTAATTATTGTGAGTTGGTTGTTCGTTAATTATGTAGTAACCAATTATGAAAAAGGAATTTATAAGGCACCAGGTGAAATGGTCGAAGTGTACGGTAATAAGATGCACATCTATAGTATTGGAAAGGGCAAGAATACAGTTGTTTTATTACCTGGTCTTGGAACTGGAGCACCAACAAAGGATTTTGAACCTTTAGTAAATGAATTATCAAAGAAGAACCGTGTAGTTGTAATTGAACCATTTGGATATGGATATAGTGAGAGAACACATAGAGAGAGGAATGTTAAGAATATTACGGAAGAGATTCACATGGCTCTAGTGAATATAGGTATCAAGGGCAAGGTAGTTTTGATGCCACATTCAGAATCCGGGATCTATGCTATCTATTACGCTAATTGTTATCCGGAGCAAGTGAAGGCAATTGTAGGGATTGATTGTACGCTCCCTAAGATGAAAGTGTATATCGGAGATTATTATAAGAAGACAACAAAGTTAATGAAGTATGCGACAATATTAGGGATACCTAGGATCGAAGTGACGCTTAATCAAAAAAATTACATACCTGATAAGAGCAACCATGCGTATTCAAAGAAAGATAGAGAGGTCATTAAGGCTATTACTAAATGGAATCGTTATAATGAAAATGTTTTAGACGAACGAAAAAATTTAAAGGTTAATATGGAAGCTACTGAGGATATACAACTAAGCGATGAACTACCAGTGTTGTTTTTCTATGCTAAGGGAAGTAAAGTGGCTGAGGTTTATTATGAATATACAAGACATTCAGTATATAGTGAGTTGGTGAAGTTAGATGGAAATCATTATCTTCACCAAGATTATTATAAGGAAATTGCGAAAATGACTATAGATTTTCTTAATAAGTAGTTTTAAGATAAGATTCTGCAAGTTTTTTATTTACAAATTGCAAAATGAATGGTAATATCTTATTGGTGATGAAAATGAGAAGGAAAAATGAATTAAAATTATACAATAGGAAACAATTTTATATAGAATTTTAAAGCAGACAGATGTCTGCTTTTTTTGTGCTTTATTATGGCACAGTAATACAGATACTTAAGCATGTATAGCTATTGAGAAAGGGAGAGATTTAAATATGAAAAATTCACAGAAAAAATATTTTAAGAATTTACTTTATATTTTAGCGGGTAATACAATCTACGCTGCAGCGATTGTAATGTTTATCTTACCAAACGATTTAATAACGGGAGGAACGACTGGACTTGCATTATTCTTCAATCACCAATTCAATATTCCAATAACAGCCTTTGTTTCGATATTTAATTTTACCATGTTTATAATAGGTTTCTTTGTACTTGGTAAGAAGTTTGCCCTAACAACAGTTATAAGTACATTCTATTATCCATTTATATTTGGTATATTAGAACAGATACCTGAACTTCGAGGAATGACTAATGATACAATGTTATCTGTTATATGCGGTGGTATAATGATAGGTTTTGGTATAGGGATTGTAATACGAGTTGGAGCTTCAACAGGAGGTGTGGATATTCCACCACTTGTACTGAACAAAAAGTTCTCGATTCCTGTTTCAGTATCATTATATGTCATTGATTTTTCAATCTTATTATTACAAATGCTCTTCTCTAATAGAGAACAAGTTCTATATGGAATATTATTGGTATTAATATATACAGTTGTTCTAGATAAAGTTTTACTACTTGGTAAATCACAGCTTCAGGTCAAAATAGTTAGTGAGAAATATGAAGAAATTAATGATATGATTATTAATCAATTAGATCGTGGTTCTACCCTTATTCATGCTGAAACAGGATTTTGTCGTAACCAAAACCTAATGGTATTGACTGTAATCAGTGCTAGAGAATTATCAAAATTGAACCAATTTGTCATGGATATTGACCAGAATGCTTTCGTAATAATTAGTCAAGTTAATGAAGTAAGAGGTAGAGGATTCTCGATGCAAAAAGTTTATGTAGAAGATATGTAATTAAAAAAACAATTTTTCTTCGATTAATACGTCGAAGAAAAATTGTTTTTTATTTTATACAGGTTCTAAACCAAAGTATTCAAGTAAGCCTTCATATATTGCATAAGCAAATTGATATTGATCATCACGTAATTTCTGTGCATCTTCGTAGTTTGTAAGGTAGCCAAGTTCTACTAATATAGCAGGCATAGTTGTATTACGAAGGACATATAGCGAAGGATTCATACGAACTCCGTTATCTCTTGTACCAACTCTATTAACGATGGCATTTAGCACATATTCAGCAAGATAATATGCTTGTGAATATGCCTTTGCAACATAAACTTCTGTACCATTATAACTTGGATTTACACTGGAATTACAGTGGATACTTATGAAGTAATTAGCAGGCCAGCTATTAGCCATCTCGACTCTAGTACGTAAACTTGAAGTGTTATTATACCCTAAGATTTCGGTTGGACTAGTTCGTGATGTTCTTGCTTCAAATCTTGGGTCATTATTGAGAATGTCTGCAAGATAGATACCTACGTTGTAAGTTACATCTTGTTCACGCAAGCCATGACCCTCAGCACCTGCATTAACGGATTCGGGGTTATGTCCCTGATCTATAAATATTTTAATTGGCATGAGATTCTCCTCTCTTATTTATGAATAATATCTCTGATATATTTTATTCAAGTAACGAATTATGGTGTTACCTACTTTATAACTATTAAATGGATAATTGCAACAATTTTGACACTTTATGTAGTTAAGCTTGTTTAGGAACAAGCTTAAAGTAGGAGGACTGCTTTCATATGAAGATTTTATTAGTAGAAGATGATAAGCGCTTGAGGAAACTTATTCATGACATATTAAAAAAGGAAGGTTATCAAGGAATAGAAGCTGGTGATGGAAGTGAGGCTTTAAAGATATTCTTTGAGGAACGAGATATTGAACTTGTTATTCTTGATATTATGTTACCTTTATTCAATGGGATAGAAGTTTTAACGCAGATACGTAAGTATTCAGAAGTACCTGTTATCATGTTAACAGCTCTTGGGAGCGAGCAGGATGAAATTAAAGGGTTGAATGCAGGTGCAAACGATTATATATCGAAACCATTTAGTTATGAAGTGCTAGTTGCACGTGTAAATGCAATTATGAGAAAGAAAATTAAAGAAAATGAGAGCATTATTACCGAAGGCGATATTCAGATAAATCAATTAACTTATGAAGTCAAGGTGGACGAGGAAATAGTAGATCTAAATCGTAAAGAATATCAGTTATTAACTTACTTAATCTTGAATAAGAAAAGTGTTCTTATAAGAAGTCAGATTCTTGATCAGGTATGGGGGTTTGATTACGAAGGGGACATGCGTACAATAGATACACATATCAAGACATTACGAACTAAACTCAAGTCTTGTGGACAATATATTCATACAATTAGAGGTGTTGGATATATGTTTGATCCTATTTAGTTCAAGCTGATTGGGATTAATATGAGGGGGACTTGTAGAGTGAAGACGATTGAAAGAAAGTTATTAGTTGTTTTTGGGGGATTTATTATTGCCATAATATTAGTGGAATTAATAACGAATAATTTCCTTTTAGAGAAATATTATATAAATGAAAATAAGGAAATCTTCGTTAAGATTAGTAATGACATAAGTACCTATTATAATGAGCAGCGAGAAGATTTCGAAGAATATATTACTTCTGTAGATAAAGAAGAAGGTGTTAGTGTTTTTGTTATAGATAATACAGGAAACATTCAGTATACTTCAAGAACAAGGCGCTCTTATGATGAAATATCGAAGAGGATGCGAGAGATTGCATTACAGAACAAGGATATGGAGGGGTATACTTTCGGAATATTTGAGGATACTTCTTCTTATAAGAGTAACTACAAGATTACACTTACAAAGAGATTAGAAGACGGTAATTATCTAATTCTTAGAAAATCAACAAAGGGTGTACAAGATAGTGTTGATATTGCAAATCGTTTCTATATTATAGTGGGAATCTTCATCATATTCATTGGTGGAGGAATTGCAATATATCTATCCAAGCGAATTACCAAGCCTATTATTGAGATGAGTAACGTAGCAGAAAGTATTGCAAAGCTAGATTTCAGCAAGCAAGTCAGTTATGATGCACCCGATGAAGTAGGACAATTAGCTACTAGTATCAATACCATGTCGTCAAGGTTAAGCCGAAACATTGAACAGCTAAGAGAAGATATAGAACATAGAAAACAGCTGTTTCGAAATATTACCCATGAATTAAAGACACCGATTACTGTTATTAAGGGATATGCAGAGGGACTTCAATATTCAGTCGTAGGTAATATAGAGGATATACAAGAGTATTGTGCTGTTATTGTGGAAGAATGTAATCAAATGAATGCATTGGTACACGAAATATTAAGTTATTCGGAACTTGAGTGGAGTAAGATGAATGTAGATAAAACGAGTTTCTCACTGGAAACATTGATGAATGGTTTAGTGGAAAGATATGAGAATATAATGAAGAGCAAAGAGATTCAATTTGCCTCTCATATCGATTCAGGAGAAACAATATATACAGATTATCAATTGTTAGAGCGATTACTGAACAACTATATGATGAATGCAATTAATCATGTGAATGACTGTAAGAAGATCGTATTAACGGTGAAACAATATAAAGAGTTCGTGATCATTGAGGTATTTAATACTGGAGAACCTATATCAGAAGAAGATGAGAGTAAGATTTGGAAAGTGTTCTATAAAGGTATGGATTCTGCTAATACAGAGAGTGATAACCATGGATTAGGACTATCTATAGTCAAGACAATATCTGATATCTTACAATTAACTGTTGGATTTAGGAATGAAGATGATGGAGTTAGTTTTTACGTGTTAATACCAATAAACTAACTTTGACAAATTTATTTCACAAAAGTTTCACAAATACAGTATAGGATACGAGTAAACAATATCTGTTCAAAAGGAGGGTTGGAAAGCAACAGATATATACTCAAACTCAAACCAATATTTAAATAATTAAATTACTACCACTTTAATCTGTTTTCGGTTCCTGTGGTAGTATTTTTTTGTTGCTATTTGGCTATTTATATGACTTTAAGAGACGAAGTACTTACTGATATTACTTGCAGTAATGTCAATTTTTGAATATAATAGATATGAGAGGGCATGTATTTTAGGGAGTATGAACTTATGTAGAAGGGATGCTTTTGAGTGGCTTCACATTCAAGAGGTTTGGAGGTTAGCATGAAGAAGGATATATATATATTAAAGAAACAATTCTTTGAATTGGCAGATCAATATGAGAAGTTAGCTAAAAACTTAGTAGAAGCCTTGAAGATTCTACTGTCAGAAATTAATGTTGGATATCTGACCATTGATTATCGAATTAAGAGCTTTGATTCATTTCTAAAAAAAATAGAACGAAAGAAATTTGATTCACCATTTGAGCAGATAGAAGATATTTGTGGGATACGTATTATCTGCTATTATCGTAGTGATATAGAGAAAATTTGCGAGATTATCAGTAAAGAATTCCAAGTACTTGAGAGTGAAGATAAAGAAGAACTATTAGATGAAAACGAGTTTGGATACCGTTCACACCACTTTATTGTGAAAGTTAAGGATGAGTGGTTATCTACACCTAACTATAGAGATTTTGGTAAACTTAAGGCAGAAGTACAGATTAGAACCAATCTTATGCATACTTGGGCAGAGATTGAGCACAAGTTAGAGTACAAAAAAGATGACGATATTCCAATGAAATTTAAAAGAAAATTCTCGAGAATTAGCGCGATGCTAGAAGAAGCAGACGAGCAGTTCGAAGAATTGCGTGCAGAGATTTCTAAGTATAGACAAGAGATGTTATACAATGTAATGGAAGAGAATTTCAATTCAATGGAGAACGACCAGATCAATATGGATACATTACAAGTATTCATGGATTACTTCTTCCAGGGACAAGAGAAGAATACAAGATTGACGAGTGAGTTAGTATCGGAACTTAAGCAATTACAATTAAGCATCGGTGATTTGAAAGAGTATTACGACATTTGTAATCAGTACCTAGAATCAGTTGAATTCGATACAATGCAGCATTTTGATGATAATTATAAATGGTATCAAGTAAGTTCTCTACGTACCATACTTGAACTTTGTAGTAAAGAATATTATGAGAAGTTTGGTATTCGTAAAGATATGAAAGAAATCATTAAGAAGTATCGTAATATCATAAAACAGGCAGATAGTGAGAGTTAATTAACGGACGGGGCAACTTTATTAGCAAGGAAAATAGATTCAAAGGAATAGTGAATTACATTTTCTCATACTATAGTAATATCTTTAGTTTGAGAGGTAAGTATGAATCGGTTATTTAGAGTAAAGCAGGGAATCATATGTGAGCTATTTGTTGTGCTTGTTGCTGCCTCTTTCCTTATATATGACAAAGTTTCAGAACGTACACTTGCTACCATTGGCCAGACGAGTGAAGTAGGTGTAACGCCAGATACAACAGGGGAAGAGAATGCTGGAACTTCCGAGGAAAGCAACGATCTAGGCAGTCAGAATACAGATCAGGTAGATTCCAGTAAGGAAGAAGAAAAGAAGGAGTTCATTAAATGGGTTGAGTTTAATGTATCATATGAAGCACTCGACCAAGCGTATCAATATGATGTTGAAACCTATGAAAACGGAGTACATGTTAACTGGATTGAACTACTTGCATATCTAGGAGCAATGTATGGTGGAGAATTTGGGAGCTATAAGAAGAGTGATATGAGTAAGCTTGTGGAACGTCTTCAAAGTAAGGAAGAGACTATGGCTTCTATTACAGCAGACATGAAATACTACTCATATTATCTTGAAGCGTATACGGCTGTTTTAGGTGGTTTAGTAGGTGAATACGAGATTGAACAATTGAAAGAAGATACATCAGAGGAACGAGTTTGGGTTAAGAAATATGGTTTAAAAGGTTATTTACCTATTGCAAAGAATTTCCCTTATAGTGATTACGATGATTTTGGTGTTTCGAGGTCATACGGCTATAAAAGAAGGCATCTAGGACATGATATGATGGGGCAGGTTGGAACACCGATTGTTGCAGTAGAGTCAGGTTATGTTGAGGCTATTGGTTGGAATCAATATGGTGGGTGGCGTTTAGGTATACGTAGTTTTGATGGTAAGAGATATTATTATTACGCCCATCTTAGAAAGAATTTCCCTTATAATAAAACTTTAAAAGAAGGTAGTATCGTTCAAGCTGGGGATGTAATTGGTTATCTGGGTAGAACGGGGTACAGTGCGACTGAAAATGTAAATAATATTGAGACTTCGCACTTACATATTGGTTTACAGTTGATCTTTGATGAGTCGCAAAAAGAAGGAAATAATGAAATTTGGGTAGATTGCTATAACCTAATACGCTTTTTATACAGAAATCGTTCAGAAACCGTTAAGGATACAGAGAGCAAGGAATGGAATCGAATCTATAATATTAAAGATCCAGCTGTAGAAGAATATAAAAAGATGCAAGGTAAGGTAGCGGACTGACAGATTCATATTGAGATAAACTGCACTGACATAAGCAGGAGGATACAATGAACATATATCTTATAAGACACGCAAGACAAAACAGTAAGTTATGTAATGTAAATGTTGAATTATCAGAAGTAGGACGTAAGCAAGCCGATTTATTAGGAAAGCGGCTTGCAAATTATCATATAGACGCTTTATATTCAAGTCATTACTATCGTGCAAAAGAGACAGCAGAGATTGCAAATACACATCTTCATGTGAATCACATGGTCCGTGAGGAGTTACGAGAAATTGAATTTGGTGAACTAGAAGGAAACACAGACTCCTATAACCAGGATCGATATGGGGATTTCTTGAAAGAAAGATCTGCCATGACAAGTGATTTGGCTTTTCCATCAGGCGAATGTGGATTAGATGTATGGGATCGTGCTCAAAATGTATTAAATGAGATAATATGCACAGACTATAAGAATGTGGCAATCGTAACACATGGTGGTACAATTCGTTCATTAGTAACAGGGGTATTAGGGATGGACCAAGCATACAAGTTACAGTTTGGTCTTAGCCTAGAGAATACAAGTATTACACAATTGGTCTATCATAGAGAAAGAAATCGGTTTTATCTAGAACGATTTAATGATTATGCACATCTTGAGCATGAGCCAGAATTGTTGCGTAGAAATTGGTAGAATAAAAGTAATGTAAACGGAGGATGAATATGTACAATATAATTTTAGCATCAGGATCACCAAGAAGGAAAGAAATCTTGGAACAAGTAGGAATTCCATTCACAGTTCAAGTTAGTAACAAAGAAGAAGTTATTACGGAAAATGAACCTGTGAATATAGTTAAGGGCTTAGCATCTATGAAGGCTAATGATATTGCAGAGAAAGCAAAGATTAATGATGTGATTATTGGTTGTGATACGATTGTAGCTTACAATAATCAAATTATGGGCAAACCAAAGAATGAAGAAGACGCTAAGCGTATGTTACAGTTGTTACAAAATGATGTTCATGAAGTATATACAGGTGTCTCTGTAATTATCAAGATGGAAGCAGAAGATGGTTCTGAATGTGACAAGGAAATCAACTTTGCTGTTGAGACGAAAGTTTATGTGAATGCCATGAGTGAAGCACAGATTGAATCGTATGTTGCAACAAAGGAACCAATGGATAAAGCAGGAGCTTATGCTGTTCAAGGTAAGTTTGCAGTGCACATTAAGAAGTTAGATGGTGATTATTATAACGTAGTAGGGCTCCCAATATCAAAACTATATGATGTCTTATTAGAAGAAGGAGTACTTGCTAATTAGTTGTTGAATAATTTAAATGATAATGAAGATCGTCCCTCAAAGGTATACTACTTTTGAGGGATTTTTAATAATTCGGTAAGTTACTGTAACTTTACATTTGAAGGTTTCGAGGAGTGGATAACTGTATTAGGTTTGACCATATATATATAATATGCTACAATTTTGGCAAAACATTTGGTGAATATAGGAGGATACGAGGGGGATGGCACGAATATTGTTTTTAGAAGATGAACCAACCATTAGGGAAGTAACAACAGAGTATTTTAAGATGGCTGGATACGAAGTTGTTGTTGTGAGTGATGGGAAAGAGGCTATAGATGCGGTTAACAAGGAGGCGTTTCATGTAGCGGTCTTGGATATTATGGTTCCGACAATTAATGGTATGGAGGTATTAGCATATATACGCAAAAGGCATCCGAGTATGGCTGTCATTATGTTGACTGCACTTGATGACGAACAAACACAGGTAAAAGCATTCAACCTCTATGCGGATGATTATATAATAAAACCGTTTTCACCAATTCTATTAATTAAAAGGATTGAAACCGTTCTACATCGTATTGGTCAAGCTAGTAACAAATCCACAAGGAATAATGAATTATTAATTGATGAGGCTGCGTATCAAGCATTCTATAAGAATGAATCTTTATATCTAACGGTAAGCGAGTTCCTATTACTTAAGGCACTGGCAGATGAACCGAATCGAGTTTTCAATCGAGAACAGTTAATTGAACGAATTTTTCATGAAGACGCCTTTGTAAATGACCGTATTATCGATGCTCACGTAAAGAATCTCAGGAAAAAGCTTCCCAGAAATTATATCAAAACTATTATTGGAGTAGGGTATCAGTTTGATAAGGGGGAGAAATAGTTGAATCTTTCAAAAAGGACTTTCATATATAGTATCACTCTTGTTACACTGTTGATTTCACTAATTATAGGATATTTTATATTCATGCTACCTTCTCTTTATGTAGATCATATGAAGAAGAATTATTTTGATGAGATTGTTAGTGTACAGGAGCATTTTATTAAGGAGCAGAATTATGATTCTATTAATATAAGTAATCCTACTGGGACATTTTCCTTTGTTATACCAGAAGAAGGAGATTCAATCTTATTATATAATACATATCTATCTATGGAAGTAGTAATAAATGATAGCAGATTACTTGACCTGTTTCATGATATACGGGGGAAGTTATTAACTGTAGAAGATTTTGATCTAGATGAGATAGAGAAGCAGAAGTTTGATTTCGACTTTGATTACATAATACAGTTAATAAAGAAGGCTTGTATGGAGAACAAAGAGTTACCAATTCATATTGAAGGATTGAAAATAATCGATACCAATGAGTTTACCCAAGTCTCTGACAAATACACTTTAGTAGGTGAGGATTTAGTGGTGTGCCAGTGGGATGGTACAGATGGCTCTAATTACTACACTTCCTATGTGGCATGCAGTATTAAGAACGGAAAGATATTAATTACTTTACTCCCAGTAATGACACCAAGAATGGGTGAGATTCGGACTGTGGTACTGCAGAGTTTGCCTATGATTATTGTGGTTACTATATTAATTATTCTATTATCCACACAGGGATTTGCAAGAAAAATTATTAATCCAATACAGAAACTCGCTTATCATGCGGAGTATGTTAAGAAGACAGGTAATCTAGAAAAAGAGAAAGAAATTGCAGCAGGAGAAGATGAGATTGCAATTCTTAGTCAAAGTCTGAATTCATTATATGAGCAGTTAGACCAAAATTATCAAGCGTTAGAGAAATCCAACATCTTATTACAGGAGCAGAATAAGAGACAAGAAGTCTTCTTGCGCGCATCTTCTCATCAGTTAAAGACGCCGATTGCAGCGGCATTGCTACTTGCTGATGGAATGATTCAAAAGATTGGGAAGTATAGTGATAGTGAGACTTATTTGCCAAAGCTAAAAGACCAGCTGAAATCTATGCAGAGGATGGTGGAAGATATATTATACTTAGGTCACTGTGAAGGTAACATGAAGGTGGAACCTGTTAAAGTAGAAGAGATTCTTGTAGCCTGTCAAGCTAACTATATGATTCAATTGGAGGAAAAGAATCTAATTATTGAACAGAAGATTATTCCAGTCTGTGTGATGGCTGATGGGGAGATGATCTATAAGATTATTGATAATCTCATATCTAATGCTGTCAAATACGCAGACAGTGACACTAAGATAAGTATAACTTTAGATAAGAATCGGTTACATATTCACAACAGGAATGAAGGAATTCCACTTGAATTACTTCCTCATATATTCGAGCCTTTTGTGTCAAGTGAAACAAAGGAAAAAGGTCATGGACTTGGACTTTATGTTGTTTACTATTATTGTAAGCTACTTGGGTACCGTGTGAATATTAGTAATGTGGTTGACGGGGTAGAGGTTACACTTGAATTCATGTAACATTGATGTATTATCTACATAGCATTTACATAGCATCTTCATATGAAATTCATATGGAGGTGCTATAATATATAGTATAGATTGGGAAGGAGTATGTGATTAATATGGTGACGATCGATAATTTACGAGTTGCATATGGTGAAAAAGTAGCGTTATCAATAACGGAATCGCTTACATTCGAAGAGGGAGATCGAATAGGAATTATCGGCTCTAATGGAGCCGGAAAGACAACACTCGTTAAATCTATATTAGGGGTTGCTCCGTACAAGGGAAGCATTACAACGAATCTTAGACAAGAAGAGATGGCAGTCCATCTTCAAGAGAATAATTATGTAGATAATATGCCCATTCGATATATTATGGAAGGTGTATTGAATACAAGCATTAAGAAAGATAAGAAGTTACAAGAATTGATTCAATTCTTCGATATGGAAGGCTGTTTGAATAAGAAGTTTAATACACTGTCTGGTGGACAAAAACAGAGAATGACTATTATATTAGTATTACTTCAAGATGCTAAATTGACATTCTTTGATGAAGTTACCTCAGGGCTTGATTTTGAGACAAGACAGCAATTGATTCATAAGTTACAAGAGTGGTATCAGGATAAGGAAGCAACGATCTGCATGGTGTCGCATTATTATGAGGAGCTAGATCATTTTGTTAATAAGATACTAATATTAGATGAAGGTAAAGTAATTGATTATGGGACCAAAGAAGAGTTGTTCCGTAAATATTGCCAACATGCAATCATCATTCTTGATAATACACCCGGTAATCAAGAAATTACAAAATGGTATGATAAGATTGCAGCACCAGAACATCTAATTGCACTTGTATGTCAGAATGAGAAGGCTGAGATTGCTATAATGCAAAATCTTATTGAACATGATATTAACTTCAAGAGAAGTAATCGTGACATCGAGATCATGTCCATTAATGCATTGCAGGGAGGTGTAAACCATGCCTACTAAGAGATGGAATCAGAAGTTATTTATATATGAATTACGCAATGCTTTGGGAAATATATTTATTCTTGTATTCGGTATCTTTTTTCCTATCATTATGTCAATTCTTACCGTGAAGGTTTTCTTAAAAGGAGTGCCTGAGAGTATGATGGCAGAAACTACAACAGGTGTTTTTATTACGATGAGTCTAATTATTCCAATGGCTACCGTGTTAATTGGATATGCGGCGACCTATTCACAAGAATTAGAGAGAAATATACCATTTCGAATGAAGATGTTTGGATATAGCGACAAGACATTACTTCTAGTGAAGATGGTTTGCTACTTGGTAGTCATGACTATTTCGTTAATACTGTTCACTGTAGTGGATTATACCGTTCTTGAGATACCGGTACCATCATTGAAATCAGCATTAATTTTGATTATTAGTCTGTATTTGCTTGTGTGTATTTTGTTTCTATTAGCCCATGGAATTGCATTATATTTTAAGAAGTTTGGTCCTACTTATGCAATTACGATGGCGTTTTATTTTGGAATAATGATGCTTTGTGGTATGTTTGGAGTGATGCCAAGTCAATTACCAAAAGGACTTCGTTTTATTGCCTATCTTTTCCCTATGAGTTACATGAGCGAAGATTTTGCTGGATTTTGGCAGGGTGGTAGTTATAATTTTGTACCGTTTATTCAATCCATGATTTTCTTAGCGGCGGTATCGGGTCTTGTATTGTTTGTTGCATTAAGGAAGAATAGACGGAGTAGTTAGTAACTCAAACTTCGCACTTGAATAAGACAATCTATATAAAGAAAAGGAGCTTTGTAGTAAGCTCCTTTTCTTTATATAGTATTTAGCAAAAATGAATTACTTATTTTTTTCAGTTTCTGCCATCATCATAGCACGAACTTTTAATGAAAGACCGAATAGGTTGATGAAGCCTTCTGCGTCATGGTGGTCATATAAGTCGCCTGTTGTAAATGATGCGATACTTTCATTGTATAGTGAATATGGAGAAGTAGTTCCCATCTTGATTATGTTACCTTTGTAAAGTTTGAATTTAACTTCACCAGTTACATATTGTTGTGTTGATTCGATGAAAGCTTGAACTGCTTCACGAAGAGGTGTGAACCATTTTCCTTCGTATACGATATCAGCGAACTTGTTACCCATGTCTTTCTTAGCAGTGTAAGTATCACGGTCAAGAATTAATTCTTCTAATTGTTGATGAGCTTCCATAAGGATTGTTCCACCTGGAGTTTCATATACACCACGAGATTTCATACCAACAACACGGTTTTCAACGATATCGATGATACCAATACCATGTTTCCCACCAAGTTCATTTAATTTAGTAAGGATTTCGGAAACTTTTAATTTTTCTCCGTTAAGTGAAGTTGGAACACCCTTTTCGAATGTCATACTAACGATTTCACCTTCATTAGGAGCTTTCTCTGGAGAGACACCAAGAACTAATAAGTGATCGTAGTTAGGAGCTTGTGCTGGGTCTTCAAGTTCAAGACCTTCGTGGCTAATGTGCCATAAGTTTCTATCACGGCTGTAGCTGTTGCTTGCTGAGAATGGTAAGTCAATACCATGAGCCTTACAGTATGCGATTTCATCTTCACGAGATTGCATATTCCAAGTATCTGTACATCTCCAAGGAGCAATAATTTTTAAGTCTGGAGCAAGTGCTTTGATTCCTAGTTCAAAACGTACTTGGTCATTTCCTTTACCAGTCGCGCCATGACAGATTGCGGACGCGCCTTCTTTTCTAGCAATTTCAACTAATCTCTTTGCGATAACTGGACGAGCCATTGAAGTGCCAAGTAAATATTTGTTCTCATAGATAGCATTTGCTTTTACACAAGGTATCATATAGTCATCACAGAATTCATCGATCACATCTTCTATGTACAATTTAACAGCTCCAGATGCTTTTGCTCTTTCTTCTAATCCGTCAAGTTCATTGCCCTGACCAACATCGATACAACAACAAACAACATCATAATCGTAATTTTCTTGTAACCATGGGATGATTGCTGTAGTATCTAGACCACCTGAGTAAGCTAATATAACTTTTTCTTTCATTAATATACCTCCTAAATATGTGCGGAATTATGTATGCGCGTCTTTATTTTTATTAAAATACTTCTCTTATAACGTAGCTATTCATAAACTCTTAAGAGTTTTGTAGAAACAGATGCGTTCTTGAATATATTATAAATATACAACACTTATTAATTTTATGCAAGTGAAAAATATAAAAATATTTTAGAAATATTAAGTTGAATGAAGATTTATAAAGAGGAATTATCTTTGAAAACATAGTATATTCAATATAAATGACTGTTTCGGAGTAATATAGTAACTAAGTTAGCAAAGGAAAAATACGAAATAGATGCTTGCATAAAATTCAAGAAAGATGTATAATTATAAAAACCTGGTACTGCTAAGTTGAATGGAGAACAGAATGATTAGAAAAATGACAATTGATGATTATGATAAGGTATATAAGTTATGGACGACAATTGAAGGATTTGCTATTCGTAGCTTAGACGATTCTCGTGAAGGTATTGAAAGATTCCTTAAAAGAAATCCAAACACCAGTGTAGTATATGAAGATAATCATGAAATTATAGGCGCAATTTTATGTGGGCATGATGGACGACAAGGGTACTTTTATCATGTATGTGTACATAATGATTATAGGAATCACGGGATCGGACATGAGATGGTTGGGGCAGCAATGAATGCTTTGAAAGAAGAGAAGATTAATAAAGTCAATTTGGTTGCTTTCACACAGAATGCGGTAGGGAATACATTCTGGAGTGAATTGGGCTGGAAGTTTAGAAGAGATCTTAATAATTATGACTACACGATTATGGAGGATCAGATAACAATTATATAAATACCTCAAACTTCGCACTTGAAGATTTCGAGAGTAGGTAATTACTATATTCAACGAAAAACCCGCTTCCGCTTAGCTTCACACGTAGTCAGTACAGTGCTGACGTGTTCAGATAGTTTTTCTTATGAATGTAGCAACTACCTACTCTAAATAAAGTTTTTTGTACGAAGTTTGAGTAAATAACATTATAAAGAAAGGGAAGCCACAGATACATATCTTATAGAGAAGTGGCATGGTAAAAAGTATGAAAGTTATTGATGGTGGAGTTACAGCAGCAAAAGGATATCAGGCAGCAAGTGTAGCTGCAGGAATTAAATATCAAAACCGAAAAGATATGGCGCTTATCTATAGTGAGGTACCTTGTGTCTCAGCCGGTACATTCACAAGAAACGTGGTAAAAGCTGCACCTGTTCGTTGGGATCAAGAAGTTATTAAGAACTCTAATAATGTTCAAGCAATTATTGTAAATAGTGGAATTGCCAATGCATGTACCGGAGAGATGGGTATGGAGAACAATAAAGCCATGGCTGAAGCGGTAGCAGAGAAATTAAATCTAACTGCGGATATGGTTTTAACTGCCTCGACTGGTGTAATTGGAAAACAATTGAATATGGAACCAGTTTTTTATGGAATTAATCAATTAGTAGAAGATCTATCAACTACCATAGAAGCAGGAACTTTGGCAGCAGAAGCGATAATGACTACAGATACTTGTAAGAAAGAAGTAGCAGTTCAGTTTGAGATTGAGGGAAAAACAGTAACCATTGGTGCTATGTCAAAAGGTTCTGGAATGATTCACCCCAATATGGGAACTATGTTGGCATTTCTTACGACCGATGTTGCAATTAGCAAAGAACTATTACAAGAAGCACTATATGAGGATGTGCAAAGTACATATAATATGATTTCTATTGATGGAGACACTTCAACAAATGATAGCTGTTTCTTATTAGCAAACGGAATGGCTGGTAATACAGCGATCACTACTAAAGATGATAATTATTATAGATTTGTAGAAGCTTTGAATGTCGTGAATACAACATTAGCAAAACTTATGGCTAGCGACGGAGAAGGTGCAACCAAATTATTAGAAGTAAAGGTTGTCAATGCAGAATCAAAGACAGAAGCTGTTACATTAAGTAAATCTGTGATTACTTCAAATTTAGTTAAGACAGCTGTTTACGGTAATGATGCAAACTGGGGACGTATCTTATGTGCACTTGGTTATGCAGGTATGGATTTTGATCCTGAGAAAGTTGATTTATACATTGAAAGTGCAGATGGTAAACTTAAATTAGTTGAAGATGGCATGGAAACAGAGTATAGTGAAGATTTTGCCACTAAGATTCTATCAGGAAAAGAAGTTTGTGCAATCATTGATATGAAGAGGGGTAAAGCAATGGCGACCGCTTGGGGCTGTGATTTAACATATGATTATATTAAAATTAACGCAGATTACCGTTCATAAATAGCCAATATCGGAGCTGTATAATAGAGGTTTGGAATAGATAGGAAAATAATCAAAATGGATTAGATAGGAGAATCGAGATGGAAACAATGGAACAAGTAATGATAAAGGCACAGACTCTAATTGAGGCTCTACCGTATATACAGAAATTTAATAATAAGAAAGTAGTAGTAAAGTATGGTGGAAGCGCAATGTTAGATGAGAATCTACAAGCAAATGTTATTAAAGATGTTGCACTTCTTAAGTTGATCGGAATGAAACCTATTATTGTACATGGTGGCGGAAAGGAAATTAGCAAGTGGCTGAATAAAGTTGGTAAAGAAACAGAGTTCGTAGAAGGACTTCGTGTAACAGATGAAGAAACTATGGAAATTGCAGAGATGGTGCTAAACAAAGTAAATAAGCATCTAGTACAGATGGTTGAACAAATCGGTGTGAAGGCTGTTGGTGTATGTGGTAAAGATGGTGCTACGATTAAAGTTGAGAAGAAGATGCCAAATGGCAAAGATATTGGTTTCGTTGGAGATATCAAACAAGTAAATACCGGATTAATCGATACCTTGATTGAGAATGACTTCATTCCTGTAATTGCCCCAATTGGAATTGATGATTCCTATCAAACTTACAACATTAATGCTGATGATGCTGCATGTGCGGTAGCACAAGCAATCGGTGCAGAGAAATTAGCCTTCCTTACAGATATTGAAGGGGTCTATACGGATCCAGATGATAAGGATACTCTCATCTCAGTACTTACACTTAATCGTGCTGATGAATTAATTAACGATGGTTTTATCGGTGGAGGAATGCTTCCCAAATTAAAGAACTGTATTGATGCAGTTCGTAATGGTGTTGCAAGAGTACATATTCTTGATGGTAGAAGAGAACATTGCTTACTACTAGAATTCTTTACAAATCGTGGTATTGGAACAGCAATTATTGATAATGAAGGGTGGTTAGAGAATGAATAAATGTATTGAAGTAAGTAATCAGAATTTTATGCCTGTATACAACCGTTATCCCATTGCTATAGAAAAAGGTGACGGAGTCTATCTATACGATAACGAAGGTAAGAAGTATCTTGATTTTGCAGCGGGAATCGCTGTATTTGCCTTTGGCTATAACAACCAAGAATATAATGATGCACTTAAGGAACAAATCGACAAGATCATTCATACTTCAAATCTCTATTATAATGTACCAGCTGCGGACGCGGCAGCAAAATTCAATAAGGCTTCTGGAATGGATAGAGTATTCTTCACAAACAGTGGTACAGAGGCAATAGAAGGAGCAATCAAATTAGCTAGAAAATATGCTTATAACAAGACAAAAACCAATGATAGTGAGATTATCTCTATGAATCATTCTTTCCATGGTAGAAGTACCGGTGCTCTTGCAGTAACAGGCCAACCGAAATACCAGGAAGCATTTCGTCCGTTGATTAATGGAGTTGTATTTGCGGATTTCAATGATCTTGACAGTGTGAAAGAGAAAATATCTGATAAAACCTGTGCAATAATAGTAGAGCCTATTCAAGGTGAAGGTGGTTTGTACCCAGCAAAGAAGGATTTCTTAGAAGGGCTGCGTACGTTATGTGATGAGAATGATATCGTATTAATCTTTGATGAGATTCAATGCGGCATGGGTAGAACCGGATCTATGTTTGCATATCAAGATTATGGCGTAAAACCAGATATCATCACATCTGCGAAAGCATTAGGTTGTGGAGTACCTGTAGGAGCATTTGCTGCTACAGAGCGTGTGGCGAATGCATTTGAACTAGGCGATCATGGAACAACTTACGGATTCAATCCATTAGTAACAGCTGCAGTAAGTAAAGTTTTCGATATGTTCGAAAGTTATCATCTTGTAGATCATGTTAAGGAAGTTTCAGCATATCTAGAAGAAAAACTAGATGAGCTAGTGAAAGAATATGATTTTGCAATCGAAAGACGTGGTAAGGGGTTAATGCAAGGTCTTGAGCTATCAAAACCTGTAAATGATATTGTAGCAAAAGCAATGGACAATGGTTTGATCATTATATCGGCAGGAGCTAATATTTTACGTTTTGTACCACCGCTAGTAATTACCAAAGATGATATAGATGCAATGATTGCAATTCTTAAGAAATGTTTGAGTTAAATCATTTGGGGAGGCGTAATTTAAATGAATGTAGTATACGAAACGCGAAAAGATTTACCGTGTAAGGAATTGCATGATTTGTTTTTTGCAGTCGGTTGGTCGGATGGAAAGATAACTCCTGCGATGTTAGATAACTTTAACAAAGGTTTTATAAATTCAACTCTTGTGATTTTTGTTCTTTAGAATTATTTATACGGGTAGTCAGTCCTATCTTATACATAGCCGAGTGAAAGGCTATGTACAAGATGGATAAAAGCGACCTGTAATATCTGATACGCACACCTCGATTTCATCACGTCTATTGAAACAATCATCAACACCAATACATCTAATAATCGCATTACCAAATCCAATAACACTAGCAAAACCACCATTGACAGGAACATCTACTTCAATACATACTAATTGATTTCTTGATATGCAACGCATCTTAAGCCCACTGGTTCGGCTGAGTAAGCGAAAGATAATCTGACATGGGTCCGCACAGTAGGTATAAAACATTGGTAAAACGAATGGTTGATTATCTTCAGCAACGCCAAGGCGACATATGTTAGTGCGGTTAAGCACCCAGATAATATCATCATGCGTTAAGGCTCTCTCACAATTTTGTCCCATAAATCACCGGCTCCTTATAACTATTATAGAATAGTTTATGGATATTTTCTTCAATGGTTCCTTACGTAAATGCATATTTCGTAATAGTATGGGGAGAATAAAGATAAGTGATGGTAATATCTAATATCAGAAAGGATTCGGGTGTCAAAAGGTCTCAGTTAAGTTAATGATGAATAATAATAATATTTATTCGTCATAACCTATAATCACTTGTGTATCAGCAAAACTGTAAAAGCAAAACTCTTAAAACATAGATAAACTTCTTGCATAACGTACTATGACTAAAAAACGGTAGTGAAGCACGTATAGTACTTCTTAGTGTGTACTCAGAAAACAAGGAAGGCGAGGCAGGGACGCCGAGCCAGCCTGAGCTGCGGCAGGATGTCGCATCGATGGCGGTTCCACATCAATTGATGCATGTGGCGTACACACATAGAAGTACTTAGGTGCGCAACGTGTTTTGTGTCATAGAGTGTTATGTAAGAAGTTATGAGAAATATGGGCGGAGTTTTGATATAACAATATTAGAATACACAAGTGTTAAATATACTTTAAACGAATAAATATTCTTGGTTATTCATTCGAAAAAGAAATAGACCTTTTGACACACGAATCCTATAAATATCAAAAGTTGAAAGGATTGAGGTTATGTGGGGTTTTTTAATTGCGATTATATCAGGTATATTAATGAGTGTTCAAGGGATCTTCAATACGGGAGTTACCAAGGAAACAAGCATTTGGATATCAAGTAGTTTTGTTCAGTTTACGGCTCTAATTGTTTGTCTAATTGCTTGGTTTGTCACGGGTAGAGAAAGTAATTTCCAAGCATTATTTCATATTGAACACAAGTATATGCTATTAGGTGGTGCAATAGGTGCGTTCATTACATTTACAGTTATAAAGAGTATCGGTAGTTTAGGTCCAGCAAAAGCGGCAATGCTTATTGTAATAGCCCAATTAGTCATGTCTTATGTCATAGAATTAATGGGATTATTCGAAGTGGAGAAAGTCCCTTTTCAATTCCGTAAATTAGTGGGTGTAGCATTATGTATAGCCGGTTTTATTACTTTCAAGTGGGAGTAAATAAATATAGAAAATCGAAGTAAAATCAATTAAATGGAAAAAGTAAAAAAAAATTAAGAATTATAGAGTGAAATTAGTTGAAATGCCTCTTGTAATACCAGTTTTTATTGAGTAAAATATAACTTATGAGAAGTAGTAAAGCTACTTCTTGGGCTCGAATGTGAGAGACCATACTCCAGAAGGAGTCATAAGAAAGGAAACGATATGAACAATAAGAAAATCGTAAAAGTAAGTATTGCGATTGGTCTTATTGGATTAGTTTGCTTGGTTTGTTATTTTCTAAGTTATAATAGCAAATCTACTGGTATATCATTATCAGATGACAGTGAAGAGAGAGTAGTTGAAACAAGTGACATCGAGGAATCAGACAGTATACAGGAGGCTTCTTTGGATTTAGGGAATCCGGAGGAAACTAGCACTTCTGTGGAGCAAGTAAGTATTGCAGTCCACGTATGTGGACAAGTTAAGAAACCTGGTGTCTATACTCTTGCCCAGGGAGCAAGAGTTAGCGATGCAATCGATGCAGCTGGGGGATTAACGAAAGATGCAGCAGGAGATTTCATTAACCAGGCACAGAAAGTAGAAGATGAACAACAAGTGTATGTGCCTAGCCAAGAGGAAGCGAAAGAATCGCCAAAAGTAATACAACAAGAGACGAATAACGAAAGTCATTCAGAGAATAAAGGTCTGGTTAATATTAATCAGGCAACAAGGGAAGAATTTATGACTCTACCTGGTATAGGAGAGGCAAAGGCAGACATGATCATTACTTACAGAGAAGAACATGGAAAGTTTGCTTCTATTGAAGATATTAAGAATATTTCGGGAATCAAAGATGGAGTCTTTAATAAAATCTGCGATTTAATAACAACAGATTGAGGTGATTGGTGTGAGCAAGAAAGTATTGGTAGTAGATGATGAAAAATTAATCGTGAAAGGTATACGATTTAGTTTAGAGCAAGATGGAATGGAAGTGGATTGTGCATATGATGGGGAAGAAGCACTTACTATGGCAAAACACAAAGAATATGATGTCATTCTATTAGATGTGATGTTACCAAAGTTAACAGGTTTTGAGGTTTGCCAACAAATCCGTGAATTTTCTGATATGCCTATTATTATGCTAACAGCAAAAGGTGATGATATGGATAAGATTCTTGGGCTTGAGTACGGAGCTGATGATTATATAACAAAACCTTTTAATATATTAGAAGTTAAAGCTAGAATTAAGGCAATTATGAGAAGAAGTTCAAAGAAAGAAGCGAATAATGCAACAGAGAAGATTGCAACTTTTGGAGAACTTAAGATTGACTGTGAAAGCAGACGTGTCTATATTCGAGGTAAGGAAGTCAATCTTACCGCAAAAGAATTTGATCTATTAGAACTTCTTATCTTTAATCCAAATAAAGTATATAGCCGTGAGAACCTTCTTAACACGGTATGGGGATATGATTATCCAGGCGATGCTAGAACAGTAGATGTACACATTCGTAGACTTCGTGAGAAAATAGAAGATAATCCAAGCGAACCTAAATATATACATACAAAATGGGGTGTTGGCTATTTTTTCCAAGGTTAAATCAAACAAATTTTTAGGAAGTATGAAAGCACAGCTATTAGCTGTGCTTATCCTTGTCGGTTGTATACCAATGATAATCTTTGCTATGGTTATTACTTCAACGTATAACGAACAGGCTCACAACCAAAGAATATCAGAGCTTAAGTACCATGGTAATATGATTGCAGATTTACTTGTATCAACAGGATATTTTAGTAGTCCTAATTCTAAGGAAGTTAACACAGAAATCGATCAATTGGCAGAAATCTATGATGGTCGTATTGTTGTTGTAGATAGTGGTTTGCATATAGTCAAGGATACGTATGGTCTTGAAGAAGGAAAGACAATCATATCAGAGGAAGTAATAAAATGTTTTCGTGGAACGAATAGTACGTATATCGATTTAGACCAACAGTTTGTTGAAATAACTTTACCGATATCACATCTTGAGACGAAAGAAATAATCGGTGTTATTGTTATGAGTTTCTCCACAAAGAGTATTATAGATATTACAAGTATTGTTGAAAGTAAAGCAGGAGTTTTATGTATTGCGATAGTAATAGCTGTAATTATGTTAGCTGTCTTGTACTCATTCTATGTAACGAAACCATTTAAGAAATTTACTAGCTCAATTGATCGTCTGACAGAAGGATATCTAGATGAGAAACTAACCGTGTCTGGTTTTACAGAGATGAAAAATATATCGGAATCATTTAATCATATGATTGTAAGGATGCAGAAGTTAGAAAAATCGAGGCAAGAATTCGTATCCAATGTATCTCATGAATTAAAGACTCCTATTACATCAATTAAGGTATTAGCTGATTCGCTTGTTATGCAAGAAGATGCGCCAATTGAGATGTATCGTGAATTCATGGTTGATATTACAGACGAAATCGAGAGAGAGAATAAGATTATCAACGATTTATTATCACTTGTTAAGTTGGACAAAACTGCGAGTGAGATGAATATAGCAAGTATAAATATTAATGAATTATTAGAACAATTAATGAAGCGATTACGACCAATTGCAGCAAAGAGGAATATTGAAGTTGTATTAGAGAGTTATCGTCCGGTTATTGCAGAGGTTGATGAAGTGAAGTTATCCTTAGCAATCTCCAATCTTATTGAGAATGCAATTAAATATAATGTTGATGAAGGTTGGGTTAGAGTATCGCTGAATGCGGATCATAAATTCTTCTATATCAAGGTATCTGACTCTGGAGTTGGAATACCTGAAGATGCACAAGATTTTATATTCGAGAGATTCTACCGTGTAGATAAGGCAAGATCAAGAGAAACAGGTGGTACTGGTTTAGGATTGTCTATCACAAGAAATGCTATTCTTATGCATAGAGGAGCAATCAAGGTTTATAGTAAAGTAAATGAGGGTACAACTTTTACCGTTCGTATTCCTCTTAGTTATATAGCGTAAGGGGGAGGCATATATGAAAAAACGTCATCTTCTAGCTGTACTCGTCTTAGTCTGCATGGGAATATTGGGAGCATGTGGATCTAACAAGATAGGACAGGTTAAGGAATCTGATTATTATCTATATTGTATTGATAAGGATGAGACGAAAGTTGTTCGAGAAAATTATACGCCAGAAGCAACTGGTACAGAGAATCTCATAGCTGAGTTTGTTGAGGCGCTTGACAAGGATCCCAAGAATTATACGTATCGTAAGGCAAAACCAGATACCGTTGTGCTTAAAGATTATACGTATAATGGTAGTGGACAACTAATCCTTAACTTTGAAACTAGTTATTACGATCTAGTAGGGATAGCAGAAGTTTTAACAAGGGCTGCAATCGTTAAGAATTTCTGCCAATTAGAAGGTATAGATTATGTAGAATTCTATGTAGCAGGACAACCACTTCGTGATAAGAATGAAAAACCAATTGGAATGATGACAGCGGAGAATTTCATTGATAATACCGGAGGGGAGACAAAATATAAGCAAAATGCAAAGATATCCTTATTCTTTGCTAATGAGGCTGGTAATAAATTAGTAGAATCAAATATTATTGTTACTTACAATGGAACAATTCCTATGGAACAGTTGATTGTGGAACAGCTTATTGCAGGTCCACCGAGTGATACTAAGTATCCAACCATTCCAGCGGGAACAAAACTTGTGAAAGCAACAGTAAAAGAAGGAATTTGTTATGTAGAATTTAATGAGAAATTCCTAGATAAAATAGAAGGGATTACAGATGAAGTTGCAATCTATTCTGTAGTAAATTCCTTAGTTGAAATGCCAACAATTAATAAAGTGCAATTTAAAATTAATGGGGAACTTCAAAAGACATATGGGGAGAGCACAAAATTCGACGGAATGTTTGAGCGAAACCTTGATGTTGTAGAAACAACCCAATAATAGGAGGTATGTAGTTGATCAAGAGACCATTACTATGGATCGCTCTTTCCTACATACTAGGCTGCCTACTATATTCCTTATCATGGATTACAGTGGGCGGCATTCTATTCTTTCTAATTATAAGTCTAAGTATTCTATATTATCGATGTTCTATCGGTGAATATAATCCTAAAGGTATATTTAAAAATCCTAATTTTATTAACTTTAGTAATGATCATTTGGAGAAAAAAAGAGATTCAAAAGCAATTAAAACAGTTTCGCAATCAATTAGAAAGAAAAGAATTAACAAGGAAGATCGATTCATATTGTTATTACCAATCATAATCTTAGTAGGTTATGGAAGAATGAATGCGATGATTGCACCAACACCATTCGATGCATATTGTGAAAGAAATTGCGATGCAAGCATCGAAGGAAAGATTATACGCATTACAGAGAAAGAAAATAGTACATCTTATTATCTAGATAAAGTTATGCTCTATCCGAGTCAGGATATTCAAATTCCAATCAAACAAAAAATAATTGCATACGGTGAGATGAATTCGAAGTTGAAAGTAGGTAATACTGTTCGATTTACTGGTACGGTATCACAGATTATGAAAGCCACCAATGAGGGACAATTTAATTCTTACGCTTATTATTTATCCGAGGGGATCCGATACCAGATGTTTGCCGAAACTATGGAATGTACCGGGGATTCCTATTCTATGTATCATGCTGCACTAACTTCTTTGCGTTCTAAGGTATCTCAGGTATATAAAAAGATACTGCCAAGTGAAGAGGCTGGGGTAATGCAAGCAATGTTTCTGGGTGAAAAGCAAGCACTGGATACGGATATTAAGAATCTGTATCAAAGAAATGGAATCTCACATATTTTGTCCATATCGGGGTTACATATTAGTTTCTTAGGTTTGTTATTGTATAAAATATTTAAGAAAATAGGTTTTCCCATTTATCTAAATGCAGGAATTGTATCAATTGTGGTGTTTAGTTACGGGCAAATGACGGATTTTAGTGTATCAACTAATCGAGCGGTAGTGATGTTACTGGTATCTCTATTTGCAATAGTTATTGGCCGTACGTATGATATGCTTTCTGCCATATCATTAAGTGCATGCATTATCTTGCTTCAAAATCCTATGCAGCTATATAACACGGGTTTTCAACTTTCCTTCCTAGCAGTCTGCGTGTTGGCGGTATTCGGTGAGATCTATGAACGGTTAAAAGAGGAGGGTAAGGAAGACAAACAGAATGATAATGAGATCGAAAGAGACAAAAAGAGAAAGGTAGGGAAAGGTAATACAGGAAATAGAGAAGAACAAGGGAGACTACATCTAGAACAATATTTTCTTGAAAAATCCCTCGGATTAATTAAACATCTTAGAAAAGTATTGATAAAAAGGAACTCGAGTAATCATTTTGGTAATAAGAGTTTCTATAATGAATATACAAGGGAGAAAATCAAGCTAAAACTTGATGAATTGCTTCTATCCATGGATGAATGGCTTTATAAGAAATATAAGGTACGTGAATCGAATCGTGGGAAAGCACTGCAATCAAGTATGATCATTAGCGCCGCAACAGCGCCTATTCTAGCTAGTACATTTTGTGAGATACCAATCTACAGCGTTATTTTAAATCTATTCGTAATTCCATTAACGTCTGTCTTGATGACACTTGGAGTAGTAGCCGGACTTATCGGAATGTGGTGGATTGATTTTGCTAAAGTTCTAGGATACGGAATTACATTAATTCTAAAACTATATGAGATGTTGTGTAATTTCTTTTCAAGTCTTCCATTCCATCTGGTATTAACAGGAAAGCCAAGTATAGTGCAAATCGTATTATATTACGTAGTAGTAATCGGAATCATACAATTGACGATTATAACAAAACGTAAGAAGATGATATACATAATAGCCTGTCTTTGGATTTTATTATTCCGCTTACCAAGTACTAATCTATCAATGACGATGTTAGATATATCCCAAGGAGACAGTATCTATATTAAGACACCAAAAGGGACATCTATTCTTGTAGATGGAGGAAGTTCTGATGTAAAGTCAATAGGAAAATATAGAATAGAGCCATTCCTAAAGGCCCAAGGGATTGGAATAATTGATTACGTAGTTTTAACACATATGGACGCTGATCATATTAATGGAGTCATGGAGCTTATGGAGGGGATGCCGGATGTAGAAAGAATAGAAGATACTAAGAGGGGGCAAAAGAGTTTGTCATCGTTAAAAGCTCTTGCCTTCTATGATGGACAAGTGGGAATTCAGAATCTTATATTGTCTGAAACTAGCCTCATAGATGAAACTTATACGAAGATAGAAGAATTAGCAGCGAGAAAAGGAATTACGTTACATTATTTTGGTAAAGGTGATACAATAAAAGAAGGTGAATTAACCATTACTTGTCTACATCCGTATACAGAGTATAAGACGGATTCTACTAATGATACCTCCATCGTATTAGACCTTACCTATCGTAGTTTTGATGCATTATTATTGGGAGATTTGGAAAGTGGTGGAGAGAGTGAATTAATAAAACTCGTTAAAGAGGAGTTGACATCTGGCGATAACATAAGCAGTAACCAAACACCTGAAAAGGAGATGAATGGTCAGCTTGCTGTAGGTCAAAAGAAATACGATATTATTAAGATTGCTCACCATGGCTCTAAGTACTCTACATCCGATGAATTTCTAAAATATTATGGTGCAAGAATTGCATGGATCTCTAGTGGATTTGGAAATCGATATGGACATCCGCATAAGGAGTTGCTAGATAGACTTAAAAAAAATCAGATTCCTTATAAATGGACGGGTAATGAAGGTGCAATTACTATTAAAACGGATGGGATGAGGATGTGGGAGTAGAAGAAAAATTATCATGGGGAGCACCAACATACTATTGTAAAGGATTCAAATTCCTTTAGATGTGGAAGTTCCAGAAGATCTCATTAGAAGAATGGTAGAGCTTCGGTTAGAAGAAAAACTAAATAACAATATATAGTAGGTTGTGTTACAATAGATTAAGATATACGATACTTGTACGTGGGGAAAAACGATGATAGTGAAAAATAAGAATAAAGAACTACAGAATATGAAGTACAAGAAAAATACTGTAGATGACAAAGAGGAAAGTAAGAAGGTATCGAAAACAACCGATATGACTATAGGGAATATAGGGGGGCTCCTTATGAGATATGCGATTCCTTTGATCTTAGGTAATATGTTTCAGTTAACATACAATGCAGTTGATTCTATAATAGCAGGTAGATTTATTGGCAAAGAAGCGTTGGCATCCATAGGAATTGCTAATCCGGTTATGAATATGGTTATTCTCGGTATCTCGGGAATCTGTATGGGGGCAGGTGTTTTAATGAGTGAATTCTTTGGAGCCAAGGATTATAAGAAATTAAAGAAAGAGATGTCAACGGCAGTTCTATTTGGATTATATTTTTCAGTGGCTTTGATGATTCTTGGTATTATATTTTCAGGATCTTTATTACGGTTGTTAAATGTTCCAGAAGACTTATTACCTATGGCAACGACTTATCTACGAATAACTTTTATAGGGGCACCTTTTACATACTTTTATAATGCTTTAGCTTCTGCACTTAAGAGTGTTGGAGACTCCAAAACGCCTTTAAAATTCCTTATGTTTTCTGCTATTCTTAACGGTGTACTTGATGTGATTTTCATTGGATTCTTAGGCTTTGGAATCGTATGTTCGGCTACAACAACCGTAGTTGCTGAAGCAGCATCTGCCATCTTATCCATCATCTATGTATACCGCAAGATTCCGATACTTCAGATAAAACGAGGAGAATTTAGAATGGATGCAGGATTATTAAAACGCACGTTACAATATGGTTCTGTAACAGCACTTCAGCAATCTTGTCAACCTTTAGGTAAGCTTTTAATTCAAGGCTCTGTTAATTCCCTTGGTATTGATACAATTGCTGCCTTTAATTCTGTAACTAAGATAGATGATTTTGCATGTACACCAGAACAAAGTATCTCACATGGCATCACAACTTTCGTGGCACAAAATAGAGGTGCCGATCAAAAAGAGCGAATAAAAAAAGGCTTCCTTGTAGGCTTACGAATGGAATTCTTATATTGGATAGGGATTTGTCTTGTTACTATCCTTTGTAGAACTTTCTTTGTCTCGTTGTTTGTTGATGAAGGGAGTTCTTCAAATATAATAGAAATTGGTAGTCAGTATCTTTTGATTATGGCATTCTTTTATATATTTCCCGCGTTCACGAATGGTGTCCAAGGATATTTCCGTGGCATGGGCAAGATGAAAATCACATTCTTAGGAACGTTGATACAGACCTCTTTAAGAGTTATATTTACATGGATACTAGCGCCAAGATTCGGAATACTTGGTATAGCTTTTGCTTGTGCAATCGGTTGGAGTGCCATGTTATTGGTAGAAGTTCCATTGATCTGGACGGTAGATAAGAAACGTGCTAAAACTCTTGTAAAATGATAGGTTTATGGATAAAATATTAGATAGTAATAGTTGATTACTAAAATTTCGCACTTGAAGATTTTGAGGAGTAGTTAACTGCTATATTCAACGAAAAACTCGCTCTCGCTTAGATTCACACGTAGCAGTACTAAGATTCCGCGTAGCGAAATCAAGTACTGACGTGTTCAGATAGTTTTCCTTATGAATATAGCAATTACCTACTCTGAATAAAGTTTTTATGTGCGAAGTTTGAGTTTAATAGTTAAACCTTGGATAGTAAGAACAATAGAGCAGAGAAATGAAATAAACCACAGGAGTTTAGATAAATGAAGTTTATTAAAGAAGATATAAAATTGAATCAATTCAAGCCAGCCTATCTGTTATATGGTAGCGAGGCATACTTAAAAAATCTATATAAGAATAAGTTAAAAGTAGCTATGGTCGGTGAAGGTGAATCCATGAATTACTCTCATTTTGATGGAAAGGGTATAGATGTGCCAGAAGTAATTGGTATAGCGAATACCTTACCTTTCTTCGCAGATCGACGTGTCATTGTTATCGAGAATAGTGGTTTCTTTAAGAATGCCAGTGATCTAGCAGACTATATGAAGAACATTCCTGAGACAACACATTTTATCTTTGTGGAAGATGAAGTAGACAAGCGTAATCGTATGTACAAAGCCGTAAAAGATGTTGGGCGAATCTCAGAGATGAACGGTATGGACGAAGCTAACTTAAAATTGTGGGTTGCTTCCCTTTTATCAAAAGATAAGAAGAAGATTACTGAGAGGACATTAATGTATTTCCTAAACAAGACCGGCTCTGATATGGAGAATCTACAGACAGAGATTGAGAAACTTGTGTGCTATGCTATGGATCGTGACATTATAACAGAGGCGGATATAGATGCTGTTTGTACAACACAATTAGAGAATAAAATCTTCCAGATGATTGATGCAATAGCAAGTAAACGTCAGGAACAGGCACTTGCATTATACTATGACTTGTTGTCATTAAAAGAAAAACCGATGTCTATATTATTCTTAATCACAAGACATTTTAATATTCTCTTACAAATCAAAGAGATGAAACGTCTTGGTATGGCAAGTTCAGCTATGGGCCAGAAAGCCGGCGTTCCACCATTCGCAGTAAACAAGTATTTGACACAGACAAATAACTTCACTATACCAGTACTAAAAGAAGCTGTAACATACTGTACAGATATAGAAGAAATGATAAAAACTGGTAGACTGATTGATAAAATAGGAGTAGAATTATTAATTGTAAAATATAGTTCAAAGGGAGACGTATCGAAGAGGTCATAACGAGCCGCACTCGAAATGCGGTAGCCCTTCGGGGTACGTGGGTTCGAATCCCACCGTCTCCGGTGATTGAAAGATTATCTTATCATGTGAAAGCATTGTAAGGTGATCTTTTTTGTTGTAGAACATATAGAAAGTAGATGGCAATGGTATTTGGCTTCATTGACATGAAGAGAAAGTACTATAAATACCTTAATTAAAGCATGACAATTGAATTATAAGTACAACTTCTTAAAGTCGAAAGAAATCATAATTTGTCGACTACTCTGAAATAAAGTATACTACTATTGTATAAAAAATATTTATAGAACGGAGAGCAGTTATATGAATGAGTTATTTCAGGATATTTTGGCTATTATTAGTGTTGTGTTAAATGGTTTACCACAGGGCTTGCTGGCACTAAGTTTTGGCTTTGCATCGATTCCAACTGCATTTGCTTTTTTTGCAGGAGCTATTGGTAATGCAGTAACAGGTTCTATCGCACCTATTTCGTTTCAAGCAGAAACTATCACATATGCTGGCACTGCTGGTAGAAACAAAGAAGAACGTATTTCTATGATTTTTTATGGCGCTGCCATTATGGCTTTTATAGGCTTATTTGGATTGCTTACAAAGATTGTAGATTTTATTGGACCGAATATCGCTGCTGGTATGATGGCGGGAGTTGGCTTGATACTTGCAAAAGCAGCAGTAGATATGCTTAAAGCTGATAAGATTATTGGAGCCGTATCTGGTGTTAGTGCAGTTTTAATATATAGTTTAACACAGAATTTGGTATATACAATTACAGTATCTGTTATCTTATCATGTATTGTTGGTAGATATATTAAGAATGATAATAATTTTATTGATGTTAAGGAAGAAAAAATTAAGCGACAGAAGTTAAGCATGAACGTTCGTATACTCCGTGGTGCATTAGGGATGGTATGTTTAAATATAGGTTCAAATATTTCATTTGGGGCAATTACTGGTAGTATGGCAAATAAGGAAGTAAACATAGACCACTTATCAGTTATAAGTTCTGTAGCGGACATGGTATCCTCGTTCTTTGGTGGTGCTCCAGTTGAATCAATCATTTCAGCGACAGGCAGTGCGCCTCATGCCTTGTGGGCAGGCATCGTGATGATGATTGTTATGGGGCTTATCTTGATATTTGGATTATTACCTAAAATGGGTAAATATGTTCCAACTGCATCAATCTCTGGATTCTTATTAGTTCTCGGACTTATGGTAACTGTACCTTCGAATGCCGCTTCAGCAGTGGGAGGTAATCCAATGGTAGGTGGAATTACAATGGGCGTAACTGCAATTTCAGATCCTTTCCTTGGAATGCTTGCTGGTATTGTAGCACGTGCTGTGTTTGGAGCATAAAATTGTATATTTGAGTTTTCAACGGTGAGAAATGGGAGGTAGACATGAATACATTTAAGTATGAAGTATGTGGAATAAAAAGAGAGTTGCCATATGTAGCAATTAAAGAAGATTTGGCTTACGCAAGTTTTGTAGTAATTGGTGATACAGAATTAATACAGGCAGCAGCAAAAGAGTTAATACAACAGTTGCCAGACGTTGATTATATAATGACTGCGGAGGCAAAAGGAATTGCACTTGCTTATGAGATAAGTCGTTTATTAAATCATAAATCATTTATTGTGGCTAGAAAATCTGTAAAATCTTATATGAGAAATGTTGTATCAGAGACGGTGAATTCCATTACAACTACCTCAGAACAAACCTTATTTTTAGATGAAGCAGATGCTTGCAAAGTAGCTGGAAAAAGAGTTTGTTTGATTGATGATGTGATTTCAACAGGTGAATCTTTGGCAGCCTTAGAGCGTTTGGCAGCAAAAGCGAATGCGAACATTGTATGTAAAGCAGCGATTTTAGCAGAAGGTGAGGCGACCAATCGAGAGGATATCATATTCTTAAAGAAGCTTCCTTTATTTGAAGTCACAAAGGCTGGAGATTATATTGAGATTTCCTAATCTATGTTAGATGCAGACGGCGTAGAACAACTTGTTCCAGGACCAAGTGTAATCAGTGCACTTGGTCAAAGAGCTAGAAGAAATATAGATGAAGAGTTAGTTGATTGTGCAACTTATGTTGTACAGATTGTAGACTGTGTGAAAGTGTCTAATATAACAGTAGCAGTGTATCAAGGATACCATGCCGCTTTAGATATTTAATTAAATAATACCTATACTCTTACAAGAGCCAATAGTGTTTGAACTATTGGCTCCTTTTTTGGTACACCCAGCATAAAAGGACAGACACAACAGTCGCGGAATTCAATACCCAGGTTTTCTTAAGCAAGCGCTAGAGCAGTACTTAGGAATCCTCTCGATTAGAGTCCACCGCAAACTGCTTAGACTAATTACATCCTCATCACCAGGACCAGTTGCAACGACAATTCTGTTAGGACTGCAACTCTTTACTAGTCGTATAATGGTCCGTAAACTTTCAGGTCCTACAACTCTGCCACTGTAAGGGCTGGCTGGGGAGACCCAGTTTTATATTTATTAAAAAGCTATTTAGCTAATTTAATCTTGGTTCTACATTGCAAGTCTAAAATAGATTTATTTACCACTATTTTCCTTGCAATAACCAATAAAAGTCTTCAACCATTTAATGGTTGTTCTTTCGCGTAATATAGCTCCATCTAATACAAGATAGTCACCAAAATCATCACTATCAAGAGGTGGAATACTATCATAACGTTCTTTATTTTTGCTCAGATGAGCAAGTCTATTTTGGTGTTGTTCTAATTGATGCTCCAACAATTGTATTCTAGCTTCCACATCAAGGTTATTCGAAAAATACATTCTCAAGCGAAATACTTCCTTTGGAGTTGGTTCCAAAGGTTCTTCTTTTCTTAACCATTTTAGAAATTCATTTTTCCCTCTCTCTGTAATGGAATAAACTTTTTTCTCTAATAGTTCTCCACTGATCTGAATTTCATATGTTACAAGTTCTTCATCAACCAGCTTCTTTAATTCCGGGTATATTTGACTGTGTTTTGCATTCCAAAATTCACCTAAATCTTTGTTGAATTCTTTGGCAATATCATATCCAGTCATAGGTGTTTTATTTAATAAGCCTAAAATTGCATATTTTAAAGTTCGCATTAAATCTCTCTTTTCTTCTACATACTTTGTTCCATATTGTTTTATTATAGCATAATTGTTTTAAAGCAACAATGAATGATTTATTTTACAAACGTGTTTGACTACACATATTCATACAAACATATAAATATTTACATGATTGTATTGACATAGATAAAATATCGTGATATTATTAACAAGCAAATTATTGTTATTATATTAACAAGCTAGTATACATAATGGAGGGAAGAGAACTTTATTTTTTAATTAATTCAAAGAGTATTACATTGTTATGAAAAATTATTGTATGATACGACAGGAGATTAAGTTATGGAATTAACAAAGAAAAGATGGATTATTCTAATCGCGAGTTGTTTTATTAATTTATGTATCGGCTCAATTTATGCGTGGAGTGTATTTGCAGCGCCTATGGCTGAACACTTAAGTAGTATTACTGGACTTACTTTAACACCAGGAAGCTTAGCAATTGCATTTACAATTACCAATTCAGTTGGGCCTATCACAATGATCACAGGTGGTAGAATTAATGATAAGTTTGGACCTAAGAAAGTTATCTTTGTCGGCGGATTATTATTCGGTGGCGGTATGATCTTATCAGGTTTTGCACAATCTGTAGGCTTCTTAGTGTTATCGTACGGTATCATTACTGGTCTTGGAACAGGAATGGTTTATGGATGTACAATTAGTAACTCGGTTAAATTTTTCCCTGATAAACGTGGATTAGTTGGTGGTATTACAACAGCTGCCTATGGACTTAGTTCAGTAATCATCCCACCTATCGCCAATGCTTTAATAACTAAGACTGGTGTTACAGCAGCATTTAAAATTATCGGTATTGGATTTTTAATAATTGTATGTGTTTCGTCATTCTTTATTGATAAATGCCCAGCAGGTTTTGTACCAGAAGGCTGGACACCAAGTACTTCTAATGTTTCTACAACAAATAAAAATGATAAAGACTGGAAAGGTATGCTTACTAGTCCAATCTTCTATGTAATGATTATTTTATTAATGTGTGGAGCATTTTACGGTTTAATGTGTACATCTCAAGCATCACCAGTAGCTCAAAAAATGATTGGTATGTCAGCAACTGCTGCAACGACAGTAGTTTCTGTTCTAGCATTATTTAATACAGCTGGACGTATTGTTGCAGGATACATCTCTGATAAAATCGGACGTATTAATACACTTGCTTCTGCGTTTGTTCTTTCAATCATCGGACTTGCATTCGTATATGTTTCTGGCGAGGGAGATGTTGTGACATTTTACATTGGAATTTCTATCATCGGTTTATGCTTTGGTTCATTAATGGGAGTATTCCCTGGTTTTACAGCGGATCAGTTTGGAACTAAAAACAATAGTGTGAATTATGGAATTATGTTTATTGGTTTCGCAGTTGCAGGATATTTTGGACCAACCATTATGAATAATGTTTATAATGCTGACGGTAGCTACCAAAGAGCATTTATTATCGCTGGTGCGCTTGGTATCGCAGGACTTGTAATGTCGTTTGTCTACCGTATTGTAAAGAAAAAAGAAGCATAAGAGGTTTCACAATTGATAGAAATTAAAAAAACACAAAAGGAGAAAAAATCATGCAAAGAAAATTCCCAAATCTATGTAAACCTATAACGATTGGTAATGTAACATTCCGTAATAGAATGTTTGGAGCACCTATGGGAGGAACAGATATCACAGCTGACTGTACCATTGGACCAAAATCTACTGCCTTCTATGAATTAAGAGCCAAAGGTGGCGCTGCATCAGTTACTGTAAGTGAATGTGTAGTTCATCCAGAAACAGAAGGTTCCCATATGTATCATCTTGATCTACAGACAGTAGGATCACTTGCAAGTTTTACTTATACAGCAGATGCAATTCGTCGTCACGGTGCAATTGCCAGTGTAGAATTATCTCATTCTGGACAATATGCAGGAACATATCTAACAGACAAGAATAAGAAACAAGGACTTGCACAATGGGGACCAAGTGAAGGGGTTCGTCCTGATGGTCTTCCAGTAAAAGAACTTACTGAAGAACTAATCGCTGACATTGTAGCAGCTTACGGAAGATGTGCCGGACTTGCTAAGAGAGCAGGATTTGAAATGATTATGGTTCATGGTGGACATGGTTGGTTAATTAATCAATTTCTTTCTCCATATTTCAACCACAGAACTGATAAATACGGCGGTTCTTTAGAAAACAGAGTGCGTTTCGCACAGGAAGTACTTGATAGTGTAAGGGAAGCTGTTGGACCTGGTTTCCCAATAGAATTTAGAATGAGTGGTTCTGAGTTATTCGAAGGTGGTTATGATATTTCAGAAGGTATTGAGATTGCTAAATTAGTAGAATCAAGAGTAGATTTACTTCATGTATCTGCGGGAACTTATCAAACTGGATTTGGTATTACACATCCATCTATGTTTTTACCTCATGGTTGCAATGTACATCTTGCAGCTGAGATTAAGAAACATGTAAGTGTTCCTGTTGCAACACTTGGTGGTTTAAATGATCCTGCTCAAATGGAAGAAATCATCGCTAGCGGTAAAGCTGACGTTGTTGAGATGGCTCGTGCACTTCTTGCAGATCCAGAGCTTCCAAGAAAAGTTATGAGTAACCGTGATGAAGATATTGTAAAATGTCTAAGATGCTTTACTTGTATGGCAGAACGTGCTATGACCTCTACAAGAAGATGTACGGTAAACCCATTAATCGGACGTGAAATGGATGGAACAGAAATAATACCTACTGCTAATCCGAAGAAAGTATTAGTAGCTGGTGGTGGTCCTGGTGGACTTGAAGCAGCACTAACAGCTGCAAAACGTGGACATAAAGTTATCCTTTGTGAAAAAGAGAATCAATTAGGTGGTATCCTTAAGGGAGAACAGGCACTTCCATTCAAATATGAGATGTATGAATTAGGTGTTACACTAGGAAAACTTGCTAAAGATGCTGGCGTTGAGATTCGATTAAATACAACAGTTACAAAAGAATATGTAGAAAAAGAAAACGTAGATGCATTAATCATTGCAGTTGGTTCTGAACCGCTTGTTCCACCTATTCCAGGTTTAGATGGCGACAACGTAGTTGTTGTGAATAACTATTACCTTGAAAAAGATAAAGTGGGTGATAGTGTAGTAGTCTTAGGTGGTGGTTTAGCTGGTTGTGAAGCTGCTATCCATTTTGCTCAGGAAGGCAAGACAGTTCATCTAGTTGAGATGAGAACAGAACTTGCTCCAGATGCTAATATCAGACATCGTCCAATTATGTTAAAAGAGATCGAAAAGCTTAATATCCATGTTCATACAGGATATAAAGGATTACGTGTTACAGAGGAAGGCGTTCTTTGTGCAGATGCAGACGGCGTAGAACAACTTGTTCCAGGAACTAGCGTAATCTGTGCACTTGGTCAAAGAGCGAGAAGAAATGTAGCAGAAGAGTTAGTTGACTGTGCCCCTTATGTTGCGCAGATTGGAGACTGTGTGAAAGTGTCTACTATCACAACAGCAGTATACCAAGGATATCATGCTGCATTAGACATTTAATATAATAATATTAATACCATTATAAGGAGGCAATAGTTTTTTAAACTATTGCCTCCTTTGCTTCCCATGTGGTCACTATATAGAGTATTCTTCTTAGCAAAATGGTGAAGTTTATCCATTTGCAAAGAGAGTGCATTAATCTCTGAATTACACGTCCATAGACTTACTTCGGTATCTTCTGTAGAACCCACTGTGTCAATATTAATACAACCTAAAGCGTTATCAATTTCTATTTGTGATAATTGTGCTACGAAATTCGTGGAGCCTTGTAAACCACATTCTTCAGCCCCTAAAAAAACAAACGTTATGTTTATAGGAAGGTTACGGTTACGTAGTTGTAGTGCAATTTCTAATAAAACAGTTACTCCAGAACCATTATCACGGATACCATGTATATTCTTTTCTGTGTCATAATGGGCAGTTAAATAAAGTGTTTTTTCTGCACCTTCAACGGAATTTGTGACAATAACATTTTTACTTTGATAGCTGGCATTATCATCGCCAGTGAATTTATAAAAATAGTCCTCCAATGAGGAAATGCCCCATATCTCAGACATGTTTTTTTCGTAAGTATTAAAGGCTTGAATAGTTGTGTTATATCCGTATTCTGACATCTTGGAAACAAGAAAATCTACTGCCTTGTCTTCTTCAAGAGTACCGGCCTTACGAGGACTAATGCAAAACTCCGTAATATTATCTAATAGATTATTGTTATCTAAATCAATTGGTGGTATATCTGGATGAGGTGAGGTAATCATTGAAGTAAGTGTATTTTCAAATATATTTATCAGTGAAAAATTAGTCTCGAAATTACTAGTACTCCTTGTACTAGTTTTAAAGTTACATCCTGTTAATATAATTAAAATTAATATAGCTAACCTGAAAACAGCTCTCATGATTCCTCCATTGAAGTTAAGTCATTAATACTTGATTAAGATATATTTTTCTATTACAATTTCCCTCATATGTATTTTTATTGAAGTATGTAAATATATGTTATACAATATCTCTATATTGCGACTATTTCTTTGTCAAATCTATTATAAGAGGAGGAAGTTGTTTATGCCTACCATTTATCTAGAACATAATGATATGTTGTCAAAACTAAATTATAAGAATTTGATTACTTTTTTAAGTTCTATAAGTACGCGAATAACGTATTCAGTACTTATAAATAATTATATTCTAACTTTCGAAGAATATACAAATGCAGTTAGTGACTTATCTGATGAGTATAGTGAGGAAGATGTAAACAGAAGGTTACGATTTTCGAAAGATGTTGAGTATCGAGAATTTTTACGTAAAACATATCATACATATGATGAAGTCTTAGCTTATTTTGATAGATTGAAATATTATGATTTAATAGAATTAGAAGAAGTGAAGAAGCAACTATTAATGTATATTAATAAAAGCAATGATAATACAATATTAAAAATAGATGGTTTATTGAGAGAGATGAATTTAAATACTAGGAGAGTACTACCTGAAGAGAATTATATGGGAAGTAAATTTACCTATAATTCACATTGCACTATTGGCGGAATATATAAAGTATATTGCTTTAAAATGAATAAAAATATGGCTGAATATATAATATCTAAGAAAAATTTAACAAAACTTAATACGTTCAAAGAAATAGATTTGTTAGAGGACCCAGTCTTTTATGAAGAGGATAGACTTATATGTTCAATCTGTTCTCATGAGCGTACATATACACTTTTTTTACAGGAAAAAGAATTTGTTGATTTTCAGTTATTAAAAATTCCATTTAGTAATTGACATACAGCCCTTAGGGATTAAGCAGGTTAATAATATTGATATAGAAAAAAACAGAAACAATAAGTTTCTGTTTTTTTCTATATATTGCGTCTACTTTGCTTTGAAATGATTTCCGCTGACTGAGTTATGTCTTCGATTATGAGAGCAGCTGTATACTTATTTAACTTGCTTTTTGAAACTAAAATACTGAGGGTTCCAAGAAAATCATTTTCCTTGTTAAATATTGGAGCGGCGATGCAAACCTGACCAGTTCTATGATCAACTTCTTGTAAAACATAACCGTTTTCTCTGATGATATCTATTTCTTTTGTGAAATCTTCCAATTCCCATTTATGACTTATACTTCTTTTGTTGATTTTATCAAGATGTACTTGTAGGTTTAAATCACCTGTGGAATAGGCAATAAAGCACATATAGACAGGTGGTAAGAACACATCACTGTTCTCACACTGGCTAGGCGTTATTAGTGTGTTAGTGTAGCTATCATTGAAATATTGCTGAAAAATAATGACAAATTGATCATTGCTTGAAGTGGTAGCGTTATTAGCGTTTATTCCCTTATCTAAAATACTAAGATTAGCGTATTCATCATATTTTTCAGAAAGATAAGTTAACTGAGGTTTTGCTATTTTGCTTAAGGGTAAACTACTAGCAGCAACCATTCCTAACATAAAAACTTTAGAACCTAACGAATAAACACCAGTATACTCATCTCTATGAACAAAATCCTTTTCTGCAAGAGTTGCTAATGTTCTAAGTACGGTGCTCTTATATAGAGAAAGGTCGTTGGATATTTCGGTTAATGTCATCTTTCCTCCATGATTGTACATTAACTCAAGAATATCTAGTGCACGTTCTAAACATTTGATGGCTGACATAATGTCCCCTTTCTACGATTTAATTTAAAACTTGCCTTATGGCGTAAGGCGAATATTCTATATTGTACCATTTATTTTTTTACATGGCTAGTATTTCTTCGAGAATGAAATTGTATAATTACCTAATCTATAAATTAAATATTAAGAAAGTTAAAATAGTTCTAAACAATAGAACTGTTTATGGTGATTAAAAATACTTAAATTTAATGAAAAACGTTATATCAAAGTAAAATTGAAAGTCTTATGGCAATCAAATAGCAAGTTATGTAAAATATAAGTTGCATAGAGTAGAACATTGTGATAAAATTATCAAATAATATATATCCTATAGGAGGAGAATCATGAAACTACTACAGCCAGTACAAATCGGTAACCTAGAATTAAAAAATCGCATCGTCATGGTTGCAATGGGACCAGAGTTAGGCAATTTTGACGATAAAACAGTGGAGTATTACGCAAGAAGAGCCGAAGGTGGGGCAGCAATGTTGCTTACAAACGTAGTTGCTACTGAAGAAATAGAAGGACATAGCCCTTCATCTGTTTTAAATGAAGATAGTTTTGCGGGATATAAGAAGTTAGTGGATAGGGCACATGCCTATGGCTGTAAAGTTTGTATTCAGATTATGCCAGGTTCTGGATTAGGGCTGATGGCACCAGGGCGTCAAAAGCCAGCTTGCGTATCAGCAATGCCATTATATCCAGGTTCTGAATTATCTTATGAAGCATTAACTATTGAAGAAATAAAATTTATTCAAGGTGAAGTCGTGAAAAGTGTTGCATTAGCCAAAGAAGCTGGAGCTGATGCGGTAGAGGTACATGCTTATGGTGGATATCTGACAGATAAATTTATGACACCAAGATGGAATACACGTACCGATGAATATGGCGGTAGTTTTGAAAATAGAATGCGATTTTTAAATGAAATGATTGATGGGATTAAAGCAGAAGTAGGAAGTGATTTTCCGATGATTGTTAAATTCACACCTTGTCATTACCTTCCACAGGAAGCTGGTTACAGAACCATAGAGGAAGGAATAGAGATAGCTAAAATGCTAGAAAGCAAAGGGGTGCATGCATTACATATTGATGTGGGTTGTCATGATAATTGGTATTTGGCAATGCCACCAATTTATCAACAAGAAGCGGTTTTACAGTTATCTGCTTCTAGAAAAATAAAAGAAGTTACTTCTCTTCCTATTATCTCAAATGGTAGACTTTCAGATACAGACAAAGCGGAAACAGCCTTAGAGAATGGGTATATTGATATTGTGGGAGTGGGAAGAGGCTTTCTGGCTGATCCTGATTTCCCTAATAAAATTATGGAGCACAAAAACGATGAGATACGTACCTGTATCTATTGCAATGAAGGTTGCATAAAAAGCGTTTGTGAAGGAGCTAGTATTCGTTGTGCCGTTAATCCGACAGCAGGTTTTGAAACTATAAAAGTTTTAAACAAGGCAGAAGAGAAAAAGAAAGTTTTAATAATTGGTGCTGGCCCTGGTGGATGTCAAGCAGCAATTGCAGCAGCAGAAGCTGGACATGATGTTGAAGTATGGGAAAAGCAAGATCATTTAGGTGGTAATTTTCATAATGCCTGTCTTCCACCTTTTAAAAGAGACGGAAATAAGATTTTAACCTATTATGCAGTTATGATGAAAAAGCTTGAAATTCGTATAAAATATTGTGTGGAGGCTACGAAGGAATTAGTTGATGGTTATGCACCCGATTTAATAATCTATGCAGCAGGAGCATTGCCTGTAAGACCAAAATCAATTCCAGGCATCCACATGACACATGTTGTAGCAGCCACAGATGTATTACAGAATAAAGTACCAGTAGGCAAGGAAGTCACTATTATTGGTGCTGGTTTAGTAGGCTGTGAAACTGCAGTTGTATTAGCGGAGAAGGGTAAGAGGGTTACCTTAGTGGAGATGGCAGATCATGTACTTCCAGAACCAGTATTTATTCAGAATGCAATGATGTTAAATCAGCTTTTGGATCATACCAATATTAAAACAAAGACCTCTTCTAAATTAATGGAGATAAAAGAAGATCACTTATTAGTACAATGCAACGGGCAAGAGGAAGAATTAGCATGCGATACAGTTGTCTTAGCCATGGGATTTGTACCAAATACCGATTTGTATGAGGTATTAAAAGATGAATATACCATCGTAAATGTAGGCGATAGTGTGAAAGCTAGAAAAGTACTTGATGCTGTAAGTGAAGCATATGATGCAATTTTGAATATATAGATAGAAAACAGTTGTCGCTTCAATAGTTCTACCGAAGCGACAACTGTTTTTTTACATAATAAACTTATTTGGATGAATCTTCTTTTGGTAAGTATTTATCAGCCCATTTAGCTATTTCGTAAAAGACAGGCGATAAGGCATGCCCACTTTCTGTTAATGAGTATTCTACATGTGGCGGTACTTCATTAAATTGTTTCCGTTCAATTATGCCCATTTCTTCTAAATCTCTCAAGGTTGAAGTTAACATAGTATTAGTGATTTTAGGAATTGCTTTTCTTAATTCTCCAAACCGATACGATGGCTTTTTGCAAAGTTCAAATAAAACCCAGGTACGCCATTTTCCATTAAATAGTTCCAATGATTTTCTAATTGGGCAATTCTCATTAGCTGGTAAAGCTTTTATTAGTTCTAGAAATTTCTCCTCTGTTATATTCATATATGTTCCTCCTAGTATGCTCGACAATACTTAGTATACTAAATCTGCGTACTTGTTATTGATTTTCATACTAAGTATAATATTAATACTAGAGAAAGTAAAGAGAGGCAATACAAATCAGATATATGAGAACGACCTACGTTCAATAGGAGGAAGAATTATGAAGGCAGTTATTATTAATGAATTTGGTGGTGTCGATAAATTAACATATACAGACATCGATAAGCCAATGCCAAAAGACGATGAGGTTCTTGTTAAAAACAGTATAATTGGAGTTGGAAAACCTGATTATATGGTTCGCTCTGGAATCTATCCTTATCTAGAAAAGCAACCACCTAATTTGGTAATTGGAAACGAGTGTGCAGGATATGTTGAAGCAGTTGGTAAAGATGTCGACAATATCAAAGTTGGAGATGCAGTATGGGTTGTAAATATGCCAGGTTATGGTGCTTATGCAGAATATATTTGTGTCAATCAAAAATTTGTTACCGTTTTGCCAGATAGTATTCCATTTGAAAAAGCTGTAGGACTGGGGAATTACTTTGTTGCATATTCGTTGTTACACGAGGCAGGCAGAGGTACTGACGGACAATCACTTTACATTTTAGGTGGTGCTGGTGGCGTTGGAACGGCACTTATAAAGCTCGCGTTGAAAGAGGGGTGGGAAGTAATTTCTGGTGCTGACACCGATGAAAAATGTGAATATTTAATATCCATAGGTACTACTCATGTATTTAATAGTACTAAGATTGATCAATATAAAGCAGTAAAAGAATTTACTAATCAAAGAGGTGTTGATTTACTATTCGACCAATGGGTAGGAGAAAACTTTTATAAGCAATTTGATTTATTAGCTGACTTTGGAATGGTTGTTGTATATAACTGGCTAGAAGGCAGTCCTAACGAAGACTTCTTTCCACACATGGTAGATCAAGCGATTCACAGCACTGCTGTTCGTATCTTTTCATCACACATATATGACAATAAACCTGAACGTCTTGAAAAAATCAAAAACCAAGTATTTGAACTAATCGCTAGTGGCGAAATTATTCCAGAAATCTACGACATATATCAATTATCAGATGTAAAAAAAGCACATCAATTATTAGATGAAGGAAAAATTACTGGTAAATTATTATTGAAACCATAACAGAACTATATAGGAGAAAACTATGAAAAATATTATATTACTAGGCGGGAATGGATATATAGGCAGACATGTTACTGAAAAATGGATAGCTAGAGATAATGAAGCGACATTTTATGTTATTTCTCGTTCTGGAAAAAACAAATTCAATAATCCCAGAGTAAAGAACTTACGAGCTGATGTAACTGATTATCAATCGATTAAATCTGTATTACCAGAAAAAATAGACTGTATTGTAGACTTTGTTGGTCGTCCAGAAAAAGACCAAGATGCATTAAATAAGATAAACAAATTACCTGCAGAGGTAATGCTTAGAGTTGCAAAAGAGTATAACGTGGACAAATTAGGTTTTATTGGAGGAATTTTAGGTCCAAAATCATTTGTTGAAATTAAGTCCCAAATAATAACAATGCTTAAAGGCAGTGGTAAGAAAATAGCTTATGTTGAGCCAACACTTGTTTATGGAGACGATCGAAAAGATACAATGACTAAAATGGTTCCAATATTAAAATTCTTTGGAATCTTTAGTAAGAATTTACGCCCAGTCCATATTAATGATGTAGCAAATGAATTAGTTGATAAGCTAACAAAATAATTTGAATAAACATTTGATACGCAAATAGCAGATCTAAAAATATTTAAGAAATACACATTCTCCCTACTTGGTAGAGTGTGTATTTTTTTTATGCTATCCTTTTTCTAGCGCGATAGGAATAGGCAAAGATGGCCCCTTACGCTATACATAATGCGAGTATTAATAACGAAATACATTCACCAATCGATTTATGATAAAATCTGTAGTATAATCAAACCATTAGGTAAAGTGTTTTATTAGGAAAGTAGTTTAACTATGACGATAGAAAATAGCCAAAGTACATCTACACAGAAAAAACTAAACAATAGATGAAGTTACATAACAATATATAAATAAGGACATTGTGATAGTATATCAGAAATTTGAGGTGCTTAATTTATGAAAATTGCGGTTATTCAAGCAAGTTCACAGAAAGACAAGAATAATTTATTATTTGATTGCGTAAAGAGGTCTGTAAAAAGTAAGGGATATGAAGTTGTTAATTTTGGTATATTTCAGGCTGAAGAAATAGAGTATTCCTATGTTGAAACGGCAATGCTAATTAGTATTTTAGTAGTGGTGTAATGAAGAACTGAAAGATCTATTACAGTCGTATCGATAGATAAAACCTGGAGATAAATGAGTACGAATTGCCTATTGGATTAATAGAGAATATGAATTAGTATAAATATATAAAAAAACTTCATAAATATACAAATAAAATACAATAGCAAATTTGAAGAAATTCAAAGACGCAAAGCTAAAGGGGCTAAAGCATCTATTTGCCAAGCCAGCCAGTTGCCAAAGAAACATATTCTTTGTAAAAATATCGTATGGAGATCATAAGATTTCTATAGGTTTATTTTGATATGGTTTTTAGCAACTATCCTTTATATATGGATAGTTTTTTTATGCTCATTTATTTAATAAAACTAATAAAGAAAAGATGAAAAGGAGAAAAAGATGCAGAGGAAAATGAAAAAGAACATGAAAAAAGTAATAGCAGCATTAGTATTAACGGCTGTAGTGGCAGTAGGCGTACCTACGAATACTTATGCACTAGAAAGTAATGCAAGTTACACAGTACAAGAAGAATCAGTCTCTATTATAAATAGTACAGGTTGGTTGGAAAGCGCGAGTGTAGAATGGGAAGGAGTAAAGGGAGCAACTGGTTATCGGGTTTATTATAAATCAGCAAATGCCTCAGATTCTAAGTACCAAAAATTAGATAATGAACTTATAAGAGAGTATCCAACTTATTTCAGAGTGGATGTATTAGGTCTAGCAGAAGGTAATTATAAAATTAAAATAGTTCCAATAATTGATAACAAAGAAGATACTTTAAAACAAGCAATCACAACAGACCTTGAAGTAAAAAATCATACCAGAGAAGGATTTGCTTTTTCTAAAGAGTCACTAATGAAGACAGGTTCTGGTGGATATAATGATGACGGAACACTACAAGAAAATTCGCAAATAGTTTACATAACAGCAGACACTGTTAATACCGTTAAACTTGATGTAATTACAAGCAGCAGTGGAAAGAAAACCGAGGCAACTGGTCTTGTTGATATCTTAACTAAGCGTGCAAAAGGTTATGATAAACGTCCACTAATTATACGTATGATTGGACAAATAAAAGGCGAAGATATCGTGGGCCTCAACTCCAATGGATATATTCAATTAAAAGGTATATATAACACTACATTAGAAGGAGTGGGGGAAGATGCTACAGCATACGGCTTTGGATTTCTTATTAGAAACTCTTACAATGTAGAATTGAGAAACGTTGGAATCATGTTATTCCCAGATGATGCTATTTCATTAGATACAGGTAATGAAAATATATGGGTACATAATAATGATATATTCTATGGTAAGCCAGGTAGCGATGCTGACCAAGTAAAAGGTGATGGCTCTGCTGATGTAAAAGGAAAATCAACTTATGTAACAATCTCATATAACCATTTTTACGATTCTGGTAAAGCTTCACTTTGTGGAATGAGTGATACAGAAGAATTTTTTGTAACCTACCATCATAATTGGTTTGATCATTCAGATTCAAGACATCCTCGTATTAGAGTAGGTACAGTTCATATTTATAATAACTATTTTGATGGAAATTCAAAATATGGAGTAGGTGTTACAAAAGGAAGTTCAGCGTTTGTAGAAGCCAATGTCTTTAGAAATTGTAAATACCCAATGCTTACTTCGTTACAAGGAACTGATATTTATAATAATAGTAAAGGTAGCTTCTCTGGTGAAGCAGGAGGCATGATCAAAGCATACAACAATCAGATAGTAGGAGCAGCAAGATTAGTTTATGCTAATGAGAACGCAACTCAGTTCGATGCGTATTTGGCTACATCAAGAGATGAGAAAGTTTCAAGTGATTATAAATCAGTAAGTGGTAAGAATACTTACAATAATTTTGATACAAGCTCTAGTATGTATGAATATACACCTGATAGTACAGATAATGTAAAAGAGGTTGTAACAACTTACGCTGGTAGAGTCAATGGTGGTGACTTTACTTGGGAATTTACTAATGAAGACGATAGTAGTTCTAGTATTAATACTTTATTAAAAGCTGCTATAGTAAATTACGAGACTAAATTAGTGTCTGTAGGAGGTAACTCGGGTGAAGTAATAGAGCCAACGGAACCAACAGAGCCAACACAGCCAACAGAACCAACAAATCCGGACGAAGAAATAAGTGTGATAGATCATAATTTCACTCTAGACAATAACACAAGTAAATTCTTTACTATAAAAGGGAAATTATCATCTACAAAAGGTGTAGTTTCCTATAAGGATTTAACATTATCTCAATGTTTAAAGGTTGAAACTTCAACTAAAATTACATTCGAAACAGATGCTAAAGCCAACCTTACGCTAGTATTTAACTCAAGCTTTAAAAAGAGTATACTAATTGATGGTAAAGAATACAAAGCTGTAAATGGAATAGTAAATGTTGATTTAGAGGCGGGAAGCCATGTAATCAGTAAATCAGATAGTTGCAATTTATATTATATGGAATTAACATTGAACAAATAATCGAAATGCTTCTCAATATCGTTGACATATCTGTGCTATAATAAGCGTAGATTAGAAAGGAGCTACTTATGTACATACTAGGTATGCAATATAAGTAGCTCCTTATTTGTGATAATGTAAAGTCCGCAAAGCGTGCTCTCCATCATCATTTAGTAAAAACATTTTGGCTTATAGCACTATTCCGTCGACTGTTTAGCCCTATAAGCCTTACCTGTCAATTGGCTCATCTCCAACAGAAATGTCTTCGTAGGCCTCTGAGGATTGAATGCTTTGGTTACTTTGATTTGACATCTTTGTTCCCTCCTACATTCAGATTGTTTTTACAGTAATATTATGTGTTGTTCAACATACTTTCATACATTGATTAGAAAGATTTTTAACGGTAATTTATGGTTGGATATAAAGTAAAAAGTACATATTGCATCATTTAAAATTAGAAATCTTTTGGATAAGCATATAATTATCAGATAATATATCGTAAGTCTCAACAAGTATTAGTTTTATAATTGTTTTTCAGTAAAAAATTACACTACATCCTCTCCGGCATCTTGACTTACCAAAAAAATCATAATATATTAATAATTGGAATAATAGTTAATATATAGGAGGATTATGAGCAAACATTTATTAAAAGATAATCGTGTTCTAATATAACTAGAGAATCCATCTATTGAGCGTGATGATGCTCTATGTGTTAAAAGTGGACAGTATAAGCAAATCTGCACGAACTACATAGGTGTACATAACAGCTATACATTAGAACAGACCAATAATGAATTATTAGGAGGAGGAATTAAGATGAGCGAAACTATTAAATACCGTTGTACTGTATGTGGATATATTCATGAAGGAGAGTTACCAGAAGGATTTACATGTCCTGTATGTAGACAACCAGCGTCTGCATTCGAAAAAATTGAAGAAAAAGTATCAAACGGTAATGTGTATGCTGGTACAAAGACTGAGAAGAATTTGATGGAAGCATTTGCAGGAGAAAGTCAAGCAAGAAACAAATATACTTACTTTGCTAATATTGCTAGTCAAGAAGGATATGACCAATTATCTGAGATTTTCTTAAAGACAGCAAGAAATGAACAAGAACATGCAAGAATCTGGTTCCAAGAATTAGGAAACCTAGGATCTACAGCAGAGAATCTTTTACATGCAGCAGAAGGTGAGAATTACGAATGGACAGATATGTATGATCGTTTTGCGAAAGATGCAGAAGCAGAAGGATTCACAGAATTAGCTGAACGTTTCCGTAGAGTTGCTGCAATAGAGAAATCACATGAAGAAAGATATCGTGCATTATTAAATAATGTTGAAATGCAAAAAGTATTCGAAAAAGGTGAAGAAACAATGTGGGAATGTCGAGTATGTGGACATCTCGTAATGGGTAAAAAAGCTCCTGAAGTATGCCCAGTGTGTAAGTATTCACAAAGCTATTTTGAAGTAAGAAAAGAGAACTATTAATTTATTATGATTAGACTCAAAAGGGCTCAAGTCTTAGGACTTGGGTCTTTTTTTTATGCTCCTAGCATGGCGATTGTACCCTTGTTAAGTATATGGTATATATATCCAGTGAAAAATGTCGAAATATAAAGTATAATGTCTTTATAGGCAGGACAAATGTCCAAATCAGAAGTACAAGGAGAGAGAAGTATGATCAAGTTATTAGGAATCCTAATTATTATCTTAGGGTTTACATTCAAGCTAGATTCAATATTAATTATCATGCTTTCCGCTATTGTTACAGCAATTGTTGGTGGTCTAACTCCAATAGACTTACTTTCTACATTAGGGGAAAACTTTGTTAATAATAGAAGTATTGCAATCTTTATTTTAATTATGTTAGTTACTGGAACATTAGAACGTAATGGATTAAAAGAGTCAGCAGCTAAATTAATTGGAAAAATTAAAAATCCAACTAGTGGTAAAGTAATTGCAGCATATGGTGTAATGCGAGGCATATTTGGAGCTTTCAATGTGAATTTTGGTGGTGTTGCAGGTTTTGTACAACCAATTATTATGCCAATGGCAACGGGTGCAATTGAAGCAGATGGTAAAGAGCCGCATGAAGCGCATGTTGAAGAAATTAAAGGAATGGCTTCTGCTATGGAGAATGTTGCTTGGTTTTTCTGCCAGGTATTATTTGTTGGTGGATCTGGAGGTTTGTTAATTCAAAGTACATTAGCTTCTCTTGGTTATGAAGTCTCGTTAGCGGGCTTAGCAAAAGTAGCAATTCCAACAGCAATTGTTGCCTTAGCGGTTGCTATGGTTTACTTCATTCAAAAGGATAAAGTAATGTTGAAAAAGTATTACAAACAATCTAATGGAAAGACAGATCAAGCTGAGAATAAGTAGAGAGGGAGGTAGAAATTAATGTCGATGATTTCATTTTTTACAGATGCGAATGTAGCATTAGGAACGAAATTATTAGAAGTTGTATACATCATCATGGGACTTCTTGCAATATACACAGGTATTAAAAATGCATTAGATAAAGAAAATACCTCTCGTATTCCAACTTGTATCTTTTGGGTAACGTTAGGTGTGCTGATTTCATTCGGGCGTTTTATTAATGCACTTGAAAATGGTACAGTTATTAGTGGTATTTTGATCTTTATTATGGTAATTCCGGCAATGCTTAAGAAAGTTAAGCCAGGTAAGGTGGAGCTTCCAACAGCAGAACAAAAAGAACGACTACGTAAGAAAAATGGTATGAAAGTATTTATACCAGCATTATCAATTGGTGTTTCTGCAATTTTATTTGCAACGTTAACTGACCTTGGAGCACTTGTAGGTGTTGCATTTGGTGTACTATTTGGTGTAATATTCTTAATGATCATGTCTAAAGAAAATACACCTAAAGTTTTTTTAGCAGATACGGAACGTCTGCTTTCTACGGTAGGACCATTAAGTATTCTTCCGATGTTATTAGCGGCACTTGGTGCAGTTTTTACGAAAGCTGGAGTTGGTGAAGTAATTGCTATGTACGTACAGAGTATCATTCCAGAGGGGAACTTAACAATTGGAATTATTGTATACTGCTTAGGTATGGTATTCTTTACAATGATTATGGGAAATGCGTATGCAGCCATTACGGTTATGACAGTTGGTATTGGTGGACCATTTGTTCTTGCATTAGGTGCAGATCCAACAGTTGTAGGGATGTTAGCATTAACAACAGGATTTTGCGGTACGCTATTGACACCGATGGCAGCAAACTTTAATATGGTACCTGTTGCTATGTTAGATATGAAAAACCGTTTTGGAGTTATCAAAAATCAAGCATTTGTTGCAATATTTATGATTATTTTTCAGATTGTATATATGTTAATATGTAGTTAGGGTATTTAATTTAGATATAAAGTAAGATAGTACAAGAATTACAAGTTACATTTTAGAGAAGAAAGGTGGAAGAGTAATGAAAGTATTAATAACAGGATTTGATCCATTTGGCGGAGAAACGGTAAACCCAGCATATGAAGCAGTTAAGCTTTTACCAGAGGTAATCTGTGGAGCAGATATTATAAAGTTGGAAATTCCAACTGTATACACAAAAAGTGGCGCAGTTGTAGAGAAAGCGATTGAAGAGCATCAACCAGATGTTGTATTATGTATCGGACAAGCAGGTGGAAGAAGCTCTATTCAAATCGAAAAAGTTGCAATCAATCTTGCAGAAGCGAGAATTAAAGATAATGAAGGCAATCAACCGATGGATGTGGCATTACATGAGGACGGAGAAAATGCTTACTTTACAAATCTTCCATGTAAGGCAGTAGTCAATGAACTACGCAGTAATAACATCCCTGCTCATATTTCATACACTGCTGGTACATTTGTATGTAATGATGTAATGTATCACCTACTTTACATGATTAATAAAAAATATAATAAGGTACATGGAGGATTCATTCACGTACCATATGCATTAGAGCAAGTAATTGATAAGCCAGCTGGGACACCTGCAATGTCTCTTGAGACAATTGCCAAAGGATTAGAATTGGTCATCAAAGCAATTATTGAAAATGATGAGGATATTAGTATTCATATGGGAACTATTATGTAAAACAAAAGCAAGTCGGTTAGCCACCGACTTGCTTTTGTTTAATATGTAGTATTAGCTACTCTTTTATTGGTATCTTAATATTCTTCTCTTACCCCAAATTCAGCGGATTCAACCCATTCTTCAGGTGTTATCTTCCTTCAACATAAGTTATAATTTATAATAAAACCATCTTCTAAGGTTATGATTTTTTCATAATCCTTTTTAAATCATGCGTAACTAATATTAATATTTTAGATTCATCTAAACATGAATATATTATATCTATAACTTGTTTGGTCATTCTTTTGTCAAGAGATCCTGTTGGCTCATCGGCTAAAATTATACTTGGATTATTAATTAGTGCTCTAGCAATTGCGACACGTTGTCTCTGACCACCCGATAATTCATTAACTTTTTTATCAATAACATTATTTAATTCAACAGATTTTAACATATCCTCAACTTTTTTTCTATAGTATTTTTTTCTTACACTACTGTATACTAACGGTATTTTGACATTATTAAATACAGTCTCTTCTTCAATTAAGGCATATTCTTGAAAAATAAATCCAAATGTCTGATTCAATAACTTGCAGATTTCGTTCGTATTAAAATCTAAGATATTCTTTCCGTCTAATAAATAATCACCACTAAATTGGCGGTCAATTAAGCCAATAATATTTAATAACGTTGATTTACCAGCACCAGACTCACCAACAATAATAATCTTTTCACCATCCTTTATTGATAAATCTATTCCCCTCAAAGCTATAGTTTTATTTCCACTTTTATTATATATTTTAAGAACATTATTTAAATCAATGCGCATTATTTCCCTCCAATTCTAAGATTAGCATATAAATTTTTATTTCTTAATTTGTTTATAATAATTATAGCAAAAATGAATGTTATAACTAATCCTAATAAAAGATACAATACTAAATCATTTGAACTTGTAATACCTAAAGCTATACATAATTCAATTGAAATAAGGATAATTATAGTATAATATGACAAGAAACGAATTATAATATTAGAAAGTTTTGCACCATGGAGTAAATACAATGTAAACTCTTTAGTTCTTTTATTAATTGTTCCATCTAAAATTATGGTAATAGATAAAAAGCAGCATATTAACATAATTAAAGTAACAGGATATATTCTTTTAAGAATAAATGAACGTTCACTTCTTGGAATTAGAATCTTATTTTCACGCACCTCTATAAAGTCTGAGTTAACATAGTCTAAATAAGTACTAATTAGATCATGTTTATTAGACAATATATGTGTGTTATTTATTATTTCAAATATAAAGTCATGATTGTTCTCATCAATCCAATCTGATAAGATAGGTTTTTTTATTATAATAAAAGCTACATCATCCGTAAATTTTGTTAAGTAAGAATCAATTTCAAAGGTATATGAATCAACAAGGGTAGCATCAACGTCTAACTTTAAATCATTTAAATAAATACTATCAATGTCAATCAGATCTTTTCCAATTATTACTCTTATATCCTCATTTGAATCTAGATAGTGATATTTATTACTAATATCACCCCAAATTATATAGGTATTTACTTTTACATTTCCTTCAGCATTAAGCTTGAGATTGCAAAAGGAATAACTATCCTTCTGATAAATAGAAGATAAATTCTGTAGTAACTGTTCGGAATTATCCGGTTTTAAGCCAATAATAAAGGTTTCAAAATCAGTATATGTCTTATTTTCTACTGTAGTATTTCTACTAACTTCTCTAAAAATAGACTGTGAAGTTGAAATTATAATAACCATTATGCAGCTAAAAAAGATAATATAAAAAAAAACCAATATTTTATCTGTTCTAGTCAAGCGAAATTGTAACACTAGAGTATAAAATTTATGCAGCTCTAGC
>JAHZFJ010000029.1 GCA_019421365.1 Lachnospiraceae bacterium
TGTAAAACATCCCCTTTATAGGAATCTGCAGAGCAGTTTCCTATAAAGTAAAAAATATCGCCAGCCAATACATGGCTGACGATTCAGATAATTTATTATTTTTTATTGTCCTCTTGACAGGTAGCACACCAGTCTTTTTTATTATTACTTAATTATTCACGACTTTAACTGGTTTATTTTACTGTAATGTAACCTTCTGCTTTTAATAACTCTGCTATTAATACAGCACCACCTGCTGCTCCACGTACCGTGTTGTGTGATAAACCAACAAATTTGTAATCAAATACGGTATCTTCTCTAAGACGGCCAATGGATACTCCCATACCGTTTTCATAATCAACATCTAAATTAATTTGAGGTCTGTTTTCTTCTTCAAGATATTGAATAAATTGTTTTGGTGCACTTGGAAGTTCTAACTCCTGTGGAAGTCCTTTGAAGTTTCTCCATGCCTCAATCATCTGGTCTTTCGTTGGTTTCTTATCAAAGCTAACGAATACAGCTGCTGTATGACCGTTTAAAACTGGTACACGAATACATTGTGTTGTAATTACAGTTCCAGTCGCTTTAACGATTTGACCGTCTTCAACTTTACCCCAAATTCTTAAAGGTTCTTGTTCACTCTTCTCTTCTTCTCCACCGATGAAAGGAATGATATTCTCAACCATTTCTGGCCATTCTTTGAATGTTTTACCTGCACCAGAGATTGCTTGATATGTTGTAGCAACAACAACTTTTGGGCCGAACTCTTTTAGAGCATGTAATGCTGGAGTGTAACTTTGAATTGAACAGTTAGGTTTAACAACTATGAAACCTTTTGTTGTTCCTAAACGCTTTCTTTGGTCAGTAATTACTTCTAAATGCTCAGGGTTTAATTCTGGAACTACCATCGGTACATCTGGAGTCCATCTGTGTGCACTATTGTTTGAAACAACTGGGGTTTCTGCTTTCGCATATGCTTCTTCAATTGCTTTGATCTCATCTTTTGTCATATCAACAGCACTGAATACGAAATCTACCATACTAGATACTTCTTCTACTTCATTAACATTTAAAACAACTAACTTCTTAACTGCTTCAGGCATTGGTGTTGTCATCTTCCAACGATTTCCTACTGCTTCTTCATAAGATTTACCTGCACTCCTTGGACTAGCTGCAACTGCAACTACTTCAAACCAAGGGTGATTCTCTAATAAAGAGATAAATCTTTGACCTACCATTCCTGTCGCACCAAGAATACCTACACGTAATTTACTGCTCATCATAAACCCTCCATATTTTTATGTACTGACGTTTTTTAGCCGTTTAGCGATTTATGTCTTTCTGCTACGTACATTTGTCTTTTCTATTAAGTATAGTACACCGTTTTACATAAAAAAGCAACCATTTTTTCCATTCAATACTTTTTTCGTTACTTTGTTGAATTGACTATTTAGTTTCCCTTTTTATTTGGTAATAATTTATTAGTCTATATTAATCAACAGCTAATCCCATATTATCTCGTCATAATACAAAAAACACCATACAGGATTCTCTTCCTTATACATCTAACTACTGTGTACAGGTCATAATCATATATGGTAATTATTCGTCTTACTATGTTATTCTATGCCTAATTAATTTCATTCATTCAAATTAAAATCAATCATTAAAATCTATTTTGTTCTTCGTATCAACCACTTGTACTCGGTCTTCTCTTACAAATTGCATGATTACTTTCAAACTAACTCCTGTTTCTTGTGAAACTTCGAAAACAGTAGTATTAGCATGAGATTGTATGTATTCCTTAACTATACGATAATCATCTTTATCTTTATCGCTACATTCTGAACAAAGGGATAATAAACCTCCATAACCATAAGTTAATAATTTATGACATCTTTGACATGTTCTTATCGTGTAAAAATTATCATTTGGTAATGTAGAATTCAAAAAATCACTCCTTTTCACATGATCTCATACGGTAATATTATGCACCAATTCTCTAAAATTTGCAATACATCTATTGACCTAATTGTATTCACTCAAACTTCGCACTTGAAGATTCCGATGAGTAGTTAACTACTATATTCAACGAAAAACCCGCTCTCGCTTAACTTCACACGTAGCAGTACTAAGATATCGCGTTGCTCAATCAAGTGCTGACGTGTTCAGATAGTTTTTCTTATGAATATAGCAGTTATCTACTCTTAGTAAAGTTTTATATGTGCGAAGTTTGAGTTAAGCAAATTAATTTAGTTACTAAATTAATTTGCTTATATTGAAAAGCCTTTGTCTTTCTGCTATTATAAGTCTGCTTATAGAATAATTCAGGAGGTTTTTGAACATTATGTCGTTAAAGATAAATTGTCTCATCGCACAATCTGGAGGACCGACTACAGCTATAAATTCCAGTCTTGCAGGTGTGATTCATCAAGCTATACATTCTACAAACGTTGATAAAATATATGGTTCTTTAAATGGTATACAGGGGGTTTTAAAAGACGACCTTATTGATTTAACGGAACCTTTTAATACAGATTCAAATAACCTATCAACTCTAATCAATACGCCATCTATGTTTCTTGGCTCTTGCAGATATAAATTATCAGATCCACTTGTTGATGATTCTGATTATCATACCATCTTTCAACAATTCTCTACTTATAATATAAAATATTTCTTCTATATTGGTGGAAATGACTCCATGGATACCGTCAATAAATTATCTTCCTTTGCACTAAAACATAATATTGATGTTAACGTTATTGGTATTCCTAAAACTATCGATAATGATCTTACTTGTATTGATCATACTCCCGGTTTTGGTTCAGCTGCCAAATACATTGCATCTTCTATTCTTGAGATTTCCCACGATGCTTATATCTATAATACCAAAAGTGTCTCCATCGTAGAAATTATGGGAAGAAATGCTGGTTGGTTAACTGCTGCCTCTGCTCTAGCTAGAACGAAATACAGTAGTGCACCACATCTAATCTACCTACCTGAACATCCATTCTCTACTGCAGCATTTATAAATGACGTTCGTGAACAGTTAGAGAAACGAAATCATGTAATTATTGCTGTATCAGAAGGGATAAAGGACCCAGTAGGAAAATATATCTCAGCAAATTCAACTGGAACGGACCAGTTCGGACATGTTATGTTAAGCGGTGCTGGAAAATACCTTGAAAACCTAGTTAAAAATGCTATTGGCTGTAAAGTACGTTCCATCGAGTTAAATGTACTTCAACGTTGTGCTTCCCACATATCTTCAAAAACAGATCTTGACGAAGCATACGAACTTGGCAAGAAAGCCTTCCATCTTGCCGTTCAAGGTGAAACTGCGAAGATGGCTACTTTGACTCGTACAAGCAATATACCATATACCGTTACTTATGGTAGCACTGATGTATCCAATGTGGCTAATATGGAGAAATGCGTTCCTCTGGAATGGATTAATGAAGCTGGCAATGATATCACTCAGGAATTAATCGATTATATCCATCCATTAATCCAAGGAGAAGTCCCGGTGACTTACCAAAATGGAGTTCCATCTTATCTACCTGTCAAACATCTACTACGCTAATTTAGATAGAAAAAACAATCTTAAAATATGAGTGCCAAGGGCATTCTAATTTTAAGATTGTTTTTTCTATGTGTAGTAATATTTATTTGTTCAACGGCTAGCCAGTACTTGTGCTACCTTTTTATTCTTCTATCATGCTCTTATATTGTTGCATTAATGCTTCAAGTTCTTCTAAGCTTGCAATCTCATTAACAGCATTACGTAACTTAGCCGATTTTGGATACCCTGTTGTATACCATGCAACATGCTTGCGCATCTCTCGAATACCAACATATTCTCCCTTGAATGCAATCTGTAACTTAGCATGTCTGATTATCATCTCAATCACTTCATCTACGTGTGGCTTTTCTGGTATAATGCCAGTAGCGAAATATTCTTTAATCTGCGAGAACAGCCAAGGATTTCCTTGAATACCTCTAGCAATCATAATACCATCGCAACCTGTTTCTTCTGTAATTCTCTTTGCATCTTCTACCGTAACAACATCACCATTTCCTATAACAGGTATAGAAACTGCTTCTTTTACTTGTCTGATAATATCCCAATTAGCCTTACCGCTATAGTATTGAGCTCTTGTACGTCCATGAACAGCAACTGCAGCTGCCCCATTTTGCTCAATAATCTTAGCAATCTCAACAGCGTTGATGCATGTCTCATCAAATCCTGTACGAATCTTTACCGTAAGTGGCTTTTTAATCGCACGCGAAACTTTATAAACAATTTCACCAACTAACTTCGGATCCTTTAACAGGGCTGATCCCTCACCGTTGTTTACAACTTTCGGTACAGGACACCCCATATTAATATCTAAGATATCAAAATTACGATGTTCGATTCTTTTGGCCATTTCACTTAGAATATCTGGATCTGCCCCAAACAATTGTAACGCGACAGGACGCTCCTCTTCCTTCACTTCAAGAAGTATCTCTGTATTCTTGTTGTTATACATAATTCCCTTGGCGCTTACCATTTCTGTATAAATTAAATCTGCCCCTTGTTCCTTACATAACAAACGAAATGGCAGGTCAGTTACTCCCGCCATTGGTCCTACTATTAAATTGCCATTAATATTAACATTACCTATCTGTAAACTCATAACACGTTCCGTGCCTTTCTAAATAGCTCTAGTTCTTTCTAGCTCTACACTTTTCGTAGATTAGTCGAAGCCCATTCATCGTAAGTGCTGAATCATATATTTGAATCTCTTCCGTTGCATCAGCAATAATCTTACCTAATCCTCCAGTTGCTACAACCTTGATATCTTTAATTCCACTTTCTTCTTTCATCTTCTTAATGATGTATTCTGTCTGTCCAATATAACCATATACAAGACCCGCTTGCATACTTGTTACTGTATCCTTGGCTAAGATTGAATCAGGTTTCTTAATCTCAACCTCTGGAAGCGCTGCCGTATCTGACCACAATGCATTGGCACAGATTCGAATCCCTGGACTTGTAAGACCGGCCACAAAAGAACCATCTTCTAAGATTAGATCATATGTGGTAGCTGTTCCAAAGTCTATAACAATTAATGGTCCACCATACGTCTCATATGCCGCTACTAAATCAACAATTCGATCAGGACCTACTTCTCTAGGATTTGCAGTCGCAATCTTAATTCCTGTCTTCGTACCGGCTCCAACAATAATTGGAGTTACATTCAGATATTTGATAATACCATTCTTAAACGAGTGCATAATATTAGGCACTACAGATGATACAATAACATCATCAATATTCTCAGGCTGAATTCCCCTTGTAAGTAATAATTCTCGTATTAACAATCCATATTCATCGGAAGTACGAGCAATCTTAGTCATCATTCGGAATGTCCCAATTAACTCTTTTTCCTTAAATATGCCTAACGTTATATTCGTATTCCCTACGTCTACTACAAGTAACATATCTTTTATCCTTCCTAGGTCAATAACAATATAAACCTATAACTCGTAATCAACACAAGCACGGCTTAGTTTCACCCTACCTATAAACGACGCCACTCTTAAATGTTCTGGATGTACTGCATAACGATTTAAATCTTCAAAAGAATCAAAATCGCAAGTAAGACATAAAGTATAATTGGTGCTGTCTGCATCTGAATCGTTAATGCCAACTTCCATACGTCTGATAAAATCTAACTTCTGCGTTAACTCCAATAACTGATTCTTAGCTACAACTGCGTTTTCAATAGCTGTTTTTCCTTCTGCCTCTTTCGCGAATTCAAACATTACAATATGTCTAACCATACTACTTCATCCTTTCTACACCTATAACAATTCGACTATCATGTGTCAATTATTCATTGTCAATTAGATCTGATACATCTTCATTTAAGAAAAATACTTTATAGTAAAGTTCTAACGCTTCCAATAACTCTGCTTTTGTTCTTTGTAATTCTTTAATCTTAAGTACACTACCAACTTCATCAAATAATAAATCGCCTTCATCAGATTCAACATTGAATACTAACGTACCATCTTCTTCATATTGAAGTGTAAGAACACCACCAATATCCTCGGTGTATAATACACACATGATTTGAAGCTCCTCTTTGATTGTATCTGGTAATGCTTTAAAATCTTCATTTAAATAATATTTCTGCTCATATGCACTAGATGCACATAAGATAATGTTATCTTGATACATAATTTCTCCTATAGATATCGTACACATAGTTACGATCATACTGACCTATCAGTTGCGAAACTATTTTATATCAACTCCACCAAAAATACAAGCACCATTTACATAAATTGTTGGCATGTTCATACCTTCTGACATAGAAGGCGTAACTGTTTTATTATCTACACCACCAAAGATTGCTGTACAATTTGAAACAACTCTTACATTTGATGGTACATAGATATCAATGCCGCCGAATATAGCAGTTACATCAATAATTACATCTTTATCAATAATTGCATTACGCAAATTAATATCAATTCCACCAAATATGGCAGTAACAGCAACTCCACCAAAATATTGTCCATTATAGTTCAAATTCTTTCCTGAAAAGATAGCCGTTACATTGGTGTCATTAATTGTATTGTATGACTGACTACCACTGCCTGAATTAAAATTTGCGTTATTATTATCTGAATACGTATTTTTGCTGCTATTTGTATCTGTATTATTTGCGTTGGTTGAATCATAGGTATATGTGTAAGTATTCTCAGTTCCATTGTTATTTTGGTAAAACTCTCTATCTTTGTTTCTTCTACCTTCATCAAAAATCAATCTAAAGCCAACGATAACGAAGATAATTGCAACAATTAATTTGCCAAACATATGCCACTCAATAAAATCTTGCGCTACTAATAAAAACATTATACCGACTACCAATCCAATAGCACTTCCGGTTCTGTTTCCTTTTTCAAATAAACCAATTGCACTTGGAATGATGATAAATAGAGTCCACCAGCCATCAAAGAAAATCTCAAAATCTGCTCCAAATGCTTTTGCACCAATTAACACACCAAGCGCGATAATAATTAATCCCCATATAAATCCTGTTGTAGAACGTTTCATACTTTGCCTCCTATTCTTATACCCCACTCCGAGATATCTGTTATTATTCTATCCCTTGTAAGTATCACCCTACTACTGAGTCAATGCGGTCAAATCAGCGTCATTAACCTACCATTAATATACTTCATTATCAGTAATTGTGCAATGGATATAAGGCAAGAAAACAAAGTCGTGACAATTGTCATGTGACAAATGTTAACTACGTATATGAGTATAAACCTCGAACGGATACTTCACCAGAATACACTTCAACTAGTTCATGATTATCCTTTTCCACAATCAAATGTCCTTCATTCGTTATCCCTCTGGCAATTCCTGTATAAGAATCCTCCTCTGAAAGAATCCTTACTACTTGGTCTCTATTAATTAAAGCCTTCGAATACGCTTCTTTCAATTGACTTAAATCGTGAGTTTTAATGAAACGTTCATAATAATCCTCAAGATATTCCATCGTCTTAGCTATTAACTTCGCACGACTAATGGATTTTCCCGATTCCAACAATAAAGAAGTAGCCTTGTTCTTTAATTCTTCAGGAAAGTCTTTCATACTAACATTAACGCCAATACCAACAACTATATAATTGATATAATCTACTTCTGCACTTAATTCTGTTAGAATACCTGATACTTTCTTTTTATTAACAACAATATCATTTGGCCACTTTATTTTAGATTCTAAGCCAGTTAAATCGATAATGGCATCGTTTAGTGCTAAGGCGGCAACTAAGGTCAGCATTGAGGCATATACAGGTTTCATCTGAGGTTTTAAGATAACCGTCATAAAGACTCCTGTGCCTTTTGGTGATTCCCAGTAACGACCTCTTCTACCTTTTCCTTGATTCTGTTTATCAGAGACAATTAATGTTCCTTCTACTTCCCCTTCTTCAGCTAATTGCTTGGCAACTGTATTGGTAGAAGTAACTTCATCATATGAGAAAATATGTCTTCCCATATAATTTGTCTGTATCTTACTAAGAATAGCTTCCTTGGTAACAACATCCGGCTGATTAAGTAATCGATATCCTTTGTTTGATACAGAATCGATCAAATACCCTTCTTCCTTCAGACGATTAATTACTTTCCATACCGCAGTTCTTGAAACTCCTAGCTGTTCGCATAGTTGTTGACCTGATACATAACTATCGCTCTTGCTCAAAATTGTTAGTATTTTCGCCTTCATTTTCAACCACTTCTTTCTATGCTAATGCAAGTCGTAGATAATATAAACCAAATGCTATAATAACAAATCCTACAATTCCAAAGAACAATCCTATTCCTTTTTGTCCATTTACCCTAGCTTTTCTAAAGCCATTGCTCAAATTCATTACACCAGCCACAATCATCAGTGCTGCCATTATCGCATAATTGTCTGGTATTAGAATAACTAGTACAAATAATACAATAACAGCAATACCCAAAATTACGTTAATTAAATCTGGCAACAATTTGTTATCTTTAATGATCTTGTTCCAATTCATCTTATCCTCCATATATCATTATAACTATTTTTTCATAAAAGGTCTGTTAATTCACGTACAGTATACCATATTTCAAAAACTGCTGCACTATATACTATCAAGAAGTCCTTGAATGCATCAATGCAACAGCCTTATATTCTTATCTTATATTTATTATCTATGCTAATCGAATGTCTTCGTTTACTTCCTCAGCTACACGCTCTTCCATCGTCTTGTATTTCTTATGTTTTGCAACACTCTTATACCCTGGTCGAATAATCTTACCATCATTGATGATTTCTTCAATACGATGTGCTGACCAACCTGCAATACGTGCGATTGCAAATATCGGAGTATATAATTCAATTGGTAAACCTAACATGCTATATACAAAACCGCTATAGAAATCTACATTGGCACTAACCCCCTTGTAGATCTTCCTCTCCTTCGCAATAACTTCAGGCGCTAATCTTTCAACCATATTATATAGGGCATATTCTTTCTCTAATCCCTTCTCTTCTGAAAGGTTCTTAACGAATCCCTTCAGGATATCAGCACGAGGATCTGATATTGAATACACAGCATGACCCATTCCATAGATTAGTCCTGCCTTATCAAAAGCTCTTCTATTCAACAAATCAACTAAATACTCACGTACTGCGTTCTCATCTTCCCAATCCTTGATCGTTTCCTTCATATCTTCAAACATCTTAACTACTTTGATATTGGCACCACCGTGTCTAGGTCCCTTTAACGAACCCAGTGATGCAGCAATAGCTGAATACGTATCAGTTCCTGATGAAGTAACAACATGGGTTGTAAATGTGGAATTATTACCTCCACCATGTTCCGCATGTAATACTAGCGCGAGATCTAATATAGTTGCTTCCAGATGAGTGAATTTACTATCTGGTCGTAAGATATGTAATATGTTTTCTGCTGTTGATAGTTCGGGCTGTGGTGAATGAATAAACAAGCTATTGCCATCATGATAATGACTAAACGCCTGATAGCCATATACAGATAGTAACGGGAACAAAGCTATTAATTGCAAACATTGTCTTAAAACATTCTCAACCGATGTATCATCTGCCATTTCATCATAAGAATACAGTGTTAATACACTTCTAGCTAGTGTATTCATCATATCTCTACTCGGAGCCTTCATGATGATATCTCTAACAAAACTAGTTGGTAATTCCTCTCTGTATTTCGCTAATAAATCATTGAAACCAACTAATTGCTCTTTATCCGGTAATTCGCCAAATAATAACAAGTATACGGTTTCTTCAAAGCCGAATCTTTTCTCTTTAATAAACCCATTAACTAGGTCTTGTACGTTAATACCTTGATAATAAAGGTTTCCTTCACAAGGAACTAAATCACTATCCACAATGGTATAGGATACGATTTCAGAAATCTCCGTTAGTCCTGTTATAACACCTTTACCACTAATGTCACGAAGACCTCTTTTAACTTCATATTTACTATATAATTCTGGGGGTATTTTGCTGTTTTTCTTACATAGTTTAGCTAAATCTTTTACCTCATTCGTAATATCAGCATACTCAAATTCTTTCATAGTCCTTCTCCTTTCAAAATGGGTGACGGGTTACCGAAATCATTTCACGAATTTTAAATGCGAAGTCATTCCTATAAAGCTCATTAATATTAGTATAGCATAGAAATTTCCGTTTGTATGTCATTTTTATGAAAAATTAATATTTATCCATCTTATGTAATTCTTTACAAGAATAATTTTAGAACATTTAATATTTAATATATATACTTTTCTTATCTTATATTCACGATTTCGGCTTAGTTATAACATAAATCTAAATTGAACTGACAAAACAAGACTCTTCTCATAAAATTTCAACAATCAATTTTACAAAAAGAGTCTTATTAAATTTCATATTTTCCTAATAATTATTCATTCAGACTTCGCACTTGAAGATTTCGAAGAGTAGCTAACTGCTATATTCAACGAAAAACCCGCTTTCGCTTAGCTTCACACGTAACAGTACTAAGATTTCGCGTTGCGAAATCAAGTGCTGACGTGTTCAGATAGTTTCCTTATGAATATAACAATTATCTACTCTATATGAAAATCTTTATGTGCGAAGTATGAATTATTCACCCAAGGTTGCTACCATGACCGCTTTAATTGTATGCATACGATTTTCCGCTTCATCGAATACCACTTCTGCAAACTGCTCAAATAATTCTTCTGTTACTTCTTTGCCCTTTACTGCTGGTAGGCAGTGTAATAAGATTGTTGTATCTTTCTTTGTCTTAGCAAATAAATCATGATTTACTTGATATGGTGATAACATTGCAATACGCTCAGCAGCCTTATCTTCTTCACCCATAGAACACCATACATCTGTATAGATTGCATCGGCTCCTTCTACTGAATCCAAATCATCTGTAATCATTAGTGTTGCACCTGACTCTTTCGCATATCCCTTACACGTATCAACTAATTCACCTGTTGGCCACAACTCTTTTGGTGCAAGAATTGTGAAGTCGATTCCTATCTTAGCAGAACCAATCATTAAACTATTAGCCATATTATTTCTTCCATCACCGGCGTATACTAACTTTAATCCTTTAAGATGTCCGAATTGTTCCTTTAATGTCAAGAAGTCTGCTAAGATTTGTGTTGGATGATAATCGTCTGTAAGACCATTCCATACGGGTACTCCACTGTATTTTGCTAATTTCTCAACCGTATCTTGTTTGAATCCACGGAATTCAATACCATCAAACATTCTACCAAGTACTCGAGCGGTATCTTCTACACTCTCTTTATGACCAAGTTGGATATCATCTTTTCCTAGATATTCTGGATGGCCACCTTCATCGATACAACCAATTGTAAAGGCACATCTGGTTCTAGTAGAAGGCTTCTCGAATATTAAAGCAATATTCTTACCTTTTAAGCTATTTCCGGTTATACCCTTCTTTTTCTTTGCTTTTAAATCTGCTGCTAAATCAATAAAATATGTAATCTCTTCTGGAGTGAAATCTTTTAATGTTAGAAAACTACGTCCTTTTAGGTTCATAATAATTCACTTGCTCCTTTCAAAAGTCACTTATTAATAATTATTCATCTGCAATATTTTTTTTCTGTATATCTTGATGAAATAAGCATTGCCGAGACAACTTTATTCAAATAATATGTATATTTATACATTAATATTATACCTGATTATATCTTTTGTCAAGCTGATTTATTTAAACCAACTAACCTATCTAATTCATACAGATAAAATACAAGAACCTGTAACTCTTCTTAACTAAAACAGCTACAGGTTCTAAATTGCCCCTCCGAAAAGGACATATATTATACTCTTTCATAGGATATCATGTTGTCTTTCCATCTAGAACTTCTGGATATAGATACTTTATCGAATCGTTACATCTATATCTCCAGAATTTTCCTGTAGATGCAAATGTTTATCCATAACGGTATCACTCTTATACTTCTTACCGTAATTCTCACCATTAATCTCTATATCACTTCCATCTATTTCAAATGAATACTCGTCTATATCGCCCTCAAGATTTAAATCAATATCACCACTACCACAAGTAAACTCTGAAACACCTGTTAATGCTCCCTTTAGGTAGATATCACCTGAACCTGTCTGTGCTAACATATTCAAAACATGCATATTCTTTCCTTCTATATCCCCAGATCCAACTTCTAATTCACAGTCTCTTGCCTCTAAACTCTTAAATGTAAAATCACCTGATCCAACTACCATACTCATCTTGTCTGCTTCCACATAGCCAAAGACTACATCACCAGAGCCCACCGATGCATCTATGTTATTTGCTGTTAAATCTTTTAACTCAAAATCACCAGAACCGACACTACTATCAAATGTTTCCGTTTGTATTGCCTCCGCAGCCACTCTGCCTGAAGCTACTGTAATGCTACATTGCTTCGCGATCAAATTAGTAGCTAGAATAGAATCTCCACTACCATTATTAATCTTAATTGAATTAAACTGTATACTTCTTGGTATTGTTAATGTAATTCTCTGGGGAGCATCTAATAAGCCAAAATGAAAAAACTCTATATTATGTTTATTAACTTTGATTATTAGGGTATCTCCCTCTTGTGCAAATGTATAGCTATTCTCATCTAAGTTTTCACCCTTGACGTAGAAGGAATCTCCTTCTACAATCTTAAAATCTACACTACCATTCTCAATCTGGAGATTAGCTATATCACCGCTTGGAGAGAACGTATCGTCTACACGTTTACCAGTTGAATCAGATGCTAGTATCAATATGCCGATTATTACAAATACAATGATAACTAATTTTCTTGAGCGTCCATATGTATTCATTCTTTTCTAATCCTTCCTTTCTACCTACGTCTACACATCTATTATTAACCAAATATTACAAAAAAAACGAGCGCGCAACTCTTTATATGCAGGCTCGTTTATTCTAGTTTTTAATGATTCACAGAATCTGGCGCATGATTTCCGTAAGACTAATACCTACAGATTTAGCTTTGGGAGAAGATGATTTAGGATGCTTCCCATCTTTGGCGTCAAAGCGTTTTCTTAATAATCTAATATCATTATACTTTCCCTTTAAAAAAAGTCAACACTTTTGCAGCTACTTTAAATCATAGAACTTCATAAATGCACTAAAGAACAGGGAGCATTCTCCCCATTCTTTAGTATTTTCTATTTAGTTACTTCCATTGACACTAACGTAGCTTCGTCATTTCTAAAGCATCAATCGCTTCCTCTAGTGCATTAAGCTTCTTCAGAATATCTGCTTTAGTAATCTTGGAATCATTGAGAGTAACCTTCGCTTGATAGATTGATTTGTTAAGATTTTCAATTGTATCTACAGTATATACATCTGTTTTTGCTGCCTCTATCATCGCTCTTTCAACTAGCCGCTCCAACGCCCTACTATCTATATATCCTGTATCATATCCACCAATTGGCTTGTATACCCGAATATAATCGACTAGCATTTCCTTCGGCCAGTCTGCTCCCGATTCTTTATCTCCTGTTGACCAGCCTGCATTCTGATAAATACTCAAAATAATTCCCATTTCATACTGTGGTGAATAATTAATCGATCTATAGTACTGTCCATCATAATAAAAGTTAAGTTTTTCAGGAGTCCATTCTATTCCGTATGTATGATATTCTTTCCCCGGATCTCCTGAAGGAACCGCAGCATCAGAAGCGTACCACTGAGGGCAGAAACTAGAATCATTCCAACCATATCCACAAAGTCTCCAATTTCTATAAGAGTCATAGAAAGAAGTTTCAAGCATATCTATTTCTGCTGTTTGCTTAGAACCCGACCAACTTTCAGAGTCATTCTGAGTCCCAACCAACCACAATGCCTGATGCCCCTGCCCGCCATCATCTTCCATCTTCGCACGCATTTCAATATACCCATATCGTGTTGTATATCCATTAAAATAGTTGTTATCTGTGCTAGTACTATTAGGATGCTCAAATAATGTATTTAACCCAGTAAAATTATGTAGCTGGTTTTTGTTAAATGTCGTAATACCCGAACAAATTACATTTCCATCATTTGTCGTTGACCATGGCTGGTCTTCTTTTCGAATCTGTAGTGCCAACTTTCCATCACGAATCTCATATCTTGCCTTTGAATCTTTTTCATCTGCTGTCCAATGTGGAAGATATTCATCCAACCATATATCAGTATTTAACATATCTTCATCAAATTCTTCCGCAAAATCCAGATAATACTTCCCCTTGTCTCCAATCTGTTCCTGATCTGCAATAGCCATCTCACCTTGTGCATACAATAAGGAATCTTCTGCCTTAACCATTCTAGAAATCACATTCTCCAGAGTTGTAATTTGTGATTTTACTGTAGTGTTTGTGACATCTACATAATTATAAACCTTTTCAGCAGTTGATATAACAGATTGTAGAGTTTTAAGTGATTTAGTTTGATAACCTTCTTCATCAAGAAGAATTGCATATGCTTCATTAATCTTAGTCAGAAGTGCTGCTTTCTCATAGGCTGTCGCTACCTCACCCGGCTGATTTACCATTTCATCCGCCATAACTGATTCGTATTTCCATTGATTACTCCACCAGTCATCAGAGGCTGCTTCTAGACTTAATGTTCCTTCTCCTCCGTTTAACTTCTCCGTACAAAAATATAGGTCGTGGTCACTATTCAATGTTTTATAGCGATTCCAAAGAAAATCAGACTGACCGTTCCCCCAACTACCCTCATAATCTTTTTTGATTTCTACTTCCCACTTTACTGCAACACTTTCCTCTTCCTGCAACATTATTAGACTATTGTCTTTTACTCCCATATAGGTTTGCGTCCCATAATTTTTCAACCTCACAATTCGATTACCAGAAGGAGTTGTTTCTCCTGTGTCTTCTTCAATCCATACTGTATAGTCCCAACCATAATCTTTATTAGTGGCTACATATGGCTTACTTGTATCCTTTTCATCTACTGCAACGTAATAAGTCACATCTGGATTGTGGCAAATAAGTCTTTTATACTGACTGTCCTCTTCTGTCTTTGCTACGCAGGGAGCATTTAGCGATACCCCTGCAACAATACAAATAATAATTACTACCCCTAGAATTTTCTTAAATACCTTCCGTTTTTTCACTTGCATACCCTCCTTATAATTCTAATAATCTCTGCATTAAAGTACATTGACCGCTTGGCTTATCAAGAGATTACTACTATTTTAAAAAGTTTTTGCATTTATTTCCTTAAACTTTTTCAGTATTTCCTTATAAAACATTACTCTTTGTTTCATATTAAACCAAAGATACCAGCTTGCTGTCCTTGATAATAAAAAATCTTGCTATTTCTTAATATATATATACCTAATTTCCCAGTATCTCTACAGCCGTAAGTTCTGGACTCTCTCCATAAATACGCTTCTTTAGCTTTTCCTTTACTGCATCTAATATGGATAAGTTAAGCGGATAATCAAAGCTTTGTGCATTCTTTAATTCTTCCCTCATAAATGATAGTTCCGGATACATCGAATAGTATGCATCTTGCAAGGTGATAAACGCAGGACAGTCGCCAGTAATCTGCATCCTTATCTTCTGAGCTTCCTCTCTTGTCATATATTCAACGGCTGCTTCTGCAAGTTCTTTGTCTTGGCAGCCTTTCATAACTGAAAATCCATAAGAGTGCATTGTTTTTCCATTTCCCATATCTGTTCGGGGCAAGGGCAATATCCTATATCGAATCTCCGGAACTGTTTTCATGGCTCCAATATACCACGTTCCTCCAGTTGACATGGCACACTCTTCCGAAGCAAATACTTCTCCATCCCATGTTTTTCCCATCTCTTGAGCTGTAACTGCCAGACCTTCATCAAACATTTTTAATATATACTCAATTGCTTGACAATTTTGTTTACTTGCTATATTTTCTCCTCTATTCCACCCACCTCCGAAGGCCAGAAAATATTGAGTAATATGATACATATTACTGATATCAATACAAATCGGTATATTTCCACCTTCTTTTATTATTTTAGCATCTTCATATACCTGTTCCCACGTTTCTGGATACTTTGTCAATCCTGATTTCTCCCAGATATCCTCATTGATAATCAGAAGTGCAGAAGCTGCCGTCTGAGGTATACCATACAACCGATCCTGATACCTCCATTCAGCCAGTACATTCTCCACGTACTTATCTTCATCAACAGTAATATCTAATGGCTCCAAACTCCCCCTATTTATTAGGCTTCTCTGTTCTTCATTGTTAAGCATCACGATATCTGGAATTTTTCCGATTGCTGCTTCCGTAGGCAAGGTATCATAGAATTCTTCTGCGGAAGGAAATTGCACCCATTCGATAGAATCAATGCCCTCTATCTCATCTTCAATTCCTTCTGCAGCCTTCTTCAAGGCTTCCTCCTCACCTGATGCCCCCCAAAATGCAATCTTCAGCACTATACCTTCTTTTTCTTTGTCCTGTATTATTTTATCATCCTGATTTCCCCTCTTACAGCCAGATATACTTAATAACATAATACCTAATACTAAAACAACACTAATTCCTTTTCTCATCTTACACCTAATGTTCTTTCCGATATTGATTTGGTGTTACCCCACTAAGTTTCTTGAATGTGTTATTAAAGTGCACAGAAGAACTAAATCCACACATTTCTGCAATTTCATAAAATTTATAATTTGTTGAAACGATAAGTTCTTGTGCATACTCTATTCTTTTTTTTATAACATAATTAGAAAATGTTTCTTGCGATTCATTAGAAAAAATGCGGCTAAAATATCCTGCACTTATCCCCAACTGCTCAGCGATACTCTCCAGAGTTATCTTAGTCATAAATTCCTTATTTATAATCTGAATTGCCTGCTTTATCAGAAAACTATATTCATCTGCTTCTTTTTCCAATTTTATTTCACGTTCCAACTGTTTGATATTCATCAGCAGCTGCCCGATATCCTTATACTTATTTGAATTAAATTCCATATCTATTTTATATTTCTTCGCAAGTAAGTCGCTATGCTTCTGAACAATCTCCAGAAACCTTTTCAAATCAATTAAATAGTCTTTCTGTTTCGCAAGATATTGTTCTATTCTAGTAGATATCTCATCTTCTCTTGAATCATCTGTTAAAATTCTCTCAAACTCCCGTAAGTCTGCATTTCTGTATATGTGATGAATTCCGTCCCAAAACAAATTCTTTTCTTTCCAAAAAAAGCTCTGATCCAAAACAGCCCCTGCTTTCTGATACCCTTTACATAATTCTTCAATTGGATAAGTATTTCTGTATACTGCCATTACAATTTCAATATCAAGAATTCTTTCAAAATGATATACTATATTATTGATAATTTCTCTGATATGATTCTCTACCAAAAGTACACTCTTTTCACTGGAGCAAGTGAAAAGTATATGAAAACGATAAGGTTCAGAATAAAACCCTTCCCACTCTGGATAACTATGAAATATTTCACACATCATATTATCTATTGCTTCAAAAAATACCTGAAGATTGCTTTCTCGGTACCGTTCCACAATCTTTTCCCACTCCTTTATATGGATCGTTATGATATAAATTCCGTCAGCCTTTATCTTTACATGATATCGTTCACAGCCACGGTTAAACTCCTCTTTAGACAACCCTCCCATTTGAAGTATATTTCTTAGAAAATTCTCTTTGTAAAAATGCAGTTCTTTCTGTTTTTCTCTTTCTTTTACCTCTTGCTTGCCACTTTCCATTAGGTTTGTATGTAGTCTTTCAGTAACCTTGTCTAAATATGAAAGCATAGACTCACCAACCAATTCATTCTTCAAAACATAATCATCTGCACCATTTCTCATTGCCTGCTGTGCAAAGTGAAAATCTTCATGGCAGGTCAGCATTGCCACATACCCTTTATATCCTACTTTTCTAACATTTTCTAGGACTTGTAATCCATCCATTCCTGGCATTGTAATATCTAGAAAAACAATATCTGGATTCTGTTCCGATATTATACTGACTGCTTCTGTACCATTCTCAGCTTCTCCGACAACTATATATCCTTTATCACGCTGATTCACTATCGTCTTAATTCCCATTCTAACAAAATACTCATCATCGATAATTACAATTCTTGCCATGTTTATTCCTCCTCCGCTGGAATTTCCACTCTGACAATTGTGTATTCCCCCACTTTACTTCTTATTGATACTCCGTATTGCTCACCAAATATCAACTTAATCCTCTGGTTGATATTATAAAGCCCAATCCTCTCAATTCCCTTTTTATCATCAAAAGAGTTACTAAATATTTCCCTAATCCTCTCATCTCCAATACCTTTTCCATTATCCTCTACTTCATAAATGACCTTATCAGCATCCCTATGTATTCTTACCTGTATTCTACCTTTTGCCTTCATTTCATCAAAACCATGAAAAACACTATTTTCTACTAAAGTCTGCAAAAGGAATTTTATTGTCTTACACCCTTCCACTCCTTCCCCAATTTGAAAATCTATCTGGAACTTGTTATAATATCGCAAAGACAAGATATCAATATAGTATTTCATCTGTTCTAATTCCACACATATAAAAATCTTTTCCTCTCTGTCTCTAACCAAAAACGACAAATGATGTGAAAAAGAGTCCAGCGACTTCTCTATAGTTTTGTTCCCTTGAATAACAGCCATCCATTTGATTGTATTGACTGTGTTTAGTATAAAGTGGGGAGAGATTTGCGCCTGAAGTGCTTTATATTCTGCTTTCATCTTCTCGCTTTCTTCCTGCCTCACCCGTTCAATAAGATGTTCCGTGTTTTCCACCATCAAATTAAAAGATTCGCAAACTTCTTCGAATTCCCCTACCGAATGCACCTGAGCACGCACACTCAAATCACCTGAACGTACTTCTTTCATCAAGACATTTAATTCTCTTATTGGCTTCATACTTGTTCTGGCAATAAACTCTACCAACAGCAACGCAGCAATTATACATCCCGCTGTAATCCCCAATATAATAAAAATAGTATCATACATCTTTTTAAATACCACATTTCTCGGTAATAGCGAGGTAACAGACAGCCCATATCTATCAGAATATGTCGTAACCGAAAAATCTGTTTTCAATTCTTCCTTATATTCCTTTTCCCAATTATCTTCACTAAAGGATGTATAAAGAAGTCTCCCTTCCTTATCCAAAAATAGTACTTTTTCATTTTCACTATAGCTTTCACTTTCCAATACTTTCGCCAAATCCTTTACCGCAATATCTACGCGAATAACTCCAATCGGCTTATTCGTCATAGGGTCTATTAACAGCCTGCCCACCGCAATAATTGGTTCCTGTCCACGATATAAATCTTCTTCCATATATGGAAATATAACAGCTTCTGTTCCGTCTGTTCTAGAAAGTTCCTGATACCAATCGCATTCTTTCAGGTCTATATCTAACACACCTTTTCCTGAACGCTGCTTGGAATATATATAACTACTATCTATTCTAAACAAAGTTACTGCATAAATATACTCATTTTTATAAAACATCTCTGTATACAGACGTTCATTCATAATATCTATATCCTGATAAACATAATATCGTTTATTCTTTTTAGAATATTCATTATAATCCTTCTTCAATATAGTCAATATTATATCATCAATCACAGGTTTCTGTGTAAACGTCACAAAAGTATCCATTAAATTCTCAGCGGTAATCATCTTTTGCTCATTAACAGACTGCATATATAGCTCAGTACTTTCTTTAGATGACTCTGTAATATAAAACAAAATAATCGAAGTATTCAGAATTACAACTACAACGAGCATCACAAGCATTGCAAGTTTAAATCGTGTTTTTAATTTCATTTCGCTCTCCCTCTTGCTATCCTGTTATAATTAAAATTATATCATAAAAAACCGATGATAACATCCATCGGCCTTTCTATAATCTATATTAATTTAAACTTATCTAATATAACCTGACAATCAAGTTCATCCGTCTTTTTTAACATCAAATCCGGATGCTCCCTCTCAATATCTACACCTATCCCCACAGCATACATTCCTGCTGCATGAATTGCTTCTATTCCCGCCTGTGCATCCTCAAATCCTATACATGCATCTGGACTAATTCCAAGATTTTTCGCACAGTCCAAAAAGACTTCTGGATCAGGCTTCGTATGTACTATTTTAGAAGCATCTGCTATATAGTCAAATTTATCCTGTATTTGTAGCCTTGTCAATACTGTCTCGGCATTTCTGCTTGCAGATGCAACGGCCAGTTTAATTCCCCTTTTTTTTGCCTCTTCAAGGAATATTAAAATCCCTGGAAGAATATCATCTGGGTTTACCTGGTGAATCAGATCCACATACTCTTTATTCTTTTTTTCTGCAATAATTATTTTTTCTTTTTCAGAATATTCTTGTGCTTTTCCATTTATCTCTAAAATAATTTCTATTGACCTCTGTCTGCTGACTCCCTTTAATCGTTCATTATCTTTCAGGTCAAACTTCAGACCCATTTTATCAGTTATTTTCTTCCATGCCTCATAATGATACTTTGCAGTATCTGTAAGTACTCCATCTAAATCAAATATAAATGCCTTAATCTCCATGCTCTTCCTCCTACCCTTTAATACCATCTGACGCAATTCCTTGAATCAACTGCTTTTGTAAAAACAGAAACATAACCAATATTGGTATACAGATAACAACTACACCCGCCATCGTCAAATTCAAACGATTAAAATAAGTGTCTTTCAAAGTATTTAGACCTACTACTAATGTAAACTTTTCCTTGCTACTGACAAAAGTAGATGGCACCAAGTATGCATTCCATGACTGTACAAAGTTAAAAATTGTTATAGTTGCAACAATCGGCTTAGATAGCGGGAATACAATTTTAAAATAGCTCCCAATGTATCCCACTCCATCTATACGCGCTGCTTCAATCAGTTCATTTGGAATTGTTACATAATATTGTCTAGCCATAAATACATACAGTGTATTTAACATAAACGGAACAATTAATCCTGTTAGAGTATTATTCCAGCCTAGTTTAGATATCATAATATAAAGTGGTGTCAACAATACCTGAAAAGGAATCATTAGTGTTATTAGAACAACCATAAAGGAAATATTTCTACCAGGAAACCTAAGCTTTGCAAGTGCATATCCTGCTAAAAGTGCTGTTGACAACTGACACAACAATGTTAGAACGGCTACAATAACCGTATTCTTAAACCATACTAAAACCGGATAATTTGTAAACAAGTCCACATAATTATCTAATGTGAAATTTGATGGAGATACAACCTTATTTACCTTATCTAGTGGGAGCAGAGAATTATAAACTGCATATATCATTGGTACAAGAAATACCAGTGCCAATGCTATTAACAAAATCCAGAACAAAACTTTTGATATCTTCTTCATTTTCAGCCTCCTAATCTAAATCACCAGAATTACTAAGTTTCTTTTGAATCAAGGATATCAAAAGTATTATCAGGAACAAAACTACCGCAATTGCACAACCATAACCAACTTTATAGTATTTAAAACTATTCAGATAGAAATATGTTAGGAGCGTGTTTGTTGCTCCTGCCGGTGACCCTAATCCACCGCTTGCACTGGTAACTGCTGCAATCTGGTCAAATAATTGAAATGCCTGAATAATAGAATATATAACAACTAGATAAGTAGTAGGTTTCAGCAGTGGAAGTGTTATATATCGAAATGTCTGCCCCTTTCCAGCTCCATCTATTTTAGCTGCTTCATAAACATTCTCCGAAATCGTCTGCATTCCCGATAGATAGTAAATCATATAAAATCCTACCAATTGCCATAAAAATAAAATCCCGATGAATGGCATTGTCAGTTTTACATTTGCATACCACGTCACATCCGGGAACCCTAAATTAGTCAAGAATTTCTGTACAGCGCCCCCCTGTACAAATAAATACATAAACACAGTGGCTACTGCTACGCCAGAAATTGTATACGGAATAAAATAAATAGTTCTAAACAATCCTCTTGCTCTAAATCTAGAATTCAAAATCACCGCTAATCCGAGTGATACCAGAGACATTATAGGAACAGTCACTGCTACAAACAATAGTGTATTCTTTAAAGCTAAAATAAACTTAGGATCCTTAAACATCTGCATATAGTTTTGTAATCCAATAAACTGTTTGGCATCTGGCTTTAAATATGAATAATCATAAAAACTTAATATAACAGACTGTATAAATGGTATTAAAAACCAAAGCACCCAACAAATTGCTGCCGGGAGCATGAAGAGGAGGCCGGCCCTCTTCTCATCCCATGAAACGGTCTCCTTCATTATCTTTTTCATCTTCATGACTCCTATCTTAATTTATTTTTTATTTTGTACCATAAGTTTCCGCCAGCGTATCCAAGATCTCCCTGGCACTTGTTGTATCATTATTATAAATATGGTTCTCTAATACGTATGTAAAATCGGTCTTAAAAGCTTGATCGGCCGGATATCCAAAGCTTGTAGCTGTATCAATATACTCATCAATTACACTTAACTGTGGATTATTTTCTCTAAAAACAGGGAGGGCAGCTTCAATAGACGGTCTATCACCAATCTGCTCTGCACGTTTTTCCTGAGCCTCCTGTCTCGACATATAATACGCTACATTTGCTGCCATTTCCTTGTTTTTGCTAGTGTTTACTACAGCAATGCCATATGTATGAAGTGTGCTACCAACATATCCGTTTCCTCCCGGCATTGGAACAAACGTGTAATTTACATCCGGAGCTGACTCCCTCATTGTATTTACATACCATGTGCCACCAGTTGACATTGCACATTTCTCACCTGCAAACACTTCTCCATCCCATGTCATACCTGCATCCTTAGCGGTAACCGCAAGACCTTCATCAAACATTTTGAATATATATTCGAGACCAGCTACATTCCCTTCAGAATTGATTTCTTTTCCGTCTTTCCAACCGCCGCCAAAAGAATTCATATACTGTGTTGGATGAAAAATATTTCCCACATCAATACAGATACCCGAAACACCATCCTTAGTCAACACCTTCGCTGCCTCATAAACTTCTTCCCATGTCTTAGGATACTCACCAAGTCCAGCAGCTTCCCACATATCTGTATTAATTGCAAATGTAGATGGTGCTGCTGTAATTGGTATTCCATACTGTTTCCCTTCGTATTGCCAAGCCTCAACAGCATTCTGAGCATACTTAGAGAGATCAAATTCATATGCATCCAAATCAACAAGCGCTCCATCAACAATCAATTGTAAATGCTGCTCATTAGTTGCAATAATAATATCAGGTGCTGTCCCAGCTGCAATCTGCAACGGTAATTTATCATAAAAGTCATTGACCGTGGAATACTGCTCTAGCTTTACCTCTTTCACACCATCAACAGCTTCTTCTACCCCCTCCAGAGATGCCTCTACTGCTTTATCCTCACCTGATGACCCCCAAAAACCTACAGTCAAAATTCCGTCATCCTTTACTACCTCATTTTCTTCATTTCCCGAGTTTCCGCACCCAACAAGTAAACTCATGCTTGTCACTACAGCTAAACCAAGTGCTATTATTCTTCTAGCCTTCATACTATCTCATCCTCCTTTTTATTTTGTACGCTTTTGACGTCACAATCATTCTAATCTGTTCAATAGTCTGTTTCATTACATTTTCATGTCTTTTATTTAAACTTTTTGTTTTAATATTTAGAATTTTCTCTGCCATAATTAAAGTTTTATGCTGCTTGAATAATCATTATAAAGTTATTATAATAAATGGCAAAATTTTGTAATGAAAAAGCAATTTACCTCTTTTATAATAGGAAAGACTAAAAAAGGAGGTATATTCTAATGAAAACAGGTTTGTCATATAAACCATGGGATGTTACAGAAATTTCTCTAGAAAGAGAAAATAATTACAAAAACGAAACTATTTTTTCTCTTGGAAATGGATACTTGGGTACACGGGGTACATTTGAAGAAAACTATGACTTTAATGAAAAAGAAGGCATGGAAGGAAATTTTATCAATGGATTCTATGAAAGTGAAACAATTCGCTATGGGGAGTTCAATTACGGTTTTCCTCAAAAAAGTCAGAGCATGCTTAATATCACCAATGCCAAAATTATTCGTCTTTTCGTAGATGGAGAAGAATTTCACATGTATGATGGGAAAATTTCAGAGTATAAACGAAATCTTTCCTTAAAAGACGGAGTAATGGATAGGGCATGTATATGGGAAACAAGAACAAAAAAAAGGTTGCAAATTAATATTCGTCGTCTTGCTTCTTTTACCCATAAACATCTTCTTTCAATATTGTATCAAATTAAGCCACTGAACTTTAGTGGCAATATACAGATTATTTCTCAATTAGAGACCGACGTGTGCAATCATACATCAGTAGCTAATCCTCTTATCGACTACGGTCCTTATGGTACTTCTCTTTTATTAGAAGAAAAAGAGGTGACTAATAGCACGCTAGTAGCTGTTTCGAGAGTGAAGAATAACGGATTTTATCTCTATACAGGTTGTCATCATGCATTCGATAAAGATACCGTTGTTCAGACATCTATAGATGATATAAATAGTTGTTTGCCAAAACTCGTTTTTACATTGGAAGTAGAACAAGGGATAACTTCTTCCTTAACAAAACAAATAATTTATACTACACATGAAACAAATAAAAACACTTGCATAAAAAAAGGAAATCAATTACTTCAAGAATCCCAATCCATTCCATTTAATATACTTCTAAATGAACAGAAAAAATTTTTAGACGCTTTTTGGGAAAAATCAGATATTTCTATAGAAGGTGATGAAAAAGTACAACAAGGAATTCGCTTTAATTTGTTCCATATCCTGCAAGCCACTGGACGAGATGGTTTCACAAGCATTGGTGCAAAGGGTTTATCAGGAGAAGGCTATGAAGGACATGTTTTCTGGGATACAGAGATGTACATAATTCCACTATATACGCATACTTATCCAGAGCTTGCCAGAGACTTACTGATGTACCGGTATCATACATTAGACGCTGCACGAAACCATGCATTAGAACTCGGACATAAAACCGGAGCTCTTTATCCATGGCGTACTATTAATGGAAAAGAAGCATCTGCATATTATCCATTAGGCTCTGCCCAGTATCATATTAATAGCGACATTGCATATGCAATAAACCAATATGGTCAGCTAACTGGTGATACTGATTTTATGTATAATTATGGTCTCGAAATTCTTTGCGAAATCTCTAAAGTAATTGCTGATGTAGGTCATTTCAGCGAATGGAAAGATAATAAATACGTAATCAGTTGTATTACCGGACCTGACGAATATAATGCAATTGTAGATAATAATTTCTATACCAACTTAGGTGCACGCGAAACCTTGAAATACACTCTCGTCTGGTTAGATGCTCTAAAAAAAGCTGATATAAAAAAATATAGTGAATTTATTACTAAGCTAGATTTGACTAATTCAGACTATACACTTTGGGAAAAAATCATTGACAACATGTATCTTGGATACGATCCCAAACTAGATATTTATATACAAGATGATACATTCTTACAGAAAAAACCTTGGAATTCTGAGATAGATAAGGATAAAAAGCAATCACTCCTGTATATGAATTTTCACCCTCTGCACGTATTTCGCCATCAAATGTGTAAACAGGCTGATACTCCTTTGGCTATGCTATTATTTAATCATTTATTTTCTAATGAGGAACTTCAGAAGAATTATGATTTTTACTATCCACGGACAATTCATCATTCTTCTCTTTCGCAATGCATTTACGCAATTATTGAAAGTCGACTTGGTAAACATGAATCTGCATATTACAATTTTATCACAAGTGCACGAATGGATTTAGATGACTGCCATAACAATGTATATGCCGGCATCCATGGTGCCAATATGGCCGGAACATGGATGATTTTAACCTACGGCATCGCTGGAATGAACACTACTGATGGCTACTTATATTTTAATCCATATATTCCAGACTCTTGGAAATCCTATGCATTCAAAATTAGCTATCATGGAAGCACAATAAAAATTACTGTTAATAAAGATGCTGTTACATATGAATTGGTACAGGGTGAAACTATTACATTTTCCCACAGAGGGAAACCACATACACTCACACAAGATTTGACTTCTTTCACTATTTCCTAAACAAACTTCGACCAGACAAACAACAATTCAAAGACTATCATGTAACTCTTTTCTCTATTGAATACATGATAGTCTTTTTCATTTTACTTTCTTCCTGCATTTTTTTGCAATAACAAAAAGGATACTTCCTATTTACTTGGAAATATCCTTTTTAGTCAACAGATTTATTTATCTAAATTCTTCATAGTTGGGAATAATAATACGTCACGAATAGCAGATGAATCAGTAAGTAACATGATTAAACGATCAATACCGATTCCAATACCGCCTGTAGGTGGCATACCATATTCAAGAGCACATAAGAAGTCTTCATCAAGGTGATCTGCTTCATCATCACCTGCTATACGATTAGCTTCTTGTGCTTCAAAACGTCCACGTTGATCAATTGGATCATTTAATTCAGAGAAAGCATTTGCCATCTCTCTCTTCGTTACAAACAACTCAAAACGTTCTGTATAATTTGGATCACTTGGTTTTCTCTTAGCAAGTGGAGAAATCTCAACTGGATGATCCATTACAAATGTAGGTTGAACTAATTTCTCTTCTACGAATTCTTCAAAGAATAAGTTAAGGATATCACCTTTCTTATGTCTAGCTTCGAATTCTACATGATGTTCTTTCGCAAGAGCTTTTGCTTGGTCATCAGTTTCAACTTCGTTAAAGTCAACGCCAGCGTATTTCTTAACAGCATCAACCATTGTTAAACGTTCAAAAGGTTTTGATAAATCAATTTCAACACCATCATATGATATTACAGTAGTTCCAAGTACTTTTTGTGCTACTGTACGGAATAACTCTTCTACTAAATCCATCATTCCAAAATAATCTGTGTATGCTTGGTATAATTCAAGTAAAGTAAACTCTGGGTTATGACGTACTGATAAACCTTCGTTACGGAATACTCGTCCAATTTCGTATACACGTTCTAAACCACCAACAATTAGTCTCTTAAGATATAATTCAAGAGAGATTCTTAAGTTCATATCTTGATCAAGAGAATTATGATGTGTAATAAATGGTCTTGCAGATGCACCACCCGCGATTGGAACTAATACTGGAGTTTCTACTTCAATAAAGCTCTTACTATCAAGATAATTACGAATCTCACGAATAATCAAAGAACGTTTGATAAAAGTATCTTTAACATCTGGATTCACAATTAAATCGATATATCTTTGACGATATCTAACATCTGTATCTTTTAAGCCATGGAACTTCTCAGGAAGTACTTGTAAGCTCTTAGTTAATAATGTTACTTTAGTTGCGTGGATAGAGATTTCGCCAGTTTTTGTTTTGAATACAGTACCAGCTAAACCTACAATATCACCGATATCGAATTTCTTGAATTCTGCGTAATCTTCTTCTCCAACACTGTCTCTTGCAACGTAGGATTGAATATTACCTTGAACATCTGCTATATTACAAAAAGATGCCTTACCCATAACACGCTTTGACATAATACGTCCAGCAAGTGTTACTTCTTTGCCTTCTAATTCTTCAAAATTATTCTTTACTTCCATACTATGATGTGTTACATCATATTTCATAATTTGAAAAGGATCTTTTCCTCTTTCTTGAAGGTCAGCAAGTTTTGCTCTTCTCACCTTAAGGATTTCATTAATGTCCTGTTCTACTACATTCTTTTCTTCAGCCAATTTATTCACTCCTTTATGTAACCTAACTGGCCTAGTTAGATCTTTGAATTTCTAGTATTTTATACTTAATAGCACCTGATTGTGTTTCCACTTCAATAGTATCGCCAATTTTCTTACCAATTAACGCTTGACCTACTGGTGATTCATTCGATATTTTACCTTTTAAAGTATTAGCTTCTGTTGAACCAACTAATTTATAATCTAAGATATCATCATATTCCATATCCATGATTCTTACACGACAACCAATGTTGATTTTATTAAGATCAACTTCGTCTTCAACAACAACTTCTGCATTCTTTAAGATTTTGTCGATTTCTTCGATTCTAGCTTCGATGTCTCTTTGTTCATCTTTTGCTGCATCATATTCAGCATTTTCAGATAAGTCACCTTGTTCTCTTGCTTCCTTAATCTTTTGTGCCACTTCTCTTCTTTTATTAACTTTTAATTCTTGAAGTTCTCCCTCAAGCGACTTTAGACCTTCGTAAGTTAAAATATTTTTCTTGTCTGCCATGTCAAACCCAACCTCCAAAATAATTATTACTGAAACTATTCTTTATATTACGCCCATCTGCACCAGGCCGATAAGCCTATATGCGAATAAACACTAACATGAGTGCGTCTTTCTTTCACACTTTTACCAGACTATAACTTCTGATACTTTCTCCTTGTACATTCCTTGTATTATAACGTATGGACAGTACAATGTCAAGATTATCAGCACCTAACCCACCGGCTAATACAAACAGCTATATAACAATTACCATTATTTTTATCTTACACTCTTCTAATAATTCAAAGATTTCATTTTGATTTATATTTCTATAATATTCCCCATAAATCGCCTCAATATTTATACTTTTTGCTCTTAAATAATTTACCATCATATCCTTTTTAATCATATTCCCCTGATACAACAGATTCACATCATAAATAATGGTTAAATCTTTCCTTCTTTCTTGTAAATATTGCCGCTTCTTCGCAGAACTATTAATATCAATGACACAGCTGCCATACGGAAAGAAATTATAGCTCTTATAACAATCACTATCTAAGTCTATAATAATATTCCCATCGATATGATTTTTAAGTGGTAGCTCTTCAAATTCTACAACTAATCCTGTGGTATCATATATCATATCTCTAAAGCCAGTAAAATATTCTTCGCGATTCGTAATAATTGTTAAATAATTTAAATTATTAATAAACAGTTCTAGCACATGTTCAATTCGCTTATCCCCGGAATCGATGATGACTAGTTTCATATCTTTCTCTTCAATGCGTAATTTTTCTCTACCGATCTCAACAAGCTTCTTTAGATATAGGAATTTAATCAAAGACCTCTCCCTTTCGGCTCTTTCATTATCCCTCTCTTGCAGCTCTTCCATACAGTATGCTCGGTTAATATTCAGACGCTTCATGACTTCTTCGATGTACTGATCAAGATATTGACTAGGCAAATTAGCTTTATCTTCCTTGGTAAAAGGTAACATAGCACAAGGAATACTATCACCTAGAAAGGTTAGTTTTCCAAGCTTCATAGGCAATCTCTTCATTAAGTTTTTGTAATACCAATCGGCTGAAATTCTTTTTATTAATTTATCATAGGATTTCTCGACCATTTCCTCTTTTTCGATAATAAAATCTTCATTCTGATCTGTATCCATCAGTTTAATAAATATAAAATCTCTAGACATAAGCATCCCTTATTCTTTTTGTTAAGTATATTTATACGACTAAGAACTTATGACCTATAAGCTGACTCTATTTATCCTTCTTTTCCTGCTCTAAGATTATTTGCTAAGCTATTTAACTCTTCACATGGCTTATATTTTGTTCTATATCCAATACCATCTATTATAATAAAAGGATTATATGCATTGATACTTATTTGTTTCCCATCTGTTTTTGTTATTGTAAAGATAATGGCTTGCCCGTCATAATCTTTGTAAGAATTGTCTTCTTTATAGATAACAACTTTATTCAATATTCGGACTAATTCAATAACTTCCTCTTCTGTAAATGCTAATTTTATATCTGGTGGTATCAACCAGACGGTAACTTCTTTTATATCCTTTGCTGCTAAGTCTTTAAAGGGCCTTGTTCCAATAAATGATTTACCAATAAAGATAATACAAACTAAAACTACTATAATAGGAATGATCCACAATCTTCTCTTTCTCATTTAATACCTCCACCGTTTTGTACTACCATGTACACATCACCTAAAAGATTAATCTGGTGAATCCACTGGATAAATACAAAAAAATCGCCTAATAACATCTTACTTTTACGTATCTGCCTATTAGACGATTTTATATTTAAAATGGTTCCATAATAATAACTCCTACACCATCTTATATCAAAACTACAGTTCACTAATATACTTTATATTAGCATCCTGAGGTAAAGCACTCATAACAAATTTCTCATAGGGTTCCCCATATACCGATTCCATAATTACTATTTTCCCATGGTCATCCTCTTTACGAATTAATCTGCCACATCCTTGCTTTAATTTGAGCCCCATTGCAGGATAATCAATTGTTAATACTTCATCTAATCCTTCTTCCTTCGCCTCTAATCGTTGTACTTCAATCAGAGGATCACGTGCTGGAAATGGTAGTTGCCATATGATTACCATGGATAATGATTCTCCCGGAACATCAATCCCCTCCCAGAAATCAGAAGCGACCAAAGCAGTAGAGATATCTTCCTTAAATTCTCTTATAAGATATCCCCTCTCCGCTTTATCTTCCCATAAGATTTCAAAAGGCAGTTGGTAGTGTTTTATTCCCTCTCTTATTCTTCTTACTTCCTTAGGGGAGTTCGTAAGTACAAGCGCTCGTCCCTGATTCGACTTTAATAGATAAACCAATTTCTCAATATCTTTTGTAAACTCTATACTAACCTTGTCTTTAGATAATGGATCTGGTAAATAAACTTCTACTTGTTCCTCCATCTCAAAGGAATTACCAACCGTAGAGCAAGACGGATTCTTTAACCCTAGCGTACGCATTAGATAATCAAAATCCCCGTCATTACTTAACGTTGCAGATGTAAGTATTACAGGTATATTCTTCTTATACAGATGCTTATTCAAGCGTGTGTCTATGTTCCTTGGTACAACAAAAAAGCTTTCACCTTGCGGGTCTATCCAAGAGATAATATCCTTACCTTTATTTTTGCGGAAATTGTGGACTGCTAACATGGAATTGTCAATTAGCATTTCATATGCATGTATCAAATTTGGGGGAAGTGATTCCGTATAGAGTTCCTGTTCAATTTGTAATTCAAGTAACAATTTATCCAATACCTTTTGAAATGTTTCTGCTAACTTTAACAACGAATCATCACCATATATCGCAAAACGCTCTGATCCTTCATCTACAATTGCTACTCGATTTAATCTTTCAAAAAATGTTGATGTAATGTCTTCCAATTTCGTTACGGTTAAAAGTAACTCTTCTCTTGCTCCATGAATTTCCTCAATAGCAAGAATCATCTGATCAATATCATCTTTTATAACTCTATTTCCTGCTTGCATCGATGCTGGAAGTATAATTTTATGTCCTTCATCAAAGATAACACCACAATACTCTGGAAGAATTGGTAATTTGCCATCAGCAATTCGTTCCTCCCTCGTCCAAAGGTCTTTGAAAAACAATTCGTGGTCTACAACGATAATATCTCTAGCAGCTCGGTAATACTCTTTTGCTTTAATAAGTTTACAAAAACCACGATCTAAGCACATATCACAAGACATACCTTCATCCCACCCAATATGTTTCCATACACGGTCCGGTACAAGAGGAATCTCTGAACGCTCACCACGTTTCGTTTTTCCTAACCACTCATTTATCTCAACAGACAATTCCTCTGATAAGTTATCAAACTTTGCTTTAAAGTCCTCCACTTTTGCATCACATACATACTGAAAGGAATCTTTGGCCATCCTTGCATCTACTTCTAACCCAAGTAAATCTGATAGGGTTTTAATATCACCTTTCTCCCCACATAGTTGCTCTTGTAACGCCGTCGTTGCACATGCAACGATAATTGGTTTTCTATTTAACCTTGCATAAGGAATCGCAGAAAGTAAATAGGCAAATGTCTTTCCTGTACCAAGCCCAGCTTCCGCTAAATGAACCTTCCCATTACATAAGGCATCAGCCATTTGAAATGCCGTATATATCTGTTCTTCACGCACCTCATATCCATGCTCCGGAAGTATATCGTAAAAAACATCCCCAATCCACTGGGTCAATTTATCATGGAAATCCTCCCTTCTTTCATATTCAAATATTGATTTAAGCCTTGCACACATGTTGATTTTCTCCAGTCATATCTATTTTAAGTAATTCCATAGTTCATTCTTCATTAGAAATCTCACATCATTAATCATTGTTCTTTATGCTATATAAGATTCCAAGAAAACAAAATAGTATCCAATATAGACGATATAAAGCGACTGAAGCATTTCAGTCGCCTTATTAGATTGTTGAACTCTAACACATAATTTTAAGTATATCACGTAGAAGGTTCGTATACAATTGTTTCTAACAATAACAGAAAAAGTAACCTTACCAGAGTTATAAGAAAAAGGCAGGCACAACGTGTCTGAATCTTGACATACAACGAAGTAAGGTTGTTCTTTTTGCTGATGTGTGAATGCAATGAATTTGAAAAACATACATCCAACAAACTATTTAACTATCACCTCCGTCTCCACATTCAATTCACAGGAGGGACTGCAAAATCCCCTTTGTATAACCTAGCATGTTTTTAAAACGCATTGCATGTAATGCAACATCAAAAAAACAACCTTACCAGAGTTGTAAGGCAAGGACAGACACAACATGTCTGAAACTTGACATACAACGAAGTAAGGTTGTTCTTTTTGCTGGTGTGTGAATGCAATGCGTTTGAAAAACATATAGCCAACTAACTATTTTGCATTCACCTCCGTCCTAAATTTATTCAGTACGGCCAGCTTTGTATGCTAATTGTTCATATTTTTCTTTGGCATCCTTAGCTGCTTTGTCGAATAGTTGTTCCGCTCTTTCAGGGTATGAACGGTATAATCTATTGTAACGAACTTCACTGTTAATGAATTCTTTGTAGTCAGCTGTTGGAGCTTTAGAATCTAATTGGAATGGATTCTTTCCTTCATCAGCAAGACGTGGATCAAAACGGAATAAATGCCAGTAACCTGCTTGTACAGCACGTTTTTCTTCGTTTTGAGCACCCATCATACCACCTTTAATACCATGAGAGATACATGGTGAGTAAGCGATAATGATTGAAGGTCCATCATAGTTTTCTGCTTCAATGAACGCTTTTAAGCATTGATTGAAATCAGCACCTTGTGCAATTTGTGCAACGTAAACATTACCGTAGCTCATAGCGATAGCTGCAAGATCTTTCTTTCTAGCATCTTTACCATTAGCTGCGAATTGAGCAATCGCACCTGTAGGAGTTGCTTTAGAAGACTGGCCACCTGTGTTAGAGTATACTTCTGTATCGAATACAAGAATGTTTACATTTTCTCCACTAGCGATTACATGGTCTAAACCACCGAAACCAATATCGTAAGCCCAACCGTCACCACCGAAGATCCATTGAGATTTCTTAGATAAGAAATCTTTATCTCTTAAGATAGCTTCGCGATCTGCGTTATCGCAATCACATGCTTCTAATGCTTTAATTAATTCTTTAGATGCAACTGCGTTAGCACCACTATGGTTCTTAGTTTCAAGGTATTTTTCACAAGCTGCTTTAACATCTTCTTTGTCAACTACTTTAGAAAGAGCTTCTACAGAAGAGATTAAACGTGTTCTCATAGCTTTTTGTGCTAATGCCATACCATAACCAAATTCTGCATTATCCTCGAATAATGAGTTTGCCCAAGCTGGTCCTTGTCCATCAGCGTTAACTGTGTAAGGAGTTGATGGTGAAGAACCACCCCAGATTGAAGAACAACCAGTTGCATTGGCAATATACATACGATCACCGAATAATTGTGTTACTAACTTAGCGTATGGAGTTTCTCCACAACCAGCACATGCACCTGAGAACTCAAGTAAAGGTTTCTTGAACTGACTTCCCTTAACTGTAGTTTCTTTGAATTTCTCAGTAACTGCTGTTGGTACTTCTTGTTGAACACCGAAGTCGAACATCTTTTGTTGATCTAACATAGTTTCGATTGGTTTAAAGGCTAATGCTTTTTCACCCTTCTTACCAGGACAGATATTAACACAAGCGCCACAACCTGTACAGTCAAGTACAGAAACACTGATAGCGAACTTATGACCTGGAACCCCTGTCATATCTAACATAGGTGCACCTTCTGGAGCATTAGCAGCTTGTTCTTCAGTCATTGGTACAGGACGTATAACTGCATGTGGACACACATAAGAACAGAAGTTACATTGAATACAATTATCTTTGTTCCATTCTGGTACATCTACAGCAATACCACGTTTTTCAAATGCTGCTGAACCTGCTGGTGCTGTACCATCAACATAATCAACGAAAGCTGATACTGGTAAGCTATTACCTTGTTGTGAATTAATCTTATTCTGAATTGAATTCACATAATCAACAACATCGTTTCTATTTCCTTCTGCTTTAACAATGATTTCTTCTGCTTCTGCATTTGCCCAAGATTCAGGTACCTCGAATTCTACAACGCCTGTAATACCACGATCAATTGCTTCATGGTTCATACGTACGATTTCATCACCCTTCTTAGAGTAAGTTGCAGTTGCTGCATCTTTCATGAATTTAACAGCTTCTTCAGTTGGAATAATTTCAGCAAGTTTGAAGAAAGCAGCTTGAAGGATTGTATTAATACGTCCACCAAGACCAACTTCTTTACCAATCTGAATACCATCAATTGTATAGAACTTAATGTTGTGTTTAGCAATATATGCTTTTACTTGTCCAGGAAGATGTTGTTCAATCTCTTCTGGAGACCAACTACAGTTCAATAAGAATGTACCACCGTCTTTTAAGTCTTGAACCATGTTGTATTTGTTAACATATGCAGGACAGTGACAAGCTACGAAATTCGCTTTATCAATAAGGTATGTTGCTTTAATCTTTTCCTTACCAAAACGTAAGTGAGAAATTGTAACACCACCTGATTTCTTAGAGTCATAATCAAAATATGCTTGTGCATACATGTCAGTATGATCACCAATAATCTTAATTGAGTTCTTGTTAGCACCTACTGTACCATCTGCACCAAGTCCCCAGAACTTACAGCTAATTGTGCTTTCTGGTGTAGTGTTTGGATTTTCAGTAATATCAAGAGATAGATTTGTTACATCATCAACGATACCAATTGTAAATTGTTTCTTCTCTGTATTCTTATATACTGCGATGATTTGTGCAGGTGTTGTATCTTTAGAACTAAGACCGTAACGTCCACCAAATACAGGAACATCGTGGAACTTAGTATCTTTAAGTGCAGTAACTACATCTACATATAATGGTTCACCAATTGCACCTGGTTCTTTTGTTCTATCAAGTACACTGATTTGTTTTACAGTGTCAGGAATTGCATCGATTAAATGTTTGGCACTGAATGGGCGATATAAACGAACTTTTACTACACCAACTTTAGCACCTGCTGCCATCATGTAGTCAATTGTTTCATCGATAGTTTCGCAAACTGAACCCATTGCAATAATAATATGTTCTGCATCAGCAGCTCCATAGTAATTGAATAATTTGTAGTCTGTTCCAATCTTTTCATTAACTTTATCCATGTATTGTTGAGTTAACTCTGGAACTGCATCATAATATGTGTTGCTTGCTTCTCTTGCTTGGAAGAATACATCTGGGTTTTGAGCAGTACCACGAGTAACAGGATGTTCTGGATTTAATGCACGACGACGGAATGCATCTACTGCATCCATATCACACATTTCCTTTAAATCTTCATAATCCCAAGCTTCAATCTTTTGAATTTCATGAGATGTACGGAAACCATCAAAGAAGTGAACAAATGGAACTCGACCTTTAATAGCAGTCAAATGAGCTACTGCTCCTAAATCCATTGTTTCTTGTACACTACTTGAACATAGCATAGCGTAACCTGTTTGACGACAAGCATAAATATCTTGATGATCACCAAAGATAGATAATGCGTGACTTGCTAATGTACGTGCAGATACGTTAATAACACCAGGAAGTAATTCACCTGCCATTTTGTACATATTTGGAATCATTAATAATAAGCCTTGAGATGCTGTATACGTAGTAGTAAGTGCACCTGCTGCTAGTGAACCATGAACCGCACCTGCTGCACCTGCTTCCGATTGCATTTCTGAAAGAACTACGGAATGTCCAAATATATTCTTTCTACCTTGTGTAGCCCAAAGGTCAGTATAGTCTGCCATTGGTGAAGATGGAGTAATTGGGTATATCGCTGCTACGTCTGTAAATGCATACGATACATGTGCTGCCGCTGTGTTTCCATCCATTGTTTTCATTTTTCTAGCCATCTTTAGATATCCTCCTTATTTATATTATGGTAATGTTACATTTACTTATTAAAATTAATAGTAACATCCCTGTTAACTTATTTATAGCCATTATCATTATTGTTCATTCACAGAATAATACATATGCTTACTCTGTCCTATTTTTCTATTGAGATTACTGTTCAGATTACTATAATCAAGCTTTTTGTTCCCCCTTAGCATTGAACTTAAGCTTAACTATAAAATCCTCCTAATAACTATCTTGATTGTATCATCACACGTACATTTTGTAAAGATAACTGGCAGCTTGTATTTAATTTTACACATTATGTTAGATTCGACTTTTTTTTCTTTATTCACATTAAATAACCGTAATATGTATTAATTTGTCTGATTAAGTGATTTTGTAATAAAAAAAGAACAGATCATGTATCTCTACATTCTCTGTTCAACAATTACGATTTGTTTCTTATATACTGGGCCACAAGGATTCGAACCTTGAGATGCTGGAGTCAGAGTCCAGTGCCTTACCGTTTGGCGATGGCCCATCAATACTGATTTAATATCAGCAAAAACCATTATACTCGATTGAATTTTATTTTGCAATACCTTAAAGGAAATTTTTTGTTCCTTACAAGCAAAATGTATCTATCAAAGTAATCTCCCCTTTAATAGATACATTTGTTATATAATACTCATCAATGATTACATCTTGAATATCTCAATTTCTTTTGTCAAAGTCTCTGAGATCTTTTGTAATGTTTCAACTGCTTCTGCTACATCTTGCATAGTACTTGTCAATTCACCTGTCGATGCAGATGTTTCTTGTGTACTCGCTGCATTTTGTTGCGCAATCGCTGTTAGACTTTGGACTACATCTACAATACGTGTTCTCTCTTGATCTAACTTCATGGTTCTTTCTCTAATCTCTATAATTCCCTCTGTAAATGTTCGAATTCCATCATTAACACTGTCAACCTTATTCTTACTTATTTCAACCTTCTCGCTCTGTTTAACGATAATATCAGTTACAACATTCATCGTTTCAACCGCCTTGTTAGAATCATTCAATAAGTCAATAATAATATTCTGAATTTCCTTTGCCGAGTGGTCTGATTGTTCTGCTAGTTTTTGAATCTGTGCTGCCACAACTGCAAAACCTCTACCTTGTTCCCCCGCTCTTGCTGCTTCGATACTTGCATTTAATGATAAAAGATTGGTTTCCTCCGCAATATCTGTAATGATATTAGTTGCTTCTCTAATCTTTTGAGCTGATAGATTCGTAGTATTGGTTTGATTATAAATCATCTCAATAGCATCTTGGGTTTGAGTATTCGCTGCACGTAATTCTTCTAAAACTTCAAGTGCCTCTTCACCAGATTCTCGCATCTGCAAAGCACGTTCATTCAACTGGTTCACATTATCAACTGTATCTTGAATATGCCTTCCCATCACCATTACATGATCACTAGCCCCTGTAGTCTCTTCTGCTTGTGCCATTGCTCCTCTTGAGATATCATTTACCGCACGTTCAACAATCTCCATTGTAGTCTGTGTGGTATCAGCTGTTTTACTTAATTTAATCGACGCTTCTTTTAGTCCCCTTACTGATGTTCCAATCTGGCCAATTACACCACGAAGAGATTGTCTTAAGTCCATAGTCGACAATGCAATCTCTGATATTTCATCATTCTTCTTAATTGGCTTTTTGAATTCCACAGCACTAAGATCACCTTTTGAAACAGTTTCTAATTGTCTCATTGTTCTATTCAAGGCTTTTATAATTATGTTAATTACAATTGTCACGACTATCATCGTTAGGATACTTATGCTTACAATTATTAATAAAATCCTAATTTTCATCTGATTAATCTGTGAAGTAACTTCTTTCGTAGGTTTCCCAGTAAAGAAACAAGCAACAATTTCTCCCGTACTTGGTTGTTTAATTGGTATGTAATATCCATAGTATGGCTCTCCGCCTAATTCTGTATCTTTAGTAAAATATGTTTCCCCTTTACTATAGACTCGCTCGTACACTTCTTCATCTATAGAAGTACCAATAAGCAAGGTACCACTTTTATCTTTTAGTGTCGATGCAATTCTAGTATCTCCAAAGAAAAATGTTGCATCTATTCCTGAATACGATTTAATCATCTCTACAACTGTATTGTTACCATCGACGGGAACAACCCCTTTATATAGGATGTTATTTGTATCTCTATAATAGTCTGCTGTGCTATCGTCTTGATAATGTTTTATTCCTACCATAGCAGCCGCATTTAGCTGGTTTTTAATCTCTTTGTTTACCATTGTTGTTACACTACTTGTACTTGCCATTAAAGCTGATAAACCAACCACCAACATGGGGATTATAGCCATACAGGTTATCTTTTTTCGTAATGTGAATTTCATTGCTCTTTCCCTCTTTCCTTTTGTTCATCATTAACTTAAATCAGTATACCATAGGGAAAATACTAATTCCAAATACAAATAACTATGCTAAAATCCTGTATTTATGACATTTATTACAATTATTAAACGTTATTTTTTGTTAATTTTTTGAATTAGCTTGGTTGTTGTAATCATTTCCAACAATTACTAGTGTTTTGACACTCTAATTTCTGTATTATTTGAACAGTTTATATTTGTTTATAACACTAAAGATTTCTTTATAAAAAATGCTGTTTAACAAAAATTGCATTTATGAAATGTATCGCCTTCTGCACTTGCTACATTTTGTTGAGCAAATAAAGCTGTTGCAGTTCAAGTTTATACTTTGAACTACAACAGCTCTGTTTAATCATTGAATTCAATATTCACAAGTGTTAACCCATGTGCAGGTGCATTCGGGCCTACTTTCATACGCTCTGTGGAGGCCAAGACCTCTGCAATCCTACTTGGTTCCATAATTCCTAATCCTACATTTATTAATGTTCCTGAAATAATCCTAACCATATTATACAAAAATCCATTACCACAAACACGTAAGATTATCTCATCACCCTGACGAATTACATCTAGACTATAAATCGTTCTAACCGTGCTTTGAACTTGTGTTTTTGTGGAACAAAAACTCTTAAAATCATGTTCACCTACTAGATAATTGGCTGCTTCTTGCATCTTATCCGTATCTAACTTCTTATATACAAAATGATAGTATAGGCGCATGGTTGGAAGGTTGAATTCTCGATTTAATATCTTATATTCATATGTCTTGCAGTTCTTATGATATCTAGGATGAAAATCAAGAGGAACTTCATTCGAGGATTGAATCACAATATCTTCTGGCAATCGCTGGTTTAACGCATAGGCTATCTTATCAGCAGGAATTCTGGTCTCTGTATCAAAGACTGCTACATTGCCAAGTGCATGCACTCCTGAATCCGTCCTACTTGAACCAATAACCTCAATATCTTCACCAAGCAATTTTGTTAGTTGCTTGTTAATAATCTCTTCCACGGAGATTGCATTAGGTTGTTTTTGCCAACCGCAGTATTTACTTCCATCATATGCGATCACTAATTTAATACGTTTCATACAACATAAAACTCCTAACTGTATGTCTAGAATGGGCTAACAACCTTCACAAGTACTAAAACTACAAGATAGCCAGCCAGTATAACATAAGCAATTGCATCTTGCTTATGATATTGTAACGGTTTCATCTTTGTTCTTCCTTCACCACCATGATAGCATCTAGCTTCCATTGCCATAGCTAAATCATTAGCTCTACGAAATGCAGAAACGAAGAGTGGTACTAATAGCGGAACTAAACTCTTTGCCTTCTTAATCAGATTACCAGACTCAAAATCAGCACCTCTTGCCATCTGTGCTTTCATAATCTTATCCGTCTCTTCTAGCAAAATAGGTATAAATCTAAGTGCAATTGACATCATCATTGCAATCTCATGTACAGGAACTTTAATCTTCTTTAGTGGATTCATAATCTTCTCTAATCCATCTGTTAGATGATTAGGGGTTGTAGTAAATGTCATTAAGGAAGAACCCATAATTAACAAAATAAGACGTATAGCCATGAATCCTGCTATCTCAATACCTTGCCTTGTTATCTTCAAAAAGCCCCACTTCCATAATACATCACCAGGGGTTAGAAAGATGTTAAATACTACAGCAAAGATAAGTAAAAACATGATGGATTTCAAGCCCTTTAAAATATGCTTAATCGGTACTTCTGATGTCTTAATTATCAACCCTAAAAAGCCAAAAACAACAAGATAAGGAATAAACTTACGGAACAAGAACAAGGATATAATATATATAAACGTTCCTATAATTTTTGTTCTAGGATCAAGTTTGTGTATGAACGAATCTCTTGGGTAATACTGTCCAATTGTTATGTCTCTTATCATATTCTTACCTTACCCTTCTATTATTTCCCGTCTAGCCCACTTAAGAATCTCCTCTTTGGCTTCATCAATCGTTGTTGCATTAGTATCTACCATTATTCCTTGCTCCCTTAATCCATTCATTACATACGTTACCTGAGGGGCAGCTAGTCCAATTGTTTCTAATACCTTATAATTAGCAAAAACTTTCTTTGGTACATCACTATATACAACTTCACCTTTATTCATTACAATTATACGGTCTACGTATTTTGCAACATCTTCCATACTATGTGAAACGAGAATAACTGTTATTTTACGTTCCTTGTGTAGCTTAGAAATCTGATCAAGAATCTCATCTCTACCCGCTGGATCTAAACCTGCTGTAGGTTCATCTAATATTAATACTTCTGGTCTCATAGCAAGTACACCTGCTATCGCTACTCTTCTCTTTTGACCACCAGATAATTCGAAGGGAGAGCAGTCAATTAAATCTTCTTGAATTCCTACCTGTTTTAGGGCTTCATAGGAATGTAGATCAACTTCTAATTGAGGTAACCCTTGATTCTTTGGCCCGAAACTTACATCTTTAATGACTGTTGTCTCAAACAGCTGATGTTCAGGATATTGAAAAACTAGTCCTACTTTATTTCTTAACTCGCGCATATTAAAATCATTATCGTAGATATCTTTTCCATTATAATAGATAGTTCCACTTGTTGCTTTCATTAATCCATTAAGATGTTGAATTAATGTGGATTTCCCCGAACCAGTATGGCCGATCAGACCGATAAATTCACCATCATTGATTGTTAAATTAACATCTTTTAATGCATGCTTTTCATATGCACTTCCTACACTATAACTGTAATTTACGTGATCTAACGTAATTGACATTCTCTCACCGCCTGTCTATAATCTAGTAATTTCACTTACAAGTTCATCAACTGTCAGTATTCCTTCCGGTATTGCTAGTCCATTTTTTCTTAGTTCATGAGCGAGCTCTGTTACCTGAGGTACATCTAATCGATATTCCTTCAATTCATCCACCCTTGTAAATATTTCTCTTGGGGTACCTTGCATTACAATTTTGCCTTGGTCCATTACAATAACTTTGTCTGCCCCAATTACTTCTTCCATGTAATGTGTAATCAGGAGTACTGTTACCTTTTCTTCACGATTTAGTCTTGTAATGGTGCTAATAACATCTTTACGTCCATTGGGATCTAACATTGCTGTCGGCTCATCTAAAACGATACATTCCGGTTTCATAGCCATAATTCCAGCTATTGCTACACGTTGCTTTTGTCCACCCGATAACTTGTTAGGAGAATGGGAACGGTATTCTAGCATACCAACTGCACGCAAGCTATCCTCAACACGCTTCCATATTTCCTCGGTTTCAACACCTAAATTCTCGGGCCCGAATCCAACATCCTCTTCTACGATAGTGCCAATTATTTGATTATCAGGATTCTGAAATACCATACCTGCAGACTGTCTAATATCCCAAACATTATCTTCTTTCTTAGTATCATATCCATTGACCCATAATGTTCCTTCTGTAGGCATAAGGATAGCATTCAAATGCTTTGCTAATGTTGATTTACCAGAACCATTATGTCCTAATATAGCAACAAAATCACCTTTCTTTATATCAATATCAATGTCATCGAGAGCCCTATTAATGCCGATCGTATTTCCTTCTTCGTCTCGACGAATATACTCATGTACTAATTGTTTAGCCTTAATGATTCCCATACGCAATTCCTCGTTTATCTATAATTCAGCCATTATTTACTTTTAACATTGTACGGTATTATGCTAGCAAATGCAAGAGTTACCGTACATAAACCTTTCATTTGCAAAAAGGCTATAACAAACTTATGAATATTTTCATATTCTTAGGTTTATCATAGCCTGTTTATTAAAATTATATTATTTCTAAAAATCTTTTTTAATAAAAATTATTATCGTTCTTTTGTTCTGGATTGTCATAAGATTCTGGTACATACTCTTCAGGTTCATACGCTTCTCTTACATACTCTTCTGGTACATACTCTTCTGATGGTGCAGTTTCTTCTTCACTTCTTGCATTCTGATAAGGGAGCATTAAAAATTGATCAAAGTTCTTTCTAAATAACTTTTGTAAATCCTCATTAAATCCAAGCACAATCTGTGGTTGCGTCTCAGCATAAATACCTAAGATGTTTCTTGCTACTTCCTCTGACGCTACTGTTATAAGAGTAAATTTTTTATTACGATCAGCAAGAGCTATTTGTCTTGTTGTGGTTGTCACACCCCTTCTTGTAGATCTTATTTCTTTGTAATAAGCCCAGATATAATCTGCATTTTTGAGAATCCTGATTTTATTCCCTCTAATATACGCAGTATACCTACCGGTAATCCATATATTACTTGTTTCATATGCTCCATCTAGCTCCATACAAAGTTGTTCAAACGTAATCCCATTATCTACTGCGAACTTCTTAACATCTTTTGCATATCGACCGCTTAACGCTCTCATTAACGACATTAGCGCAAATAGCACTGCAAATATAATCACTCCACAACCAATAATTGCATATGTACTATTAAACTTACCAACATAGTTTACTTTGAATACGTAATCTGAATACATATCCTCTGCTAAACCAACCTGTGTCATGAAACTTTTTAGTTCTGAATATTCACGATCACTTAGTTTAACAAATGTTCCTTTATAAGAAGAAGCCGTCGGCTCTGAATTATTATCTAACGCTATTCCTGTATTATCCAATAAAACATCAAACTCGTTCATTAAATCGGAACCATCTGCAAGTAATGCGAGATATTGTGACAAGTTAACGTCGGTTATGTAATATCTTGAAGTGGTCTTAACATTTGTTCTAGTACCATCATCATATTCCGTATAGCTTTCTATTTCTAAGAAATAATCGTATACATATGCAATTTGGGCTTCAACGTATTTACCAGTATATTTATCTAGATCGATACTATCAATATCGATTTTTTCTGGCCCCATCACAAATTTAATAGGTCCCATACCGGTATATATTAACGTACCTATTATTATTGCAATACATACAACAATTTTAATAATTGCCTTCTTAATAATATTCTTTCTTACTTTTTGTAACATGAATTCTCCTCCCTACTCACCATTTACTCTTTTAATGATTATCTCATTTCCCTTCACTCAATAACATATGCCTTCCAATTGTAACACAATATTTACCATAATCCTATAGGTCTGTAGATTTATTTACCTTTTTTTGCTGATTTGTTAATTTTGCATAAAAAAAAGAGGCTATTACTTAAAAAGTATATTAGCCTCAAAAACAGAAAGTAAATGGTAACTACCACTTACTTTCTACTATCTATCTATAGTTTTTCTTATACTAATTCAATAAGAACTTCCATAGCTGCGTCACCTTTACGTTGACCAATTTTAACGATTCTTGTGTAACCACCGTTACGACCAACATATTTAGGTGCGATTTCATCAAATAATAAATCTGTTACATCAACAGTCTTAGTATTCTTTTTCTTACCAGCAGCTTCAGCTGGAACTTCTGTTACAGTGTAAAGAGTTTTAAGCATTTGTCTTCTAGCGTGTAGTCTTGAAGCACTGTCTTTTTTGATTGTTTTTTCAACATCATCAAAAACTGTTACTTTCTTACCATCAACAACTTCCTTCACTCTCTTACCATCTTTATCTTTACGAGCAACTTTAGCAGTTACTGTTACAGTTTCAAAGTTGTCCTTTTCTTTAACAGCAAGTGCGATCATGCCCTCAGCAATTTTACGAATCTCTTTTGCCTTAGCTTCAGTAGTAACGATTTTACCATGATATAATAAATTAGTTACTTGATTACGAAGTAAAGCTTTTCTTTGACTTGAAGTTCTTCCAAGTTTTCTATAGCCTGCCATTTTCTTACCTCCTTATGACTTTTATTCATCACTTAGGTTAAGTGATAAACCTAGTTCTTTTAACTTAGCGAGTACTTCCTCAAGGGATTTACGGCCAAGGTTTCTTACTTTCATCATATCTTCTGAAGTTCTGTTAGTTAATTCTTCAACAGTATTAATTCCAGCTCTCTTCAAGCAGTTGTATGAACGAACGGATAATTCTAGCTCATCAATGTTCATTTCAAGTACTTTTTCTTTTTCATTATCTTCTTTTTCTACCATAACTTCAGCAGTCTTAGCATTTTCAGATAGATCAATGAAAGAATTAAGATGCTCGCTAAGAACTTTTGCGGCCAAACTAACTGCTTCATCAGGTACAAGTGTACCGTTTGTATAAACATCTAATGTTAGCTTATCATAATCAGTGATTTGTCCAACACGAGTGTTTTCAACTGTTAAGTTAACACGTTCTACTGGTGTGTAGATTGAGTCTACAGGGATTACACCGATTGGCAAATCATCATTTTTATTTTTGTCAGAGCTGATATAACCTCTACCCCTTGTAATTGTTAATTCCATATATAGCTTGCTGTCAGCACCACCGCTTAAGTTAGCTATAACTAGATCTGGATTTAAAATTTCAATGTCAGGATCGGCCTGGATGTCTCCAGCTGTTACAACTCCTTCACCTTCAAACTCGATATATGCAGTTTTTGGCTCATTCGTTTCGCTAGTATTCTTGATTGCTAAGCTCTTAATGTTCATTATTATTTCAGTTACGTCTTCTTTAACGCCTGGAATTGTACTAAATTCGTGAACAACACCGTCAATTTTAACTTGACTAACTGCTGCTCCAGGTAAAGAAGAAAGCATAATCCTTCTTAAAGAATTACCCAAAGTTGTTCCGTATCCTCTTTCAAGTGGCTCAACTACAAAACGTCCATATTTTTTATCTTCAGAAATCTCTGCAATCTCTATTTTTGGTTTTTCAAAATCAAACACTATTGGACCCTCCTTTTGGGTTAAATTATTGAGGGTAATCATTCATAACATATAACTTTCATTATATAGTAGTTACGGGTAATTATCTTGGCATAGCCAACGCTACCCATAACCACAATGATACAAATGAAAACTACATATTATTTAGAATACAACTCGACGATAAGCATTTCGTTAACTGGAACATCAATTTGATCTCTTGTAGGCATTTCTTTAACAACACCTTTTAAAGCATCTTGATCAGCTTCTAACCAAGCTGGTACTAATCTAGAACCAGTTACTTCTAAGACATCTTTATATCTTTGTGCAGTTTTGCACTTTTCTTTAATTTCGATTACATCACCTGGTTTAACTGAATAAGAAGGGATGTTTACACATTTACCGTTTACTAAAACGTGTTTGTGATCAACGATTTGTCTAGCTTCTTTTCTAGTTCTACCAAAACCTAAACGATAAACTACGTTATCTAATCTAAGTTCAAGAATGATCATTAGGTTTTCACCAGCTGTACCATTCTTCATTTTTTTAGCTTTTGCAAAATTATTTCTAAATGGTTTTTCTAATACACCATAGATAAATTTAGCTTTTTGTTTTTCTTTTAATTGTAAGCCGTACTCACTTAATTTTTTACCAGCTCTTGGAGCTCTATTAGATTTCTTGTCTATTCCTAGGTAAATAGGATCAAGACCAAGTGATCTACATCTTTTTAAAACAGGACTCATGTCTCTTGCCATGCTATTAGTTACCTCCTAATCTATTAACTTAAATCTTTACCAGTAAACATGCATTTTATACATTTTTTACCTTTGTAGTAACAATAACGCTCCTTGTTACTCTACGAAAGATTACCGTTGTTACAGCGCTTCTATATATTAATCGTAAGTTAAGAACTACACTCTTCTACGTTTTGGTGGTCTACAACCATTGTGTGGAACTGGAGTAACATCTTTGATGCTAGTTACTTCAATACCGCAAGCTTGTAGCGCACGGATAGCTGCTTCTCTACCTGAACCTGGTCCTTTAACCATAACTTCTACTGATTTTAAACCATGAACGATTGCTGCTTTAGCTGCAGTTTCAGCTGCCATTTGTGCTGCATAAGGAGTAGATTTCTTAGAACCTCTAAATCCTAATCCACCTGCACTAGCCCATGAAAGAGCATTTCCTTCTGCATCTGTTAGCGTAACAATTGTATTGTTAAAAGATGACTGAATATGTGCTTGTCCACGGTCAACGTTTTTCTTAACACGTTTTTTAGTCACTTTTTTTGCTATTTTTTTAGCCATTTCCAAACCCTCCTATTGGATTTTTATTCCTATTATTTAACCGAATAAATTAAGATAATTATTTCTTCTTGTTTGCAACAGTTCTCTTAGGACCTTTTCTAGTTCTAGCATTAGTCTTAGTTTTTTGTCCACGAACAGGAAGACCTTTTCTATGACGGATTCCTCTGTAACATCCGATTTCTTGTAATGTCTTAATATTAAGTGCGATTTGTCTACGTAAATCACCTTCAACAGTATGACTTGCGTCGATTACATCACGAATTCTTGAAACTTCTTCGTCAGTTAAATCTCTAACGCGAGTGTCTGGATTAATATTAGCTTCTGCTAATATACGATTTGAACTTACTCTACCAATTCCATAAATGTAAGTAAGACCGATTTCAACACGTTTTTCTCTTGGTAAATCTACACCACTGATACGAGCCATGCGCGTATTACACCTCCATAATTGTAATTAATTATACTGTTAAGACCGTTTGTAATATCATATGACTAATACATGATCAACATATGGTGAAATGCATACTACTAAACTTCTTAACTAATCATAGTTTCATTTAATAATTTTATTTGTTATCGGGACTAGTAGCCCCTACATATAATAGAATACACAGTACCATATATTCTATTTTTGTAATGAACAACCTTTCCAGGCGTTTCATTACATCAGCCGCTTTAAATTGTGACAAACACAAGTAAATTCTTATGTTTGTGTATACTAAAGGCATCAAAGATATTATGTTATTTCAGACAACAACGTTATCATACATAACAATGCCATCATTAATAACACAGAATAACGACACCATAGTATATTAAATAACAAGTACGCCTATTTCACTGTCAACACAGCAAAAAGTGCATAACATTCCTGTTATCCACAATATCACAATGGAATATCGTCGATATGATCTTAAACATATGACAAATATTCAGCGCATGATTTCTCATACGCGCTAGTTTCCTAGCAGATTGTAACACAAAAAGCAAGAACTATTTATGATCGAAAATATATATACGAAACAATAAAAAGCCCTTCCGCTTTTTATTGGATATTAGCCTTGTCTTTGTTTGTGTCTAGGATTTTCACAGATAACTCTGATACTTCCTTTTCTCTTAATAATTTTGCATTTTTCGCAAATTGGTTTTACTGATGACCTTACCTTCATCGAGATTCACTCCTTTCACAAAAGTCAGCTCCCATTATACCATTTTAAATTGTAAATAGCAAGCGTTATTTATATAAAATTAAATTTACTATTCATTCCCTCTTTTTCATCAATATTTTTAAATTAATTACCTAAAATACTGAGTTTCATAGGTCTCAAATTACATTATTGCAATTTGTGTACATCATTTTCACCGAAGAAATGTGCACTTGAATAGCTAGTTATTAATTTAATATACCTTCATTATACCTTTACTTATTTATCTCTCCAGATAATTCTTCCTTTTGATAAATCATAAGGTGATAATTCTAATGTTACCTTATCTCCTGGTAATATACGAATAAAGTTCATTCTTAATTTACCACTAATATGAGCTAAAACTTTGTGTCCATTTTCTAACTCAACCTGAAACATTGCGTTTGGTAATTTTTCGATAACTATTCCTTCGATTTCAACTACATCTGCTTTTGACATTTTTAAACCTCCTAAATTCCTTCAAAGGGGATATCCTATCCCGTGGTTACTTTACTAATCTATTGTTTCAAGAATATCTTTATAGATCTTTTAATATCCTCATCCGTTACTTTTTTACCTGAGTTCATACACTCTTTTATAATCTCAGGAATATCATTAATGATTTGAATGTGCTTTATTTTTTTCTTTTTGGGATTACTGATTTTTTTTCGTATACCATCCACTAGATATACATATTCTTGATCAGCTTCAATTATTACATATAAATTTCCTTTGTCATGCCCTGCTTTTGAATATGCAAGCATACCATACTGAAAAGTTTCTAATTGATACATCTTACACCACCTACTTTTTTGCAGATAGCAAAATAGGCTCACCATCTGTAATCAAAATCGTATTTTCGTAATGTGCTGACAAAGAACCATCTTCTGTAACAACTGTCCAATCATCTTCAAGCCATTCCACATCATAACGTCCAATATTTACCATAGGTTCTATTGCAAGCGTCATACCTGCCTGCAGTTTAATCCCTCTTCTTTTCTGTCGGAAGTTTGGGATCTCTGGGTCTTCATGTAATGCAGTTCCAATTCCATGTCCCACTAAGTCCCGTACAACTGAAAATCCAAAAGACTCTACATATTCCTGTATCGCAATTGAAATATCATTAAGGTGATAACCTTCTTTGGCGAATTTAATTCCCTCAAAAAAGCTTTGTCTAGTTACCTCAATTAATTTCTTTGCTTCATCACTAATATTACCAACTGCCCAGGTTCTTGCTGCATCTGAATGATAACCTTTATAAATTACACCTGCATCGAGACTAACAATGTCTCCATCTTGTATATATCTGTCCTTTGAAGGAATTCCATGAACAACTTCATCATTAACCGATACACAAATTGATGCTGGATATCCATTATAATTTAAGAAGGAAGGGATGCAACCTAATTTACGAATGATCTCTTCTCCTTTTTTATCGATATCCATGGTTGTAATTCCTGGTTTTACGTATTGCTTCAATTCATCATGCACGATTGCAAGTATATTACCTGCTTCTTTCATTAACTCAATTTCTTTACCTGATTTAATCGTAACAGACATTATTTATTCACCTAGAATCTTAACGATGGCAGCGAATACATCAGCCATATCTACTGTTCCATCTACCTCTACAAGTACATTTTTCTTCGTATAGTAGTCGATAAGTGGTTGTGTTTGATCATGATATACATTAAGACGTTTTTCAACTGTTTCTGGTTTATCATCATCACGTAAGATAAGTTCCTTTCCACATGTATCACATATACCTTCTGTTTTAGGAGGAATATGAACTAAGTGATACGTAGCACCACAAGCTACACAAGCTCTTCTACCTGACATTCTTCGAATGATATTCTCATCAGGTACTTCTACATTAATAGCATAATCTATTTTCTCTCCGATTGCATCTAATGCAGCATCAAGTGCTTCAGCTTGAGGAATCGTTCTTGGGAACCCATCAAGAACATAACCATTTGTACAGTCTTCTTGTTTCACGCGATCAACTACAAGATCAACTACTAATTCATCTGGAACTAATAATCCTTGATCCATGTAAGTCTTAGCCTTATTGCCAAGTTCTGTACCGTTCTTGATATTAGCACGGAAGATATCTCCCGTAGAAATGTGTGGAATTTTATATTTCTCAGCGATTTTTTTCGCCTGTGTTCCTTTGCCCGCTCCTGGGGCACCTAACATAATAATCTTCATAATTTTCCTCCCTTACATACTATTATTACCATCATATTTTCTAATCAATCATTTGTACATCTTTATAGTAGTAAAAGCTGCAGGACGAATCACTACAGCTTACTACTATTCTTATTAATCGTTTAGAAAACCTTTATAGTGACGAACAAGCATTTGTGATTCAATTTGTTTCATAGTTTCAAGAACTACACCAACAATAATGATCAATGATGTTCCACTAAAAGATACATCAGCACCAAATGCACCAGAGAAGAAGATTGGTACAACTGCAACAATTGTTAAACCAATTGCTCCGATGAGGATGATGTTATTAAGTACTTTTGTAAGGTAATCTGTAGTAGGTTTACCTGGACGGATACCAGGGATGAATCCACCTTGTTTCTTCATATTATTTGAAATCTCAATTGGATTAAAAGTAATTGAAGTATAGAAATATGCAAAGAAAATCAATAATGCAATATAAACCACTAAACCTAATGTATACTTAAACTCGCCAAAACTTGAAAAGTTACACCAAGCTTGTTGATTCATAATTTTAAGTATTTTCTGACCTAAGCTTGCGCCAGCACCAGAAGCTGGATTAGTTCCAAACAAACTAGCAATAATAATTGGGAATTGCAATAATGAACCAGCAAAAATTACCGGAATAACACCAGCAGTATTTACCTTTAAAGGAATACTAGAAGTTTGTCCTCCAACCATCTTTCTTCCTTGTACTTTTTTAGCATATTGAACAGGGATTCTTCTTTCACCATCTTGTAAAAAGATAATGAATACTACCATTGCTACAATAACAGCTAAAATAATTGCTGCTGCAAGTATAGAATTAACTACATTTCCTGAACTCTCAATATCAACAAACTTTTTGTAAAGTGTGCTTATATCGGCAGGTATTCTAGAAATAATATTAATTAATAAGATAATTGAAATACCATTTCCTACACCTTTTTCCGTAATTCTTTCGCCTAACCACATAAGGAAAGCAGAACCTGCTGTTAATGATACTGCTACCATAACAACACCAGCAAATGTGAGTCCACCGTCTAAATAGCCTGAGTTACCAAATCCAATTGCCATAGCAACACTTTCAATAACAGCTAAAGCAACTGTTACATAACGTGTATACTCTGCAATCTTCTTTCTTCCATCTTCCCCGTCTTTTTGCATTTCTTCCAACTTTGGTATAGCAATAGTTAAAAGCTGCATAATGATTGATGAAGTAATGTATGGTGTAATATTCAATGCAAAGATTGACATGGTGGTAAAAGAACCACCAGTCAATGCATCAAAGAACCCCAAACTAGTCTGCTGACTAAAGAACTGCTTAATCGCATCTCCATTCACCCCTGGGATAGGAAGTTGACAACCGATTCGAACAATAACGAGTGCTATAAAAGTATAAATTAATTTTTTTCTTATATCTTTAATTTTCCACGCATTTCGGATTGTCTGCAACATCCTTAAATCACCTCAGCATTTCCACCAAGAGCTTGAATTTTTTCAACAGCGCTAGCGCTATAAGCATTTACTTTAACATCAAGCTTCTTAGTAAGTTCTCCGTTTCCTAGAATCTTAACGCCATCTCTTGGATTCTTAACGATTCCAGTTTCGATAAGTGCTTCTACTGTAACAACAGCGCCATCTTCAAATCTGTTAAGAGTATCAATATTAATACCAACGATTTCTTTAGAGTTTCTACAAGTGAAACCTCTCTTAGGTAAACGTCTGTATAAAGGCATTTGTCCACCTTCAAAACCTGGTCTTGGAGCTCCAGAACGAGCTTTTTGTCCTTTATGACCTTTACCTGCTGTTTTACCGTTACCTGAACCGTGTCCACGTCCTCTTCTAAAGTTATCACTGTGTTTTGCACCGTCAGCTGGTCTTAATTCTGATAAATTCATGTGTACACCTCCTTACTAATTCGTGATTATATTTCTTCAACCTTTACTAAATGTCTAACTTGTTGGATCATTCCTCTTACTGCAGCGTTATCTGGCATTTCAACAGTTTTGTTTACTTTTTTAAGTCCTAATGCTTCAACAGTTGCTTTGTGTTTTGGAATGGCACCAATTGTAGATTTAACTAAAGTAATATTTAATTTTTCAGCCATGTCTTTTACCTCCTACTAACCTAGTAGCTCTTCAACTGAAACACCGCGAAGTTTAGCTACTTCTTCAGGAGTTTTAAGTTGATTTAATCCTTCGATTGTAGCAAGTACTACGTTTTGCTTATTATTTGATCCTAATGATTTTGTACGGATATTCTTAAGGCCGGCAAGTTCGATAACCGCACGAACTGGTCCCCCTGCGATAACACCTGTACCTTCTGGAGCTTTCTTTAATAATACAGAAGCGCTTCCAAAGTTACCAATGAAGTCATGTGGAATACTTCCATTTTCGTCCATAGGTAATGAGATTAATTTTTTAGTAGCATCTTCTTTTCCTTTACGAATTGCTTCAGGAATTTCAGCTGCTTTACCTAAACCAACACCAACGTGTCCGTTCTTGTCACCAACAACTACTAATGCAGTAAATCTGAAGTTACGTCCACCTTTTACTACTTTAGTAACACGTTTGATTGATACTACTTTATCTTCTAATTCCATCTGACTAGCATCAATGATTGTACGTTTCATCTATTCTCCTCCTTACCCTAGAATTCTAGACCAGCTTCTCTTGCTGCGTCTGCTAAAGCTTTTACTTTACCTTGATATATGAATCCGCCTCTATCGAAGACAACTGTAGTAATACCTTTTTCTAATGCTTTTTTCGCAATAACAGTACCTAAATATGCTGCTGCTGCAACGTCATTTGTCTTATCAAGCTCAGCCTTAACTTCTTTTTGTAAAGTTGAAGCTGATACTAAAGTATTACCAACTGTATCATCAATAATTTGAGCGTACATATGATTATTACTTCTAAACACAGCTAAACGTGGTCTCTGAGTAGTACCAGAGAAACGATTACGTAATTTTCTATGTTTTTTAACACGAACTTTACTTCTTGATTCTTTACTAACCATTGTTTTTACACTCCTTTAATTATTTTTTACCAGTCTTACCAACTTTACGTCTAATAACTTCATCAGCATA
>JAHZFJ010000003.1:0-230812 GCA_019421365.1 Lachnospiraceae bacterium
TTAAGCACGCCGCCAGCGTTCATCCTGAGCCAGGATCAAACTCTCAAATTAAAATGTTCACTTTAATTTTATTAAAATTTTGATCTCTTTGTTCAGAACTTACTAACCTAAAACTGGCTTTTAGTTTCCGTATGTCTTTCGACATAAAATTTACAAAAGCGAATAAATTCGCTTGGGTATCAATTTGATTTGTTATTGCTAACTCATCACAATGATACGGTTCGTTTATTTCTTGAAAATCTTTTTCGTATTTATCTAAGCACGAAGCTTGTAAACACGTTTAGAATTTTCAGGGTTGTTTTACTGTTCAATTTTCAATGTTCGGCTTTTTGTTGTTTTTCGCTTTTCTCAAGCGACTTTCTTATTTTAACATCTTCAAAATTGTTTGTCAAGTAGAAAATTTATTTTTTATTTTCTCACAATTAAGCGTTTGTTTGCTTTGTTTCAGCTCAATTATCTTAACATATTCAAAGTTGTTTGTCAATAACTTTTTTTATAAATTATTTTCTGTTAATTAAGTTGAATCTCTTTTTAAAGACTTAATTATTCTAACACAATGCAAATTGTTTGTCAAGTAGAAAATATTCATCTTGTTGTCAGTTATTTAAGCGCCGTTGTTCAGCGACGAAATTTATTTTATCATTTACACAAACATTTGTCAACAATTAAATCGTATTTTTTTTATAGAAATCTGTTTTTCTATGAAATACAGCATTTTTCCCGATTTAATCAGCGTTTACGTTGAGCTTCATTGCTTAATATCTCCATAATATGATTATAATATTCTTGTTATCAAATATTTTCTTCTATAATTTTTTGGTTTCTATTATAGAGCGGTTACATCTTCATATATTCTCTTTACTTGGATATTCACTTCTTCTACATATACTGATACCAAACCATTATATATACAACTGAGACCTTATACATTGATAAAGGCAACTTTTAAACAAAAAGTTGCCTTTATCAATGTATAAGTTGTAGTTGTATCCCATGATCTGATATGAGATTGAGTTTTTCTTTCACAATAACTTCCTTTTATTCAATTAGTATCCAGCCAAGCGGACAAAACACTACCAATCTACTATCCCTCGACCAATTTATCCAATATAGCATCGGCTATTGCTTCCATATCTTTATTATGATTATCCCCCATCTCGTCTAATAAGTTGATTACATAGGCTCTTGTTGGAGTCTCACTCATCTCAATTAATAGCAATAACCAGCCCTCTTTTCGAAGTAATTCAGCTAGCTCTTGTTTAAAGTATTCACAACAATTTTCTAGTGTTGGATTCACAAGATGAAAAGGGGCTACCTCATTAAGATAACTTTCTTGGTATCTACTGAAGAATTCTTCAATTTGCTGTTCAAGACGATCAAATTGAATGAAATTCTTCTTTATCTTTAATGTATTTATAGTTATCTCCCATGTATGCGAATGCCTCTCACCTAAATTCCCATTTATATAGATAGCATGACTTGCATTCACATAGAACTTAAATTTGTACTGGTGATATCTCACGTATTATCCTCTCCTCTAAATTACTCTATATATGATTCAGGGTAAAAGCTCTCCATAAACTTGCCTTCGTCAATTTGCACATCTACAGACATGACTAATATGATGCAGAACATAGTGTGCAAATTGATGAATCAAAGAATAAAACAGTCTTTTGACACTCGAATCCTACCTATATCCTCTCACGTATCTTATCTAGCTCGCTCAGAGGTTCCTCTATTACACTCGTAATCGTTCTACTTCTTACAGTTACTTGAATTCCATTAGCTTCTGCAATATCCTCTGCTTTTTCTTCTACTACAACAAGTGATTGCATTATCTCATCAACCCCTGTTCTTACCATAACGAATACAAATTCACCTTTTCCAATCTCAAACAACTCATACTTATGAAGTAATTGAACTCGTAATTCTTCTTCAATTTCATTCATTCTCTTCTTAGTGAAATATAAATCACCCATATCAAATTGAACGTAAATTATACTGAAAGGTAAATAGGCAATGTCATTCGTCTTCTCTAATAATACGTTCACCAGTTCCATATCATATTGATATGATTGGTTTTTTAATTGACGCAATCCTTCACTCTCTTTTTCAATAATAACCTGATTCAACTCCTGACTAATCTCTTCTACCTTACAATTCAAACTTACTACTTCTTTTTCTAGGCGTACTACTTCCCTAGATTTCCTCATTGACTTGCGTATAGAATCGATCCCGATTAAAACTAACAATAGTTCCACAACAATACTTTCAAGTAGTAATACCGTATAGAAACTACTATATCCCCAATCCATGAGTAACCTATTCTCCCCAGCTGCTAAGCCAATTGTAAATGTTCCATTATTATATGAAAAAGAACTTTGCGTTGTAATCATGGAGTTATCTTGTAACTGCCTCACAAACTCTTCTAATGGAACCGTATTATTGTTCTTTATTAAATCACGATTTTTATAGTAAATAACGTTTCCATTATATGCTATATACGTCCACGATGAGTCATCGATAGAATCCTCTCTGTTTATAATATCTAAAAACACATCCCAACTATTAACTTCATCAATATTTCCCTGTAAGTAAAATAAAACACTATCTGCAAGCAACTCATTCTTTACCTGTAATTCAATCTGATACCTGTCAAGAAATTGCTTTTCGTGTTCTTTTAATTTTATTGTTTGAGATACCATCGAATAGATAATAATTAGGAGTACTAGAAAGACTTCCATGTTATACTTATTTATCCTAAACCTTCTCTTATGTTTCAAAATTATACCTCTTCTCCTACTGCTTCCTACCTTTATCTTATCTTCATCTCTTGTATTCTTAGATGAGCCTTAAAAACTATACTATTTAAAGCAGATTTTTATTACCCTCATCTTTTTTCATCTTCATTTGCCTTTTTCCTCTTTTTTGAGAATGCGCCAGTTATTACCAAAAAATCCTTTTTTATCATTTCTACGAATTGTTTACGCTCCTGAGTTAAATTATTCGTACGCCATACTTGTTGCCCATTAATTGCATTAATAATTCCAGCAAAACGGAACCAAAATACCATAGATTTATATGGAGGAAGTAAGAATATAAGATACCATTTACGAGCGTAATAATTCCTAAGTTCTTTGTTTTCTTTTAAAAATAACGTGATACAGATGTAAAATAAAAAGGATGTCAATACATTTAGACAATAGATTAAAACCATTGACATAATAACTAATCGCAGTGAATAACCCACAAAAAGTAGTGACGGTAATGCAAAAAACCATATCATACGAGGCAAGGCAAATGTATGATCATATAATATTAATTTTGTAATTACATTAAACTGTTTCTTCTTTGGTTTATTCACATGCTTGACGGTCTTCTTTTCTCGTTCGAACATATGCGCTACTTCTAGCTCACCACGTTGCCATCGCTGTCTTTGCGTGTAGAGTTTATTCACATCTTCAATTGGGTCAACAAAGAAAAATGCATCTGCACATAAGCTAACTTTCTGATTAAGCCATTCTCTAACTTGAAAAGTGATTTGCGTATCTTCACAAACAGTATCCGTATTATATAACCTTGTTTTTAGTATTGTCGATTTTCTGAAAGCAGAAAATGCACCTGATAATGTGTATATACTATTGAACTCAGCTTCAAAATTTCTTCCTGCAAGAAATGCTTGTGCATACTCACAAAATTCAATTTTTCTTAAAACTCTAAGTAAAAAGTTATCAGTTTCATCTATTAATGCAGGATCCGTAAGAATTGTTCCAGTAACACAATGAATATCCTCATTCTTCTCAAAAAAAGTTACCATATTCCGTATTGCTTGTGGATGAAGTACACCATCACTATCAATGTGAATAATATACTTTCCCGAACTATTAAATAATGCAAGATTTAAAGCTTTTGACTTTCCTTGTTTTGACGTCAACCAGTTCATATTTAAACCCGGAAACTCTAATTGACATCTACTAAATACTTCAAAACTCTCATCATCTCCACCATTGTTTACTACCATAACATAAATCAATCGATTATCATAATCCGAGTCATATACAGACTTAATACAACTCCTTAATGTATCCGCTGAATTATAAACAGGTATTATAATAGTAATCTCCGGTAGGTATTTTAACGCTTCACCTTGCTTCTTCATGAACCGTTTCTTAATTAATATGAATATATTAAAGATAGCTGGAATCACTTCTAATATAATAGGAATGATAACCCATGCCATATAGAAAACAATTGTACTAATTACGAAATCATTAATCTTCATAACGGAAACTACCTACCTTTTGTCTTATAATCTGTGTTTTTGTAAACACCACGTAATAAAGCAGCATAGATAATCCATAGAAGATTATCCTTCCTATTATTGTGTGAACAAGAAAATATGCTTCATTACCAAATATGGCGATTGCAACACAGATTACAACTAAGCGTAAAACATTAGCAAAGAACAAATACAAACCACCACAAATCCCAACTAATACCTTCTCCATACGAAGATAGGCCGGAAAAAACATAAGCAAAGAAAAGAATGCTGCCATCTCAATGATTCCAGCACATTCATAGTCTACAATCAAGGAAATTGCACCACTCTTATTCTTAATAAATAGCAAGGCATATTCCGGATACCCTTCAAACATATTCAATACCTTACCTATACCACCGGAAACCATAGTAACCGCTCTTATTAAAGGTGTTGTAAGTATCGGCTGAATAAAGATTATAGATAACATAAAAACCCCAGCACTCCCTATCAGAAAATACCAGAAGTCTAGTTTTCCGCGTCGCAATACGGATAATATATAAATAAAAATAATCAGAGCAACTAATGTCAACCAATTCATAATATTTCACAACTTTCTAATTCTTAATAACTGCAAGAGCAATATAGTGCTCTTGCAGTGGTTCACACGTCACTACCTCATATTTCCGTCGACGCGAACCTATAATCTACCAAATGTTATACCTCCGACTTAGTTCTTCTACGCTTTAGATAAAACACTCCGCCTGCTGCAATTACTGCCATAGAGATTACCCCTAGAACAGCCCCAGAGGATGAGCCTGCTAATACGATTGCTTCATTACCAAGATTAGGATTGTGTAATTTGATTTCTCGCATTGACTCAACCGGAATCCCCGTGATCATAGAAATCACATTCAAATCAATAGCGAATTCAACCTCATCACCAACTGAGTGATCTGATTCATATACCGTAAACACAGCTTCCCCCATGAAATACTTCGGATAAGCATTATAAAATACGCCCAAGCCAATATTAATCCCCTGTGGCAGATTATACATATCTGCACTCCAATCTATATCATTGTCTGCAGCGCCCTTTTGAATAGTCAGTCCTACACTTGTACTATTGTTTATTGTAAGTTCCATATAAGATACTACCATCTGCGCTCTGTATGCATCGTTCATTCTGAAATGCCCATATAGAATATCTCCATCTAGATATAATGCACCCTGGTGAATTTTATCAGGATCAGGAGAATAATAAGAGATGTCTGTATGCGGAATGTCCTTCCAATCTAAAAACGTACCGTCGACCTGAATTGTCCCACCATATGTAAGATTCTCATCTTGTGAATCATCAAGTATCTCTTCTTCCAGATTATCAAACAGATCTTCTTCCTTATCTTCAGTAACATCATTATCTATGTTATTACTTTCATCTTTCAACGAGCCATCTTCTGTAGTTATATCTTCCTCTTCATTACTACTTTCGTCTTCCTCTGTGTCATCTTCTGTGATTACATCTTCCTCTACATCATCTTTTTTTTCTTCCGTTGAAGGCTCTTCTTTGCCACCACTTGCTTCTTCTTTGGAACTCTCATTTTCTTTTACTCCATTGTCTAATGGCAAATTACTATCTTCGAGCATTTCTTCCTTAACGTCTACTGTTTGACTAGCAATAGCATTGATAGGCATTGCAAGTGCATGTGTGATTAATAACAAACTACTAATAACTGCTATACTTCTTTTCATAAACAACACTCCGTATTCGACCCTTATAGATACTTTTGTTTCGTCTCTAATATTCTTCCAAGTTGTTTCGAGCTATTCTGTACCTGAGCAGAGCAAAGTAGAAGACGATCAGTAATCGAATAGATACGTAATGGATTTTCACAGATATCAATTTGAATTAGGTCCAAATCTATCTCTTGCAATTTCCCTTTTATCTCTTCATAAAAATACTCACCCATAACTTCTACAGTAGGTATAACATCTTTAAAACAGGTTAGTCTATTTAATTTCTCTCCTACGAATCTACTGAAATACTCTTCTAGAAATCGATCAACTTTAGAAAACAGTTCTATATTATAATTTTCATATGCTTCAATATACAGTAGAATAGTAAACGTGTGGGGATGCATGCCTTCCTCTGAATTATTCATAGAATGTTGCGCACTAAAATAATACTTAAACTTATAATAATGCAACAACTTATCTTTTAAAACCATAACATCCCCCCACATTACTTCTACTATTTATATATCATTTTAGCATAGTTTTAGTAATAATAAATACTTTTTCTATTTTTCTACATATTTCGTCATAATATACAATCCGTGTCTTGTTTTTGAGTAATTGTTATTTACAAATGACTAATTCGTAAATATTTGAGTCCAATATACTACGTTGTTACTAATATAACAGCCAACTCCAAGTTTGTTGAAATTCTTTGACATAATATTTGCACGGTGACCAGATGAATTCATCCATGCATTCACAACAGCTTCTGGTGTTTTTTGACCATATGCAATGTTTTCACCTGCTGCTTGATATGATATATTCATTTCTTTTAATATAGATGAAAAAGAAGAACCATTTGGTCTAGTATGTGAGAAACTTTGTTTGATCTCTTGCGATCTAATGTAAGCAGCCTTTTCTAATGTCGAATTGGTTGTTAACTGACTTAATCCTTCTTTTGCTCTTTCTATATTAACAAGACGTAATACTTCCTTTGTAAATGCTGCATTACTTGAAGTAGACGTACTCGTGTTATTTTGATCAGCTCCTGCATTGTTACTGTTATTATTATTGTTGTTACTATTATTATTGTTTCCACCAGTTACTTTAGTTGCTTTAACTTTGTTCGAATATACCCCGTAATACTTTACATTAAGACTCTTCTTATAAGCTCGTACTCTGTAATAATATGTCTTAGATGAACTAGCTGTTGTATCTGTGAAACTTAATGTTGTTGAACTTCCGATATACTTATACTCACCGTTCTTTGAAGTGGAACGATATACGTTATATTTGCTTGCATTTGCTACTCCGCTCCAACTTACTCTACGACCACTAAGCAGATTTGTTACTTTAACATTCTCTGTCTTTTTCAACGTAGAAGAAACATATGCAACGTTAGAATATGAACCATATACCTTCTTACCATTCACAGTTTTGTATGCTCGTACTTTATAGTAATAACTACTTGAAGAATTGCGTCCTGTATCCTTATAAGTTGTTGACGTCACGTTTGCTATCTGCGTATACTTTCCATTGTTTGAAGTTGCTCGATAGATGCTATAACCTTGAGCCCCTGATACCTTACTCATAGAAAGTGTAACCGTTGTTGCAGTTCGCTGTTTAATTGTTACATTGGACTTAGCTAACGAAGTGGCAGCTTGTGCTTTCCAAACACCTTGGTTTGAAAGCGGCATTGTTATGTAGCTAAATACAATGTACAATAAACAGGCTAGAATTGATATTTTAAACATTTGCTTTTTCTTCATATTGTATTCTCCTTTATCTTAAATTCATATGTATTGTAACATTTTCTTAACATTTACGTAACATATTATTAATGGAAATACAGTTACAAATAGGAAATATAAGAATTGTACGCAAAAAGACCATTTGTCTAGTGTCTTTCAATCTACACTAGACAAATGGTCTTTTAATTTGGACAAAGGCGCATCTTAAGTAGGTTCCATTAGGCCCCCACCCTAGAATAAAAACCTTGCTATTACCACAATAATTGGTAATGTAATTAACGTTCTCTCTATAAATATAAGAAAGAGTTCTTTTAAGTTAACTGGTATCTTTGAAGCAATTAATAACGCTCCTACTTCTGATAAGTAAATTAATTGACATACAGAAACTGCTGCAACAATAAATCTTATCATATCATTAGCTACATTTGCAATCAATACAGAAGGTAATAGCATATCTGCAAATCCAGCAAACAACGTTTGCGATGCAGCCGCTGCTTCTGGTACTCCTAAAATCTCAAGGATCGGTAAGAAAGGCAAACCTAAGATACGAAAAATTGGTGTATATTCTGCAATTAATAAAGCGATGGTTCCTATCGTCATAACAATTGGGATAACTGAGATCCACATCTCAAGTACATTGGTAAATCCATCAACAAATACACTCTTACATACATTAATCCCTTCTACTTTCTCAAGTGCTTTTTCCACACCAAACTGAAAAGATTTTGTATTGCTTGGTATCTCCTCTTTGTCAGTCTTACTAGTCCCATCGTAAAAACGATCTTTCTTTCTTGATAGTGGCGGTATCTTTGGCAATAATATCGCTACTATAATACATGCAAATGTAATGGTAAGGTAGAATGGTACAAACATATGAGATAAACCAACTGTGTTAATTACCACTAAACTGAAGGTAATCGATACAAGGGAAAAGTTAGTTCCTATTACACAAGCCTCTCTCTCTGTATAGAAACCTTCTTCATATTGTTTGCTTGTTAATAATACCCCTATGGTTCCGTCCCCTAGCCAAGAAGCAATTGCATCAATAGCTGCTCTACCTGGTAATCCAAATACCGGGCGCATAACCTTAATTAGCAAGGCACCTGCGAATTCTAACAATCCAAAGTTTAATAACAATGGTAACAGAATCCCCGCAAGTAAGAATATAGTGAATAATACTGGCAGTAAGTCATAGAATACAAGGCCTCCTGTATTGGTTGATGCTATAAAAGTAACATCACTAGCAAATATTACGACACTACCAAATACGAACGCCATCCCTCTAGCAATTAGCCATAGTGGTGAAACTTCAAATAACCTCTTCCAAAGTCCTTTACTTTCTTCTTTAGTCAAAGAACTTTTAACTTTCTTCGAACATTTGTTAACAATTAGCGTTACTAAACTTCCAAAGAACGATAGTGCCAATACTCCAATTAGTATATAGTTAATGTAAGGAGCGATATATTCTCTCATTGCATTAGATAGTACCGCAATAGGAATCGTAACCTCTCCATCATTAACTACAGGCAACATAAACAAGATGATACCGATCAAAGATGGTACTATAAACTTTATATAATTCTTGCCTTTTTTGATATTCATTTCTTTTTTTGTATAATTATTACTTTTATTCAAAATTCATTCTCCCACTTATTACTGTTATTATCCATGCTTCTAGGCCAAAGCGTGTATTTATTACTATATCGAATGATGCATAAAAAATCAATAAAAATGCACAAAAATAACGATGGAAAGTTGTTCCATCGTTATTTTTGAAATTGAGTTACTACAATAAGAAATTGTATTGTGACATATATAGTTCTCTATATTCACCACCGTAACGAATCAATTCATCATGGCTACCTTTTTCAATAATTTCTCCTTTATCAACATACATAATACAAGTTGAGTTCTTAATTGTTGATAAACGGTGAGCAATAATAAATGATGTACGGTTTTTCAATAGGCGATTTAGCCCTTCTTGTAATGCAATCTCAGTCTCTGTATCAATACTTGATGTTGCTTCATCTAAGATTAATATCTTAGGATTTGCAAGAAGTGCTCTTGCGAAAGAAATTAATTGTCTTTGTCCTGCTGATAATCGATTTCCTCTCTCATTTACTTCCGTTTGATATCCATTCTCCATCTGCATAATGAAGTCATGTGCACAAACTGTCTTTGCAGCTTCTACTACTTCCTCATCTGTTGCTACCATATTACCATAACGAATATTATCCATAATTGTTCCAGAGAATATAAAACTATCTTGTAACATAACACCCATCTGAGTACGTAATGATTTAATTGTTACTGTATTAATATCAATTCCATCGATTAAGATCTGTCCCGAATCTAGATTATAGAAACGACTAAGTAGATTGATAATTGTTGTTTTACCTGCACCTGTAGGTCCTACAATTGCATAAGACTCACCTTTCTTGATCTTGAAGCTAACATCTCTAAGAATAGGATTGCCTTCCTCATAGCTAAAGTATACATTCTTAAATTCTACATCTCCATGAATTGGAGGCATAGTCGTAGCATCTGGTGCATCCTTCACGTCTACAGGTTCATCAATAGTCTCAAAGATTCTCTCTAAATAAGAAATTGCAGTTAATAAACTATTATAGAAACTTGCCATATTCGTAATTGGTGCCCAGAAACGGCTTATATAAGAAGCAAATGCTACTAATGTACCAATTGTAACTCCATTTACTCCACCTACTATCCAAGATATACCTAATACGTAAACAAGCGATGTTGTAATTGCTGATATGTTATCCACCAATGGAGATAACATAAAGTTATAGTGTACCGCCTCCATCCATGCTGAACGATAATTATCGCTTAATGTATTGAAGATATTTGAATTCGTTTCCTCACGAACGAATGATTGCGTAACACGGATACCATTCATACTTTCTGCAATATAAGCATTTAAATTAGATGATTTATTACTTAGCTTCTGCCATGCACTTCTTTGTTTCTTCTTAATAAATATTAAGAAGCCTACCATTACCGGAATACCACATAAACAAATCAGTGTTAACTTCACATTGATTGTAAGCATGAATATAATAATAAATACTAAACTGAATAAATCAGTAATCGTATTAATAATACCATTAGATAATAAATCACTTAGATTATTAACGTAGTTTACAACACGTACTTGAATCTTACCATGTGGACGGTCGTCATAATAAGAAAATGGCAACTCCTGCAAATGCACAAACAAGTCTCTACGAATTTGATGGATAATATCCTGACCAATTTGCGCCATACATTTAATCTTAATTCTAAGTGTAATTACGATTACTAAGACAACAATTAGATACAAGATACTTATCTTCACGATTCCACTGATATTTTCATTTGGAATATAATTATCCATAACGATCATAAGAAGTTTTGGTCCAAGCATACCTAATGCACTGGCTGTTAACATGATCATAATTACAAAAAACATCTTATTACGATATGGTTTTATATAATGTAATAATCGTTTTAATTGGTTTACGTCAAATTGCGTCTCTAAGGATTCATCTACATCATATTTATTTCTAGCCATTACTTGATTCCCTCCTTCATTGATGCAATTGTATCAAACTCACCATATTGATGGTTAAACACGGTATAATAATATCCCTTTTTATCAAGTAAACTTTCATGATTACCCGATTCCACTATTCTTCCATTATCAAGCACAAGAATTAAATCTGCATCTTTAATCGAAGATATTCTATGAGCAATAACGAATACGGTTCTCTCATCCGCTAGGTTCCCTAGTGCCTGTTGGATCTGTGATTCTGTCTCCATATCAACTGCTGAAGTTGTATCATCTAGGATTACAATTGACGGATTTTTAAGTAATGCTCTAGCAAGTGATATTCTTTGTTTCTGACCACCTGAAAGTCCCACTCCTCGCTCACCAACGATTGTATCATAACCTTCTGGCATCTTAAGAATGAAATCATGTGCATTGGCAATCTTAGCAACTCTCTCTACCTCTTCGAATGAACAATTCGGTCTACCATATGCAATATTGCCTTCTACGGTATCTGAGAATAAGAATACATCTTGCATCGCCATACCAATATGGTCTCTTAGATAATGAAGATCCATATCCTTAACATTCACGCCATCTATACACACTTCACCTTTTGTTACATCATAGAAACGGCAAAGCAGATTCATTACTGTAGATTTTCCTGAACCAGTGGCACCAATAATACCAACAGTCTGCCCTGCTTTAACGCTAAAATCAATATCTTTAAGAATTACATCGTCTTGTGCTTTATAGCTTACATGACGAAACTCAATATTACCTTTGATACGTTTTCCCTTATAAGCAGCTTCTGGCTCTTTGATATCTGGCTCTTCACAAAACGTTGAATAGATCTTCTCAACTGATGTTACAAATCTCTGTACATCATTAGTTAACCAACCAGCCATACGAAGCGGATTGTTAAGCATCCATAGGTATCCATTAATAGTGAATAGATTACCAAGTGTCATCTGTTTTTTTACAACCATAATACCACCAACAAGCATTAATATTGCATATAGCAAATTCGAGAAGAATTCAAAGATCGGTATGTATTTGGTCCAAATAGCAGTAGCACCAAGTTCTGCAGCTCGATATGCATCGTTTTCTTTATCAAACTTCTCTATTTCAAAATCTTCTTTTGCGAATGCTTTTACTACTCTGTTTCCACTAACATTTTCTTGAGTAAACGTATTAAGACTAGAGAATCGATCACGAATGTTATGAAACGCTGGCTTAATATTCTTCATTTGAAAATATGTTGTCAAAGCAGTAAACGGTAAAACGGTAATCATACAAAGTGCTAATCGAACATCTACTGTAAAAATCATTACTAGAGCAATTACAAATAGTATTACATTCTCATAGATCCCATAAATTACGTAGGCTACAAAGTGACGAATTGCATCCATATCCCCTGTCTGTCTAGACATGAGATCACCTGTACGATTCTTATTATAGAATTGAAAATCTTGTTCTAATAATCGTTTATACAAGGTGTCTCTCATAGAATACAAAACTCCTTGTGACGACTTTTCGAATATCATCAGGAATATATAGCGTAGTATAGAACGTATTACTGTTATTCCTATTAATAATATAATTAGTTTTGGGAGTAACGAATGCTTTCCTCCCTCTATTACCTCATCAATTAACATACCTGAAATGTATGGATTGATAATTGCAAGTATCGATGTGATTGTTACTAATATTAATGCACATAATAATCGATACTTGTATTTCTTCACAAATGTGTAGAACCATTGCATTGCTGACATACTGTCCCTCTTTCCTTTCCCTAGACTATGGTGTTAATTCGAACTCTGTTCAAATAGTGCCATAGACCTATACAAAATGTTACCATTAAAATTATTACATTAAGCTCCATTCATTATAGGGCAAACGTTTTTTTTATTCTAACAATTTTATTGCAAGTTCTAACATTTTCTTTGCATGTTTTGAATTAATAATTGCAAAAATTCCTATCAATTCCTATTTACGAAAAATAGCTGTAACAACTCTGTTAGCCAAGTATTAACATGCCTAACGGATATGTTACAGCCATTTATATTCTAAAACTATCTTAATGTATTACATATATCGATTATCATTTTTCTTATTGATTTGGTTCTGCATACATAATATCTTCTTTTATAAAATCTGGGATATTATTGATATCTATTGAGTATTGATTACTTGACACGTTACCATATTCATCTGTTTTCCATGTAACGGTAATATCTAGATACGTGTCATAATTAGTAAGTGCATCATTATTCCGTGCATAATTATTACTAACTAGATACGGAAGAATCTTACTAATCTTATCTTTGTCTTTGTAGATTGTTCTCTTAGCATAAGACCAATCTGAATCTTCTTTCGCATCTGCAATATATTGAGCATATTGTTCGTCTTCACGCACTTCATATGGTATTGTATAGACAATGTCCACATTTACAATGTCATCAATATTAAAAGTTTTATTAAAATCAAATCCATGTTTGGTTAGGAAGTCGATTGTTTTTGTGAACGATGGATAAATCAATCCCTTATTTTCAATAACTTCATTCCCATCTGTCGTATACAAAAAGTTTATTGTCGCTAGTGGTACTTCGTTTTTTACATCTTCTAGAGAAAGCTGTGAGAGTTCATCTCGATACAGTGATAATAATTGCGCTTTTTTCTCCTCTGTTAATGTAATATTCAGTTTTTGGAATTCATTATCACAAATAACGTTTGTTACTTCCTTCATATTATATATAGAGAAAGCACCTTCCTTATATTCTTGGTTTTGATATAATTGATTTAACAAATCAAAATAAGGTTCTACCGCAATCGTATATCTTCTATAGATATGCCTTCCTGAAGTTAATCGATATTGCACATAAATACTCATGTATTTATCATATTCACTCCCGATTTCCCACTCATTCAGTACATTCTCCCCTTCAGCTGCCATCTTTGCAATCTCATAGGCAATATCTTTGTCCTTCAGATACATATATTCGAAAGCATAACTAGTTCTATTCATATATGAAACATTGTTTCTACTACCGTCTTCGTCATAAACCATAAACTCTAGGTTAGTGTCTATGTCAGATAGAGCAATACTCATACTCTCAATCTTATCTTTACTTGGTATATACTGATCGTAATGTAATAAATCCCACTTATACGTAGAGAATATTGCAAACATAAGTACTGCACCAATAAGTAATTGAACACGATTTTTAAGAGCTGCTTTAAAATCAAAATGATAGATGATTTCCATAAAGAAACTACATAAAAGATAGCCACAAATCATACCAAATATCAACCAGAAAGTGGTATCGTTATTCATGATCCCTGTGAATATAATTCCACTTCCTAAACCTATCGGTACACAAATTGCTGTTTTAATATATGGCTGTAGTACTTTATAAGAAATTGCTTTGCCTGCAGCTTCAGACATTCTCTTACGATGTAACCAAACTGCTACTAGGATTAATACTATCATAATAGCCACATAGGTTAATACAATGGATACTCCCAAGCTTTCATTATTTACTGCATCAAGCAGATTCAAATATGCGCTAATTGGTGAGAGTTTAAAAAGAATTGTATCAGAAATCATACGGTATTCGTAATACGTGTTAAAATACGTATTGGATAATGAACCTATAAGTGTAGCCACCATCGGTCCATATGCCAAGAATACACCACATGCTAAGATACTTACAATAAATTGTCCCGTTAATAAAACCGCTATAATAATCACTGTATAGATTATACTATAACTTAATACATTAGCTCCGAAAGTTTTCCAAGCTATAGACCAAACATCGGACTGAAAGACACCATTTGCTCCTACAATCACAAAACTAATTGCTAAGGAAATAAGATACGGAATCACATAGATTGCAATACCTACTACATAGGAAGATGCAAACAAGGTTTCTCTCTTAATCGGCAAACTATGATAGAAATCAACTTTCTTCTTTGATTGCAGATAGTAGAATCCACTAATTCCGCATACTATAGCCATCATAATAGTTAACATACCTAGTAGTGCATTCTCTGCTCCCAAGTAACTACTAGCGGTAATTGAAAGCATAACACTCTCTTCTCCAGCAGTACTTCCTTCTTGTATCATCCTAGCTACACGTTCTAAGGAAGTAGCAACACTAACAGGAAGTACGAATAAGAATGCTATCGCAGAGAGAGCAATCGCCCATAAACGTCTTTTCACATCTTCTCTCATTAGTCTACATAATAAGTTTCTTGATGTCATATCCTACTACCTCCGTTTCACTAATGAATATTTCTTCCAAACTAAGCGGTAATACTTCAACGAAAATTGGATTTCTCTTCTGTATAATAGCTGTAATTTCTTCGCATGTTCCTCTTGCTGTATACGTATACAAGGAACCTCTTTGTTCTTTCTTTAGTAGATTTAATTCGTTCTCTACTTCTTCCACTCTATCTTGTGTTTTAAATACACATTGTACTTTATGAATACTACATTTCATATCAAATAAATCCTTCGACAACAGAATTCCTCCTTTATGCAAAAGACCTACATGATCACAGATATCTTCAAGTTCTCTTAAGTTATGAGAAGCAATAATTGGTGTCATCTCTCGTTCTGAAAGTTCTTTTGCAAATATGCTTTTAACTGCTTGACGCATTACCGGATCAAGACCATCAAAGGTCTCATCACAGAATAGATATTTTGTATTTGCGCAGATACCACAAATTACTGATAACTGTTTCTTCATACCTTTTGAAAATGTGTTAATTTTTCTTGTTAAACTTAGTTCAAACTGATTCAATAACTTATCAAATCTCTTTGCATCAAAGTTCTTATATATACTACGATAAAACTCCCTCATATCTTTTGGTGTCGCATTAGGAAAGAAAAATTGCTCATCTGATATATAGAAGAATCGTTCTTTTGCTTCTATATTCTCATATACATTCATTCCATCTATTTTGATCTCCCCACTATCAGGCTTAAGAATTCCACTCATCATTCTTAGGAAAGTACTTTTTCCAGCCCCGTTGGTTCCAACAAGTCCAAACACATTCCCTTCTTTAATAGTAGCAGATATCTGATCAACAGCCTTAATGTCATCAAATGTCTTACTTACGTTAATTGCTTCAATCATTGATTTGCTCCTCCTTGTAGATTGCCTGACAGGTCTTTTCTATCTCTTCATAAGCAATCCCCGTCTTCTTCGCCTGACTAATGGCATCTTCTAACTGTTTCAATACTTCCATCTTCTTAAAATTCATAAGCTCCACATCTCCCGCTATAAAACTTCCTTTTCCTTTAACAGAATAAATATACCCTTTCTGTTCTAGCGTTGCATACGCTCTTTGAATGGTATTCGGATTGATCGATAATTCTATTGCTAAATTACGAACAGAGGGTAATTTCGTATCGGCTGGTAGGGCGCCATTTAAGATAAGTTCTTGAAATCGTTCTACAACTTGCTCGTAAATAGGTCGTCGGTCTTTGTAATCTATAACTATCATTCTGCTCTCCTTTCCTTTATTATGGGATTCTAGTGTCAAAAGGTTGATTTACTCTTTCGAATGAATCCTAATACAATAACACAACTATACTAACTGTACTATCATTCTTAATACAGTTAGTATAGTTGTGAATGAAGATTTTGTCAAGGTATAATTTTCCCCTGTTTCCTGTTTTATTAAAAAAGCTAATGCAACCTTGGATTTTTCCAATGATTTTGCATTAGCTATAATTTATATCTATTCGTTATTAAGTTTTCTTGCCTTTATTGTAAATGTCTTAGGGATTCCCTTATCGAACTGTTCGCAAGACATATTCGGTTCTTCATCTAAACACTCGATATGAAAACCAACTTGTGCCATAGCGGTAATAATTTCTCCCATATTCCATTTACGAAGATATACTTTCCTTGTCTCACTATCTGGCATATATTTAGCAAAGGATATCTCACTCTCAACTAATTCCGTGCTAAAATAGTCTCCTGTTACCTTGTGTTTACGAATCTTAGCAGTTGTCCCACGGGACGTGATTAACTTATTGCTAACAGGATGGAAATCTCGCAAAACAAAGATTCCATCTTTCTTTAATAAACGAAATGCTGTAAGAAATAATGGACGCAGATCAGTAAAGTAATGTAGTATTCCTATTTCAGCAAATACAATATCATAATCTCCGGTTAATTCATCTTTAGGCAGTTCCACTACATTCTCAAGCACATAACGGATTGATACTCCAGCACTCTCAGCTAGTTCCATTGCATATCTACGATTTCCTTCTGAGAAATCCATAACTACCGCCTCTGCACCGAGCATTGCTAATGCAACGGATTTTGTACCATTCGATCCCATTAAGTTAGCAATCTTCTTACCTTTTACATCACCAAACTTAGGTAGTAATACTGATAACAGCTTTTCTGGATTCTTACTAATTCTCTCCGCTGCTATATCACAAGTACCAAATTTATTAATCCAAGCCTCATAAGTAAGCTGATTCCAAGCTTCTTCATTCTCCTGCTTACAAATCTCGCTTGCTTGTTCCTTTTCTAATTCACTCATTCTAGTATGCGTACTCCTTCCATCTATCAATGCTCATAGGCAATTGCCCAATCAACGCTCTGTCCATCGCATTAATATATCACAGAAACTGTAACATTTCAATTCTTTCCTATAGGAAGGTTGATGGTTCAGTGGCCTTCTTATCTGCTTTATCACTAAGTTCCTTCAAACATTCTCCCATAATCCTAATCCCTGTTTCTATTTCTTCTAAGGACACCCGTGATAAACCTAATCTTAATGTATACTCTCCTCTATCATCTAATGAAAATATGTCGCCTGCCATAAATATTACTTTTCTTTCATAGCATGCTTGCAATAATTTCCTTGAAGAAATTTCTCGCAATCCTACATATAGATGCAATCCTCCATCTCCCCAGACAAACTCAGGATCTAGATATTGCTCTACACACTGTTTCGCGAATTCAAATCTCTCTTTATATGATTTTCGCATTCGCTTCATCTGCCGTTTCAAGATTCCTGATTGTAAATATTCATATAAGATTCCTTGATCGATAGAGGAAGTATGAATGTTCTTACATCTCTTCACACTCTCTAATAAAGATATCACTCGATTGTCCCCCATCACCCAACCAATTCTTAGCCCTGGGAACAAGATTTTCGAGAAACTACCAATATAAACAACTCCATTATGCTCTTTGTCAAGTGAGGCAATTGGGGTAATATGACTGCTGCCGTATAATAATTCTTCTGTGAAACCATCTTCTATTATAGGAACATTATATTCTCTACACATCTCATATATCTGAAATCTCTTCTTCTCTCCAATTACAATTCCAGTAGGATTATGATAAGAAGGAATTACATATAAGAAGCGAGTTTCATACTTCTTTAAGCATTGCTCTAACTTCTCTATATCTAAACCATCTTCTAACATAGGGATTCCAATTGTTTTAACTCCATGTAATTTCATGATTCTTAAGGCTGTGTTATGAGTAGGATTTTCACACAATACATAATCTCCAGGATTAGTGAAAGCTTCAATCATCATCTCAAACCCTTCTGTAAACCCATTTGTTACAATGATATCTTTATGTTCTCCACTTACACCTTTCTCTAGCATATATTGCTTCAAGTAATCAATTAAAGGTTTATATCCCTTTGCATAGCCATAGTTCAATATCTTATTACCTTCTACTGATAATCGATAAAGAAAAGATCTCTTAAACTCTTCTAGATCAAACAATTCTCCATCTGGGGAAATGCTCTTGAATGAAATTAAATCTTTACTCCATGGAATTTCATTCTTGATAATATCCATCTTTTCCGCTTCTATGGAGTACATATTTGCCTTGGCTTCCCAGTCTACGTTCCACTTCATTTTCTGGTTGGCATCACTATCTTTCCCGCTATATCGTTCAAAGGCACTTTTCGTAATGAAAGTTCCTTTACCCTTTTTGGTATAGATTATATTCTCTGATTCTAGATTCTCATATGCAGCTAATACCGTATTCCTACTTACTCCTAGAACCTGAGATAGCTCCCTAGTGGAAGGGAGCTTACTATCAGGTGTAATCATATTGGTCTGAATACTACGTTTAACATGATTTTCAATCTGTTCATATATTGGACTTTCATTATTAATTATAAGGTCATGAAATAACATCGTTATCCCCCTTGTATATCACATACCTACTTGTGTTACTGTACTCAAACTTCACACATATAAAACTTCATTTAGAGTAGGTAATTGCTACATTCATAAGAAAAACTATCTGAACACGTCAGCACTGTACTGACTACGTGTGAAGCTAAGCGGAAGCGGGTTTTTCGTTGAATATAGCGATTACCTACTCCTCAAAATCTTGAAGTGCGAAGTTAGTGTTACCTACTTAATTTATTGAATACTCAATTATTTTATCAAGTAGTTCTGGATATTCCATTCCTCGTGCTCTTGCACTCTTAGGAATTAAACTTGCGCTCGTTAAACCAGGTAGTGTATTGGCTTCTAATACATATGGTACACCTCTAGCAATAATCATGTCAAATCTTACATAACATTTGCAATAAAGTTCTCTCCACATTATCTTCGAAGCTTCATTAATTTTACTTTGTAATTCTTCTTCAAACTCCACTACCTCTTCCTTAGCACCTTGTTCATGATACTTCGATTCATAATTAAAGAACTCCCCTTTGCTTGCTTCAATAAGTAGCGTTGGAAAGACTTCCCCGTTCAATACAAATGATGTAATTTCCTTACCTTCTATATATTGTTCTATGATTGCTTCTGTATCATACTTCAATACTTCATGGACAGCATCTTTTACTTCCGATTCCTTCTGAATAAAAAATGTTGCTACACTTGACCCACCATGATTCGGTTTGATGAATAAAGGATATCCAAGTCGATTCAATTCTTCATAGTCTATCTCATCAACACTTCGGCATGTAACCCAATCAGGAGTTGCAAGACCGCAACGTCTTACAATCGTTTTTGTTAATGATTTATTCATACAGATTGCACTACTTAAAACACCACAACCACTATATGGAATTCCTAATGTTTCAAGTGCTCCCTGAATTGTCCCATCTTCACCAAACTTACCGTGTAATGCTAAGAAAGCAAAGTCAATTCCCTTAACACGTTCAATAACATCTTTCTTATCATCTATCATAATTGGAATTACTTGATCGTATTTATCACGATGCATATATTTCATAACCTCAGCACCAGACTTAAAACTGATCTCTCTTTCTGAAGAAATTCCACCCATAATTACTCCTATACGCATATAATTCACTCCTATCTAGCTTGATTCAAAACTCCAGTTCAATTGGAATATATCTCAACATTACTGAGAGTTTTGCAATTTTATAGCTTCCATAACAATTTCTTTCTAATATCTAGTATACAATCTTCTTATTTTTTTGGTAGTACCACTTAAATGATACATTACTTAATAGGTGGTCCTGATTCTGAATTGTATATTATGCAAACAATCTGGAGTACTAAGACGCCAGTTGGAACCGGAAAAATTGTAGAGTTGATCAATCAATCCAAAGACTGGTCTCGTTCTACAATCCAAGTCTTATTAACTCGACTAGAAGGACGTGGATTTATTAAGACGGAGAAGAACGGAAGACTCAAATACTATAGTCCTATTATTAAGGAGGATGAGTATCTGTCAAGAGAAACGAAATCTTTCTTAAAACATTTCTACAACAACTCTTATAAGAAATTAATAGCTTCTCTTGTACAAGATACAAGTTTATCTGAAGAAGACTATGATGAACTATTAACCATCATTCAAAACGCAAAGGAGAGTGAATAGCGTGCGACATGTATTCATAACATTTTTGAATATTTCTTTATCTGTCTCCATACTTTTTCTACTACTCAAACTTGTTGATTCCATACTAAAAACTCGGTATTCCATACGATGGAAGCATTTCGCTTTCTTATTATTAGGTATTCGTTTGATACTTCCTGTTAATCTTGGTGTGCTCACCTTGCCTACACTACCTATAGAAAAAGGATATCACCAAGAAACACAAACTAATACATCACAAGATTCAAATTTTATTGATTCCACTAGCGATTCTATTAATATGTCTTTCATAGATAATACAATTGAAAACACAGATTCCTCGTATTCGCTAGATAGTCCCAACGATTCCTTACTTAATTCCAATGCTGATCAAAACTTACAAAATATACAATTGAAAGATCCCACTTCATTTAACATAACAAAATTATTAGACTTATTAAAAAATACATTATTAATTCCATACATAACAATTTGGTTAATAGGTGCCATCATTTTTTTAATTTATCACCTTTTCTCCTATGTTACATTTCATCAAAGAATTAAATGTAATGCAGTATTAACAGATAATTCTACTTATCTTGCCAGCATGCAAGAACAAAAACTTTCCTTACATATAACAAAAGATATTCCATTACTTATCTATAATGAGATTAGTTCTCCACTATTACTTGGATATCGTAACCCTCGTATAATCTTACCTAACAACGACTATACGAAAGACCAAATCAACTTTATTCTAAAACATGAACTTACGCACTATAAGCATCACGATTTGTATATCAAATTGTTACTTATTGTTTCCAATTCGCTTCATTGGTTTAATCCAATCGTTTATCTTCTTGTAAGGCAAGCTTCCTTAACCATGGAGCTATATTGCGACGAAGATGTAACCGCTAAACAAACACTCTCTTATCGAGAGCAGTATAGCTTGACATTACTTAAAATCATGAAAGATGGGAATTCCCATTCACCAGTACTTCTTTCAACAGGTTTTACAAACTATGCCAAACAAACCAAAGAACGCTTTCGTCATATTATGAATACTTCTACCAAAAAGAAAGGAAGCATCCTCATTATATTGACAATCTGTATTGTATTAATTGGAAGTAACCTTACAACTGGGCAACCTAAAAAATCTGCAAATGCAGATACCATTCAAGAACTTCAACCAGAGGAAACACCTCCCGACAGTAGTGGAATAGCAAAATCGACCAAAGATACCGAAACGATTACCAATATTCTAATTCTTGGCCTTGATACAACTGGGTCTATTAATTCAGAGCATCCAGCTAGGCCTGATAGCATACTTCTATTGACACTAAACAAAGAGAAAAATACAGCCACCTTTAATACGATTCTTCGTGATATCTTAGTAGATATTCCTGGATATGAAAAGAACAAGATCAATAATGCTTATACATTTGGTGGATTGGACCTAATAAAAACAACACTTAACTATAACTTTGGCATAACAATTGATCATACTATTACTATAGATATGATCGTACTAGAGGCTTGTATAAACTTATTAGGAGGTACTGAACTTTCACTAACCGCTGAAGAAGCTAACTATCTAAATCAGACAAATTTTATCTCTAATAAGAGTTTTAGAAATGTAGTCGAAGGTGTGCAGAAACTAAACGGTAATCAAACACTAGGTTATCTAAGAATTCGTTATGTGGCAACAGCAAACGGCGAAACCAATGATTATGGTCGTACCAAGCGTCTTATCCAAGTTTTAAAATCACTAACGGAGAAATTAAGTTCGAAGAACTTAGATCAGATCATGCTGCTAGCTAAAGATATACTTCCATATATCACTACTGATATGTCCTTCGAAGATATCTCCTACTGTTTGGAAACAGTTCTAGCCGCCACTGCTAACATAGATTTTACTTGTATCCCACGATTCGAAAATTGTACTACATCTAATGAAAGCGGAATGTCCGTATTAACTACGAACATGGAGGAAACAAAGAAGCTTTTCTCAGAATACACGCAATAATATTCCATAGTGAAAACTCTATATCAAACAGTCCCACGACAAATTTTACGTTCGTGTTAAGAAAAATTTCACAAACTAATCATTGACCACATGGTCTGTATTTGCTACAATAAAAAACAGACCATGTGGTCAATATTATTTTATGGAGAGAAAACAATGAAGAGAGAAGAAAAAAAACTCCAAAGCAGGCAGAAGATAATGGACGCTGCCATACAGGAATTTGGAGAAAAAAACTATGGCGAGGCATCACTCAACACCATTTGTGATACAGGTAATTTATCAAAAGGAATTATTTATCACTATTTTACAGACAAAGATGAATTGTACCTTGCTTGCGTGAAGGAGTGCTTTGATAAACTGACAAGCTTTCTTAATCGTGATGACTATGATTTTACCGATTTTCAAAGAGGTATTAATAACTATCTTGCGGCAAGGTATCAGTTTTTTCGTCAATATCCACATTATAGTCATCTCTTTTTCAGTACGTTTTTGCAGCCGCCCACGCACTTAATTAAACAAATACAAGAACTAAGAAAAGATTTCGACGTACAAAGTACACGATATTACGAAACTGCACTTTCGCATATAACTCTGCGCGAAAACATCACAAAGGAAGAGGCCATGGAATATTTCTTCATCTTCCAAGAGATGTTCAATGGATATTTTCAGAGCAAAGCCTATGAAAACACAGATTTCAATTCTCTCATAAAAGATCACGAAATGAAACTATCTAAACTATTAAATATGATGCTTTATGGCATCGCAAAGGAGGACTCAGAATTATGATTCTAACAATACTTAGGCTTTTGTCCGCAATTGCAATTGCGTTTCTTATAGGAAAACTTGTGTCAAAAGTCAAGCTGCCCGCGATTTTAGGTTGGCTACTAACAGGTATGCTTCTCGGCCCCCACGCATTCGGCCTTATGAACGGCACCATATTAGATGCACCATGGTATCACGCCATCATCAATCTATTAGAATGCGCTGTCGGTCTTCTGATTGGTACAGAGTTAGTTTGGAAGAGAATAAAAAAATCAGGAAAACAAATCATCATCACAACTCTGACACAGTCACTAGGTACCTTTTTCTTTGTGAGCTTGGTGTTTGGCATCGTTTTCTATTTTACAGGCATACCAGTTTATCTGGGTGTAATCTTTGGTGGTATAGCCCTTGCTACTGCGCCAGCACCCGCACTCTCTATTGTAAATGAATTTAAAACGGATGGACCTGTTACAAGGACGTTGATTCCCATGGCGGCACTCGACGATATGGTTGGCGTTGTTGTATTCTTTTCAACAATCTCAATTGTTTCAGCGAATATTTCTGAAAACAAGTTGCCTGCATACATGATATTACTAGTTGTCCTCCTACCAATTATCATTGGTGTAATAACTGGCCTTCTTGCTGGTTTGGTATTAAAGAAAGAACGTCCAACTGCACAAACTCTAGCAATGCTTATAGGGACCCTCCTGATTGCATGGGCTATTGGTTTTATCTTCAATACACTATTATTACCAAAACCTATATTGAACTTCATGCTAATTGGAATGGCATTTTCTGCAACCTTTGCTAACATGATTACTGAAAAACGTCTTGAGAAAATCATGCATAGCTTCAACCCAATTTTGGGCTTTTCAATGATTGTTGTTATTCTGAACCTCGGTGCACCACTGGATTACCATTTAATTTTAGGTGCAGGCTTGTATACAGCGATTTATATCCTTGCTAGAGCAGCCGGCAAATATGGTGGTAGTTATTTCGGTGCGCGTATTACCCATTCCCCTGAAACGGTAAGGAAGTATTTAGGCTTGACGTTACTTCCACATTCTGGTGTTTCTCTAGTATTTACTGGGATAGCTGTTTCTGTTTTGAGTGGTCCTGCACCTGAATCTGCTAAAATCATTCAAGGCACCATTGCTGCCGCGGCAGTTATCAATGAAGTCATTGCCGTGATCATATCAAAGAAGGCCTTCGAATGGGCCGGAGAATTTCATCAAAGTGCAGATACCCTAAATGATCAAACTAATATTTAGATATCTCAAATAAAAATGATACTGTTGATTTGAAAATTCATATGATATAAATATAAAGAAATGACATGAAACAAAATTGGTTTTATGTCATTTTTTATATTTATCTGGCACTGTTATTTTTTACTTTTCTGCCCCTTTTAATTATGCCAATTATTTATTATAGTTTAAATATAAATTACCCCTGTTTTTACCAGGGTGGACTACTTACCGGTGTAGTTATGAAATAATTAGGAGGATAGTGTGAAAGATGAATCTTTCACACTGCTTTGAGAAAGGCATGGTTATTAATATGAATAACAAAACAAAAAAACTCGTATTCGCTGCATTGATGGCTGCCCTTACATATGTAGCAACAATAATTATACAAATCCCAAGCCCAACAAATGGCTACATCCATCCGGGTGATGGTCTTGTTTTCCTATCAGGTGTCTTACTTGGCCCTTTATATGGTGGATTAGCCGCTGGTATTGGTTCAATGTTTGTTGACTTGCTATCAGGTTATACCCATTATGTGTTAGGAACTTTTGTAATAAAGATGCTAGCTGCCATGGCTTGTGGTTTCTTATGTAAGAGACTCACGGCTAAAATTAAGAACCCAGTCCCTCGTACCATGATCAGTGGCTTAGCAGGAGCTCTTATTATTGTTGTTGGTTATTTCTTATATGAAAGTCTCTATCTTGGCTACGGTTTAGCCGCTGCTTCAGGAGTATTAGGAAATATTGCTCAAACGATTTTCGGTATTGTAACTGTTACCATCCTTTACCCTTTATTAATGAAAGCGAATATTATGCGCATCATGAATGAGTAATATATCGAAATCATATAGTTTTAATATTATAAAAAATAGCCTCCCAACATTTTGCATGCTTAGATCATGCTTATACGTTGGAAGGCTATTCTTATGATGTTATTTACTTCGATTTTTGTATTCCTTTATCGCAAGCAAGAATCTTTCACCATATCTCTCATATTTTACTTCGCCGACACCTGATACCGTCAACATCTCTTCCTTCGATTCTGGTAAGACACTACACATATCTACCAATGACTTATCCGCAAAGACCAAATATGGTGGGACTTTCTCTTCTTTAGCAATCGTTGTTCGAATCTGTCTTAGTAATTCGAACAATTCATCACTAATATCAACGCGACTATGCACCTTCTTCTTTGCTTGTTTCGAAGGTTTCTTCTCTTCCTCTGCCGCTATTTTCATCAAAATCGGCTCAGTTCCTTCTAAAATCTCATTAGCAAATTCCCCTAACATAACAACTGGATACTGAGAAACCGATAATACTAGATATTCTCTGTAAATCAAATAATTAATAATCTGTCGTAATCTAGCTACTGTTATGTCTGCTAAGCTTGCATACTGTGAATTCTCATTCATACGATACTCTTCAATCTTAGCATTCTTACTACCATGTACTGTATCAAGTATCACAGTTATTCCAAAACGTTCTCTACATTCTTTTACACAGTTAATTATAGCATTGGCAGCCTTGGTAATATCCATTGTTTCAAACTCTGTCAAACAATTCGAACAATTTCCACAATAAGGCTCCCCCTTCTCCCCAAAGTATTGCAATACATATTCTCGCAAACATTCAGTTGTTGTGCAATAATATGTCATCTTCTTCAAGCGATCACGATCACGCCTCTTTACTAATTCTAGGGTTTCATAATCAAGAGCTTCATTATCTCGATTCTGATCAATTAAAAATTGATTCATAATAACGTCTTGACCATTGAATAGGAGTATACATTCTGCAGGTTCGCCGTCTCTTCCTGCTCTACCAGCTTCTTGGTAATAACTTTCTATATTCTTTGGCATGTTGTAATGTATTACATAACCAACATTGGATTTGTCAATTCCCATTCCGAAGGCGTTTGTAGCAACCATAACCGGTTTCGTATCATATATAAAATCATCTTGATTTTGTATCCTTTCATTATCAGAAAGACCTGCATGATAGCGAGTAACCTGAACCCCTTCTCTTTGTAATCTCTCACTTACATCCTCTACACTCTTTCTTGTAAGACAATAGATAACCCCACTCTTATCAGAATTGGAAGTTACATAATTCCTGACATAATCATACTTATCAACTGGTTTCACAACTTGATAAGATAGATTCTTACGATCAAAGCCTGTAATTAGTAATTGTGGATTTCTAAGTTTGAGAATCTGTATTATATCTTCACGAACCTCTAATGTTGCTGTAGCAGTAAATGCACTTACCACGGGACGTCTTGCTAGCTTGTCTATAAATTCTACAACCTTAAGATAACTAGGTCTGAAATCTTGTCCCCATTGTGATACACAATGCGCCTCATCGATACTGATCATAGAAATATCCGCTTCTCTTGCAAATGAGAGAAACTCCTCTGTTGCTAATCGTTCTGGTGCCACATAGATAATCTTATATCGTCCTTGTCTAGCATAAGATAGGGCAAGACAATATTGATTGTAGGTTAACGAACTATTTAGGTATGCCGCGTGCACTCCCGCTTGATTTAAAGCACCTACCTGATCTTTCATTAAAGAGATTAGCGGGGATACTACTAACGTAATTCCTTGCATTACTAAGGCTGGAATTTGATAACAGATTGATTTACCTGCTCCTGTAGGCATAATTCCAAGAGTGTCTTGTCCCTCTAGGATACTGTCAATTAATGTTTCCTGACCTTCCCGAAAGGAATCATATCCAAAATATTTTTTTAAAACCTCATATTTATTCATCTCGAATCCTTTCTTCTACTAATTAACTTAAATTTGCAAAACTCTCAAATTTTACAATTGATTCTTGGCTGACGTACAATAACCAAAATACAATAGTGGTCTATTATCCAATAATCTTAGAGATATTATTATAAATACTACTAGCTACTTCTGGTTTATTCATTGAGTAGACATGAACTGCATTCACTCCATTGGCATACAAATCAATGATTTGATCTGTAGCATATGCTATTCCTGCCTGTTGCATTGCTTCCCTATTATCACCGAACTTTTCAACAATAGCCTTAAATCTCTGTGGCAATACAGTACCTGATAACTCGCATATTCGTTTAATTTGAGAAGGATTTGTCACAGGCATAATTCCAGCAATCACTGGTACTGTAATACCTGATTCTCTTAACTGATATAAGTAATTATATAAGATATTATTATCAAAAAACATCTGAGTCGTTAAAAAATCACAACCTGCATCTACCTTTTCTTTCAGATGAACGATGTCTTCCTTTCTATTAGCTGCTTCGACATGTCCCTCAGGATAACAGGCAGCCCCTATACTAAAGTCTCCAAAATTTCTGATGGCTTGTACCAATTCAGAGGCATATTGATACTCATCTGCCCCAGCAAGCTCTCTTCCTGCAATTCTATCTCCACGCAGTGCTAATATATTCTCTATACCTTGTTCTCTTAGCTTACCTAATTGTATCGCTACTTCCTCTTTCGTAGAAGATGCACACGTTAGATGTGCCAAAGGAGTTACTCCACAACTGTTCTTTAGTTTAGCTGCAATATCTACGGTATGTTTGCTTGTTCCACCACCTGCGCCATATGTTATACTCATAAAAGCTGGTTTTAGCCTAGCTATTTGAATTGTAGCTTCTTCCACTTTAGAATAATCACTATCCTTTTTAGGTGGAAAAACTTCAAATGATAAAGTTGGTTGATTCTTACTTAATATATCTCTAATCTTCATTATAATCTTATACTCCTCATTCACTATAGTATGCTATATTGCATTATACCGTTTTTTCGTATATTTTTCCATAATGTTTTATATTTCTTCGGCATTTTGCAAGAATGCAAAATAATTCTTGCATTTTAACTAAATGGTAGTATAGTAATTTTTCTCAAAATTTATTTTTTTTTACTTTTTTCTTTTTATTTTTACTGTTATTTACGCTTTTACATACTGTTTTTTCTTTTTCCAACCTTATTTTCCACAATATTCTATAACTGGAATAATTGTCACATTGCGAATTCTGTCGTTTTCATTGATTATATATATATACAGTCTATAACAAATAGCTTCTATTGTTATAAAAAAATGAAAAGGTAGGATAGTTATGAAAAACAACAAAGAAACAAAACAGACGAAAGTATCCTTTATTGAACGCGTTGGATCTAAGATCCCTGATCCCGTGATCATCTTCATCTGCTTATACATCTTTGTAATGATAATTACAGGATTATTCGGTGGTACAACATTCAAAACTCTTGGTCAAGATGGTTCCTCAGTGGCATATGAAATTAAAAACATGTTCAAAACAGAAAATGTCCTGTGGATCTTTAACAATGCATTATTAACAAACTGGCTTGCATATGCCGGAGGTATTCTTGGTACCATCCTTATCGTAATGTTCGGTATTGGTATTGCTGAAGAATCTGGTCTTCTTGCAGCATTAATTCGTAAAGTTGGTGGTAATATACCAGAACGTTTGTTACCTTACTTATTAGTATTCTTAGGTATTATGAGTAATATTGCAACAGATGCTGGTTACATTATCTTAATTCCACTTGCAGGTTTACTATATCTTGGACTAAAGAAAAACCCTTTAATTGGTATGTTCGCTGCTTTCGCTGGTGTATCAGCAGGTTTCAGTGCTAATTTAGTTCCAGCTACTGTAGTTGATATCATTGTAGGAAAGAATGCACAGGTATTTGCTGAAAGCCAAGGTGTTCCTTTCGTATCTTACTTAGGTAAACCAATCAATCCGTTCATGATGCACTATATCTTCATGATTGCATCAACTGTATTATTAGTTTTAATTGGTGGTTTCATCACAAACCGTTTTATTCGTCCTAAATTCGAAAAGATCAGTTACACAGTTCCTGCCGATTTCCAAATCGATGAATATGGTGTAACGAAAGAAGAGAAGAAAGCTCTTAAATGGGCAGGCCTTGGATTCTTATTATCACTTGCTATCTGTGTTTTCATAGCTATGGGACCACTTGCTACTTATGTAGATGAAACTGGTAGCAAAGTAATGCCTTACCTTGATAATATCATCCTTTTAATCACATTCGTATTCTTTACAAGTGGTTTATTCTATGGTGTTGCAATTGGTAAATTCAAAAATTCAAATGATGTTGTTACTTCAATGTCTAAACAAATTGGTGGAATGGGATACGTTATCGTTCTTACATTCTTTAGTTACAACTTCTTGGCATTATTAACTTATAGTAATTTAGGTACGTATATTACTTACCTTGGTGCTAACTTACTTGAAGTATTGAATCTTGCAAAATCACCAACATTATTGATCATTGGTTTCATTATCATCACTGCAATCATCAACCTTTTCGTTGGTGGACTTACTACAAAATGGATGTTACTTGGACCAATCTTCATTCCAATGTTATATCAAGCGAATAGCACTATGACTCCTGACGTTGTAGCAGCTGCTTACCGTTTAGCAGACTCTTCAACAAACATTATAACTCCTCTTATGAGTTATGCAGGTGTTATCCTAATCTACATGAAGAAATATAAAGAAGATTTCACTGTTGGTAACTTAATTACAGCTATGTTCCCATACTCCATTACGTTCTTAATCAGCTGGACATTATTATTACTAGCATTTATCGGATTCAAGATTCCACTAGGATTCTAAGCCAAACTAAGCAATAGAAGATTATATAAAAAACAAGTCGGACAGTATTGATTATACTGATCCGACTTGCTTTTGTTGTATAAGCCCTAATACATCAACGGCTCTTCATAATAATTAGATTGCTCTCCATCTCTTTAGTGTTGGAAGATATTCAGCAAGCATCTTTCTTGCTTCTTCCTCTGTCTTACATTCACCATCCTGTACCACGAATGGAATACAGCATTCAATCATCTCTTTCATTGTCTCATCTTTACTAAATGCTCCGTTCGGATAACAGTAACAACAATACTCTTCATTCTTGCTACTATCTGCATTCTTTCCAAAATGTTCTTCCTCCGTCATTGGCATTCCACAACTTTGACAAACTTTTGCTTCCATAATACATTCTCCTTTTCTAATTAAATTATCTGTACAAATTAGAGTCTATCATGTATTACTTGACAACGAATGTCATATTTAAAATAGTTACTCATATTCCTTTATCGTTTCTAATAAAATATTGTGAATCCGCTCTCTAATATAAGCAGGTTCAATCACTTTGGCATACTTTCCATAAGATAAAATCATTCCATACACCCAATCGTCTAGTATATATTCTGCTTTAACCATAAAATCGCCATCTTCAAGTTTAGTTATATAATCTACTTCAAAGTTATCATATACACGATATCCTTGTGTTTTATCTATACGTATCGTTATTGCTACCCTTTTATCGTCTTTTTGCTCTTCCTTAACACTCTCACTCTTATGGTATGAAAGGTTCTGTTCATCTGCTTTAGAATTACCTTCAGACTCTTCTATAAGGAACTTAATCCGCTGACTATACTCCTCTTCAAAAGACTCTTCAAGTACTATGACATTCTGCATACGATTTAGCTTAAAAACCCGTAGCCCCTTCTTCTGCACGCAATAAGCTTTCAGGTACCATGTATAATCCTTAAACCATAGTTGTAAAGGTTCTACCACTCGCTCTGTAACTTCACTGGAGCGACTATAATACTGAAACCGGACCCTTTTATGATAAATAATTGCTTGTTTTAGATTTGTATATAATTCTTGTTTTAGATTACTCCAGTCTGAAAAGTCCATAGCAAGCCACCTAGGCTGCCCCATCTGAAATATACTACTTAACTTAGATAGAATTGCATCAGTACTTCCTTTTTCAACTTCAGCCATACTTTCTAATGCAGCAAGAATATCCCGTTGTTCCGTTTCTGAAACTATACTCTTATCCAATATAAAATTATCTAGTAAGCATATGCCACCATAACGACCTTTCTTCGCATACACTGGTACCCCTGCAAGACTCAGTGCATCGATATCCCTGTATATGGTACGTACAGAAACCTCAAACCGCTCTGCCAATTCCTTTGCAGTTATACTTCTCTTTTGTAATAATATGTATAGAATCTCAAACAAGCGATTCATGTCTATTCCCTCCTCTCTCTATTAGCAATAAGGACCTGTTGCCCGAATATTTCCTCTCATATATTCTATCCAAAAGCACTAATCTTATGATTTGCTTTAAGAGAATATAGGAAATCCTCGTGCAACAAGCCCTTATTTAAACCTATAAGCCTACACACTATCATTCATAATAATAGAACGCCAAATTCATTTGTTCTATTGTAAGTTGTACTTATCTATCATAGTATTCACAGCAGTATAGATTGCATCTACTAAATCTTTCTTAGTATAAGTCTTCTCTGCGTTCTTAGATACCCAGCCATTAACTTCTTCTGTGAAATACACAATTGCATCATATTCATTGTTTGCAACTACAGCATTTTCTTTATTCGTACTAACATTTGCAAAGAATACGATTTCACCATTCAATGCATAAGCACCTGCACTTAGCAATTCAGAACCTGAAGGAACAACTTCTTCCTTAGTAGTAATGAATTCACCAACTAGTTTTTTCGTAATGCTTTTAATAACGCATTTTTCTTTCTTTGTTACTTTAGTTTCTGGTTCAACTGCTGTTTTTGTTACACATTTCTTGTCTGTACCTGCTAAAGCAACATTCACCATTTTCCTCTTGTTGAGAGATTTTTTTAACTGTCTTTTGTTCATATTTCTCTTTCCTTCCAGTAACTATTCAGTCAACATTTCTCTTAAAATTGACGATTTCATCAACTTGATTATTTTGTGATGTGCATTTACACAACAATGTATAATGATAGCATAAGTTGTTAATATTTGTCCATATAAATTTTTTCCACTATAACGATCTTATCAACTGCCAGAAACAGGGTTCAGAAACGCATCTCTGGATAATAACAGGAAAGACCTAGTTTACACATACGGCGGCTTTCCTCTGGTAATTGCATACGTTCAAGAAATTCTTCTTGTGATTTACAGCTCTCGGCAATGTCAATATTCTGTTTTACGTAACGTATATCGTTACATATATTCTTCCACTCATCTGTACGCCCTACAATCTTACATGCTGTAATATTCATCTTAACAAATCGGTAGATGGAACATAATCCACATGCGTACTCATGAAAAGACTTGGTATAGATCAAATCATTCAACTCAACATTATGTCGCTTCTTAAAATTATTATCTTTTAACCTAATCTCACTATCTACACTGACTAGACTTCCACATATAGAACACGATTCATTCCTATGCATCCCTAGGCAATTAGCATCGGAGAACATACAGCCATTACGCATCATGAAAACTTCGTACTCGACGTCTGGTACTTCTTTGACTATCACCTCGATCTCGTCAACCGATAAATCTCTTGGAATTATAATTCGCTTTGTACCCTTGTCCTTATAAAATCTTGCTATTTGCGTATTATATACACCACCAATAGTACTTACTACAGCAGGCAATTCTAATTGGTTCGCAATCTCTACGAGTTCAATACAAGACACTATAACACCATCTGCACCACCTTCTTTTAAGGCAATAAAGTATTTCTTAATCTCACTCAATTGTTCTTCTGAATAGATGCTAGAATTAAATGTTACATATATTAGCATTCCTTTTTCCTTAACTTGTGTAATGATTTCTATAACCTCTTCTAATGAAAATGGATTAGCATTCTCTTTAAATCCAGACATGCGATTGATATCCGCAAAATCTCCAAACTTGTTTGTCCATTCCTCATCATAAAATCCAATATAGAACTCTCCCGCTCCAGCAGCAATATAATCATCAATATGCTCCATATTATTAAGTGGAACTAAAATCTTCATTATGAAAGCCCCTCCCATTCCACAGGAAAATAAATTACTCGATATTTACTTACTCCTTTAATCTCACACTCTTTGTTATCAAAATAAATTGCTCTCCCGGCACGAATCCATTCTCTACCATCTTGCATATCATATCTAATAATTGCCTCTTGGCATTCTTTGGCACAAGACTGATTTGGTCTAAATTTCTTCTCTATTTCCTTGTTTATAGAGGCATATTCGCAGATTTGCCCTACTGTCATATAACAGAATGGTGTATGCACTCCAATCAGTATTCCCTTAGGTTTATTCTCAAAATTAATTGCCACATGGGTTAAGTCAAATTCCATTCCATCAATTTGATACTGCTCAATCAGACGAATTAGATACTTCGTGAATATCTTCGGTTTCAATTCTGTATTGAAATAAACCGGGTATCTAGGATCGCGGTAGTCTTTCATAAATAATCTTCCCATATTCAATCGCACATCGTAATTCTCATGGATATGTGCAATCATTCCATAATCATTTACTGTAATCTCGTCTATGCAATCTTCAAAATACTCACAATAATCCTCAATTTTCTTAAGTACATTATTAAGATCCTTCTGCGGTATAACTGGTATTACTAATGTTATTTTTATCTTCTTTCTCTTTGCAAATGAAACTATATCATCCAACAAATTATCATCCATACGCAAGAAATATTGCGCACAAAAATAAGAGCCGATATAGATTCGCTCAACATGTTCAAATCCCGCTTTGTTTGCTGTCTTCGTAATGATGGCTTCTATCGTCTCTTCCTCTTGGTTCAGATAATTCATAATATCACAATAATTCAAACAAGATATCTGTTCCATATATGTCCCCTTCCTCCTTAACAAAGACTTTAGTTCAAATCTCTCAATAAGACATATATTTACCAGTTAATACGATTACTATTCATGTTTACCATCTCTATAGAGAACAATGACTATATACAGGGATTTTATTCACAAAAAACTTCGCTAGATTATAATTTTTCAAATATAATCTAGCGAAGTTCTTCTTATGTCCCGATACTTGTGAACCTTAGTTCCTTGTAAATTGCAGTCAATGGGACTTGAACCCACACTCAGTAACCTGAACTAGAATCTGAATCTAGCGCGTATGCCAATTCCGCCATAACTGCATTACCGTATGTAACAACTTCATTATATCATACGAAATATAAAAATCAATATCTACTTATTCTTTCTTCCAGAATTATTATTATTTTTCACATAATTGCAAATACTTATTTTATGGAATTTTTTATTGACAATTGAATATATTTAACACATAATATAAACATAAGATTGCTTAGATAAGCAAATATTTAGGAGGTGCCATTTTACATGACTCGTAGAGAGAAGCAATTGTTAGAGTGGATTGAAGAAAACCCCTTAATATCACAACAAGAATTAGCTGACCTTGCAGGAATAACACGTTCCTCGGTTGCAGTTCACATATCTAATCTAATGAAGAAGGGTATGATTCTTGGTAAGGGATATATTGTTCAAAAAAACAATTATGCAGTAGTTCTTGGCGGGGTGAATATGGATATATTCGGAAGACCATATAACCCACTTATAAACAAAGATTCAAATCCTGGACAAGTAAGAATGACATTTGGCGGAGTTGGAAGAAACATCGCACATAACTTACGTCTTCTTGGGACTGAAGTCAAACTAATCACTGCATTTGGTGAAGATATGAATGCGCAAAAGATAACAAAGAATTGTATGGACCTTGGTATTGATACTACTAATTCATTAACGGTTCCTAATGGTGTTACCTCTAGCTATCTATTCATAACTTCTGATGACGGTGATATGGAATTAGCAGTATCTGACATGGAGATATATCGTTACTTAACTCCTGATTATATCTCCAGTAAAATGGACATTATTAATAATGCCTCCATATGTATCATTGATACAAATCTCTCAGAAGGAGCAATCAACTATTTAGCACAGTATTGTACTGTTCCTATCTTCGTTGACCCTGTTTCTTCCACAAAGGCTAGAAAATTACTTACCTCATTAGGTAATTTTCACTCTATTAAACCAAATCGCATTGAAGCGGAGTTATTAACAGGCATCAGAATTACAGATGAAAAGAGTATGAAAAAAGCTACTAAGTACCTATTAGATTTAGGTATAAGTCAAGTATTCCTTTCACTTGGTAAAGATGGGGTGTTCTGTGCTAATAAGTATGAATCTGCTCTTTTACCTTGTTTGAAGACAAATCTTGTGAATACAACAGGGGCTGGTGATAGTTTCATGGCTGCTATAGCATGGGGCTACTTAAATGGTCTTACTTTGACCGAAAGTACGAAGTTAGGTCTCGCAACTTCAAGCATCTGTTGTGAAGGCAAAAACACTATTAATGAATCTCTTACCATTCAGGCTGCACTTACAAGAGCCCGAATTGATATGAAGATATAGACACATAATGATAAGATAAAATAACTAGGAGGTTATCACATGAATCAATTAAATAAATATCTTGACGTTGCGCCAGAAGTGCAACAAGCTCTTGCTGAAGGAAAACCAGTTGTTGCCCTTGAATCTACAATCATCTCTCATGGTATGCCATATCCACAAAACGTGGAAACTGCTCTTGCAGTAGAAAAAATCATTCGTGACAATGGTGCTATCCCTGCTACAACAGCAATTATCAAAGGAAGATTAAAAGTTGGTATTTCTAAAGAAGAAATCGATTATTTAGGAAAGAAAGGCTTAGCAGTTACAAAAACTAGCCGTCGTGATATTCCTATTCTTGTAGCAAGAGGTGAAGATGGTGCTTCAACAGTAGCTACAACAATGATTCTTGCTTCTTTAGCTGGTGTTAAAATCTTCGCTACTGGTGGCATTGGCGGTGTTCATCGTGGTGCTGAAACTACTATGGATATCTCTGCTGACCTTGAAGAACTTGGAATGACTGATGTTATGGTTGTTTGTGCTGGTGCTAAATCAATCTTAGACCTTGGCCTTACATTAGAATACTTAGAAACAAAAGGTGTTCCAGTACTTGGTTACCAAACTGAAGAATTACCTGCTTTCTATACAAGAAAGAGTGGTTTCAAAGTAGATTATAGAATGGATACTCCAAAAGAATTAGCAGATGCTTTTAGTGCTAAATTAGATCTTGGATTACGTGGTGGTATGTTAGTTACTAACCCAATTCCGGAAGAATATGCTATGGATTACGATACAATTAACAAAGCTATCAACGATGCAATTGAAAAAATGAATGAGTTAGGTATCAAAGGTAAAGAAACAACTCCTTTCTTACTTAATGAAATTCAATTAATCACAGGTGGAAACAGTTTACAATCCAATATCCAACTTGTATATAACAACGCTAAACTTGCTGCACAAGTTGCTTGTGAAATGTGCAAATAATTCCCTACTAAAGTTCCCCAACTTTATAATATAGAATTTAATAATATTGCTTCAATATGCCAACAAAAAAAGACAATCCTAGATTGTCTTTTTTTGTTGGCATTGTTTTCGTCTATGCATTGAAAAACTCTGTAAAGTTATCTTCATTTAGAATACGAATTCCCTTATTAGCAAGAAGTTCTGCTGTAACACCATTTCCTGATACTTTATTACCTGAAAATGTACCATCGTAAATCACTCCATATCCACAAGAAGGACTATTCTTCTTAAGAATGGCTGTATCGCACTGATATAGCTCACTAATATAAATTGCTTGCTCTGCACCTTTTCTAAAAGCTTCTGTTACATCCGTTCCATCTTTACCGACTATGTATTCTCCTTTTCGTTCTGACGGTACCCTAGGTGTAGGTAGACCCCCTAGCTGCTCTGGACATACTGGAATCAAATTATGTTCTTTTCTTAACTCTAGTATTTCTTCTCTCTTGCAGTTATCTCCACAGTATCTACAATCTACCCCTAATAAACATGCACTGACTATAATATTCATTCTTGCTATCTTTCCCTTTCCTATTGATTCTTCTTAAAGTATAGTAATCACTACACTACTTGTCAATTGAATATAAATAACGATTTTTATTGATTTCTTCTATGTATCTTAAGAAATACTTAAGGGTTTCTTCTATAATAATTTATTGACTTTTCTACTCATCAACAATTACAATTGATATTCATAAAGGTACTAAAAAACAAGTGAAATTTACTAAAATTTTATTTGTTTTTAACATTGCAAATCATATCAAAATGTTATATCATAATACGGCAAAAGCTTTGATTTTATAATATAACTTGACTATTCGCTTTATTAAGTTATGTTTATATATACTTGGGGATACGGGATCAATATATATGATATCACCATGTGGAGGAGGATAACGATGTTACCAAGATTAAAGAATCTATTTTCAAAAGAAGAATTGAAGAATCTACTACAATTCATTTATTTATCATTAGCTATAAATTTACTAATAGAAATTCTAAACAGAGCATCACTAATAGAAGCATTAAAACATGTTTTAACTAATCCACTTGTATTCACATACAATTCTTTGATTGTATTTCTAACGTTATCCATAGCTTTTCTAGTGAAACGAAGACTCTTTGTTACAACCATTGTATCCATCATTTGGATAGGATTTGCTATAACAAATGCCGTATTATTATCAATGCGTGTAACACCATTTACAGCGGTTGACTTATCCTTAATGGACGAAGCTTTACCAATGATTAATGTATACTTAACTAAATGGCAAATCGTACTTATTATTATAGCTGCTATTGCCGCTATTACAATCGTTGTATTATTATTCATATTTGCACCGAAATACCAAAAACGTGTAGCTCGCATTCGTAATTCAGTGTGTTTAGTTTTGTTATTCGGTACAATTTTATTCCTTACTAGTCTTGGTATTAGCACCAATGCATTGGCAAAGAACTTCGGTAACCTTGCTGATGCCTATAAAGATTATGGTTTTGTATACTGTTTTACTAACAGCGTTGTTAATACGGGTATTGATAAACCAAAGGACTACTCAGAAGAAAAGATAACGGAACTTGCAGAAGATACATTAACTACAACTCCAGAAGTCGAAGAAGTTAAGAAGAAAACTCCTAACATCATCATGATTCAACTTGAATCATTGTACGATGTTACGCTTATGAAGGATTACACATATTCCGAAGATCCACTACCAAATTATCATGCATTACAAAAGGAATTCAGTCATGGTTTCCTCAATGTTCCTTCTGTTGGTGCAGGTACAGCGAATACAGAATTCGAAGTAATAACTGGCATGAACTTAGATTTCTTTGGTCCTGGTGAATATCCATATAAAACAATCTTAAAAGAAACAACTTGCGAGAGTATAGCTTATAACCTAAAAGAACTTAACTACTCCACTCATGCAATTCATAATAATGATGGTACTTTCTATGGTCGTAATCAAGTATTTAGTAATTTAGGATTTGATACATTCACATCATTAGAATATATGCACAATGTTGAACTAAACCCAATGGGTTGGGCAAAAGATAATGTTCTGATAGAAGAAATACTAAAATCATTGAAATCTACCAAAGAACAAGATTTTATATATTCGATCTCCGTTCAAGGCCATGGTAAATATCCTGGCAGTGAAGAGGATTTCTCAGTTACAGATAGCGCAACACTTTCTAGTTCAGGTTCAAGTGTTACCGGAGATGAAGAAGACCAACATCAATATACTTTAAAAGAAGGCTATACCCCATCTGTAGATGCTATTACAGTGGAAGGAATATCTGAAGAAGAACGTTGTGCTTTCGAATATTATGTAAACCAAATTCATGAGATGGATGCTTTCATCGGCGATCTAATTAAAGAGTTAGAAAAATTAGATGAAGATGTTGTTTTGGTATTTTATGGTGATCATTTACCTAGTTTAGGTATTGAACCTAGTGACCTAGAGAACGATAATATCTATCAAACATCATATATTATCTGGGATAATATGGGCCTTCCTGAGATTGATACAGATATGGAAGCTTATCAGATTTCTGCTTCTATTCTAAAACGTCTGAATATTGATAATGGATATATTACTAAACTACATCAGAATGCATCTGATTCAGAAAGTTATCTTGACGAGTTAGAATTACTTCAATATGATATGTTATATGGAGACCAAACAATATTCAATGGAATAAGTCCATACATTCCAACTGATTTAAAAATGGGTGTTGATGATATTAAAGTTGATGGCATTCTAAACTCTGGAGAGAATATGTATATTCAAGGAGAAAACTTCACGGAATATAGTAAAGTTTACTTGAATGATACAGAATTAGAAACAACTTATGTAGATGAAAAAAACCTAGCAATCGCCACTACTACACTAAACTCTGGTGATGAAATCAAAGTTGGCCAAAAAGGTGACGATAAGTTTGTCTTAAGTTATACTGAACCATATATATATAAATAGAATATTTTAATTATGAGGAAAGCCTAGTAACTATTCGTTACTAGGCTTTTTTGGGATATAATTAATCCAGTATGAAGATATCCTTACGCAAATGTCAGGGATACACTTGCATTTTTGAATGATACCTTTATAATAAATATAGATGTTATTCCGCTAAGATTATAATAACTCTTTGGGAAAGTTTTTTTCTAACGGAATATCAACATTATAGCTCTAAAAAAGAGTAAATTCTTCATTCAAAGAAACTTTAACTAATACAAAACTGCTCAACAATTGCTACATTTAATTTCTAGAAGAAAGGAGCCATTGTTAATATCACAAGATTATTTGTGATATGCATGGGATAACAATGAATCTACAAGAATATACCAAATTACACGAGAATAAGAAACATGGGAATTATTTATTACCGCTTAAGCTTTATCAAGTGAAAGTTCCTGATTACTTTACCGATATTAATATACATTGGCACGAAGAGCTTGAAATAGTTCTCATTACAAGGGGAAAAGGTATCTTTTATATTGACTTGAAACCGTATACAGTAACCGAAGGGGATTTCTTGTTGCTAAATCCTTATGTATTACATTCTTGCTCTCAATACAAGCAAGAAGAATATGAGGCGGATTCGTTTGTATTAAACATGTCTATGTTAGATACGAATCATGATAGTTGTTCTATCAAGTTTATTAATTCAATTGCTGAAAATAAAGTAATTTTTCCATTCGTACTCAAACCAGATACACCCGGTTACCCTCTACTTAAGGAATACTTTATTAAAAGCAAAATCGCATATATGGATAAACATAAAGGGTTTGAACTAGAATTAAAAGCTTATCTATATCTATTCTTACATACACTCTTTACTAATATACCAGTTGAAGTCCCTGATCCTGTTAATGTAGATGATGCTATAACCGATAAAATCAAGATTATTCTTAAGTACATCAAAGAAAATTTTACGGAACAACTGACAGTAAAGGATATGGCGGAACAACTTAATTTTAGTGAATATCATTTTATGCGTTTCTTTAAGAAGCATCTTGGAGTCACTTGTATTGAATATATTAATAACTACAGACTTGACATCGCTGCAAAGAAATTAAGTACAACAAATCATTCTATTATGGAAGTAGCCTTAGAGACTGGTTTTAATAACATTTCTTATTTTAACAAATTATTTAAAGAAAAATTCAAATTAACACCAAAAGAATTTCGAAGTTCAATAGCATATCCAACAAATTAAGAGAAAAGACAATTTACATGTTTAGTAAATTGTCTTTTCTAGTTGTTTACTACCATCTATTATATCCTAACTATGCTTGGTTTGCCCAATCTGCTGGATAAGTCACATAGATAAATCTTGCATAATTTGGTACAGAGAATTTGATTGAAGAACCTTTTGGAATTAAAATCAATTCTCCTGGACCAGCAGTAACTGTTTTTCCGTTGATTATGATACTAAGACTACCTTCTATCACATAATCAACTTCATCATAATTTAATGTCCAATCGAATGTGGTATCCTTCATCTCCATGATACCACAACCAAGACGAGGACTTTCTCCAAGAGAGAATAGATCTTTCGTATATACGATATCTCCTGGCTTTCCGGTATCCATTCTATCTTCTTCAGTTACTTTAATACCTGGAACACGAACTGCTATTACTCCCTCTTTAGTACACTCTCTTTTGGAATCCAATGCACATCCACTGGTGATATTAGACAGTTTCTCATTTAATATATCACGAATCATCGATTCTATTGTATAACGATTTACTTCCATTCTTACTCTCCTTAGACTTCTTTTCCTAATGTTTTATTGGCAATAAATATAGCAACGATAACTGCTGTTATACCTGCAACTAACTTACCAATAATCATTGGAACGATCATAGTTGAATCAAAACCAGCTGTAAAGCCTAAGTGATCACCGAATACGAACGCAGCTGAAACTGCAAAAGCAACGTTTAATATCTTACCACGATTATCCATATCCTTCATCATACCAAACATAGGGATAGAGTTTGCTAAACTGGCAACCAAACCTGCTGCTGCAACATCGTTCATACCTAATACTTTACCTAATGCCATAAGAGGTTTTTTGAAAACTTTAGTGATTACATATACTAATGGGAATGCACCAGCTAACACAATTGCAATATCTGCTACAATTTGAAAACCTTCGCTTAAAGGATTCATACCCTTAATTACAACTATACCTGTAAGTTGCTCTACAATACCTGCAATTAAACCAATTGTAATAACTGCAACAACTATTTTACCAAATATAGTAAAACCTTTTATCATTCCATTTTGGAATTTTAATAGACCTAGTACAATTAATACTGCAATTATAATAATCGGTACTAAATTTCTTAAAACCATCATAATTGGAAAACCTGCAATTAATCCACCGACAAAAGCACCAATTGGAATTGTTACAACACCTGCTAATACGCCAGTTGCAAGGTATTTTCTATCATCAGGAGCAATAATACCAAGTGCTACTGGTATTGTAAATACGATTGTAGGTCCAAGCATTGCTCCTACAATTAAACCACCGAATTTACCAGCATCTTCTGTTAAAGCTAGTGCTTGTGCTAATGGTGCACCACCCATATCATTCGCAAGTATCGTACCTGCAAACATAGCTGGATCAGCGCCTAAAAAACTATACACTGGTACAACAATTGGTTTTAATAAATCAGCAAGAACTGGAGCTAAAGCAATGATTCCCACCATAGAAATTGCAAGAGATCCAATTGCTAGTATACCTTCCTCAAATTTTTCTCCTAAACCAAACTTATTTCCGATAATACGGTCTATTGCACCTAGAACTGCAAAAACAACCATAATGTAGACAATTATCTCATTAACGCTCATTCGTTTACCTCCTTTTTCCCATGCACTAGTTGTTCAATCATTTCTTCACTTGGTGATGGGATAATTGCGATATTCGCACTTTCATATTCACCTAATAGAGTCTTACCTTCCTGAAATGCATATTGGATACTACTAACTGATCCTGTTACTAGAAAGACCAGTTTTCCTCCGATAGCAAAAGCCATATATATCTTTAAAAGGGATACATCTGCTGCTTTTAATACAATATCAAGTACTCGGATACCTGTACAGACTTTTCTTGTTTCTATAATCCCAATTGCATCAATATAACTTGGATGCACGTACCGATTGCGAAAGCCATCTACTATTTCAGGAGATACATTGTGGACCCGAAAGCTATCCACAAGGCTCTTTTCCGCTAGGTCCTCACCACAATCTATCGCTTCATCTACGGCATCCTCTTCTCCAGTAATGATAACAAGGAATTTTCCAGGGCAAATTGTGCGAAAATAGAGAATTTCTACGTTTGCTTTCTTAACAATAGCATCAGCTATATACATCCCTCTGCTGATACTTTGAAATTCTAAAGCTCCGATACTCTTACTCATGACTTAAGCACCTCGATTGAATCAACAATACCAATAATTGCAGCATCAATAGGAGTATCGGAGCTTTGAATAGCATATCTGGCAGAACCGCCTCGTACAACGAGTACGGTATCTCCCACACCCGCACCAACAATGTCTGCGGCAACAGTAATACGGTCATTCAATGTTTCATACTCATTCATACTCTTAATAATCATTAGCTTTAGTCCATTCAAATTCTCGTCTTTCTTTGTTGCCCACACACTGCCAATTACTTTGCCTAATTCCAAATTTGCCGCCTCCACTATCCTCGTTCTATATGAATTTGATGCTCCCTAATATAATCTCTAGCCATTGGAGTAATTATACAATCTTGTGTAATTAATACCACACGGTTTTTATCCATCCGACTATTTATAAAGTCTTTTTCAAGAAGAAGATGTTTTTTTCTCCAATCCACTTTTCCGATTACAGTATTAGATACATCGTTCCCATTATAATTTTGATCTGTAAACTGTTGATATTGCCTTTTACTATAATAAATGTTTTCTTTGAATATTTCTACAGGATTTTGAATTATTTGAACTCCATAGTTTCTAAGTTTCAACTCATAATCTTGGTACAGATGAAATAAAGCTTTATAAGCAATCCGTCTATATCTTTGATATTCAAATGCATCTTCTAAGATATAGACTTTCTTGCCATTTAAGAGACGATCTAGAATAATTTCTTCTTCTCTTGTGTTTGCCATTCCATTTGCTAAATTGGCTAACATTGCAGGAGCCATTGTTGTAACTAATACAATATCATCATCTGTACTGTAAGAAGTACAAGTTAGAAACTCAATACCTTGACTACTATAGTTCTCTTCCGGAATATCACCAATTACACATACTCTATTAGAGTCCTTTCGTAAACGATTCATTAACTCAGTTACAATATCCTGAATGAAATTCTCTCTATCCATCCTGCCACCTCGATTAAGATAAAATTAATCCCATACTGTTTTTTGTATATCCACATGCATTGGCTTCATCATAATCAATGTGTACAGCTGTTTTAAATTTCTCGCTAACACGAACATCTAAATCTTCAAAAACAACTGGTCGCTCTCCAAAGACTTTTACTTTGATTGTCTGCCCATTACTTACGCCAAATCTCTGTGCATCTTCTGGTGTTATATGAATATGTCTCTTCGCAACGATGACTCCCTTATCAATGGTAATTCTATTGCCATTCTTAGGGTTTGTAATAGTAATACCAGGGGTATTATCAATGTCACCACTTAACCTCACAGGGGGTTTAACTCCAAGCGCTAGCCCATCTGTTAAAGAGATTTCAACTTGCGTATTTGGTCTTGTAGGACCTAATATGACTACGTTCTGTAAAGATCCTTTAGGTCCAGTTACTGTTACTCGTTCTGCACAAGCGTACTGACCTGGTTGCGATAAGTCTTTTGTTGGTGTTAATTGATATCCATTTCCAAACAAAGTATATAGATCGTTTTGACTTAGATGAATATGACGTCCAGAAGCTTCAACCATTACGAACAATTTACTTTTCAATTCTTTAATGACATTCTCTACGATTACTTCCATATTACAAGTATTCATATATATCCTCCTTCCTGTATGAAAAATTTCTTTTCTTATAGAAATTAATAATTAGTCTTTGTATTTATCTGTCATATACTTAAACATCATAATCCAGAATAAGGATGATAATCGGTTAAAGGCTCGAATAATATCGACTCTCTCAACCTTGTTTTCATCATTTTTGAAAGCTTTAAATGCAATCAATTCAGTACGTCTCGTCAATGTTCTTAACTTATTCAGATGAGCAACCATCTCGCCATGTTTGTAGGTTGGCAAGAAATGCTTGATTCCAAAATATTTACTAGGATGATACGATTGTTCTCGCATATCTTTGGGATTCAATCCTTGTAAGCAAAAATCATCAACGACTTCACCTGTAATTTCACTTCTTAACAATCTACGAATGAATCTAATGATTTCTTCTAAATCATCGACCAGTTTCATAGATCCTTCTTTTTGCGCAACAATTTGAGCAAGAATAATCTCAGATTCCAAGGTATCAATAGCACCACGTAATGCAATTCTTCCATTATCTTTGAATACGAGTAAATTACCTCTAAGATGGGTCATATGCTCTGGTTTTTCATGTAGGGTTATTCCAAAGAGCGTTTCATAGATTTCTTCCTGTTGCTTCTCCATCTCTTTTTCCTTATTCTCTATATTTTCCTTTTCTTTCTTCATTCGTACAGACTCATTCTGATAACGTGTCTTTCCTTCTAGGTGGTCGGTTCGTATAATAATGTTCTTATCCGCAAGATAAGTTCTTGCTGATGGGGTGAGTATCATATCCTTTTCTAGGTAGAACTCACCCTTTTCCATCAACACTTTTTCACCAAATAGCTTACGGATGTCATTCTCCGTTAATACTGCCATCTTCTATACTATGCCTGTGGAATTTGACCTTTAGCATGTGGTAGAATAACATCAACCTCTGAATGAGGTCTTGGAATAACGTGAACAGAGATTAGTTCACCAACTCTTTCCGCAGCTGCTGCTCCTGCATCTGTTGCTGCCTTAACAGCACCTACATCACCACGAACCATTACAGTTACAAGACCACCACCAACTTGTTCTTTTCCTACAAGCGCAACATTAGCTGCTTTCACCATTGCATCTGCTGCTTCTATTGCTCCTACTAAACCTTTTGTTTCAATCATACCGAGTGCATTTGTATTTGCCATAATATGAAACCTCCTATTATTTCATTATTACTAAATTAGTATTCTACATTATTTTTAATATCATGCATAAAGCTCTTAGAAGTGCTTTCCTATATATATAACACTTATTAATTAAACCAACTCTTGCATAATTTTTTTCACTAAAGTGTCTACTAGCTGTGACATATCTGCTGTACTTGAACAGCAACCTCCGTCATTACAACCCTCTAGAGCTGCATTTTTTCGAAGTTCTTCTATTTCTCTAACTCCATAGGCTACGCGCTTAACATTAATTAAATCAAGTGGGCCAATATTATTAGATGATGAACTTCCACCTACTGCACCACAACCTAAGGTTAAGGCAGGGAATAAGTTAGTAGTTGCTCCGACACCACCAAGTGAACCAAGTGTATTGATTAATATTCTTGATGCAGGTACTCTCAAACTAAAGCGTTTTACCAATTCCTCATCCTTTGAATGCATACAGAATGTGTGCCCCATACCTTCAAAGTATAGAATCTCACAGATACGCTCTAGGGCAGTATCCGCATTATCTTCTACATAGAACGCTAGGATTGGCGCTAATTTTTCATGAGAGTAAGGAACCGTATGTCCTACTTTACATTCTTTTGCAATCAACACCCTTGCGGAATCAGGAACTCTAGTTAAACTTGCTAGTTCAGCTATCTTTTTCACGGATTTTCCTACGATTTGTGGATTCATCGTTCCATTTGCTCTTAGAATAAAGTTACCTAATTGTTTTGCTTCTTGTTCATCTAAGAAATAAGCCCCTTGTGCTAGAAACTCTTTCTTAACAGCATCTTCCATACATCTTTCAACAACAACAGATTGTTCCGATGCACATATTGTTCCGTTATCGAATGTCTTAGAATCCATAATTCGCTTAACTGCTTGTTTCACATCTGCTGTCTTTTCAATAAATGCTGGACCATTACCAGCCCCTACACCTATTGCAGGAGTTCCAGATGAATATGCTGATTTAACCATCGCATATCCTCCTGTTGCAAGAATCAATTTCGTAATATTATTCTTCATTAACTCCTGTGTTGCTTCCATAGTTGGAATAGAAATACAAGATACTACATTCTCAGGACAACCAGCTGATTTTAAAGCTTTTCTTATTATATCAACTGTTTCTAAAATACATTTTAGAGCACCAGGATGTGGTGAGAATACAATACTGTTTCCTGCTTTAATCGAGATCAATGATTTGTACATTACTGTAGAAGTTGGATTTGTTGATGGAACGATTCCCGCAATAACTCCTACTGCTGTACCAACATCAATGGTCATATTCTCTTTGTCTTCCTTTAAGATACCTATCGTCTTTTGATCTTTAATGGCTTCATAAACAACTCTTGAACCAAAAACATTCTTTATTACTTTGTCTTGCCATATTCCAAATCCGGTTTCTTCATTTGCCATCTTTGCTAAGCGCACTGCGTTTTGTAGACAAGCATCGGTAACAACTTTTATAATATTATCAATCTTTGCTTGATCGTACGTTACTATGATTTTCTGTGCCTTCTCAGCTTCCCTTAAAAGGTTTCGTACCTCTTGTATCGAGCGTAGGTCTTTATCTTGATTTTCCATTCGCTGTCTCCTTTATTTCTAGTGTTCCTTACTATACTCAATAAGTAATCGAATTAAGTCTTGCTTCTTCATTGAGTTCAAGCGCTCGGTGGTTACTTGAATACCTAATGACCTAATAAGACTCCTTAAATCCGCATTACTTCGTTTATTTAATTGTTCTTGCGAAAAATCAATAGTTTGTGATTTCTCTTCTTCCTTCTCTCTCACTTCAAAAACGCCTGGGGATTCTTCTAAAGTCTCATCAGTTACTGGCTCTTGCATACCTTCATCTGCTTTTGATTCAGACACTGCATCAGCTTTTGATTCCTCCATTACATCTTCTTCTGGTTGTTTTGCAACTTCGTAATGAACACGTTCTGATGGAATCATTTTACCAATCAAGTCTGATTCTACTCTTGATATAACATGTCTTGCCCTAACAAGTCCAATCCTAGCAGCACTTCTAGCACCTGCATCTACTGCCGCAGTTACTGCTCCAACGTCTCCTATAATTTCAACTGTCATAATACCCGCATCTGCTTTGGCTATGCTAAGTAACGTAACATTGGCTGCTTTCAATGCTGCGTCCGCCGCTTCTACAGCTGGTGGATATCCTACTACTTCAATTAAGCCAAGTGCTTGCATCTATTATTGATATTCCTTTGAACGTTCTGCAACACTGCGAACAGCCTCGGCAAATGCGGAACAAGCAGCATAGCAGGCAGATTGTGAACCAGTTAAAAGCCCGCCGCCAAAATTTGTTTCAGAAGGTGGTCCGAAGAATTCACATAACTTAACGTCAGCAGCTTTCATCGCTGCATCTAAACCATAGATAGATTCAAGTGGAGGTGCGATTAAGTAAGCTAAAGCCTCTCCTTCTGGAATACCTGCAACCTTGGATAGATAAGAACCTGTACGAGACACTGTATGAGCATAATATGCAATAGAATCATCCTCGTTTGCACTTACGAAATACGCATCATTTTCCATGAATGTTATACAAGCGTTCAACCCACTTCTTACTTCTGCAGGGCTTGGTCCAGCTAATATACCAATTACTTCACCTGCTAGTTTTGTTGAAGCATTGGCAGAACCCGCATACATAGATTTTGCATATACAACCTCTACATCTGCATCTTTTGTTGCTTCATCAAGTCCTGTATACGTTACGTCATCAATATCAGCCGTAATTATACCGATACTTTTATGACGAGGGCCTAATTCTAATTTTGCTGCTAAATCAGGACTTACATTCGAGATAATGCGAACCGCAAGTATATTAGGTCGCAATTTATCATTCTTCATATGATTTCCTCCTTAATTCATGTTATTACACGTTTATTTTAAATCGATACCAGATGCTTTCTTATCTAACATCTTCTTGATTAATTCTGCTGCATGTGCACCTGCTTCAACAGGAGTTGTACCGCCTCCATGTATATTACTGATAACCGTTCTCTTAGCTTCTGCTAATCCATGTTTTGGCTTATAAGCGATATAAGCTGACATAGATTCTGCTGTTACAAGTCCTGGTCTTTCACCAACTAACATACAGATAACATCTGCATCTGTAACTTGTCCAATATCATCCATCGCACCAACTCTGGCATATTTGATGAATAGGATTGGTGGTACATTAATACTGTACATACTAAGACCTTGTTTGATAGCAGGAATCATATCTTCAACATTGGCTTCAATTGCAGAGGATGATAGTCCATCACCAACGATAATTAGTACTTTAGGATTTTGACCACATGTTTTCTTAATTACTTCTATTTCTTCAGGTGAAAATCTTCTTCCAAGGTCTGGCCTTGTTAGATATTCATCTTTATCTTTACATAATGTCTTAACTGCTACAAAATTGTTCTTCTTAACAAATTCCTCTGATACATCTGAGAATACTGCATCTTGTGCAGCTGCATGGTCAGCACGTACACGTAACATACTTATTGTTCTGTATCTAGCTCCTGCTTTTCCTACACCAAGTCTGGCAGGTGTTTTTGCTTTCATTGCTAGATAACCTTCTTTATCTTTTGCGTCATTAATTAGGAATTGTGTACGTAAGTCAATCTTTGTAATATCGGGGAGACATTCACCACTCACCATAGAACTCACCGATGACGAAGAATTACTTTTATAAGAAGTGGAAGTACTAGAAGTATCTTTGCTCACCATCTGTTCCACCATCTGTTCTACCATTTTTCTTAAGTCTTGCTCGTTCATGTTCTTCCCTCCTTCTAGAATAATATTGAAGCATCACCAGCGCGCTTCGTTAGCTTACCTTTTTCATCAACGAATCCCATATTAACTAACCACTCATGGAATGGCTTGATAGCTGTTAAGCCAAACATCTCACGTAATGCTGCTGTTTCATGAAATCCTGTTGTTTGATAGTTAAGCATAACATCATCACCATGTGGAATACCCATGAAATAATTACATCCAGCTGTTGTTAGAAGTACTGATAAATCTTCAATTGTATTCTGATCGGCTTTCATATGATTTGTGTAACATGCATCACAACCCATTGATACACCTGTTAATTTACCCATGAAATGATCTTCAAGACCTGCACGGTTTACTTGTCTACCATCATATAGATACTCTGGTCCAATAAAGCCAACTACTGTATTAACAATAAATGGATCATAGTGTTTTGCAAATCCATAGCATCTTGCTTCCATAGTAACCTGATCAGCTCCATGATGAGCTTCTGAGGATAGCTCTGAACCTTGTCCAGTTTCAAAATACATTACGTTTGGTCCTTCTGCGGTACCTTCTGATAAAGCTAACTGTCTCGCTTCCTCTACTGTTGATGCATTAAAACCAAATGCTTCGTTACCTTTTTCAGAACCTGCAATGGATTGAAAGATAAGATCAGTAGGTGCGCCCTTTCTAATGGCATCCATTTGCGTTGTAATGTGTGCAAGAACACAAGTCTGTGTTGGTATTTTGAATTTTTGTTTAATTTCTTCAAAACGTTTTAAAACACGTACAACACTTTCCGTTGAATCATCTACAGGGTTTAGCCCAAGAAGCGCATCACCAGCACCATAAGTCAAACCTTCTAATAAGGAAGCCATGATACCATCTGGATCATCGGTAGGGTGATTCGGTTGCAAACGTGAACTTAGAGTTCCTGGTTCACCAATTGTTGTATTGCAATGTGCAGTAACACGTATTTTACTAGCGCCATATATTAAGTCCATATTCGACATTAATTTAGCAACTGCCGCTACCATCTCCGAAGTTATTCCACGGCTGATACGGCGAATATCAGTACCTTTTGTTTCACTGTCTAGAATCCATTCACGAAATTCCGCTACGGTCCAATGTTTTATCTCATTGTAAATCTTTTCATTTACATCATCTTGAATAATTCTTGTAACTTCATCAATATCATAAGGTACTACTGGGTTTTCTCTTAATTGCTCTAATGTAATATTAGCTAGAACTATCTTAGCTGCTACACGTTCTTCCGCAGAACCAGCTGCAACACCAGCAAGTAAATCTCCTGATTTCTCTTCATTTGCTTTTGCCAGTACTTCTTTGAGTGATTTAAACTCATACGTATGGCCAAATAACAAGGTCTTTAAAATCATAATACGCCTCCTATTATTAGGTTTTATTCCATAAACTTTTTTCTTATAAACTTACTCTATATCTTTTCCTCTATTCATTGAATACAAGTGTCTTTACCACAACCGGTAAAACGGTTCCTTCTGCCACAGGTTTTCCAATGTCAATGTAATCCCCATTGTCTAGTTTAATACTATCAAGACAGATAACATCTTTTTGATACTGCAGTTCATGATACATCGCTTGGCCTAACGCTTTTGCCATATCATGCTCCACGATGATAATCAGTGGTAATTCTCTACTTATTAACTCTTGTATCCCCTTCACCAAGCCTTTGGCATAATCTGATACTTGGGTAAAAGATGGATTCTTAATTCCCTCAATTGCAATTGCTACCCTTTGAAGGTTTCCTTCTAATTTGAACCAATCTAATTTTTTCTTCAGCGCTTCACTTAAGGAGTCAATGTTCTCTTCTTCTTCTCTTCGCATCTTCAAAATTGGGAGATTCTTAATTGGGAATGGATTACTCGTATACGTAATCGTGCTTCCGCTAATCTCTGTTGTATGTGTACCAGCTCCCACTACTGTGGCTCGTATTGTTTCTACGCTTCGTATCAAGTTCAGCTGTGTACATAATTCGGAATGTCTAATTGCTTCACCTAGTAGCACTCCCATATCACCATAAGCGAAATACTCTTTTCCTTCTCTATCACGATAAATATAATCTGCTACACCACCTGAGAATGAAATATTCTTAATATTCTGGTTTGGAGCAATACTCTTATTCGTGATCATGATCTCATAGTCATCATCAAGCGGTGCTAGTCCAACACTTTGTTTTAAGCCTTTAATCATCAACTTAACAATTGGATCCAGATTTTCTTTAGTTGCTACCATACCTATACGGATATCTAGGTTATGCTTTGCAATTAGCTTTTCTACTTTCTTTGATATATACGTAATCTCATGGGTAGTTGGATTAATCTTTATTAATCGCCCTCCAATATCAAGGCATCCGGTATCAACCACTTCTCCACGCATGAATAATGCCAAATTACTTGTTCCACCACCGATATCAATATTCACAACACTAGTCGAATGCTCCTTCGAATATGCATGTGCACCAGCACCTTTACCTGCAATAATACTTTCAAGGTCAGGTCCTGCTGTAGCTACAACAAAATCACCCGCAAACCCACTGAGTGATTCAAGTACTTCCTTAGCATTTTCTTTTCTCGCTGTCTCACCAGTAATAATTACTGCACCTGTATCAATGCCTGACTTGCTGATTCCTGCCTTTTCATATTCCTGCTCGATAATTTGCCTTACTCTAGGTCCATCGATTTCTGTTGGTGTTTTTAGTGGAGTAAAATATATCTCACTACGATATATGATTTCTTTATCAACAATTACGATTCTAGGGACGGAATAACTAGATGCCATATTCTCAATGTATAACTTTGAAAACACTAATTGCGTTGTACTAGTCCCAATATCGATTCCTACACTAAGTAGTTCTTCTCTCATATACTCCACCTCCTTCTAATCATCGATTTTCTCATGAATATAAGCAAAGAGCTCTTCAATACCAACGTCATCAATCGTATCTACTTTGAATATCCGTGTTACTCCTGCTTCTCTTAAACTTCTCTCTACTTTCGTTATAGCTGATTCATCTTTTACAAGATTAATCTTCGTGATAATTCCAATTAACTCTTTAGCAAATGTTCCAGCAAAAGCGGGTGGAATATAATTATCGTGAGCCGTTGGATCTGCAATAAGGGCAATTAGTTTAGCATCCACAGCTGTGTTAATTAAAGCACGGTAATAGTTCCGATTCTCTAGATATTCTCCTGGTGTATCGATTGCATTATCATATAATTCAATAGCCTGTGTTTTCTTATACCGTATCTCAAGTTCACTTAGTTTTTGACATAAGGTCGTTTTTCCACAACCTGTTCTGCCCATAAATATGATTTTTCCCACAACCTTACCTCCCTATTTATCTGGCATTACTAAGTCCTAGTAACCTTTGTCGGAGTAAAACCAAGCTGCATCTCTAAAACAGATACAATATCTCTTATTCCAGCTTCAACTGAACTTACATCACCAGTTATTACAAGAGCACCACTAAATCGGTCAATAAAACCAAGTTTGATATCTGATGCCTTAGTAGCAATATCTGCAGCAATAATTGCTCCCTCACTTGGTGTTATTGTCATAATTCCTATTGCGTTAATCTCTTCTGTAATCAAACCCATCTTTAGATAGATCTCTTCTGTAGGATTTGCAATAATATGCGCCAGTGTAATCTGCTTTCCTGGTACAAATTCTTGAATAATTCGTTGTTTTTCCTCAAGTTGTAAAGCTATTGTTCTCACCTACCCGCCATTACCTAATTAGATGAAGAATCTCTAACACCTCAGATACGGTAGTCTTTCTTGGATTAGTATCCATACATGCGTCTTCTAAAGCACCCTCTGCCATACTTTTCTTAGCTTCTAGATATTCCTCTTCTTTGATTCCACATTCTTTTAGTGTGCGTGGCATCTTCATCTCTCGTTCTAATTTTACGATTTCCGTTATCAATCCCTTAACAAGCGCCCTTGTTGTTGCTCCTTGTATTCCACATAATTTAGCGAGGGCCCCGTATTTCTTAGCTGCTTTAGTATAGGTTTTAGGATTATATCCTTCCATATTACTGTTGTACTCAATAACATGTGGCAACAGAATCGCATTAGTTCTTCCATGAGGTATATGGAGTTTCCCTCCGATATTATGCGCAATGGCATGATTAATCCCTAGAGAAGCCTCATTGAATGCCATACCTGCTAGACAAGACGCTGAATGCATCTTTTCTTTGGCCTCCATATCATCACTGCTCTTATAAGACCTGAGTAAATAGTCAAATACAAGCTTCACTGCCTTCTCAGCCAACGCATCCGAGAAATCCGTGGCCTCGGTTGAAACATACGCTTCTACTGCATGAGTTAATACATCCATACCTGTATCCGCTACAATTTGGCATGGGAGACTCTTTACAAGTTCTGGTTCTAGTATTGCTACATTTGGTAATAGTTCGCTAGATACAAGTGGGTATTTCACTCCTTTTTCCTTATCTGTAATTACTGCGAAATTGGTTACTTCTGATCCTGTTCCACTTGTAGTTGGAATTGCAATGAATTGCATATCTGGTAGATTTGCTGCTTTTTTGGAGAAGTTCATGATTGCTTTCGCTGCATCTATCGCTGAACCACCACCAAGGGCAATTACTGCATCTGGCTTATATGCAGTTACTTCACCAACTCCCCTGACAACCAGTTCCATCGGAGGATCAGGTACAACATCGCTAAAAACTTGATAACTTCCACTAGATAGCTTAGAAGTTATTCTCTCTATCATTCCTGACTTTACCATAAATGGATCGGTTACAATAAAAACTTTCTTATTCGCCAGTGAGGTGATGTATCCAAGTGCATTTTCACCAAACACAATCTTGGTCTTAACTTCAAATGTTTTCATGTGATATCACCCTATCTTCACTTAAGTCGACAATATCAAACTAGTATCTTCGACTCGTTCCATGGTTACCCAGTTAGAATATGTACATTTTTGATAAATATTCTCCAGCTGACAAAAAAATAGATATATATTTCAAGAGTTTTGCAGCTATACCTTTATCACTCATGTTATAATAGGTATTACCTATGTTTTATATAGAAATCATATATTTTACTTATATATTATAATTAACTATAATAAGTACATCGGCGCTGATGTAGTTTAAAATGTAAAATGGGAGACTAATGTGAAAGGAGTAAAACAATATTATGATAAATGAGACATCTCTTGCAGATGAAATTATAGAAAATAATACATCTAATAATAATGAACATATTCTGTGGAATTTATTCAGAACAATGTTTGTACTTAGTGCCTGCACCTTTGGTGGTGGCTTCGTAATTGTTTCATTAATGAAGAAAAAATTCGTGGAGGAACTTGGTTGGCTTGATGAAGCAGAGATGCTTGACATAACAGCAATGGCTCAATCCTGTCCAGGTCCATTACCTATTAACGCATCTGTAATTCTAGGATACCGAATGAAAGGTATACTTGGTTCTTTGGTGGCAGTCATAGGAACATCACTACCACCACTTATTATTATTACAGCAATCTCTTATTTTTATGAGGAGTTCCGTTCAAATCAAGTAATTGCTACCGCACTTCAAGTTATGAGAGCTGGTGTAGCCGCAGTAATCTTCGACGTTGTATATAACTTAGCTTCTAATATAGTAAAAACAAAAAACAAATTCTATATCCTATTAATGATTGTTACATTCATTATGAACTATTTCCTTGGTTTTAGTGCCATGCTTATAATCCTAACCTGCCTATTCCTTGGTATATGTACTGTATTACTTGATTTAAGAAAGGAGCGTAAAACAGGATGTTAATCTTATTGAAATTATTCTTTAGTTTTATTAAAGTAGGATTATTTAGTGTTGGTGGTGGATACGCCGCAATCCCTTTAATTCAAAACCAAATTGTTGACGTACATCATCTTATGACGATGGATGAATTTGCGGATTTAATCACCATTGCTGAGATGACACCAGGTCCTATCTCAATAAATTCGGCCACCTTTGTAGGTAATCGACTTGCCGGTATTCCAGGTGCACTTTTATGTACTCTCGGAGTTGTTCTTCCTGCATTCATACTTTGCTTACTCCTTGCTTACTTTTATTACAAATACCGTAATTTTAATGGAGTCCAAACACTATTGGCCAGTCTACGACCTGCTGTCGTTGCTTTAATCAGCGGTGCTGGACTATCAATCTTAAGTCTTGCTTTATTCCAAGCGCAAAAGACTGATATTGTACTATCAAACTTCCATATCATTGAAGCCCTATTATTCGTCGGGGGAATTATAGCTCTTAGAAAGTTTAAAGCCAATGCTATATTAGTAATACTCGGTTCAGGGGTAATTGGTACACTTGCGTATTATATCGTATAATCCTAAACCCTATCCCTCCAAAACACTATATCCAACACGCTTCAAATATGTTAAAATATGTATACCAAGAAGAGAAGGAGTGTTTTAGAAAATTTATTTGTTTTGTTCTTGTCTTGACAATATAAATTTTATTAAAAAGTATTGAGATGAAAAAAAAAATAGTTTTAGTTACTATTATACTGTTAATATTATTAATCTTTGTATACTATAAAAATAGAGTTACTGTATCTAATGAGAACAGATTAATTAAAATAATTGAAGAACGCACTAATAGTAGACACGTAAAACTTTTGGATAGAAAAGTGGACCAAAATCACTTATTTATTTTATATACGAATGAAGGAAGCAATGAAAACTCTTTATGCATTTTAGAACAAGATAACATATTCAAGTCTTTATACAAAATAAAATCAGGTCAATATAGTTGTATAGAGAAGGATATTGGAACTTGTTTCTTAATTGATAATGAGAACAACTTATTGATAGTTTATGGAACTAATACTGGGAATAAGTATACTAAATATGTTCTTCATAATGGTAAAACAGAGCATGATGTATTTATCTCTAATGAAAAATATATAATAGACGTGTATATATTAGATGAGAGTCCTTTTGATGGCCCAAGATTAAAACTATATAAATAATTTGATATTCATGTATATGAAACAAAAATATTATTAGTATAGAAAAGAGACCTATAAATTGATGTAATTATACTCAATTTATAGGTCTCTTTTCTATACTAATATTTCTATATTACGTTATTATGCTTTAAGCAAAACTCTTAAACGCATAGCCTTGCTTCTTTACTGACGTACTATGACTAAAAAACGATAGCGAAACATCTATAGTACTTCTTAGTGTGTACTAGATAATCAAGGAAAGCGAGGCAAGGACGCCGAGCCAGCCTGAGCTGCGGCAGGATGCCGCATCGATGGCGGTTCCGCATTGTTTCGATACCTTCTCGTACACACTTAGAAGTACTTAGGTGTGTAGCGTGTTTTGTGTTATAGTACGTTAGCAGAGAAGCTGTGTAAATGTAAATGAGTTTTGCGACACTCGTATTAAACTCTATGGTAATAAAACCATATCTTTTTGGATCATATTAATCAATGCATTTCGCCCAATTAAGGTAATTCCATTGGCTTTTGCCAATACATATGCACTTTGTGTATAGTAACTATTCGTTATTACCATGCCCTGTTTTGCTTTGTAGTAAGCCATTGAACCAATAACTTCTTGAACTGCTTTAATACCAACTCGATCTTTATATCGTTTTGCTTGAACTACAATTCGCTTTCCATGAGACTTGATCACTAAGTCGGCTCCAAAATCATGAGTTAATGGTGTTAATTTTACCCGATAACCATGTTTTTTATAAAAATAATAAAGGAATAATTCAAAATCTTCGCCTGACAACAGATCAATATCGTAGATATTGCTTTGAAGCAATTTTTTTCTCTTATGACATTTCTTAATAAACTTCAGTAAGAAGATAACCGCAACAATAGCTGCTGACAGCAAGATTAGTTGTTCCACTTGTTGCGTATCAAACTGCATTATATCCTGATAATTCCTTTCTAAACTCCTTGTTTGTCTCTAAATACTCGCTCGACAATTCTCTTTGATGCATTACCATCATCAACATGACAGAATCGTTCGTAGAATTCATCGTATCTATCTTGATACTGCTTCTCGATATCAGTAATGTCCTTAATCGCAGCGATAACTTCCTCTTCAGTAAACAATAATGGACCTGGCATCTCCTTCTCGATATCTAGATAGAAACCACGTAACATGTCTCTATATTTCTCAAGGTCATACGTAAAGAAGAGAATAGGTCTTCTAAGATTTGCATAATCAAAAAATACCGATGAATAATCCGTAATAAGTATATCAGAAATCAAATACAATTCGGAAATATCATCATATTTACTTACATTGAATGCAAAATCTTCAATTCCTGTTGTATCAATAGAATCAGCAATATAATAATGTGTACGAAGTAATAGTACATATTCATCACCTAACTGTTTCTTTAACTCATGTAAATCTAACTTTAATGCGAATTTATATTCGCCCTTACCATAGTACTCATCATCTCTCCATGTTGGTGCATAGAGGATTGTTTTCTTATCTTTTGGTATACCTAGCTTATCTTTTAATTTGATAATTCTATCTTCTTTATCCGGCGCATACAAAATATCATTTCTTGGATAACCACATTCTACTATCTCATTATGGAATAAGAATGCTCTCTTGAACGTCTCTGTAGAGAACCCATTATCTGATATTAGGTAATCCCAATCTCTTGATTGACGATAAAATTGTTGCTTATGAAGTGGCGATGCACCACATACTTCTTCTTGGTCAAAAACTAATCTCTTAAGTGGAGTTCCATGCCAAGTTTCAAGAAATACATTACCTTTACGTTTACGAATCCAGTTTGGTTGTCTAACATTAAGTACGTCATATTTACAACGTGCAAAATAATAGGCATAACGAATACTAAATCGTTTTACTTTAATTGCTCCGTATGGAATCTTCGTCTTCTTATCATTAATTACCCATATACATTTGTACTTGTTCGGATAAGCCTGATTTAGATATTCGTAGATATATTTAGGACTATCCGAATAGCTTTTCCCAAAGAAACTTTCAAACAAAACCCAGTTGTCTTTCATCTTCATCTTCGTAAACAAATGAAAATATAGATAGCATGCAAATGCTCTTGGATTTGATTTAATCTTACGAATTTTTTTTGACCCAAGATGTACGTTAACAGCACGTTTGGTAGCTGACAAATTGCCTTTTATTAATCTCTTCACTAACTTACTCTTATATCCAGATAAACTGCTAGTAATCTCTGTTGGAATTTTCGTAATTAATTTCTGCATAGAAGTAAACCTCTCACCTTGCCAGTATGATTGTTCACTTCTTCTAATCTTAGTTGCATGATAATTGGTATAGTAATTAATCAATTTGAAACCTAGTAGATAAGCAATTACATCATGAGCTCCTACTGCATTAACAGAAGTTTCATATGCATGTAACATATTACTGAATTTGTCTTCTGCTTTTATCTGCGTAATTGCTGGATAATGAATAGGATCATTATGCTTACGCTTAACATATCTAGCATCGTCCACTGAAATTGTGCTCTTTGCTACTTTCAACATTCTTGCTACAAAGGACATATCCGCATAGAATAACACTTGTTCATCAAAACCAATCTCATTCTCCACAAGCAGTTCGCGTCTTAAAAGCATATTCAATGCCGATAAAGCTACAAACCCACGCTTTTTTCCGATTAAATCCAAGATTGCTTCAGAAGGTTTTTGTTCAGTAATAACTTTCTTACAATAATCTTCTTCGTCATCACCTTCCGTAGCATTCATCATAGCTTCTTCTGATGCCGTATTCACTTGCTTGGCTTCTTCTTCATAGGAATCAAAGAACACAAGTCTCTTAAACCAGGTATCAACAATTGTTCCATAAGCGACATCAGCTTGTCCCTCACCTGCTGCCTTTACTAGTTTTTCTAATGTATTATGAAACAGATAGTCATCTGAATCTAAGAAGTACACATACTCACCAGCCGCATTCTCAATTCCAATATTGCGAGCAGCACTTACCCCCTGCGTATTAGTTGTATGATATACACGGATTGGAAAGAAATTCTTATAGTTATCCACAATACTGGTAGGTTCTTCCACCACATTTACATTTTCCTTTTCCGTTAGATACTTGCTTGGTTTATCTTGTACTAACAATACCTCAAAATCTTTCCATGTCTGGTCCTTCAAACTTTCTAAACAATCCTCTAGAAAATGAGGACCATTAACATAAGGTATTACTACACTTATCTTCACGATCTCTACCTCACTTCATAATATACTGTAGCTATTCAGGACTTTGCCCTTAAAACATTCTTCATTATAGCTTATTATTAAAATAGCGTCAATTTATTTTCGAACATATTTTCTGTTTTATCTGCCATTATCTAGATAAAATCATTACATAGGTTCCTTCTTTTCTTGAAATCTCATAATCTTCTCGTACCTGATATCCCGCAGCCTTACTAAACTTAAGTACAAGTTCACGGTTATGCGTATACATAATAATTACGCCATCTTCCTTAAGATGTACTTTTGCTTTCTTAAAGAAAAGCTGGTACAAATCAGTAATCTCTTGCTCGCGATTTTTCGAGTTTGAAAAAGGCATATCTGTGATTATCTCATCAAAGAGATACTCATGCTTGAAATCAAAGAAATCACGATTAATATAATGAATTACTTGTCTTGCCGCCTGGGTATTCTCTCTTGCTAATTCAATGGCATCTGCGAAGATATCAATGCCATATGTTGAATATGCTTTAACTTCCTTGTGACGTTCAATTAACATTGTTCCCACTCCACAGAACGGATCAAGAACCTGTGCATCTTCCTTCATGTAATCTTTTGCTAAAGCCACCGTTAGCGCTGCGTTAACAGGTCTTATACTTGAAGCAATTACATTCTTTCTATAAGAAAAGCGACTATCTTTAATGGTATATAATTTTAATAAGACATTAAAATTTTGATCTTTATTCTCAATGAAGCGAATTTCAAATTCATAGTTGTTTGTGGAATTAATCAACTGTCTCTTTGTTAAACGTTCTAGTTCACTAGAAAACTTCTTAGCAAATTCACTCTTCTTACTCAATTCCATCTTGCTCTTAACTTCTACTCTAAAGTAAAAAGGAGCATCACCATTATGTCTATCCATTAAGAATTCAAGCAAATCTCCCGCATACAAAAGTTTAGCAGCTTGTATTGGATTCATCTGACATACCTGTGCACCTTCTAGTGCAAATAGAATCTCTTGATAGGTTCTTATAGGTAGAATCTCATCTAATCTATCTGTCTTAACCATGACACCTGCATTAAAATCTTTAGCTGTAGGTGTAATCATCTGCACTTGCTTTAGTGTAACTGGAATATGATTTCGATTTGTTAATAACAAGACTTTTGATAATTTGTGAAATCCTGTGAAAGTATGTTTCTTAACACCTTCCATAGATACAATCAATGCTGTTAGTTCTCTAATCTCTTCTTCCGTATGTTTCTTATTTTCGTCTGTTAGTTCTACAGCTAATAATTTATCTAAGCACTCTTTTAAGAATGAAAGATACTCTCGATAATCAAAATTCCTTAACGCTACAAGATAAGAACTCTTAATAAAACGTTGTTCTTCATTCTGATATCCTTTAATAATACAAGGAAGATATTCCTCTAGCGCAAGGTCTCCCATTAATAAAGCTGCGTTCTTTCTTGTCTTTGCATCTTCACTCTCTAATAATTCAGGAATTAAGTTTTTCCTTTCACCTATATAATATAACAATGCATATTTATTTGATTCATCTTTAATCTCTTGTCTCAATTTACTAAGATTTTGTCTAACTTCGACATTATTAACAATCTTATCAAACGTTTCACGTACCATTTTAATCTCCTATTGTAACAACTTGGATAATCTGTTACTTACTATCTTTATTCAATACCGTTTATTATATCTTTTTCTACGAAAAAAGTAAACAAATTCGATATCTATTTGATTTTATCCATATCTGATACAACTTTACTCAAATCCTCACGAATCTTAATTTTTTGTGGACATACCGTTTCACATTTTCCGCAAGAGATACAACGATCTGCACGATTTTCCTCATTAAAGTTAGTGAAATAAGCCCACTTAGCATGAGCATCATTCCCATACATAGCATGCTGATTCCATATACCAAAATTCTTTGGAATATCCACTCCCGCTGGACATGGCATACAATATCTGCAAGCAGTACAACCATTCTTAACTCTACTCTTAATTGTAGTAGCTACCCTCTCAACTACAGCTTCTTCATCTGAGTTTAACGATTTGAATGATGAAAACGTATCAAGATTATCTAGTACTTGATCATATGTTGACATACCACTTAGGACTGTCTTTACATTCTTTCGACTTGCTACAAAACGTAGTGCCCATGAGGCTACCGATGCTTTTGGATCCGCTTCCTTGAAGATAGCAGTTATATCTTCTGGTAGTTCTGCTAAAGAACCTCCTTTAATAGGTTCCATAATTATAACAGGAATATCTAATTTTTCTGTTAATTCATATCCCTTATCACCAGCTTGTTCTTCCGTATCCATGTAATTATATTGTATCTGACAAAAATCCCACTCTCTATAAGTGATAATTTCTTCGAAAGCATCATAATCATCATGAAAAGAAAATCCTAGGTATCGAATCTTCCCTTCTTCTTTTAATTGCTCACAAAATTCAACAATTCCCAGTTCCTTCATCTCATTGAATCTATCTCTATTAAGTGCATGTAACAAATAGAAATCCACATATTCTTGGCCCAAACGTTCTAACTGTTGCTCAAATATACGCTTAGCATCAGCAACCGATTTAATCTCCCAACAAGGAAGTTTGGTTGCTAGATAATATGTAGAACGATCATATTTACTTAAAACTTTCCCAACAAAAGGTTCACTGTCACCATTATGATATGGATAGGCAGTGTCTATGTAATTTACACCTTCAGCAATAGCCTCATCAATCATCTTCTCTGATTCTATCTCATCAATTTTACCATCCTCTGAAAGAGGAAATCTCATACAGCCAAATCCAAGTAATGAAATTTCTATTCCTAGCTTATCTAACTTTCTGTATTCCATAATCGCCCTCCTATTTTGTGAATTCACACAGTACTAACATTATTGTCACTATATAATATAGTAACAGTTCTATCTCTTAAGTCAAGACAAAAGAAACTGTTACATTAGGCAATTTAATAACAATTCCCTAGTGTAACAGTTCCTATAACCAAATTAATTCTTCCTAAAAATGTAAACGGATAATTATACATGAAAAAAGCATAAATCTCTTTCATAATTATCGATTTGTTGTTCCAAACTTCTCTTACATGATAAGAGAAATTTCAAAGTATCTAAATCAACGATCTCTTTTTCTGATAATGATTGAATTGAGCTAATTACATCTTTGTATTCCCCAATTAAAACTCTTTTCCAATCATCAAGCTGTTTTGCTGACATACCCATACTATCACTCCTACTCTATTCAGATAATTCTCAAACAATTATACTAATATTATAGCATAAATTCTAAGAATTTCAACACAATTGCAAAATTTTCTAACTATTTGCAAACACTTTCGAATAAATATCAATTATTTTGTATTTTTTTCTATTATACATCAAGTTTTTTCTTATAGCACATATCTTACAACCATTTATCTACTATTATCCAATTATTCGTTGCCTTTGCCACTGTTTTAAGTCTACTTTAGTGAGTTTTTCCTTTAAATATGCTATTACTAAAAAAGGGATAAGGCCAGATATTTGACCTTATCCCTACTATAAGCTTTTTATCATTAAATTATTCATTACTTTATTCATTAGATTTCTGACTAATAACTCCCTATATACTCTGCTTCGCCAAATGCAAGTATAGGTAAAAAAATCATGTTTAGAAATATCAGACCTATCGCAAAACCAATTCCCTTGCCAAATACCTGAGCTAATTTTATCAAAGTAACAATACCAATTACTATATTAACTACAGGGACAAGCAACAATAGCGAATACCAACCATTTCCCCATGTAATTTTATAGAAAATATATGTGTTATACAATGGTATTATGCATTTCCAACCTGCCTCATCAGCCTTATTAAAAACATACCACATAGATTCTTTTGTATTCTTAATATAACTTAAGTAATGTTAATATCTATATTAGATTTACTTTTAACCTTCATCTAATCAATAACCTTAACAGGCAAAAACAAAATATAACACCAAAGGGCAGTACAAAAAAATGTAACCTAGGCTATGTGAATAACCTAGGCTACATTTTCTACTTATTTTATGAGTGCAGTTGACGGGACTTGAACCCGTACGAGCGCAATGCTCACTAGATCCTTAGTCTAGCGCGTATGCCAATTCCGCCACAACTGCTCATCAGTACGAGAAATATTATATCCCTTGTGGGCTTCCTTGTCAATATTATTTATATAATTATTTTAATTTAATTTTTATTAATTGAAAATTTAACTTTCACAAATTTATATCTAGCAGTTAAGTCAATATACCTGCCTATCAACTATTATAAACCGAGTGTACCCAGAAAACTTGAAAAGGAAGTAAGAAAAATTACTTTTTCTTCTTACTTCCTTTTTCTTTGTTGTTACTGCAATTTGATTGCTATCTAACTATTCATATATAGAAGCAATATTAACTCCTGTGTAATAATGTTCTAATATTTCTTCATATTTGAAACCGTCTTCAACCATTGCTTTAACACCATTCTGGCTCATGCCAACGCCGTGTCCATAACCACCGCCACGAATCTTATAGCCTGTTAGCTTATCATCGCTCTTAATTTCATCAATAATAATGAAAGCACTTGGTAATAAGCTCATATTAGAAATCTTACTATCATCTTTTCGAACTACGTCATTTCCACTTGGCGATAACAAAATTCGTATATTATATTCAGATATTACTTTTACAGTATTCTTAGAACCTTTGATAATAATTTCTGTAGCTACGCCTCCTGTTGCACGTTTGGTAATAGTAATACTCTTAATGTTACCTACTGTGTCAATTGGAGTACTTACATATTTACCATCAACAAGTGTTAAAATCAATCTGCTATTCGCATTATATCTTGATTTTAATTTTGCATCGATTGTTTTCTTAATATCATCTAAAGATATCTTAGTCTGCCAACGATACCAAGCAAAATCGCTATCATATGTATCGTAGTCATCATTGATTATAAAATCTCTGAAATTCTTTTCTTCCGTCAAATCTAATTCTTCCGTTTTATCCTCATCAACTTGTAATTTTCCTGTCAGATATTCTAACGGTGTATTGTTCATCCACACTTCGCTTGCACTTGATGTATAACCACTAGAAGTTGAGAAATAATAAGCCGTGATAACCTCTCCATCATAATCTAATACTTTACCATAAGTATCCTTAACTGCTGCAATAGAAGACTCATTCTCTTCCACGTTATTATAAACCTGGAACGATGTACTATCGTCGACATGTGCGCCATATTCACTATACTGATTAGTAAGTAATTGATTATAAGCATAACTTCTTGCACAAACGGCTTGCACTTTCAGAGCTTCTTTTCCATATGAAGTAGGCATCTCACTAGGAACTACACTGTATAAATATTCTTCTAAAGGTAATTCATTAACAATAGTTAAACCTTGATCATAGGAAACGATTTCTAATGAACCTCTATAACTTGGAGTGCCATATGCTCTTTCAATAGAAGAAACAGTTATTTTACCATCTTCCGTAGTTTCCACTCGTAATCTTCCCTCATCTAACATCTTACTCGTTGGCTTAATTGTCACTTTTTCCTTCGCATCGTATTTCTTAGTTTTCTTACCATATGTGATTGTAAATGGTTCATCGGATGTCAACACAACATTATTATGGAAGATGTCTTTGAATCCCGTAGTCTTTAATAATACTCGGATATTCTCAGCTTTGGGACTCTCTTTAATTAACGCTGCGCTTATTTTATCATTGGATATAACAAAATCTGTAACAGAATACCCTACAAGTACTGAGCTACTAACTTTTGACTCAATATCACCGTATATTTTATAGATTCTATAATTATCTTCAAGATATATCTTACCGTAATCCTCTATTTCAATATATTCTTTGGTAGCAGCAAGTACTTTTCCTGTGATTCGATTTGGCTTAACAGATACCTTGGTAATCTTTTGATTACTTATTATTAAGTCACCAGCGACATTTGTAATCTCTTCTGCTAATACATTCTCTGTTTGAAAGGTTTTCTCTACACCATTGATAAAAACTGATACACTCTTTTTTTTACCATCAATAATCCAGACATTCTCAAGTGATATCGTGTCCTCCTTTACTTGCTTAATCGCTAAGATTTCATCTCCTCTAACGATAGCAGTAACCGTTTGATTTAAGCAGCTTTCCAACGATATTCCATCACTTTGATACGTTTCATCTTCTCCTACGACTTTCCACTTATCTTCCTTCTTATCACTACCAGCCATTACAACGAAAATATCTTGCTCACTAGGAACATAATTATATATCTCTGTACAAATATATTCATATACAGATAACCAATTGGTAGCGCTTATTTTGTTACTTAAGATATCATCAGTTAGATTAAATCGAAGACGTTTATAGTCTGTTAATTGTAATTTTTCTAATATTTGCTTTGCTTCTCCATATGTAAGGGCATCATTTGGACGAAAATTCTTATCTTCCTCCATTAATTCTAATATGGTAACTGCATTGATGTATTTATCATACCATTTATCCACTCCCGTATCTTTATATGTAATAACTCGATCTAATTGTTCACATTCTTCTCTCGTATATGCGGCAAAACTGATCATCTTGGCAACTTGTGCACGAGTTATTGTTTCCTCCAACGGATTTTGAACTTGATCATTCCCACTATTGTTGGTATCTATCGGACCTGAACTTCCATTTCTTAAAAAGATACCACATATTATAATGATACAAAGTATAATTAATACTAATTTACGTTTCATACAACTACTCATGCTCCTTTCAATCTCTGGAGAAATTGTGCTAACACAATTCTCACCTGACTTTCATCCATTAAGTCATATTCTATACTGCACGTCCACATATGTAAATATATTATATTACCCATTTGATTATGATAACAATTGGATTAAAATTGAGGTTACTAGTTTATTATTAAAATGTAGTATATTGGCTTTTTGATGTTGATTCTTAGTCAATTCAGTAAGTCTCTTGATTTTACCACATTAAACTATTACAATAGTAGTGTTGTTAATTTTAAAACACATCACACACTTATTTATTGGCTATAAGCAAAAAAGAAGGACAATAACAATTGTTATTGTCCTTCTTTTTTGTCTAAGAAATGCAAAGTTGACTAACGTCATAATTAGGGTGATTTACTACTTATGGTGGTTAACCATTGTGCTTATGAATATTTTACAATATTATTTCTTTAATTTCTTTAATTCAACTGGTTCTTGAGGTTGGTAACAACCAAACCATGATTTGTTGCTACTAGCACTCTTAGCTGACATCATACCAACTTTTGCTACCGTATTAAGTACTTTCTTCATTGTATATTTCCTCCTCTCTACTAAGAAGTTGTTGTATCACTATAAGCACCGCTACAACAAACAGTGTAATAGCCATAGTTAAGGCAACTCTGAAACAAACAAAGCTTAGGATTAGAATTAAGATTGTCCATACCGCAGATAATAATAAAATTTTCTCCCGAAACTTTACTTCCTCTGCTTTACTTATCTGCTTCTTAGAATCTGGTACGGGTGCAAATTTAAGAATGACAGATAAATAAAATAGGACAAATACTACAATTGTGTAATCTCTTTTAGAAAAAATAATCGCTTCAATTAATGTTATTGTAATTATAAAAACTAAAGCTAAAACCAAATTACACTTCAGATACGACTGTGCATGATAACCACCACTGTGAACACGAGTCAAAGCAAATACCACAAAAAACACGATTGACTGCCAGCCTTGATGAAAAATTACACCTAATATAACTATTAGGATAAAATTCACCATCGAAGCAATTAATGCTTCATAACCATATATATAGATTGGTATATCCTCCCTAGATATAATCTCTCTATTAACTAAAAAAATGGTTAATTTATTGGCTATTTTGGTAATCATTTGACTTCCTCCCATAGACATATATTAACCTTTTTCCCTATTCTTTTCAACACTTGAGACACGACTGGTATCCCTAGGTACATAATTGGTAGTTATAATTCCTTTAATCCCATTTTTAGTGTTATTTGAAACTCTATTTCGTTGTTATTTTCCGAAATTTCCATTAATCCGTCATATTTATCCACTATATCTCGTATACTTATTATACCTAATCCATGATTCAACTTATCCTTTTTGGTAGTAAAGAAATTAGGATTCTTCTTTATTACTGATTCCTTTATAGTATTCCGTAATATGATTATTAGATAATTCTTCTTTCTCATAACCTCAAATACTATTTTCTTTTCTGCTTCTAGATCCTTTGTTGCTTCTATCGCATTATTCCAAAGATTCCCTAACATAACACAGATATCTAGTTCATCAAAATCATCAAAGTCAGATAATATTTTATAATCAACTTTTATTTCGTTACTATTACATAAATGTAATTTATTGTTTAAAACTGCATTAATCAATGAACTATTCGTAACGATAGTGTAATTTATTGGCTTAATAACATTAATACAGATATTATGAAGATAATCCTCGGCACTTTTATACTCACCTGATTGCATTAATGCAAGGCAGGCCTCCATATAATTTCGCATATCATGTCTTATTTTTCGTATTTCCAGATTCCTATTTTCAAACTCTTCATACGCTTGTTTCTGCTGTTCTAATTGTAATTTGACAAGTTCATACTGTATCTTTTCTTTGTTATCCTTTTCTATCTTCAAATAAGACACGTAAGTTAAAACATTGATTATGATAAGCCCAAAAACAGCTATAATAAAGTATATATTACTACTGTTATATTCTTCGATTCCTAATTTTGTCTCCTTATCAAATATAAAAACCGAGATTAGTAAACTTGAAAAAAATATTGAAATGATTGCAATAACTTCACTCTTCTTGAAAACAAAACTACTTTTAGGACTTAATCTCGCAATTAGAGACATACATAATATAAAACCACCCTTTGTAATTACCAATAAAAGCGCCCTCGTAGCATTCCGTTCAAATATTAATGTATTCATAGATGAATTAGTGATTATTGAAAAAATATATAATGAAACTGAATTAATAACCACTATAAAAACAAATGGAACCATTGAAGTAAATACAGTACTAACTAAAGAGCCCGTTAAAAAGAATAATCCATATAAGATACATATAATAATAGCTAATATCATGAACAAAATTTCAAAATCCGCGAAGTATGTACCCATATAACTAGCCAAACATAAAAATGCTGTAAAACCGCAAAGGCTTATTCTCCTATATTTTATAGCTATATGATCTTTAAATCCTAAATAATATGCCATAAAATAAAGCATAACAAAATTTTCGATTATACTTGGCATCCAATCAAAAGCGATATCTTCAATCACTAAAACTCACTCCTTATGTATTTTTGAAATTCCGTCTTCACTTGTTCCGTTCTATGACGACTCATTGGTACACTTGTTTGATTCATAAATTTAATCTCCGTCTTTTCTATAGAAAATATATATTTCATATTGATTAAGTATCCTATATGCACGCGAATAAACCCGAAATTCTTCAGGTTCTCTTCTAGTTCACTTATCTTTGCTTTCGTAACAATATCTTTTTTTTGCGTATACACAGTTACTTTATGTTTATTACTTTCTATGTACATAATATCTTTAATGTTAATTGCTACTAATTCTCCATTAACGCAATTGAATACTTGAGTTTTGTTTCTTTTAAAATGCAAATCTAGGAAAGAAACTATTGCTTCATTCAATTCTGCACCAAAATACGTCTTTCTAATAAAACGGAAAGGGCTGTATCGTAAAGAACGATACACCAATTGCTCCTCATTTGTAACGAAGATAATAACGGGATCCTCACTTATTTCATTAATCTTTTCTGCCACATCAAAACCTGACATTTCGGGCATATCAATATCCAGAAAGATCAAATCAAACGGTTTCTCTCCACAGTCTGCAATTAGCTTACTCCCCTTAGTATAATTAAAAATAGTAGCATCTACGTATTTACTTTCAAACAAAGCTTTAATCCGATCCTTATATGAATGTGATATTGCTTGGTCGTCATCGCAAACGGCTATCCTCAACATAGAATCACCTTCCCACCTTATACGAACCTTTTATCAAACGGTCTATGTATATAAGATTATACATTAAATTATATATGTTGCAAAGCAATTGTTTGTGTCCTTTTATATAAATCAAGAAAATGTATAAAATTTAATAACCAAAAGCACTATAGACAGACCCCAAAAAAACACTGCCAATGCAGATAAAAAGCCCTCATTGACAGTGTTCTTTATTAGAATTTTATAACATCACTCATATCATATCTTCCGGCCGGTTTACCAGCTAAGAATTTGGCTGCTGTGACAGCCCCCTTTGCAAAAACCGCCTTTGAATATGCACTATGATGAAATTCAATAACCTCGTCTAATCCAGCGAATATTATATCATGATCTCCCACAATACTTCCACCGCGGACCGCACTAAAACCAATTTCCTTCTTAGAACGTTTCTTTCGCTCTGTAGAACGGTCGTATACATACTCATATTCATTATCTAATACTTCGTTGATCTTATCAGCAAATGCAAGTGCAGTTCCCGATGGTGCATCGACTTTTTGATTATGGTGTCGGTCTATAATTTCAATATCATAATCTTTCGCTAACATCTTTGTAGCTTCCTGTACTAATTTAAATAGTAGATTCACACCTACAGACATATTAGCAGATTTCAAAATAGCTACTTCTTTACTTACTTCTTCAACTATTTGAAGTTGTTCATCGGATAACCCTGTCGTACATAAGACTACAGGAATCTTTCTTCCCTTTGCGTAAGCAAGTAATTTTTCCACTGCTGTCGCTGTAGCAAAATCAATGATTACATCTGCAATAATATCACACTTGTTAATATCATCAAATACAGGATATTCATTTTCTCTCATGGTATATGGGTCAATCCCTGCTACAATTGTTAATTCATCGTCATTTCTTACAATTTCAGAAATCACTTGACCCATCTTACCATTGCAGCCGTGCATAATAATCTTTATCATTTATATTGCCTCCAAGTTCTATCCTATGTAACTCTATAATTATTTCAGTTTATTCTTTAATTAAATAATACCTAATGCTTTCATTTCTCTCATGAGACGGTCTGCATTCTCAGGTTCCATCTCTGTCAGAGGTCTTCTCATTCCACCTGGTGCTAAACCAGCTAACTCAACTGCTTTTTTAACAGGAATCGGATTCACTTCACAGAAGAGTTCATGAATTAATGGTAGATATTTTAATTGTAATTCAAGACTGCCTTTAAGATCACCCTCCATGTATCGAACTACCATATTATGAGTATCTCTAGGGGCAATGTTTGATAATACAGAAATTACACCTTTACCACCCAGCGATAAGATAGGTAATATCTGATCATCATTTCCTGAATACAGATCTAGTTTTCCTTCTGTTAATAACATCATCTCAGCAGCCTGTGACATATTTCCACTTGCTTCTTTGATACCAACGATATTTTCCACATTGTTTACAAGTGTAGCAGCTGTCTTCGCAGCAATGTTACATCCTGTTCTTCCAGGCACATTGTATAAGATTATTGGTGCATCTGAAGAATTCGCTATATCTGTAAAATGTTCTACCAAACCCTTTTGAGTTGCTTTGTTATAGTAAGGTGTTACAAGTAATAAGCCATCTACACCTGCTTGACAGGCTTCTTTAGAAAGAAATATTGCTGTTTCTGTACAATTAGAACCTGTTCCAGCTATAACTGGGATTCTTTTGTTAACTCTGGTAACAGCTACTTTGATACATTCTAGATGTTCTTCGTGTGTTAATGTAGAAGCCTCACCTGTGGTTCCACAAATTATTATACTATCCGTTCCATTATCAATTTGATAATCAATGATTTCTTCTAATTTGTTGTAATCTACTTCTAAGTTTTCTTTGAAAGGTGTAACGATTGCAACACCTGCTCCTGTAAAAATAGCCATAATTAAGCCCTCCTAATATTATAATTAATTACACGGCTTCTTATACCAGCACAATTACTTATAGAATCATTATATTCTATCATTACATCCTTGAAATACTTTTTACAAAATTTTTCAAAATAAATGTGCTGTTTTTTCAAGATGAGAATATATTAGTACTTAAGGTTCCCTTTCTTAAGGTATATCTCATCTTCTTCCGCCGTATCAGTGTTTGCGGAGAGTTTTAGTTTTTATGAAATTATGAATACATTTCGTATAACTAAAAAAAGTCGACTACATGGTCGACTCCTAAAGAATACTGCATATGTATATCTTCTTTGATATGCGAAAAAATTCTTTAGGTAGCACTCCATCATTGCATTGATGACAGTCATATAGCTATTAACTATATGCCCAGCTCTTATTATTCAGGTTATAAGAACTTCGGCATCTTTTCCTTTCTACTGTAATCGACTATGCCTGACATATCCTACAGTATACTGATAAAAAATGCGCCTCTACCAAATATATTTGAATTGCGTTTATCATAGCACCTTACTTTACCTTTGTCAATAGATAAAATACGATCAAATTAAAGCTAATGAATATTTACAAAATAAAAAAAGGCAACTTTTTAGCATTATATGTTTAACGTAATTTATAAACTCACATTAACCACACACGTAAAAAGTTGCCTCTCATACTTAAGTTAGAACCCCTTAATTTGTTCTATCTTCGATATCATATCAACATGATCAATTAGTTCTTCTGGCATATTGAGTCCAGTGAATACTAATTTATAATAATCATCTCTTAAATTAATTAGTTTAATAATGTCCTCAATGGTTATCAATCCAAGATCAACTAAGCCAAGAATCTCATCTAATACTAAGACGTCACATTCTCCAGTTTCAATTACTTTTCTAGCAAAATTCATACCATTTAATATGTTCTTTTTCTCCTCTAATTGTTCTTCTTCAGTGAGGTCAATGTAAGATTCCTTTGCTTTTTCAAAACGGAAAAGTTTAATATCTGGTTCCAATTTACTTAAAAAAGAGAATTCTTCAGCGTCTCTTCCCTTCAAAAATTGAATAATAATAACTTCATAGCCTAGACTTGCTGCTCGTATACATTGGCCCACTGCTGCAGTTGTCTTACCTTTACCGTTGCCATAATATACTTGCACAATCTTTTTATCCATCTTGCCCATGTCCTTTCTTATAACGTAACTGTCCAGTTGCCAACCTTTACAAAAAGATAACTTTTTATTAGTTGGATGCTCACAATATAACTGGCAAACTCGAAAAAGCAAGTTCCCTATTACTAAAAAAACACATTGCTTTTTGATATACCATATTACAACATTATTTTAAAATTGTAAATAGCTATCATTTTAATTATCTTCAATACATTCTAGTTTACTAACAGAAACTTCGTATGCAACTCTCTTTTCGAAGTCTTCTTCACCGACCTTCTTTTGATACTCTCTACTTTGAATACGACCAAACACTTGAATATGTCCACCTACAGTAAAGTTTTCTGCAAATCTAGCATTTCTTCCCCAACAAATACAAGGGATATAATCAGATTTACCATAAGGTCTGTTTACAGCCAATAGAATATCTGCGATTTCTCTTCCTAATGGAGTTTTTCTATAGATTGGCTGCTTACATACATAGCCATCTAAAAAGATATAATTTGGTTTAGGACTTTCATATCCCTCATCACAAATTTTAACTTCTCTTACAAACACAGAAAGAACTAAACGATTACGATTCTCTTCATGCCTATTGTATGATCGAAATTGTCCTAGAATTTCGATATACTTTCCTACATAGCTCTTTTTCACATCCATGAGACGTTCTGAAATCATTAGTGGGATTACATCAGCTGAATTGCTAAGTCTGCCTACTGATACATCAATGGTATAAAACCCTTCTCCAAACACATCATGACTGTACTCAAATTCACTGATTACCTCTCCTGCAATACTTACTTGATTATTATCAAATACTTTATCTGTCATATGGTACGACTCCTCTCTTAATCCTGCTCTAAAAATAGCAACATTGTATATTGATTGCTTCACTAATATATTTATGCTGTACTTTCCATTTTTAGAAGTAAAATATTGTAATTCAATAAAGTATTTCCAATTTTAGTACATTTTAATCCAAATGTAAATATTAGTTTTGACTTTTATTAAAAATTAACATTTTGTACATATTTTTAGTTGTTTTTTGTAACTTTTGTTATATTTAAGGATATATTATTATCTTTACAAACGTTTACTAATAAATTCCCACTTTATTTCTTTTTAATATTTGAGTAAAAATTCCTTGCATATAGATAATAATTATAAGGAAATGTTACATTTTTCCCAAAGTTATTCACTTTTCTTATAACTGCTTGTAAATTACAAGAATTGTGATAAAATATATTAGTTGTACGTTGACATAAAATATATGTTGACAGACAGTTATAAATAATCAATATAGTGTGAAATTATACTTTCACATTAGTTTTTTTCGTATACAGGCAAAACAGTCTGATGCAGATTGGAGAAACAATGAGAACAAAAAGAGAAGATATTAGAAATATAGCTATTATTGCACACGTTGACCATGGAAAAACTACTTTGGTTGATGAACTATTAAAACAAAGCGGTGTATTTCGTTCCAATCAAACAGTGCAAGAAAGAGTTATGGACTCTAATGATATTGAAAGAGAACGTGGGATCACAATTTTAGCAAAAAATACAGCCGTAGTTTACAATGATATTAAAATAAATATTATTGATACACCAGGACATGCTGACTTCGGTGGCGAAGTTGAACGTGTTCTTAAGATGGTAAATGGAGTAGTCCTTGTAGTAGATGCTTATGAAGGTGCTATGCCTCAGACCAAATTCGTACTAAAAAAAGCTTTAGAGCTTGAGTTACCTGTAATTGTATGTATCAATAAGATAGATAGACCTGAAGCAAGACCTTCAGAAGTTATTGACGAAGTTCTTGATTTATTTATTGAATTAGATGCTTCTGAAGAACAACTTGATTGTCCTTTCGTATATGCTTCTGCTAAAGAAGGTGTTGCTATTCTTGAACTTGATCATTCACCTGAAAACATGAAGCCATTATTCGAAACAATTATTAACTACATTCCAGCCCCAGAAGGAGATCCAGATGCTGATACTCAAGTTCTAATCAGTACAATTGATTATAATGAATATGTTGGTCGTATTGGTGTTGGTAAAGTAGATAACGGTTCTCTACGTTTAAATCAAGAGGTTATGTTATTAAATGCTCATGACCCTGAAAAACGTAAGAAAGTTAAAATCGGAAAATTATACGAATTCGAAGGCCTTAAGAAAGTAGAAGTGGAGAAAGCAGATATTGGTGCGATTGTTGCGATCTCTGGTATTCCTGATATTCATATTGGTGATACTTTATGCTCTGTAGAGAACCCAGTTCCAATTCCATTCCAAAAGATTTCTGAACCAACAATTGCTATGCATTTCATCGTTAATGATAGTCCATTTGCTGGACAAGAAGGTAAATTCGTAACTTCAAGACACCTTAGAGAACGTCTATTCAGAGAATTAAACACAGATGTTAGTTTACGTGTTGAAGAAACTGAATCTACTGAAAGTTATAAAGTTTCTGGACGTGGTGAATTACATCTTTCTGTATTAATTGAAAATATGCGTCGTGAAGGTTATGAATTCGCAGTAAGTAAAGCAGAAGTTCTTTACCATACTGATGAAAATGGTAAACTTCTTGAGCCAATGGAAACAGCTATCATTGATGTACCTGAAGAATATACTGGTACAGTAATTGAAAAGTTAAGTCAACGTAAAGGTGAATTACAAAATATGTCTACTGCTTCTGGTGGATATTCTAGATTAGAATTCTCTATACCTGCAAGAGGCCTAATTGGCTACCGTGGTGAATTTATGACTGATACAAGAGGTAATGGTATCATTAATACCGTATTTGATTGCTATGGTCCATACAAAGGCGATATTCAGTATAGAAAACAAGGTTCTCTAATTTCCTTCGAAACAGGGGAATCAATCACTTACGGTCTATTTAACGCACAAGAACGTGGTACTTTATTCATCGGTGCTGGTGAAAAAGTTTATGCTGGTATGATTATTGGACAAAATGGTAAAGCAGAAGATATTGAAGTTAATATATGTAAGAAAAAACAATTAACGAATACTCGTTCTTCTGGTGCTGACGATGCCCTTAAATTATCACCACCACGTATCTTAAGCTTAGAGCAAGCTTTGGAATTCATTGATACTGACGAGTTACTAGAAGTAACACCAGAAAATCTTCGTATTCGTAAGAAGATCCTAGATCCTACACAAAGAATGCGTGCAAAGAGAAATGGTAAATAATACAACGGATACTGTTTATAATTAGATTCGTAGTAATATAAAAAACAGGCGGTTTAATCAAACCACCTGTTTTTTATTTATGTAACTTACAATCTCATTATTTACTTTTAATAATATTAAATAGCATAAATCATATCTCTTCGCAATTCTGATAATGTTATATCTGGATATCTACCTATCTCTAAAATATTGCTGATATTATATTGGATTAATGCTTCCTTATAATAATTCTTTAATACATCTTTTGTTATATACTTATTACTACGATTTTCAGCAGATTCACTTAATACCTTACATTCTCTATCTAATAGTGCAAACAATGCTTTTGGTCCATACCATGTAAACCCCTCAAGCACTGCATCAATTAAATCTTTTTCTTCTTCTGATAACACTGTGTCATCAATTTCTAGTTTAACCATTCCATATTTCTTCATATTCTCATATACATTTGGATAAGGTGAAGAATTTCCAATTGCAAAGCATTCATCATCAAACATTTCTTTCCCGTGAAATGCAAGAGAAAAAGCTTGAATATAAAATAAAAGCACTTGAATATAACCAGGACTTATTTCTGAATCTTTAAGATTAATTATATACTGTGCAACTACATCAATCTTAGATTGCATAAGTCTCTCAAGTACTGCCTTCTTACTTTTTCTAAATGCTACGTTTGTTAGATTTCCTTTGTTTCTCATAAGAATACTATAGTAATACGTTGGGTTTCCAAGTATCGCACGTAATTTATCAGAATACTCTGTAGTTGGTGCATCCCCTTCTAGATAACGTATAATAGTTGTCTCTCCCCAACCAAGTAATCTTGCAAGCGGCTTTTTACCAATTTTATAATTCGTTATTATTTGTTGGATTTCGTCGACTGATACAGCAACTTGTATATCTGGTAAAAGTTCATTATCCATTCTTTTCTTTCCTTTCCCTTCCCTTACTGAAAAAGTGGCGATTTGTTATATTTCTAACTTCTTTATCAATTATATAATATATAATATTTTCCATTTGGTCAAGTTGCAAATTTATGCATAATTATGCATAATACGTTTTTTCTAGTGTTATTTTACTTATAATTCCATATTTTTTATACTTATTTTAAATTAATTCTATTTTAAGATAGTTATGCCCAGTTATTCTTACTAGCATTTTATTTTATTAATAATTTCCAAATTTTACTTTACTATTTTCTTTTTGTTTTTTACAAATAATAGGATTTAAATACAGGGCTAAAGTACTAGCCCGCATTTATTCCCTATTTTTCATCAAAATATTCATATTTTTGTATTTTATTACATCTATAAATTACTGATGTTTCTTTTCATTATATTCCTTATGTTTTCGTATATTAATAATATCATTGGTAATATAACGTATGTCATCAATAATACCGTCAAACATACCTGCTTTATAGAAATTAACAATTATCATACCAATTGGTATTCCTAAGATAATTCCTAGTAATCCTTTTATCTTATATCCTACATACATAAATATCAAAGTCTCCATTGGACTGATTCCTATACTATCCCCTACTAATTTAGGTTGAAGAATCTGTCTTACAACCTGACATATAAAATAGATAATTAGTAATACAACTGCCCGGACATAATTACCCGTTACTAATTCTACAACTGCCCATGGCCACAAAACTGCTCCTGTTCCAAAGAAAGGAAGGAAGTCTAAGAATGCAATTCCAAGTGCTAATAATATTGAATATCCAATGTTCATAATCTCAAAACCAAGAAACAAGATAAAAGTGATGACAAACATAATCTTAATTTGTGCCTTAAAATATCCACCAAATGCTAATTTAAAATTGTCAGCTATCATCCTAATCTTATCTCCCCATGATTCAGGAATAAACTTCTTTAGTTGTATCGACATTCTTTCTCTTTCTGCAATGAAAAAATATGCAGACATGATTGTTATAATCATCATGAATAAAAACTCTGCCGCATTCTTAACCAACAAGCCAGCATCACTTATTGATGGTAATTCCATCTTCTGTACAAATGTATTAACATATGTGCCAATATTATTTCCTAAGTTATCAATGAATCTCTGTAAACCAACTGGAAAGGCTTTATACACAACCTGCAGATTGTCTTGAACTTCCTTTACTTGAAGATTAAGTGTTTCATATAGATTGGGTAAATCAGCTATAAACGATACACTCTCACGAACCAACACACTGATTATTAGATAGATTACCCCTATAATAAGCGCTAATACAACTATAATAACAATTGCTGAACCATGTCTACGAACAATCTTCAATCGCTTTTCTAAAAATTTAACTACAGGATTGGCTATTAAAGCAATAACATATCCTATGACAAATGGCAAGAAGAATGCTATTAGTTTAGGTGCAACAAAGATTAATAAAAGTGCGATTGCTATTGTAAGTAATAAATCGATTGCTATCTTCTTATATATATTAGGATTCTTCATCTTCTCACTCCCAGTCCCTAGGGAAGGGTCTAAAACGCCCCGACACCTAGATTAACTCCTATCATTCAGCTTCTCCGCCGCCTAAAAAATACGATACTGTAATACCTGCTATACAAGCTATAATTCCAATAATAATATTTGATGCCTTTGGACTACTTACCCCACTACTCATTAGTACTGCAAAAGGCGATGCTGCAACTAATCCTATAATTCCATAGAATGTTACAGTTTCAAATCTCTCAAACAAGAATGTAATTAATTTAGCAATAATTATAATTCCCAAAAGAACACCTATTATAAAAGGTAATAAGATGATTCCATTATTAAATATCAAAACTAGATCAAAATCCTTTAAAGCAGATACACATTGACTTACCATATCAATAATTGGTTGATAAAAGCCAATTAGCATAAGTATCATTGAACCGCTAACTCCTGGTATAACCATTGTAGCCGAGGCTATCATACCAACGAAGAATAGCGTAATAATCATCTTTGGTGATGAATTTAATACAACTGTAGTACCTTCATTTCCTTGTAGCAATTGAAGGCCAATTATTAATACAAAGAAAAAGACGAAAGAAATTGCATACGAGATCTTAAATCCCTTATTCTTTACCTTCTTAATAAGAATTGGTATACCACCAACAATAAGTCCTATGAATCCAAGTGACGTCTCTAATGGTCTTTTTTCAAACAACATCTCAATAACGACACTTAGTGCTGCTATGCCAATAAGTGCTCCTATTATATAAGGAAACAGATACTGCATACTCTTCTTAAATTGCTTTCTGATATTAGTAACCGCATATATAATCTTATCGTAGATTCCCATAGAAACTGCCATTGTACCGCCACTAACTCCAGGAATAATATTGGCTATACCAATTATAACACCTTTTAAAAACTCTTTTATAAATTTCATAAATCTAGTTTACCTTTCAACACTTACAGCATAAGTTTACTGATTATTTTATTGAGAGTTATGAATACTTAGATTATTGCACACTATTCTCTGTGCTATACCTAATCTACATATTACATAACGTACTCTCGTATTGCCACAAGTAGCGAATCCATCTCTTCTCTAGTTCCAATTGTGATACGTAGATAATTACTAATGCGAGGATTACTTACAAAATTTCTAACAAAAATATTCTGTTTTCTTAACATTTCTAATAACTCTACTGCCTTCACAGTTTTATGTGTTGCAAAAACAAAGTTTGTTTTAGATTCCGTACATGTAAAACCTAGTTTCTTAAGCTCTACAATTGTTCGTTCTCTTTCCTCTATAATCTTCTCAAGATTTCCTCTAAAATACGCATCGTCTTTAACCGCTTCTACTCCTAGATATAATGAAGTTTGATTCATAGTATAGGAGTTATACGAATATTTAACATCATTAATAACCTTTATCAGATCCTTGTTCCCTATACAATACCCTATACGCATACCTGCCATTGATCTAGCTTTTGAAAAGGTTTGTACAACAAGAAGATTCTCATATCTATCAACTAATTCAATGGCAGATTTCCCTCCAAAATCAATATAAGCCTCATCAACAATTACAATACTCCCCTGATTATGTTGTATTATATCTTCTATAAATGTAAGATCCTCATAAATACCTGTTGGAGCGTTCGGATTTGCTATTACGATTCCTCCGTTTTCTTTATAATAATCTTCTCTATTTATACAAAAATTCTCGTCAAGTGTAGGCGTCTCATAAGGAATTTTGTATAGATCAGCCCACACTTTATAGAAAGAATACGTAATATCTGGAAACAGAATAGGCTTGTCTGAATTAAAGAAACTTAGAAAAGCCATTCCTAGTACATCATCAGATCCAACACCTACAAATACCTGATTCTTGTCCACCTGGTAATAATCCGCTAAAGCCTCCACTAATATATCTGCTTTATCATCTGGATAAAGACGTAACTTGTCTACGTCAAACTCATTCATTGCCTTTAACACACCAGGTGCTGGTGGATATGGATTCTCGTTCGTATTAAGTTTAATCATCGTATCAAGTTTAGGTTGCTCACCTGGTACATATGGTTCTACTTTTCTAAAGTTTTTCTCCCACGCTCTCATCCTGCTCTCCCCCTTACTTATATTCTTTCGCTAGTTTTTCAAATCCCTCTAATGCTCCTGTTACTTTACTATGATCCACACAGTATGCAATTCTGCAGTATCCTGGACAACCAAATGACCTTCCTGGCACTATTAATATGTTATATTTCTTTGCTGCATTAGCAAATGCAAGGTCGTCTCCACCTAACGCTTCAATGAATAGATAGAACGTTCCCTGTGGTTTAATACAACGATATCCAAAAGCAGTTAAATTGTTATATAACACCTCTCTATTGCGATTGTATATCTCTACATCAACTTTCGCATCAATACATCTAGCAATTACGCGCTGCATTAGTGAAGGGGCATTCACATATCCTAAGATACGATTTGCAACATTAACAGCTGCTATAACATTCTCATAATCGTCCATTTCACTTGGCAGTACGAGATAACCAATTCTCTCACCAGGCAATGATAGGGATTTGCTATAAGAATAGCCTACTACTGTATTCTTATAATACTTGGTCAAATACGGTACTTCAACCCCATCATAAACAAGCTCTCTGTATGGTTCATCTGAAATTAGATATATACTTGTCCCATATTCTTTTTGCTTTTCTTCAAGAATTTCTGCTAATTTACAAATTGTTTCTTCGCTATATACAACACCTGTTGGATTGTTAGGTGTATTTATTATTACTGCTTTTGTCTTAGCAGTAATCTTCTCCTTAAACTCTTCTAGGTTTGGTTGAAAATCTACCGTATTCGGGGATACTTCCACTAATAAACCGTCGTAGTTACTTACATAGCTACGATATTCTCCGAAGTAAGGTGCGAATACAATTACCTCATCTTCTTTGTTAAGAAGTGCTTTAAAGATTACATTGAGTCCCCCTGCTGCACCTACTGTCATAACGATATTCTCTTCTTCGAATGACGTTCCTTGCGTGTTATTAATATGTTTTGCGACTACTGCCCTTACATCTTCATAGCCCGAATTATTCATATACCCATGAACAAGATTAGGACTCTCATTTGTAATGATATCAATAATTGCTTCTTTTACTTCTGCAGGTGGTTCAACACTTGGATTTCCGATACTAAAATCATATACATTCTCTTCTCCATATATGTCTGATAATTTCTTACCTTCTTCAAACATTGCACGAATGATGGAACTATTCCGTACTAAGCCTACCATCTTTTCTGAAATCATTGCTTTCCTCTTTTCTATGTTAATATAATTATTTACCTATAATTACACTTTAGTATAGCACAGTATCTATGTAATAATCAATATTTCTCATCAATATAAACAAGTGGAAAAGGTTATCAAAGCACTACTCTCAGCCACTTTGATAACCTTATCTATTTTTCTATTCTTAGTCTCTTGTTGGCTACTGTTCTCCCATGTCATGAATCTCTCCACCACATTTGTCGCAGAAGTCAAGCCCTTCAAGTGTTAAACCTCCACAATCAGGACATATGATTTTTTCAGGATATATAACACGTTCCACAACTTCATACTCTTCTGTTTCTTCATTGCTATCTTTTGTACTATTACCCTTTAATTCAATTGTTGCTGAGAACTTAGGTTCTAGATTCTTTCTTCCTTCCAATCGACTAGTCCTATCTTCTCTCTTCTTCCATACAAATCTCATAACTTCTCCCGTATTGCATCCCTCATCTAAATAATGTACTTTTCTCCTCGGTAATTATTCATCATCTTCTTAAAGATCTCGCCACTACTCGGTGGCGTAAATGTAATTGCGTTCGCTCCCGCGTCAATTGTTCTTAATATACTATCCTGTGTAGGTCCTCCAGTAGCGATGATTGGGACATCAGGAAACTCTCTTCGAATATCTGCAACTATTTTAGCTGTATTCGCTGCTCCTGACACATTCAGTATTGACGCTCCACTTTCTAGTCTTTTCTCAATATCTGTTTTTTCTGAAACTACGGTTACTACAATTGGAATATCGATTTTACGGCTCAAGTATTCTAATGTTTCATTGGGTGTTGGTGCATTGACTACTATCCCCATTGCGCCTTGGAATTCCGCATCTTCTGCTAGATTTGTTACTCGTTTTCCAGTTGTTGTTCCTCCACCTACTCCACAAAACACCGGAACATCAGAACAGTTAATAATAGAATGCGTAATTATTGGCTGTGGTGTGAACGGATAAACTGCTATTACTGCATTCGCATTACAATTACGTATAATTGCAACATCCGTTGTGAAGACCAACGATTTAATCAATTTGCCAAAAATCCGTATTCCACTTACCTGTTCAATGACCTGAGGTACACGAACCATATGTTTCCGAAGGTTACCATCAATTTCAGGAATATTATATTTCTCCATACTCACTTTCCTTCCTTCGTCCAAGCCTGTATCTTTATTATATCCTTTTTTTCCAGTACTTTCAATTCATTCCTTACTAAGTTTTGTTAAATTTATATGAATTCACTCAACCTTCGCACTTAAAAAACCTCATTAAGAGTAAGCAATTGCTATATATTCTCACACCGTTGTACGTAGGGAATTGAAAGTATTATAGACATCTAATTCTCCATAGCCCCATTCAGGATTTGGATAAGTCATATTACCGCGCCTAGCTCCACGTACCAAGAAGCGATTTATCTTAAATCCTGACATTGACACATCATTCTCTAAAACAATCCCCCATTCTAGCAATAGAGCAACAGCCCCCGCAGTTAAAGCCGTTGAAATACTTGTTCCTGACATAGATGTATATCTACCATTTCCTGCAGGGCCATATACCTCTACCCCTGGTGCAACTAAATCCGGTTTTACGAATCCTTCAACAGAAAAACCATGACCAGAATTCACATACAAACTGTCTGTTATATGATTATATGCCCCCAATGTAGTCGCTCTTCTTACATATCCAGGTGAAGTAATGGTTGTTTCAGGATTCGGTTTAAGAAAATACGTCTGATCTTTAATAAAATCATGAATTGGTAACCACATGTTATAATTCTGATCCCCATCATTCCCCCTATATACTCGTACCTTCCATATACCAGCAGTAGGGGTAACAAGACGTATTAGAATTAATTCATTCCCACTTTGCATTTCTGAGAGTTCATAATATACATAAGCTTTCGTTGGTTCAAGTAGAAAACTGATTCGTTGTCTTTGGTTTAGTCTTGCTGGAATTCGGTCGATATATTCTCCCCCCGGCGAAATTAAACCAATAGAAAATGTATGTAATGGCCCCGCCCATAATTCCATTACAAAACCTTTCTCATCCTTGGCAACATTAATTTCAACATCCTCATACTCAAGGCCTGAAGCAATATTACCATGATAGTGATGTCCACGATTTCCTTCATTACCTCCCGCTATAGTTGTACATAAACCTACAAAGGCCGAAAACGAATCCACATAGTCCTCTAAGTAAGAATCTCCATTGTGATCACCAAGACTTGTTCCTACCCCAATACATATCACTAGTGGCCGCACTAACTGTTCTGCCAACTTCAATAAATAACTAATGGCTAACATTAAATCATTCTCTTGGTAGCAAGGAACTCCATCTGGTATCTGATAAAAATCTTTTATATATTCTTTTGCCTCTTTTAACTTAACCATTGCTATACTCGAATTAGGTGCCACTCCTGAGAAATCATTTCTTAAATCTTCATTCCCTGCCGCCACCCCTGCCAAGTAAGTACCATGTCCGATGGTATCAACACTTGGAACTATACTTAATGGGTCCTCACTTGAAAGTGCTCGATTTATATCATCTTCAGTATAGGTTGTTCCAAATCCAAATAAATTATTAGTATCACTCCCAGGAATCGTCTGATCCCAGATTCCCGCTATCCTTGTGGTATTATCACCTTGTATAAAGATGGGATTTTGATAATCAATTCCAGTGTCAATAAAACCAATAAGTATATCCTGACCTCGTAAGTTCAGATAAGGTTGACGCCTCACCCTATTCACTCCGATTGCCTCTAATGCAGACTGATCCATTAGTCCATATACTTTAGGAAATGATCGATAGCCAAATCTTTCAAAGGAATGCATTACATCTCCTCTTCTTTCTACATATATTGCTTGATACCTACTACTGATTCGCTTAATACACTCATAATTGTACAAGGTCTTAAGTTCTTCTGATCCTCCAATTGCCTGTATAATATAATCAGCATAGTCATTTGAATATATAATATCTTGGCATGCTTGAAACGTTACTAAATCAGTTGCCATAGTTAATGTTAACCTCGAATAGTATTTTATATTATTCTATTCGATATTAATTTGATTGAATCTTGTTTCATAAGAAAAAGGCAATTTCACAAAATGAAATTGCCTTTCTATAATAGTCCTTATTCAGCTATTAAAGGGGTTATACAACCTCTCATCTCTATAACAGGTCCACCCTTTTTCTCAATATAGTCTCTTGTAATAGTAACTCGACCTATATTATCATCCTTTGGAATCTCATACATAATGTCAAGCATGAAATCTTCAATAATCGCACGTAGTGCTCTTGCCCCAGTCTTTTTCTCTAAAGCCTTTTCAGCAATTGCTTCTAATGCACCATTGTCGAATACTAAATCTACCTCATCTAATGCAAGTAATTTCTTGTATTGTTTCAATATTGCATTCTTAGGCTCTTTTAATACTTCCACTAACATCTCTTTTGATAAACCTTCTAAAGAGTAGATAATTGGAAGACGTCCGATAAATTCAGGTATCATACCAAATTCTCTAAGATCATCTACAGTAACTTTTTGCAAAAGATTTGCTTCCGTATCATATTTATCCTTAAGTTCAGCCCCAAAGCCAATTGATGATTTCTTGTTCAATCTTGCTTTAATAATCTTCTCAAGTTCAGGGAATGCACCTCCACAGATAAATAAGATGTTCTTCGTATTAACGGTAGTAAGTGGAACCATTGCGTTCTTATTTGTTGCTCCCACAGGGACTTCAACTTCAGCACCCTCTAGTAACTTTAACATACCTTGCTGAACACTTTCGCCACTAACATCACGATTTGTTGTACTCTTCTTCTTCGCAATTTTATCTATTTCATCAATAAAAATAATGCCACGTTCTGCTTTCTCTACATCATTATCAGCTGCTGCTAATAATTTAGAGATAACACTTTCAACGTCATCTCCAATATACCCTGCTTCTGTTAAAGCGGTAGCATCCGTAATTGCCAATGGTACATTCAACAATCTGGCCAACGTCTTAACTAGATATGTCTTACCACATCCAGTTGGTCCAATCATAAGCATGTTAGATTTTTCAATTTCTATATCATCCATTGCATTAGCTGCAACACGTTTGTAATGATTGTAAACCGCTACAGATATTACTTTCTTGGCATGTTCCTGTCCAATAACGTAATCATCTAACTGACTCTTTATTATATGAGGAGCTGGGATATTCTTAAGATCTATTGTTTTCGTATCCTCTTTCTTCTCTTCTTTTTTCTTCTTTAATTTCTGACTCTTTGGGATTTCATTCTGAATTCCACTAAAGTTCATCATAGGCCCGAGATTCATCATATCCATATAAGGTACGCTACCAGAATTAATAGAATCAAATGTCTTTTGCATACAATCAGAGCATATACAGATATTGTTTGGTATATGAATCATCTTACCAACTTTGCTCTCTGGTCTACGACAGATGTAGCATATATCTTCATAATCGTCTTTGTATTCTTTTTCTTTATCAATTGTCTTCTTATCTTTTTCAGAATCTTTTATTACTTTTTTATCTTCTTTATTTGATTCTGTTAGATTATATTCTATATCTTTATTCATATCATCTGACATAAATATCTTCTCCTCTAATATAGTTACCACTACAAACATTTGTAGCCCTAAAGTAACCAATTTACTCTTTTATCAACTTCCAACTATGTACATGTTATTATAACGTACTGATTCTTATAGTACAAGATTATAATTCTTAAATTTTATTAAAATAAATACGTGATATTTTCCTATTAGTACTCTATTTATCACTATTCAACCTTCGGTTTCATAGCAACAATTTATTCTCATGTGACAAACTGAATTAATTATGCTACACTTATAACTAAGCAACCAAGCTTGGAGGTTTTTTATGATTACTGGAAGTAAAGAATTAATTCGTGATATTAATAGTAACCTTGTATTAACTCAAATCGTTAACTATAGTCCAATATCAAGATCCACAATAGCAAAAAAATTAGGTCTTACCAAAGCAACCATATCCGCTATTGTTGCCGACCTATTAGTAAAAAAACTTGTAGTAGAAATAGGTAGTGACGACACAAGCTTAGGTCGAAAACCAATCCTCTTAAGTTTTAATCGTAAAGCTGGATATGCTGTATCTGTTGATATTGGTGAGCAGATGATCTCTGCCCTAATTACTGATTTACAAGGTGATGAACGTCAGTTAAAGCAAATTGCTACACCAAAGAATAGTTCTGATTTGTGTCCTGCATTAATTGAATTACTTAGATCTATGACCACTGACATCTCTGAACGTCCATATGGTATAGTTGGTATTACTTTAGGGATTCATGGTGTCACTTCAGATAATGTAATTCATTTTACTCCTTATTATGATTTTACAAGTTGTAATCTTATCAAGGCATTAGAAGAGAATTTTCATACAACTATATTATTAGAGAATGAGGCTAATCTATCTGTAATTGGTGAGAAAACCTTTGAATATGACTATCCAAACATCGCTAATATCAGTGTACATACTGGTGTTGGTCTTGGTATCATTATGAACAATACCCTATATGCTGGTAGCAAGGGTTATGCTGGCGAAATCGGCCATACAATTGTTGACATAGATGGTAAACCTTGCCCATGTGGTAACCGAGGTTGTTTGGAACAATATGTTTCTGAACGAGCATTATTACAAGTACTAGCTGCAAAAAAAGGTCTTGAACATATAGATTTTGCATCGTTTTCTGAGCTGTATCATCAGAAAGATTCTGATGCACTTTCCATAATGGATACCTTTGTTCGCTATATGACTATATGCGTGAACAACGTTCTTACTATGTTCAATCCGGATCTTGTTATTGTTAATAGTCGATTTATTGTATTAGATCCCCTATTGTTAACTCGAATTATTGATAGCTTGTCTAGCCGTATGAATAATTATCAAAAGATTGTTCCTTCCGTTCTCCAGGAAGGCTCTGTTTTACTTGGTGGTATCAGTGTAACTGTAAGAAGTTTCTTAGGCGTAGACGTCTCTATGATTCACTAATAAAAGGTTGAAACACCAACTCTATGGTGCTTCAACCTTTTATTATTTTAATTGAATAATTACTTCACTAATTTACTCTCTAACTTCGTTACTGCATCTTCTAACCAGTCAGCTTCAATCTCTTCTATTCTTCCTGCATCTACTTTTTTCGCAATTTCCGGGTTTATTGGAATCTTTGCTAATACTTCTAAATCATACTTCTTAGCAATATCTTCTACATGACTTTCACCAAAGATGGATAATTTCTTGCCACAATCGTCACACTCATAGTAGCTATAATTTTCGACTAAACCTAATATAGGTACTCCCATTGTCTTTGCCATGTTAACTGCTTTCGCTACAATCATAGAAACTAACTCTTGTGGTGATGTTACGATAATGATCCCATCGAGTGGAATAGATTGGAATACAGTCAATGGTACATCCCCTGTTCCTGGTGGCATATCAACAAACATATAGTCAACATCTCCCCAGTTTACTTCGGACCAGAATTGTTTTACCGTACCTGATATTACAGGTCCTCTCCAAACAACAGGTGTTTCTTCATTATCTAAAAGCAGATTGACAGACATTATTTTCGTCCCCATCTTAGTTTCTGCCGGAATGATTCCATGTTCATCTGCTAATGCTTTCTCATGTACACCAAATGCTTTAGGTATAGATGGACCAGTTACATCTGCATCAAGTATTGCAGTATCATAACCTCTACGTCTCATTAATACAGAAAGGCATGAAGTAATTAAGGATTTACCAACACCACCTTTACCACTTACTACACCGATTACTTTCTTTACATTACTATATTCATTCGACTTCTCGAAAAGTTCTTCTCTAGATGGCTTTCTAGAAGCACAGTTTGAAGAACAAGACGAGCAGTTGCTTGTACAATTTTCACTCATAATTTCGTCTCCTATTCTCATATATTATTAATTGGTATAGACAATTTATCCTAACTAATATATACGAATACAATTATACTACAGCACTTTCTAAATTACCATACTCCCATTGGAAATGTTGCGAAATTTGACTTTCTATTTTACACATACCTGTAGTTTTTATTAAATTCTTGTAGCATTATCGCACTTTATGTGATATAATGCTATTTGGTGATATTTTCGCCCATTTATGGGATTATTATATACAATGTTCGCTTACAACCAAGAAAGGACAGATACTAATAATGAGTGATTTAATTAATAGTTTCGAGGAGAAGTTAAAAGAATTAGTTTCTCTTGGCAAAAAAAACAAAGGGATTCTTGAAGTTGAAAGAGTTAACGACTTCTTCAAGGAGTTAAATCTTGATGTAAACCAAATTGACAAGATTTATGAATATCTTGAAAATCATAATATTGCTGTTATCAATCTAGTAGATGATGCAGATGAAGAACCAGATGAAGATCTTCTTCTTGAATTAGAGAATGACGAAGAAATTGCATTGGTTGATGATCTCGCTAATACCGCTAATGTTATGAGTGATGACCCAGTTAAACTTTATCTAAAAGAAATTGGTAGCTATCCACTTCTTTCAATTGCTGAAGAAATTGAATTAGCTAAGAAAATTGAGCAAAACGATGAGATGGCCAAACGAACTCTAGCAGAATCTAACCTCAGACTTGTTGTAAGTATTGCGAAACGTTATGTTGGTAGGGGCCTCTCTTTCCTTGACCTAATTCAAGAGGGTAACCTTGGTCTTATCAAAGCTGTTGATAAATTTGACTATACAAAAGGATACAAATTCAGTACGTATGCCACTTGGTGGATTCGTCAAGCGATTACAAGATCAATTGCTGACCAATCTCGTACTATCCGTATCCCTGTACACATGTCCGAAGTTATTAATAAAACATACCGCGTTTCTAGAAGTTTATTACAAGAGTTAGGACGTGAACCTACGGAACAAGAACTTGCAGATGCTATGAACATGCCTTTAGAAAAGGTTCGTGAAATCCTTAAAGTTTCTGCAGATCCAATTTCTCTTGATACTCCTATCGGTGAAGAAGACGACAGTCACCTTGGTGATTTCATTCGTGACGAAACTATCGTTGGACCAGAAGATGCAGCCGCTTATTCTGTATTACAAGATCAGATTTCTAAACTTCTTGATACCTTAACAGAAAGAGAACAACGTGTATTAATACTACGTTTTGGTCTAAAAGATGGACGTACAAGAACTCTAGAAGAAGTAGGTAAAGAATTCAACGTTACAAGAGAACGTATTCGTCAAATCGAAGCAAAAGCTCTTAGAAAATTAAGACATCCTAGCCGCGCAAGAATGCTAAAAGGCTACGAAATTATATAATGTGAGTAATCTAACATTATTTTGTAAAAGTAGTATTCAGTCTGTTTTTTAGCAACTGAATACACTCACACGCCAGCAATAAAAACACTCTCCATTCCGTTGTATGCCACTGTCGGTTATTGTATATCCGCCCTTGGCACACGACTCTATGGAGAGTGTTTTTTTGATGTCGCATTTCATTGTATTCAGTTACTAAAAAACTATATAAATGCAACAAAGGGGCTTTTACAAAATCATATGTTACTACATACCTATATAATTTCTTAAATACTCTATTATGTAGGAAGGCCGATCACATTTATTTGCTTTGTTTTCGGCCTTATCGTTCCTATCTTTTACCCTTTCACTAACTTACCTTGGTACATCTTCTTTTCTACAATGTTGATGCCAAATTTCTTTTGGTATTTCTTTAGGAGTGGTAATTCTTCTTTCGTTACGATTAGTACGCTTCTTCCAGGTTGTCCATTTCTTCCGGTACGACCTGCACGGTGTAGGTACTCCATCTCATCTTCTGGAATTGATATATGGAAAACTGTATCTATACCATCAAAGTGTAAACCTCTAGCAGCTATATCTGTAGCTATTAGATAGTTAATCTTATTGGCACGGAATTGTTCTATCACACGTTTTCGATCCTCTTTAACATTTGAACCATGTAAGCATTCTGCTTTTAACCCTTGATATACTAATTTGTAAGTTGCTTCTTCAATATCACTTACTTTATTAATAAATATCATTGCTCTTTTGGTCTTCATAATTCTAGTTAATTTACGTAAGACCTCTAACTTATCTCTACGTTCAACAACAAGACAGATATGCTCAATATTGTTAGGGATTGTCTGTGTCTTCTCTGTCTTAATTACTTTAACCTCTTTCATCATATCCATTGCGACTTCTGTTGCTTTCTTCGTTACACTAGCTGAGAATACCAATAACTGGCGATCTTTCATCGTACACTTAATTACTTCTTGAACGCCCTTTATATTATCTGGGTTTAATAGCTTGTCTCCTTCATCGATAACAATTGTCTTAACTGTATGCGCTGCGATCTTTTTCTTCTTAATCAATTCATGTATTCTTCCCGCAGTACCAATAATAATCTGTGGTTTTTCTTTTAGCTTTTCTATCTGTCTCATGATATTTACATTACCAATGATAACTGCAGATTTTAATTCGATACCTGAGTTTTTTGATAGTCTTTCTACTTGTGCGTGTACTTGCATCGCTAATTCATGTGTTGGTACTAATATTATTACTTGATTTGTCTTCTGGATCTCTCTATACTTTTCAAAAATAGGAACAAGATACGCGAGTGTCTTCCCTGATCCAGTTTCCGATTCAGCTATCACATCTTTTCCTTCTATTATAATAGGATACACAAGTTCTTGAACCCTAGTTGGCTCCGTTATCTTCTCTACCTCTAACGCTTTCACTAATTGGTCCTGTGTAATTAATTCACTAAACTTCATTTAATCCTTACTCCAATCTACTGTATAATAACTTTTATTAATTATTCTAACACTAATCGTAACTATTGTCTAAAGTTTTATCTTTTCAAGCACGTTATATATTTTTAATATTTTATTAAGGAAAGTTTTATGTTCTTTCATATAGATACTGTATGTGGTATAATGTAACTTATCGGAAGGAAATCAAGCACGAGCAAAGCAAGTATTTGATTGCACCCGATAAGTTAGCGATAGAACGAAGTTCTAGAGCTTTATCAGGTCACGTAGTGATCCTGATATACTTAGAGATTACATTCCATGTAATCTCGTAACTCCGCAAGGAGTCTACGTTATAAAGACTTGAGTTCAAAAGAAAGCGAGCGAACATAATGAGAAGAATTGCATTAATGGTATTACGAAATCTCTTTGTACTTCCTTTTTGGTTATATCATATCACTAAATATGGTAACCACTTTGAGAAATACGATGCAAATACACGTTATTCTTATTTACGTAAGGTAACGAAACGTGCAAATAAATCAGGCCGAATAAAAGTTGAATGTGACGGCCTTGAAAACTTACCACAAGAATCGGGATATATCCTCTTTCCTAACCACCAAGGTCTATTTGATGCACTAGCATTTATAGAAACACATGAAAGACCTTTCGCAGCAATCATGAAGAAGGAAGTGAAAGATATCTTCCTGATTAAACAAGTTATTCAACTTCTTCAATGTCTAATTATTGACCGTGAAGATGTAAAACAATCCATGACTGTCATTCACAACATGGCAAAAGAAGCAAAGACAGGCCGTAATTTCATTATATTTGCTGAAGGTACGCGTAGTAAAAGAGGAAATTACATTGGAGATTTCAAACCTGGTACTTTCAAAAGTGCTGTTTATGCCAAATGCCCTATTGTACCTGTAGCTCTACTTGATTCTTACAAGGTATTTGATACAAATTCTATAAAGAAAGTAACTGTTCAGATTCATTATCTTGAACCTCTTTATTTCGAAGATTACAAAGATCTTAAAACAGTTGAAATAGCAGCTATCGTTGAGAAACGCATCACTGATGCAATTGCTAAAGCTGAGGCTGAGCGAGGTAATGAATATATTATTACTAAAGCTGAAAAATAAGTAAATCACCAAAGATTCCCCAGTTGATGTTAGTATCAACTGGGGAATCTTTTATCTATATATTATGGAGAGTGGAAAATATCTATTAGTTTAATTCTATAATAAATTTTACACTGCTTTTAAATTCACTGTTTGTATCTGTGAATGTTGTATATTTACTTGCTGCATCTTGTAGATCATCAAACTTATCAATCACATCGCCCAATTTACCATCAACTGCATCAATTAACTTAGAAACACCTTCACGGTTGAATTCTTCCATTCCTTCTTTGAGAGTCCTACCCCCATCTGCTGCTGACTTAACACCGTCATCTAATTTAGAGCTTGCATCGTTTAATTTTGGTGTAGCACTCTTGATTTTTGAACTTGCCGTGTCAAGGCTTACGCTACCATCATATAACTGCTTTATACCTGAGCTGAGATTTCCAGATGCAGCATTTAACTTATTAGCTCCCTCTAATAACGTTTTACTTCCTGTCTTCAATTCTCCCATAGCAGTTTGTAGAGATTTTGCTCCATTCTTCATCTTAGTAAGTCCTGATGATAGTGTTGTAGATCCATCTGCTAGTGAAGAGGCTCCAGTAGCAGCTTTTGACAAGCCTGCTTCAATTTGCGTCCCACTAGCTGTTAATCCCTCTGCAATTTGTTTTTGTCCAGCTGTATTCTTTTCAAGCATTCCAACAATTGATTCATCTACACCTGCTGCCTTTAACGCTGCTATAATCTTTTCATTGTTCTCAACTGTTGCTGAAAGAGTTGCATATGCCTCGTTCTCAGCTTGCTTACCAACTTCTAATTGTTTTAATACTGTATTAAGAGAGTCAGCACCACTCTTAATAGTACCAGCACCTGTTTCCAATGCATCAAAATTAGTAACAAGGGAATCTACACCTTCACTTGCTTGTGCTAAACCTGAATTAAGAGATTTCGCTCCAGTTGCAAGACTTGATACTCCTTTTGTTAATTCTCCTGCACCATTGTATAAGGTCTTAATACCTGATGTGACCTTAGATACACCAGCGATATATTCATCAAGACTACTTGTTAAGGTTGTAACTCCTTTTGTATAATCTCCAGTCTTATCCTTTAATTCATCTAATCCATCTGATAAATCAGATGATCCATCAACTAATTTCTTAGAGGCATCTGCTAATTCATCCATTGAATCGGCAAGATCCTTTAGTTGATCCGTATCATCTAGATTTATTTCATTTAATAGATCAGCTGTCATAACGTTTAATACTGTTATTGGTTCATAATTAGTTACATCTGCTGTAATTGTAATAGAACCAGGCACTTTAGTTTCATCTCCTAATGCTAAACTATCTTTTAAACCAGGCATTGCGACACCAACAATAGCATATTTATCCCCATCAGAGATCACTTTTGCATTCTCTGCTGTAACATTGGCGAAGTTATCTGTTTTTAACATAGTGGCTGCTACTACAGTGAATGGAGTATACATATTGCTTCCTGCTACCTTGGAATTGTTTTCATAAGTATATTCAATGCTTAACTGACCACTTTTTCCTTCTAGCTCTGATGGCCCAATCTCTACACCATCTAATTTATAATTAGCCTGTATCGTAACAGGTAATTCGGCATCTGTTGTTCCTTGGTAATAGATATCATTTCCATTTGCCTGCCATACGAGTTCACCATCAGCACCTTGTGTAAATGTTTCATCGCCTTTCACATTAACAATATCATTCAAAGTAGTTTTATCAGTAATAGTTGCATCTCCACTAAAGTTCTTAATCCAATCACTAACGATTATTTGGCTTACTTGACCAGTTGCATCAGCCTTTGCATACACAGTTTCCTCTTTTTCAATACCTTCACCAGTTCTTGTAACCGCTCCATCTGTAGTTGCTACCTCATTTACAATTTGATTATAGCTTTCATTGGATAATACATTCTTATATGCGCTAGCATTCACTGGCATCTGAGTTGCCCCAAAGATAGTGGTTACTCCTAATGTTCCAATAATAACGCTAGTTGCTATTTTCTTATTCATATTCATAATAAATACCTCCTTAATTTCCTTTTACACCGAACTTCATTGATGTTTTACAAATCACCTTATCAAAAATCATAAACATAGCTGGTAATACGAAAATTACTACAACCATACTGATTAATGCTCCTCTTGCCATTAATGAGCATAGAGCACTAATCATATCGATATTGGAATATAATCCGACACCGAAAGTCGCTGCAAAGAAACTAAGTGCACTTACTATGACTGATTTAATTGACGTTTGATGTGCAATTGTAATTGATTCTTGCTTATTATTACCATTGTTACGTTCCTTCTTATATCTCGTTGTCATCAGAATTGCATAATCAACTGTTGCTCCAAGTTGGATAGTACCGATTACAACAGAGGCGATAAATGGTAAAGTAGTTCCCGTATAATATGGAATACCCATATTCACAAATATAGCAAATTCGATTACCGATACAAGAATTATTGGTAATGATATGGAACGGAATAATACTAATATAATTAAGAAGATAACTCCGATCGAAACAATACTTACATTCTTGAAATCGATATCAGTAATATCAATTAAGTCTTTGGTTAAAGGTGCTTCCCCTACTACTAAAGAACTGTAGGATTTTACTATCGTGTTTATCTCATCAATCTGCTCATTCACCTCGTCACTTGCTACTTTATAGCTTGAGCTGATTAGTTCCAACTGATATAAATCAGTTCTTACTGTACTTATTAAACTCTCTGGTAACATACTTACTGGAACAGCTGGGCCAAGTATACTATCAAGCCCGATAGCCCATTCAACACCATCTAGATTACGGATTTGGTTCATCATATCACGATAATCCTTGCTACTTACATCATTCTTAATCAACAACATATGTGTTGTATTCATGTTATACTCATCTTGTAATTTCTTGTTTGCTTTCACACTCTCCAAACTATCTGGTAGAGAAGCCGTTAAGTCATAGTAGACTTTCGTATGATTATTACCGTATACAGCTGGTACTAATAAGATAAGAAAAACTATGGCAAAAACTCTATAATGTCTTGTTACGAAGCTTGATACACCATCTAAATTAGGAATAATATCTCTATGAGTTGTTTTATCAATTGCTTTCTCACATAGAAGAATTAAGGCAGGTAATAAAGTTACACAAGTTAGTACCCCCATTACAACACCTTTTGCCATAACAAGACCTAGATCTTTACCAAGAGTAAAACTCATAAAGCATAGAGCTAAAAAACCGGCTACTGTTGTAACAGAACTACCAATTACAGAACTAATCGTGTTTGAGATTGCATGTGCCATAGCACGATCATTATCACCAGGATATCTTTCCTTGTTTTCTTCATAGCTGTGTAACAAGAAGATGGAGTAATCCATTGTGACACCAAGTTGCAGTACTGCACTTAACGCTTTTGTTATGTAGGAGATTTCTCCAAACATGATATTAGTTCCTAGATTATATATAATAGCCACACCAATACTTAACATGAATAAGATTGGTACTAAGAACGAATTCATTGTTAATCCAAGTACGATCATTGATAAGACAACTGCAATCAAAACATAGATTGGTGTTTCTTTCTCTGATAACTCTTTTGTATCCGTTATAATAGCTGACATACCACTAACAAATACTTGTTTGTCTGCTAGCTTTCTAATCTCTTTTATTGCAGACATTGTTTCATCAGCTGAAGTAGATTGTTCGAATGTAACCGCCATCAACGTCGTGTCTTCTGTATTAAATGCATCCTTAATTTCATCTGGAAGCATCGTCATTGGAACTGATATATCTAATAAAGTATCATACCAGATTACCTTACTTACACTGTCTACCTTTTCAATCTTAGACTTTAAAGCAGCGACATCTTTTTCTTCCATTCCCTCTAATACTACCATGGAGAAGGCCCCTGTTTTAAAATCATCTACTAATATCTGTTGTCCTACCATTGTTTCAATATCTTCTGGCAAGTAAGATAAGATATCATAATTCACTCTCGTATTGATGAAACCAAGTACCGCTGGAATTAATAGCAATACGGATATAATTACGATTAACTTCTTATGCTTTGTAATAAATTTCCCAAACCCTATCATAACACTTCACTCCTTTTTTTATTATTTAACCAACACAAGAAACAAAAATATTTTTGTGTTAAGTTTTTGTCCAAAAATGACCGTTAGTCATATTAAACATATATTGTTATATCACAAAAATGACCAGTGGTCAATATGTTTATTTTATACATTTATCCTTTTCTAGTTAGCTTCCCATCTTGTAAGCCTGTTTACATTTAGAAATGATTATGCTACTATGAGATTGATTATCAAATATTAATCAGGAAGTGAAGTTAATGGGAAAATTAGACGAAAAAAAGAAACAAAAAAAAGACACCTTATTTACAACAGCCTTTGATCTTTTTACCTCACAAGGCTTTAATAAGACGTCTATATCAGATATAGTTCAGCAGGCAGGTGTTGCCAAAGGAACTTTCTATCTATATTTTAAGGATAAATATGATGTTAAAAATAAACTAATTGCATACAAAGCAAGTTCTTTGTTCAGTAAAGCTGTACGTGCACTTGACGATACAACGCTCACTGATTTTTCTGATATAATGATCTTTATAGTAGATCATATTATTAATCAACTGGAAGAAAACAAAAATCTGCTACGATTCATTGCAAAAGATTTGAGCTGGGGAATATTCAAATCCGCGCTATTAAGCAATGACGAGCATATGGACACCGATTTTTATGATCGATACCTTATGCTCGCCAAAGAATGCAACGTAACCTTAAATAATCCAGAAATCCTGCTCTTTATGATTATTGAATTAGTCGGTGCAAGTTGCTATAACTGTATTCTTAATAATACTCCTATACCAATTGATGAATATAAGCCATATCTATATCAAAGTATTCGGAGTATGATTATGGCCCAAATGCAGCCTACTTAGTTAGTTTTACAAGATTCTTATCTGACATAACAGTACTATCATTATATAAAACTAACACATCTGTTATACCGAATTGGTCCACGATTGCCTCCAATCCCATATTAAGATGTCTTAAATCTACGAGAACGACTTCTTCAAAATGATGAGCAAGAATTGGGACCATTGTATGCGCGTAAGAATCCTTGACAACTAAAAGTTTCTTACCATTCTTATTTTCTGATGTAACTTGAACCATCGCATTGTTGCCACCTAAAAATATAGAATATTTGTCTACACCATCTAACTGCTCGTAGTCAAACATGGAATCTAATTTCTTTTCCCCCATGTTAATGTTAACACTATATTTTCCTCCATCATCAAAGAGTGTTATCTTATCAGAGGAAACATTAGTATTGACTTTATTGTAGACCGTTCCATAAAAATCAGAAGTGGCTACTATCTGCTTATATTCTTCTAGTGGTTTTGGTGTTAAACCAAGTGATTTAGCCCAAACTTCATATGCATAATAAGCACCAAGACTAGTCCAATGATGATCTGTTTTATAATAGATTTCTTCATCACACTTATCTTTAAGTGTCTGATTCACATCAACCACCAACTCATTTGCTACTTCTTCAGTGACGTCCTTTTCTAACAATTCACGTAAGCCTTCATTAATAATTCCTTGATTAAAGAATGGTGCATATGGTGGTAGTTTTTCTTGTAAGATATATCCTGCAGTAGGCACCAACAACGCTCTTACATGCTCTTTTCCTAACTTTTCTTCAAACTTAGTTAAGAACTGTGCAATCCATTTCTTATTCTTCTCCCATTGTTCCATATCTATATCTTGTTCTTCTACTTTTTCAATTAGATAACCATCTTTCGCAAAGTATACATTATTAATATCTTGTTTACCAGTTAACCTCTCCGCCACGGTTTTAATACGAATCCATTTATCTCTTCCAACGAATTGATCGGTAATATATGTTTCATATTTGGAAGTGAATTCACCATTAAAGATTGCTTCTTTAGAAAGCTTAGGCATCTGTTCTAAATATCTTCTTTCTCTCTCAGAATAGTCTTTTGGCTTTGTTACCAAACTGGCTATTGTAAATCCGAAGATAAATATACAAAATATCGCACAAGTTATTAAATTTAATCGTTTTTTATTATCTTTCACAATAAAGACTACTCCTTTCTAAAGTCTAGAAATCTGTGAATATCACAAATCTCACCCTCTAAAATCTAAAATATAAAAATGGATTATAGGTTGCATCAACTAGATATGCTACCGATAAGAACAATATCAATAAATAATAGATGTTACTAATAATCGTTGTTGATATCGTTACCTTCTCCATCTTCTTCTTAACAAGTTTAGTTATTACACCTGAAGAAGCTAGTATTAGAATTATGAGTAATATTGCATTATTATATAGTATATATATCGTATCTCCATTAATAAATGAATTACTTAATCCACCAAACATCGCTGCAAGATAAGCCGTTCCTTTCGATACATTATCAAAAGCAAAGATCACCCAACCTAATAATATAAAGAATAGGGCGTAAATTCTTGATACCCATGCAGGTGCTTTTTCTAGGTATCTTAGTAAAAAGATCTTTTCAACCATTAATAATACTGCAAAATACAATCCCCAATATAAGAAGTTCATACTTGCCCCATGCCAGATACCCGTTAATAACCATACGATAAATATATTACGAATCTGTTTTGCTAGTCCCTTCCTACTTCCTCCAAGTGGAATATATACATAATCACGGAACCAACTGCTTAATGATATATGCCATCTACGCCAAAATTCTGTAATACTCTTTGAAATATACGGATAATTAAAGTTCTCTAAGAATGTAAAACCAAACATATGCCCAAGTCCAATGGCCATATCAGAGTATCCAGAAAAGTCAAAGTAGATTTGGAATGCGAAAGCAAATATTCCAATCCATGCTGTTGCAATAGGCACATTCTCAATATTCATAGCATTGATATTATCCCAAAGCAGACCAATGTTGTTGGCTAATAATACTTTCTTACCTAAACCAAGTATAAATCTTTGAACACCGTACGCAAATTCTTCTATACTCTCTTTTCTGCTCTTTAATTGCTTATCCACTTGATTATATTGAACAATTGGACCAGCAATCAACTGTGGGAATAACGTTACATACGTACCAAAGCTAATGATATTCTTCTGAACTGTCGCGTCACCACGGTAGATATCAATTGTGTACGACATAGTTTGGAAAGTATAGAACGATATACCGATAGGCAGTGCTAACGACAATGGCGTAAGAGTACCACCTGCAACCTTATTAATAATATCTATTACAAAATCTGTGTATTTAAAGAATCCTAATAGACTTAGATTAATTACAACTGCTAAAATAAGAAAGATTTTTGCTTTGTTTTTCTGCCCTTTCTTAATATAGTAATCAACGAATCTACCATTTGTATAATCTACTACTGTGGAGAACAACATCAACAGGATATAAACAGGTTCTCCCCATGCATAGAATAGTAAGCTTGTAAAGAATAATATTGCATTACGATATGCACGAGGCACGATATAATACAATACTAAAACTACTGGTAGATATCGAAACAGAAACAATAAACTACTAAAAACCATAATTCTACTCCTTTATCTGTATTGTATCGATGGAATAAACAGCGACTGTATCTCCAATGAGCTTTCCTGATAACTCTTGTTCAAACTGTTTATTCAACGCATCTTGAATATTTGCTAACAATGACACAGGAGTTTCAACATAAGAATACGATATATTCGTACCTACCGTAGCTTTCTCTAACTTTTCGCTGTTAAAACCATTATCATATAAAACAACATACGCAGAAGCTGCATCTGTTGCTGTATATTCACTTAACTCTATTAAATAGTAACATTCCCCATTATTAATAAAAGAATCTACAAGGATTCCTTCCCCACTCAATATACCTACCGAAAGTGCACGTTCGCCATCTAATCCATAGGCTGCTGGTTCAATGGAATATTCATCAACATTGTCTGATACTGAATTACCTTGTTCCATAAATACACGTGGTATAAAAATAATCGCTACTACAGCCATTACCATAACAGCCATACCAGCACGAAATTTATTCGTATTAAAATTCCTTCGAAACCAAGATTTCTCTACTATTGAATTTCTTTCTTGACCGTTATGCGTTTCTTGTTCTTCAAACATGCGAGCTTTTTCGTATATTCCATCTATAAACTCTCTATCACTCTTCATACGTAAAGCCCTCCTCTTCCAATATTTTTCGCAGAGATTTCCTGGCCCGATGAACCAATACTTTTACTTGGGATGTGGTTTTTCCCAATATATTAGCTGCCTCTTTATACGAAAAGTCATTAAAATCAATTAATATAAGTACTTTAGCATACTCCTCTTTCATTCTCTCTAGTGCATGTGCTATTAGTCCTTTGTTCTCATTCTGAATAACATAATCAATTAATTCATTCTCATCACTAGATATCTCCGTCTGCTCTTCTATGTCGACTGTATATTGCATATGTTTATTCTTACGTATATAATCGACTGCCTTATTACGTCCTATGGTAAATAGGTACGTTTTAAAGCTTGTCTTACCATTATATCTTTCTTTATAAACATATACATCTACAAAGGCATCCTGGGCAATATCCTCGGCTATATTCAGATCTTGTACATACCGATTCAAAAAATATATTAACACATTTTTATATTCTAGGACTAATTCTTCAAATCCTTTAACATCTCCATTGATAAATCTTTTATACCGTTCTTTATCCAATTCATTAATGTTGTTCTTGTTATCATTTAAATTCATTAATCAATTCCCTCCGAGGTAACATAACCATTATTATACCACGTTAGGTAATTGATAAACAACAGGTACTGAATATATAATTCAATACCTGCCTTTTTACATCTGGTAATGCAACCTTATTTTGTAAGAACTTTGTTAATTGCATCAACAGCTATTTGCGCTTGTTCTTTTGCTGCCTCTAGCATTTTGTCTTCGCTTTGATCTTCTACATCTGTAGGTATTTCACCTAATAAGATAAAGAAAACATAGTTGCCAACTTGCTCAACTCTTGAAGCTTGAATTTTAATTTGATTCATAGGATATTGCATAGAATCATTTACTAAATACTCACGATATGAATTAAGGGCATCTACTACATCTTGTACATTTGCTTCTTTGGCTTTAATTGCAACAAATGTATCCACATGTGCGCTCATCATCGGTCCTTGTGCAATGAACTCTTCATACCAGTCTTCTTTTACACCAAAGATACTTTCTAATGTTTGAGCATCATAATCCATAGAAGGAATATAAGCTTCTCCATACGCTTCCTTAACCGCTGTTTGAATCTCACTTACAGGTACATCCTTTATATTACCTGCCCCTTGGTCATCTTTTTTAGTAGAACATGCAACCAACGAAAATGCCATAACTCCTACCATAACTAAACTAAATAATTTTTTCATTCTTCTCATAATTTTCTCCTCCAATATTGCGCTTTATAGCGCTTTTCTTATTCATAATAATATTATTTTTTTTGCTTACACTTATTATTCGTAAATGAGAAGAAAAGGTTACACTTTTTTAAAAATTTTTTTTATTCTACTATATTATTGAGCCAAACTCCCTTTTTAACCAAGATATAACCAATAATACATTTAATTATATCTGCAAATTGACAAATAAAATAAATCCATAAAATCGACATACCTGTAAGTCTAGTTAAGCATAAGGCCACAGGGATACTTACTACCCATACAAAACAACTGTCAAAAAGGAAAGTTATTACAGTTTTTCCTCCTGAACGTAATGTAAAATATGCCGCATTTAAAAATGCCTGTATAGGCATCATAAGTGCAACAATGCGTATAAACGATCGAGCAAGATATTTCACTTCCTCATCTGTTTTATAGATACTAACAAATACATGTGCAATTGCACCCATGAAAAGTCCAACTACAATACTTGATATAACAGAAAAGAATATCATCTTGTTTGCCGTATCTTTTGCTTCTTCCATCTTACCTGCACCAAGTAGTTGCCCTACAACAATAGATACAGTGCTACCCATAGCAATAAATACAATATTGAACATATTAGAAATGGTTGATGATATATTGTATCCTGCTACAACAGCAATGCCGCGAACCGAATAACACTGCATAAGCATTGCCATACCTGCTGACCATAGAGCTTCATTCAATAATAATGGCATACCCTTTACCATTATTTGCTTGCACAAATCAGCTGGTATCCGTAATGTCCGATATACTCCTACAATAAACTGGTTCTTTTTATAATTAATATGTGTCCATATAATAATGATTCCTGCTTCAATGAATCTAGCTATAACAGTTGCTATAGCAGCTCCTTCCACCCCAAGCATAGGTGCTCCAAATTTTCCAAATATAAGAATATAATTTAGTGTAGTGTTGATAATAACAGAGAAAATCCCTGCTATCATAGGCACAAGCGTTTGTCCTGTTTCTCGCAATGTACTCGCATATATTTGAATCATTATAAAAGGTATCAATCCAATTAACATGATTCTCATATAACTCTGCCCGTAGGAAAGTGCCAATGCTATATCCCCCACATTGCTTCCTTCATGAAGATACATTGATATTAATGACGTTCCAAAAACATTGAATACAATCATACTAATCGCAAGCATTATTGTACAGATAATAACCTTAAAGCGAAAAGCACTTCTTACACCTTCCTGATTATCCTGTCCGTAAAACTGTGCTCCGAAAATTCCTGCACCGGACACACCTCCGAAGATACAAAGGTTGAACACAAAAATTAATTGATTCACAATTGCAACTCCGGACATCTGTTCAGTTCCAACCCTACCTACCATGATATTATCTATCATTCCAACAAAATTTGTAATTCCATTCTGTATCATAATCGGAATCGCTATTCCTAGTATCATACAATAGAACTTTTTGTCTCCAATTAGCTTTCTCATAAATCTCTCCCTTTCCCATTCTTTATCTTTTCGTAAAACAAACCAACAGTTCCAATTATATGCCTAAAATTAGTACAAATCTACCTAATTTATATTTTGTTATAAGATTCTTAAGAAACATTAAGTTGTATCACTTATCTAGCTATGCTATAATGAAGTGGTATAATTAATTATTCATGTACTAATAAACTACTTAAGTTTAGATAGTTACAAACTTGTTTACCTAAGGAGGATATCAATGACTAATATCACAGCAGATGTAAAGTGTCCATATTGTAAAATTGGATTTGAAATTAATGTAGATTTAGAAGCAGAAGATGAAAAAGAATTAGAGGGCGAAAACTCTTTCGACATCGATTTTGATGAAATGGAATGCCCTAATTGTGAAAACTTCTTTGCTATGCATGGTAAAGTAGAAAAAGTTGATGATGAATTCAAATTAACAATTGATTCTATTGACTAATCAAGCAAAATGAATATTATGTTTTATATAAAAAGCTCCTTAGGAGCTTTTTTTGATTTCTAATATTATAACTTTCTTAATACTCAAAAAGGGACGATTGCAAAATTAAGTATTTTGCAATCGTCCCTTAATATATCTAATTTCCGAATCCAGGAATTTGGAAGGTTCCATCTTCACCAAAGAATTCACTAAAAGGATCTGTCTGTTGACTATCCTCATTACTGTTGTCTGGAGTAGTTGATTCATTCGAGTCATTATTGTCTGACGTCGTAGTATCTTCCTGAATTACCTGTGACCTTTTCTTTAATTTAACCTTCAGCTCTTTCTCAACGAACTGACCATTCTCAAGTCTCTGAACTATTATTGTTACTTCCGTTCCTGCTCGATAACTTGATATTCTTTCTTGCATAGCTTCCATAGAAGTAACATCTGTATCATTAACCTTTGTTATAATATCTCTAGGTAAGATTCCACTCTTTTGTGCTGGACCACCTTCTACTACAGAATCAACATAAACACCTTCTGGCCAGCCGTAACCACTAATCATATCAGAAGCTACTGTACTACCTGCGATTCCAAGGAAACCTTCTTCCCCTTCTTCAATCTTCTCACGATTCATAAGTTCATTGATAATTGGCATAGCACGAGTAATTGGAATAGCAAATCCCATACCTTCTACAGCACTATCTGCATATTTTACAGAATTAATACCAATGACTTCGCCCGCGATATTAAGTAATGCGCCGCCACTATTACCTGGATTAATTGCTGCATCTGTTTGTAATAATGTCATTGTATTATTTTCAATAGAAACTTCTCTTTCTGTAGCACTAATATAACCAACCGTTGTTGATTGACCATAACCTAATGCATTTCCTATAGCGATAGCCATTTGTCCAACTTTGATATCATCAGAATTACCTAAAGTGGCAATCTTAATTTTTCCCATTGTATCTTTACTGATATCATCTAACTTGACAGCAATTACAGCTAAATCAGCTGTACTATCTGTACCTTTAATCTCTGCTTGATAGATTTCATCATCAATGAATTTAACAGCAATTGCTTTCGCACCATCCACTACATGGTTATTGGTAACAATCAATAATTCTGTATCGTTCTTACCAACGATAAATCCAGATCCGCTACCCTCAACCTCTTGTTCATAGTTTTGTCCCAACCAATCGCTATAAGATTGTGTCACGGTACTTGTGATTGCTACAATAGAAGGCATTGTCTCATCAACTACATCGGATACATCTGTATTGTATACAACACCACCATTGGAAATCGTTGTTGTAGCTATTGAGTTATTGCCATTCCCCTGATTGATATTCAATGAATCTGAATTATTACCTCCTGCTAAGCTACCCTCTACAGGTCTAGCATCTGGGTTAATTACATAATATATCTCATTCGCTCCTAAGAACGTTATGCTTGCTATAAGACCGAAAGCAGCCGCTTTGGCTATGAACCCTACAACTCTCTTGCCTCTCTTCTTAGGTTTCTTCACTTCATTCTCACTCTGAGGTATATGTTGCTCTGAGAAGTTTTGTCCACTATTCATAAAATCGTCTTGTGGGATTTCTTCCTTAACATAGCGATATGATGTATCTTGATATTGATAGGTATCATAGCCTTGACCATTGGTATACTGTCCATCTGTATACTGCGAATCATAATAACCTTGTGTATCATAAGATCCGTTATTATATTGATTTACATCTGGATTACCAAAGTCTTGATTCAGATCTTGGTAAGCGTTTACATCATTGTTTGTATATTCATTTTCATGATTATTGAAATTATTATTTGAATTTATATTATTGTTATCGTAATCCTTATCCATATGTTATCTCCCTTCTTGATAAAAACATCGTTAGTGAATGCATTATTAAATTAATTAATTATTTATTTGTTATCATAACATAAAAATGTGTAAAGAATGTGAATAATAAGAAATAATTAAGAATTTTTTTGTTGTAGATTAAAAGTCGGTAATGTATTATAATAAGGACGTTATGTCATAGCTTTTCCAATCTATGGTTATTACATAACAATTCAGTAATCCAATTTCTAATAGGTCTTCTGAATACCATTTTATACATTACGAGAATACAGAGGTGATTTCATATCCATGATTAAAGATAATCAGAAAACATTTAATAGGTTTCATGGTATCTTGGACTTAATTGCGTTATTTATCGCTTACGCATTAAGTTACGTAACACGTTTTATTATCTTTAAGCCAGACAAGGGGTTCTTGCCATGGTCAACCATGTTATATTACTTCATATACCTTGTTCCTGCATATTCTATAATTTATTATTTTTGTAATCTATATGCACCAAAGAGAAGTAAAGGACATAAGACAGAATTTTTTAATATTATTAAATCAAATATTGTAGGTACAATATATTTCATCCTAATCCTATATATCTTCAAAAAAGATATTAATGTTTCTCGTTCATTTTTAAGTATCTTCTTTATAATGAATGTGATCATTATGTACCTTTATCGAAGAATTCTGATGAAAATACTTCATTCCATCAGATCACATGGTTTCAATCTGAAGCACATATTAATAGTAGGTTATAGTCGTACCGCCGAAGGATACATCGACCGGATACGTGCCAATCCTCAATGGGGTTATCATGTACTTGGCATCCTTGATGATACCATACAAGAAGGTTCTATGTACAAGAATATCAAAATTCTTGGTGATACCAATAAATTAACCGAATTACTTGAAAAGAATGATATTGATGAAATTGCTATTACGTTAAGTATTAGCGAATACTCTAAATTAGAACATCTTGTAGCTGCTTGTGAGAAATCTGGTGTACACACTTTATTTATTCCAGATTATAATAATATTATACCTACAAGACCATACATTGAAGATTTAAACGGTTTACCAATAATCAATATTCGTCGTGTTCCACTTAGTAACACATTCAACAAGACAATTAAACGATGTATTGATATATTCGGAGCCTTAGTTGCTTTAATTATCTTCTCCATTCCAATGTTGATTGTAACTATTGCAATTAAGACAACATCTGAAGGACCATTGATTTACTCTCAGGTGCGCATAGGTCTTCATAATAAGGAATTCAAGATGTTTAAATTTCGTTCTATGGAGATTCAATCGGAATCTGCTGAGAAGAAGGCCTGGACAACCTTAAACGATCCACGTGTTACTCCTATTGGTAAGTTCATACGTAGGACGAGTATCGATGAATTGCCTCAGTTATTCAATGTCCTAAGAGGTGAGATGAGTTTGATTGGACCTCGTCCCGAAAGACCTTATTTCGTTGAAAAATTCAAGGAAGAGATTCCTCGTTATATGATTAAACATCAAGTTCGTCCAGGCTTAACTGGTTGGGCTCAAGTAAATGGTTATCGTGGTGATACTTCCATTCGAAAACGTATTGATCACGATCTATACTATATTGAAAACTGGACCCTTGGGCTTGATATTAAGATATTATTTATGACTTTCTTTAAGGGCTTTATTAACAAAAATGCATACTAATACACGAATGTAACCATAACTTCTACATTCGTCAACATAAGTGGTCGGGATACCTTCAAGCAAAACTTGGGCTGTATCTCGACTTTATATCTAGGAGGAGCTTATGAAAAACAAGCAAGGGAATTATGAAAATCAAAGAGAAATAGTGAAAAAAGTGAAGAAAAAAAAGAAAAAACGTCTTCGTAGACTAATCATTATTGAATTACTCGTAATTCTAGTATTAATACCTGTTGTATATCTTTACTTCCAACTTGGCCGTATCCCAAGACAAGAACTAAACCTTGATAATATTGAATTCAATAATATTGATTTAGAAGAATTAGATGGTTATCGCAATATTGCTGTATTTGGCGTCGATTCAAGAGCAAATGACTTAAAGAAGAACACACGAAGTGACTCCATCATGATTGTAAGTATCAATAAGAAGACGAAAGACGTTAAAGTATGTTCCATCTATCGTGATACTTATGTATATATCGAGGGTCACGGCTATACCAAATTAAATCATGCCTATGCATATGGCGGACCTGAATTAGCGATTAACACCATTAATAAGAATTTTGACTTAAACGTTACCGATTTCGTTACAGTAAATTTCAGTGCAGTTACTAATGTAGTAGATTTACTTGGTGGTATCACTCTTGATATCAAAGAAGATGAATTAAAGCATGTAAATAACTATACCCGTGACGTTGCTAAAATTAACGGTACAGATTATAAATATCTAAAGAAAGCTGGTAAGCAGACTGTAGATGGAACACAAGCAACCGCATATTGTCGTGTACGTTACACTGCAGGTGGGGATTTTACTCGTGCCGAAAGACAACGTACGGTAATGGATCAGATTTTCAAAAAAGCAAAGAAAGCCAATCCTTTCACACTTGCTAAAGTTGCCAACAAAATGATTCCTCAAATTTATACTAGTTTATCCAACACAGAGATGCTCAGCCTAGGTAAAGATGTATTCGCATATGATATAAAAGACCAATCTGGCTTCCCATTTGAAAAAACTGCAAAGAATATTGGCGGGGTATCCTATGTATTAGCTAATACACTTTCATCTAATGTTTCAGAACTGCATGAGTTTTTGTTTAACCAAAAAGACTATGAACCTTCTAAAACAGTAAAAGGTTATAGTGCTGAGATAGCTGCTAGGTAGTTACTAGGTCTTTAGTGTCAAAAGTTCTTATTTTCTCTTCTGAATGAATACTAGAAAATATTTATTCAGAAAAGGTTGATTGAAGTACTTGTGTATTATCAGTTTTGACGCAAAACTCTTATACATGTTCATAGCTTCTTCGCTGACGTACTATAACACAAAACACGCCAACAGAGAAGCAACTCTATGTGACTAAGAGTTTTGATTATCTACATTTATAATACACAAGTACTGGTAAGTCGTTTATTGAATAAATATTTCCTAGTATTCATTTTCAACGTTGTTTATGACCTTTTGACACACATAACTCACTAGAAGTAGCCTTATTCAAAGCATAAATCTCCTTACCATTTAAAAACTCCGTGAATGTGGTAAATCTTCATTCACGGAGTTTTTCTTTCTATCGTTCGACTTGAATCTTATAATTTTCATCCATTGTTCTTCATCACCAAAGAAAACATTAAGATCAATTGAATGCATCAAAACAGCCCTTTTGATACACATTCCACATCTCTTCCGTAGCGTATATGATAGGCGTACGATTGTAGTACTCCTGAATGGTATCAAGATAAATCTGCAACTCTTCTCTTAACTTATCAACATCGGGTGGATTCTTTTTCTTATTCTCGTAATATTCAACATCAACTACAGGAGGTAGCATAGTTAAAAAATCTCAAAAAGTAATGCACCGGTGGCGAATACGAACTACCGCCACGACATTTAACTTTTTGAGATTATTTTTCTATTTCTCTATTCTTCCTTCGAACTTACTAATTCAATTACACGTTCGGTAGATTTCCCATCGAAATATTGATAATGTCTATCTCTAAACCATTCAATTCGTTCTAGATCATATTTATCTTCATATATATTCATCTTAATTGCTTCAATTACTTCATCCGTTGTAGAAGCTACCATACCTGGCACAAAGGCTTCATATGATTCGTAAAAGCCTCTTCCTTTGCTTTCAAAGTCTTCCAAATCATATGCATAAAAAATCATCGGTTTCTCTCTTAAACAATATTCGTATATAATCGAAGAATAATCTGTTATAAGAGCATCTGCAACTAATAACAAGGTATTTGTATCAGTATAAGAAGATAGGTTGTATACCCTTCCCCTATACCTTTCTTCTTGTTCCTTTGTCCATGTATATTGTCTTGCTACAAATGGATGAAGCTTAATTATACATACTAGATCATCTGGTAGCTCATTAATGAATGCGTCCAAATCAAGTACCATTTTTGGATTCGCTACTTCATCATCACGAAATGTAGGGGCATATAATACAATTTTCTTCTCTTTTAATTCGGGATATTGACCATAAAATGCTTTCTTATCATTACGTTGCTTCTTACTATCAAACAAGACATCTGTTCTAGGTAAACCTACTGCATAAACCTTATCCAATTCTATACCAAAAGCACCCGCATACTGTTCCCTAATCCCCTCAGCATTCACGATTAGATGAGTAATCGTCCGGTTAGCACGATTCTCTAGTTTCTTGAGATTACCTTCATTGGCATCTTGGCCGAATTTTTTAATTGTTCCTGTTCCATGCCATAACTGCACTACCTTTGTCTTAGAAGAAAAGTGCAGATATGACATCGGCAAGAAAATGTTATCTAAAAAGATATAGCTGGCTGTTGCCATATGGAATGGTTTCACCAAAAAGAAATTAAGAATGCTGTTAAATCTTCCTCCATTCTTAACTTCGGCAGTATCTTCTTTCTTAATATAATAGAATTTATAATTTGGATTTTGCTTTTTCATTTCTTGAATAATCATACCAACATTACTATCCATACTACTATCATGTGTCATAATACAGAATACTTTATGCTTATTAACTCTAGTAAAGATACGATCGATATAGAAGAAAAATGCAAAGAGCAAATATCCTATTTTTTTTGCTACTTGTTTCATGAATCTACTCTCCATTCCTACTTAATATGAGACTTAATGATTTCTACAACCTTTTCTGAAGCATGTCCATCATCTAGATGGTTGTATTTTTCAAGAAATCTTGCGTATTTTGCTCTATAAGCGTTAGCATCATAATGTAAAATATCATCAATTAAGTCTTCCGTCTTAAGAGAAATTGGACCTGGTACATCAGAAACAAAATCAAAATAAAAACCTCTAAGGGTATCCTTATATTTCTCTAAATCATACGCATAGAAGAACATTGGTCGATTTAACAAACTATAATCAAACATAACAGAAGAATAATCTGTTATCAACATATCTGATACAAGATATAGGTTTGCAATATCATAACTCTTATCACAGTCATAGATAAATCCCTTATAATCCCCCCAATCAATGGAATCCTGAATGAGGTAATGATACTTAACAATACATACATACTCATCTTTTAACTTCTCCATAAACATATGGAAAGCTAAACTTGGATTGAATTTGTAACTTCCTTGACAATAGAACTCATCATCTCTCCATGTAGGGGCATATAAGATGACTTTCTTATCTAGTGGCAAACCAAGTTCTGTTTTAAGCTTTGTAATCGTCTCTTCGTTATTGCCAGTGAATAAGATATCATTTCTTGGATATCCCACCTCTATCATCGTCTTATAGAAAGCAAATGCTCTACGAAAGATTGCTGTAGAATAAGAATTCTGCGATAATAGATAATCCCAAGTCTGAGCATTATCATAAAAGTCTTTCTTATATTCGTCAGTATCCTTTCCTTCTGCCATGGTTACTTCTTTCATATCAAGCGCTAACTTCTTAAGTGGTGTCCCATGCCATGTCTGGATATAGGTAACACCCTTTCTCTTAATTAAGAACTTAGGTTGTCTACAATCAAAGACCCACACCTTAGCTACTGCCATATAATAAAGATAGTTAAAACGCCCATACTTTGCAATCTTAGCATTACCTGGTATCTTAATATTCTCATTCTCAAAAAACCAAACAATATGGTAAATCTGGTCTAACCCCTGTTCCACCATATTCTCATAGATTGCCTTTGGGTTCCCCGAATAATTTCTACCCAAATTACTACCAAACACGATGGTCTTATTCTGTAATGGCAATATCTTATTCAATATTCTATATATTAGAACGACGCACTTCTTAACAATACTTCGAACTAATTGCAATACTTTCCTCATAAAAACTCCTTATTGAAGTAACTGTTCTGGTTAATAAGAAAATTGTTCTTGTTCCAATTGAATTGTTCCAGTTTGAATAAAAATACTTCTAATTAATATCAAAACTGTACTAGTTAATAACGATACTGTTTCAGTAAAAACCAAACTACCATCTTAAACGAAACTATTCAAGTAAAAACGATACTCATCTACACATTATATCATACTTCTCGACTCGAATACTATGCTAAGAAACAATAGCACAGTAACTTAGATACGTAGCGTGTTTTGTGCATAGTATTCGTGCCAAGAAGTATGCTGATAAAGTCTAAGGAGTTTCGCCCTTACCTACGAATCAGTTTTTCAACTACTCTTTCAGCGGCATGTCCATCATCGATTTCACAGAAACGATTATAAAATGTATTATAACGTTCTTTGTAGGTTTCTTCAATATCATTAATATGTTTGATCGCCTGTATTAATTCTTCATTTGTCTGTAATAGAGGGCCAGGTACTTCTGTTTCCATGTCAATATAGAATCCATGTAATTCTTCTCTATATTTCTCTAAATCATACGTAAAGAATAAAATTGGTCTTCTTAGATTGGCATAATCAAAGAAGACAGATGAATAATCCGTTACACAGATATCAGAAGCAAGATACAATTCCGTTATATCTTGATAACGACTTCCGTTGTATACGAATCCGTCTCCACATAGTGAATCTACTTGATCTACAACAAAATAATGGGTACGCAGTAGAAGTACATACTCATCTCCTAAAGTCTGTTTCATCTGTTCAATATCTATAGATAGAGAGAATTTATATTTACCGTGGGAATAGTATTCATCATCCCGCCATGTAGGTGCATAGAGTATAACTTTCTTATCTTGTGGTATACCTAATTTTTGCTTTACTTTTCCTGCAATCTCATCGGCATTAGAAGCATAAAGTAAATCATTTCTCGGATAACCGTACTCTACAATCTTTTTCTTATCAAATAAAAATGCATGCTCGAATACTTCGGTTGAGAAGGCATTATCCGATAGAAGGTAATCCCACTTTCTAGACACTTTATAAAAATCTTCCTTATGTGTTACTGAAGCAGAATGTACATCTTCCATGTCAAATACTAGTTTTTTAAGAGGGGTACCATGCCATGTCTCTATAAATACACTCTCTTTTCTCTTATTATACCAAATTGGTTGTCTACTATTAAACACAAGAAACTTAGCCCTTGCAAGGTAATAGAGATACTTGTACGCATTTGGCTTAATAACAGTGGGATTTCCCGGTATGACTATGTTATGGTCTCGCAAAACCCAAATGTATTTATACTCGTTTCCATAGTTTTTTAGCATATATTCATAGATGTATTTACAGTTATCAGAATAGCTCTTTCCACCAAAACTCTCAAACATAACCCAGTTTTGTTTCACGGGCAATCTACGAAAGATTAGTTTATCCAGTGCTCTTGCTCGTTGAATGGTATTCCCAAACAAACCTTTCTTCTTACGCTTCATAAACATCTTATTCGCAATCTTAACAGCCTTAGCCTGCTTATTATTCCTAACTGCAGTAAGAATTTGTTGTTGCTGTTTATTAAAGTTAATAAACACACGATTATTCATATCATGCAATGCTATGGAATACGCTTCAAAAGTCGTTTCTGATAATACATGAGCCTTCTTATTATGGTAGGATTTCTCGTAAGTTTGTAGCAGAACTTTACAGCAATACTCATCTAACAGATGTTTTAAATCCTCTTTAGTAGCTCCTATATACCCCTTAGAAGCAACGTAAGCATCTAAGAATTGTTCCATACGATTATCTGCTTTTACTTGAGATAATGAAGGATATTGAATTGTATCGTTATGATATCTTTTCGCATAGGTTCTAAATCGGCTACATATCCAGATATCATCATTAGTACTTCTTGCTAGCAAGCCTGTTACATACGAAAGATCTGGGTAGAACTCATTTGCCTCATCAAACTGTAAGCCACTTTCTTCTAACCAAGATCTCTTAATTAACATATTCAGTACACTTATCTCTTCCCTAAATAACTGCTCTGCTACGTCACATACATCATATCTCTTAACCTTATCAATATTGGTATCGTTAGATTCCTTATACGATTCCTGTTCTTCAGACTTCATAAAAGTATACCGCTTAAACCATGTCGGGCACGTAGTTCCATATACTATGGTTGCTTCACTAGAATATGCAACTTGTAGCATCTTGCTTAAACCATCATGTATTAGATAATCATCACTATCAATGAAATATACATACTCTTTACTTGCTTTACTTATTCCTAGATTTCTCGCAGCTGCAACACCGGTTTTATCTGATAAAACAAAATCTCTTATTGGTAATAATGTTTTATACTGTTCAAGTATTTGTTCTTCTCTTTTGTCTCCCCTTGTAATATGGATGGCATTCATATTACAGGGAGTATTCAGATCACGAACAATAATCACTTCATAATCTTCCAGTCGTGATTCTACTATACTATCCAAACAATCTCTTAAAAAATGTTCCCCTCTATGATATGGAATAATTATACTAACACCCAATACCAATTCCTCCTATATACAAAACAAAGTGCCACACAAATAACTTCATTATGAAATACTTTTGTGCGGCAACCTATTCTAATCTCTTAATGCAATATATAAATCTTTAATGCTATCACAATAATATGTTGGTGGATACTCTGTTGAAGTAAGATCTTCATACTTTGCTTCACCTGTGAATACTACAGCTGTATCAACACCCGCATTGATTCCACAAGCAATATCAGTATAAAGCCTGTCACCTATAACAATTGTTTCCTCAGGCGTATATCCATTTGATGTACAAGCCATATCTACCATAAGACGATTTGGCTTTCCAAGATATATCGGTTCTCGTTTCACTGCTTCTTTAAGTAGATTACAGATTGCACCACAATCCGGAATGTATCCATATGACACAGGACATGCTAAATCTGGATTTGTAGCAAAGTAATCAATATTTGTTGTTTGTAGCAACTCACATATGTTCTCAATCTTTGTGTAGTTTAATTCACTATCAAAGCCTACAACAGCAGCAACGATACTACTCTTTATAGATTCATCAGACTCTTCCGTAACATTTAAACCATATTTACGTAACTCTTTAACGAACGATTTCGTTCCAAGTACGTACAATAATTGTTCGCCATATCGTTGCTTTAGAAATGATGCTGTTGCAGTTGTAGAAGTTAAGAAACTACTATCGTCAACCGGTATTCCCATCTTCGTAAATTTAATCACATAATCTTCAATACTCTTTGTGGAATTATTGGTTATAAACACATATTTACCACCACGAGCCTTTACTTCTCCAAGGAAGTCTAAGGCTCCCTCGATAGGCGTTGCATCAAATGAAACAGTGCCATCTATATCGAGGAGAAATAACTTTTTATTTTTAATGTCTTTAGTAATCGCTTTCATTGGCTGTCCTTTATTTTTCCTCTTGGTGATTGGTTGCTCCAATATTTAAGTCATTTTTTATCTTAGTTGTTGAAATGCCTTCTGTACGAGGAAGATATACAACTTCACAGTAATCCTTTAAGAAATCAAATTGTCCTTCCCAGTCATGGCCCATAACGAAGATATCAATATTGTTGTCAACAACGTCTTTGATTTTTTGTTCCCAAGTATATTCAGGAATTACTTCATCAACATATTTGATTGCTTCTAATATTGTTTTACGATCTTCATAAGAGTGATAAGCTGTCTTGTGTTTTAAAGCATTGAATTCATCAGAAGATAATACAACTAATAAATAATCTCCCATTGCTTTCGCTCTTCTTAATAAATTAATATGGCCAACATGTAATAAATCATACGTACCGTAAGTAATAACTTTTTTCATCTTAAACCCTTACCTTTCTTAGAAAATGGCAACTCTTAGTATTGCACTAAATTTTTCTACTTGTTTAAACATCTACTGTGCTACATTATTTATTTAGTTTTTCTTCATATATTGCACTTACTTCATCTACTGTACCATTTGCAATAATATGTCCATGTTCTAATATAATAGCTTTGTCACATAGACGCTTTACTTGCTCTAGGGAATGGGATACAAATAAAACGGTTACACCTTTATCAAACATATCCTTAATTCTCTTTTCACTCTTCTTTCTAAACTTGGCATCACCTACTGATAATACCTCATCTAGAATTAGTATTTCAGGTTCTACAATTGTTGCAATAGAAAAACCTAATCTAGCTTTCATACCAGAAGAATAATTCTTAACTGGAACATTTATAAAATCACCAAGCTCAGAAAACTCAAGTATCTCTTCATACTTCTGAGTAATAAACTCTTTCGTATAGCCAAGCATTGCACCATATAGGAAGATATTTTCTTTACCTGTATACTGTTTATCAAAACCAGCACCTAATTCAAGTAATGGCACAACCTTACCCTTAGTCGTTACAGAACCTTCCGTTGCTTTTAAAACTCCAGCAATGACTTTAAGCAATGTACTTTTACCAGCACCATTAAAACCTAAGATTCCAAGGCGTTCTCCTTTTTTTAATTCGAAACTTACATCTTTTAACGCCCAGAATTCTTTATATGTTATCTGTTTTTTTAACTTTTTTATTATAAATTCTTTTAAATCATCAACCTTCTCAGCACTTAGATTGAATTGCATTCCAACGTGATCAACTTTTAAAACTACGTCTTTCATTTATTGCTCCTTTCAACTATCTCTTACTAATAAGCAATTTTGAAACTCTCAACTGTTTCATTACTTGAGTTTCAAGGTAATAATCTTATCTAAATATTCAAGATAAATTTATCCTGTTTCTTATAAAAGAACCATACACCTATAATTAAGGAGCCGAAACTAAATACCGTTGAATAAATCAATGCATTCATATCCATAGAAGTACCATAGATTATAGAGTTTCTAAAGTTTGTAATAATAGCATATAATGGATTCAATGAAAATACCCATGCGTATCCACTTTCAATTACACTCTCCGGTTCATAGAAAATTGCACTACAGTACATAATTAACATTAATGCTACTGACCACAAATATTCAATATCACGGAAAAATACTGCCATTGCAGATAAAATCATTCCTACACCAAGTGACATAATAAATAACAATACCAATGGAATGATTCCCTCTATCACATGCCATGTAATAGGTACTTTAAGCACAATTGCAACCAATGCTAAAACCGGCAATGATAATAGGAAGATTACAAAGTTGGATATTACATTTGATAAAGGATAGATATACTTAGGTATATATACCTTCTTAATCATTCCACTATTGGTTCGAATTGCCTTCATTGCAGCCTTCGTTGAATTCGAAAAGAAAGTATACAGTAACCTACCTGTTAAGATGTATACAGGGAAGTACCCTCCACTCTTACCACGTAGCTTTGAGAATACGACCGTCAATACAATCATAGTTAGTAAAGGCTCTAATAAAGTCCAAAAAAGCCCAAGAACGGATCTTCTATATTTTAATTTGATATCTTTCTTTACCAATTCTGTTAATAAGAACTTGTACTGAAAAAATTTAGTTATATGATTTTTCATTGTCGATAAACATCCTTTAACTATTAGTTATTTTTTGGATTAAAAACAGACTCGGCTACATGTTCTGAAGCATGTCCATCATCTAAGCTACAGAATTTATCATAGAATACACGGTAACGATCACTGTATTCACTTTCAATCTTATCAATATTCTTGATTGCCTCTAATACTTCATCTGAAGTAAATAAAAGAGGTCCTGGTACTTCTTCTAACATATCGATATAGAATCCTCTTAATACATCTCTGTATTTTTCTAAATCGTAAGTGAAGAATAACATAGGTCTTTGTAAATTAGCATAATCGAAGAATACTGATGAATAATCTGTAATTAATATGTCAGAGATTAAGTAAATCTCCGCGATATCATCATATTTACTTAAGTTGAAAGCGAAGTCCTCCACACCAGTAGTATCTAAAGAATCCGCAATATAGTAATGTGTACGAAGTAATACTACATATTCATCACCTAACTGTTGCTTCATCTTTCTTAAATCTAATTTTAACTCAAATTTATATTGTCCGCTACCATAGAATTCATCATCTCTCCATGTTGGTGCATACAATACTGTCTTCTTATCTAATGGTATACCCAATTTTTTCTTTAATGCAATTGCTTTTTCCTCTTTGTCTTTTGCATAGAGGATATCATTTCTTGGATAACCAAACTCTAACATCTCTTTATCAAACATAAAGGCACTTCTAAACACTTCAGATGAGAAATAGTTTGCAGATACTAGATAATCCCACTTTCTTGAATCCTTATAAAACTGGATTTTATGTTGTGGGGATGCCCCACATACCTCGTCTTGATCAAACACTAATCTCTTTAGAGGTGTACCATGCCATGTCTCTAGGAATATACTTCCTTCTCTCTTACGTACCCAACGAGGTTGTCTTACATTAAACACGAAATATTTACAACGAGCGAGATAATATGCATAACGTATACTAAAGCGCTTAACTTTCTTATGTGGATACGGAATATCTGTATTTTTATTATTAATTACCCATATGAATTTGTATTTGCCTGGATATGTCTTTGATAAATATTCAAAGATATATTTAGGACTATCTGAATAACTCTTGCCAAAGAAACTTTCACATATAACCCAGTTTTCCATCATTGGTTTCTTTAAGAAACTATGAATATATAAGAATTTGGCTAACGCTCTCTTATTGGTAATAATTCTCTTAAGTTTCTTTTTACCAAGATCCCAGTTAACTAGACGTTGTGATTTCTTCAAATCACCTTTCATAAGGGCTTTCACTAAACGTTTTCTATAACCCTTTTGCATTTTAATAACTGCAGGATCCATATTATTAACAATCTTACGAAGAATCTCAAAACGTTCTGTTCTCCATGCATCATTTGTACTTCTACGTAGTTTTGGAGCAAATGTCTTAACATAGTAATTGATTATCTTACGATCCACACGTCTTCTTAACGTACTATCTTCTGGTATTAATGATATCGTGTAGTAATAAGCTTCAATATACTCTTCAAACTTGCCTGGTTCTTTTATCTGAGACAACGCTGGCATATTAATAGAATCATTGTGTTTTCTCTTAATATATACAGCACGCATCTTTTTCTCAAAAATCTGAGCGTATTCTAATACTTGTACTAAAAATGATAGGTCAGAATAGAATTTAAATTTCTCGTTAAACCGAATATTATGTTCTTCAATAACGCTTCGTTTCATCAAGATATTCAATACGGATACATTACGGATACCTTTTCTAGTCGTAACCATAGTACGATGAGCACGTTCTCTCTTACGCTTGATTCTTCGTTCTTCCGCAGCTAATAATTCTTCTTCGCTCTTCTCTTCGTTCTCATCTTCAGAAGATTCATCACCTTCATCTCCATTATCATCCTCGATAGAACTCTTAGATTCACTTTCGTTTCCATTCTCTGCGTTCAATTCTGCATCTTCAAATGCACTACTGTCTTCATCGCTTTCTGAATTCTCTTCATCTGCATTCTCAATACAAGTACTCATATATACACTACGTTTAAACCAAGATCTTTTCTTCTTACCATAAACGATGTCAGCATCTGTATCAATTGTTGATTCAACAAGTAATGCCAATGTATCTATATATAAATAGTCATCGGAATCTAAGAAATATACATATTCTCCTTGTGCTTTATCAAGACCTAGATTTCTCGCTGCAGCCACTCCTGTCGTTTCATCAAGATGATAAACGCTCATATTCAACTCTTGCTTATATTCAGCTACCAATCCATCTATATTCTCTTCAATATGGTCACATACTAGAATTGTCTCTAGATCACGATAATTCTGATCTCTTAAACTACTAAGGCAATCCTCTAAAAATGCTATTCCATAATGAAACGGAATAATTACACTTACCTTCATTTCTATCATTTTCCTCCAAACTCTTTTTTAAACCATTCAAAGAATTATAGCATTTTTATACATTCAAGTCAACGTGCACGAAATGCATAAAGCCCATAATTCAACAAAAGAATCTATACACTATATACAACCAATACCCATATATTCCTATATGCGGAATCGAAATGTACATAATGTATAGACTCCTCTATACTAGTATTATCCTTTTTTACTGACTTTAATAATAATTTGTAGTTTTTATACACTCACTAATCTTAAGATTAGAAATTCTTAAATATTTCTTAATCTCAAACGATTGATTGCGCTAAAGATAGCGCGAATAGATGCTCTCGTAATATTTGAGCTTAAACCAACCCCAAAAGTTGCACGGTTAGTTTCTTGATCAAGCATATGAATGTAGGCTGCTGCTTGTGCATTAGATCCTTCTCTTAACGCATGCTCCGAATAATCTAATACTTTAATCTTAACTCCCAACGAATCCTGCATCGCTCTTTGCACAGCATCAATTGGTCCATTTCCATAATCCTCAATAACCTTTTCTTCACCTTTAAAACTATATGTTAATACTACTTTTGTATCAAAATCACTATCTCCATCTGAAATATCTTCCATCTTACAACGCTTGAAATGAAGCGGTTCTTTCCGATCAAGATACTCTTTCTTGAATTCTTCCATGATTTGATCTGGAGCAACCTCACCTTGTTTTTCAGATATCTTCTGAATTACATCCGCGAATTCCTTATGCATACCTTTTGGTAATTTGAAACCATAGTATGTATCCATAACGAATGCAACGCCCCCCTTACCTGATTGGCTATTAATACGAACGATTGGTTCATATTCTCTCCCAATGTCACTTGGATCGATTGGAAGATATGGAACTTCCCATATCTGACTGTCTCTATCCTTCATTGCCTTAACACCCTTATTAATGGCATCTTGGTGTGAACCAGAGAATGCAGTAAATACTAACTTACCGGCATATGGATGTCTTGCATGAATAGGAAGTTTACAACATCTTTCATAAACTTCTGCAATCTCATTAATATGAGTAAGGTCAAGTTCTGGGTTAATACCTTGTGAGAACATATTATAAGCAATATTCACGATATCAACATTACCGGTTCTTTCTCCATTACCAAATAACGTTCCTTCTATACGATCAGCACCTGCAAGTAATGCAAGTTCAGCACAGGCAACTCCTGTACCCCTATCATTATGAGGATGAACACTAAGAATAATATTCTCTCTATCTTTAAAATGACGGCACATCCATTCGATTTGATCTGCATACACATTAGGTGTATTCATCTCAACAGTAGACGGCAAATTAAATATAATCTTATTATCACTTGTAGGCTGCCAAACATCTTGAACCGCCGAACAAATTTCTAATGCAAAATCAAGCTCTGTCCCTGTGAAACTTTCTGGTGAATATTCTAAGATAATCTTACCAGGAAACTCTTTTGCATATTCCTTTACTAACTTCGCACCATCAATTGCTATTTGCTTGATTTCTTCTCTAGATTTACCAAACACAACATCACGTTGTAGTGTTGATGTAGAATTATAGATATGTACAATCGCTGTTTTAATTCCTTCTAATGCTTCGAATGTACGTCTGATTAAATGGTCTCTACATTGTACTAACACCTGAACACTAACATCATCCGGAATTAAATTACGTTCCACTAATTGTCTTAAAAAATCAAATTCTATCTGTGAAGCAGATGGAAATCCAACTTCTATTTGTTTAAAACCTAATTTAACAAGCATACCAAAATATTCAATCTTCTCTTCAACGACCATTGGCTCTATTAATGCTTGATTACCATCACGTAAATCAACACTACACCAAATTGGCGCTTTCTCAATCTCTTTATTCGGCCACTCACGCTCAGGATAATTCACAACAGGTACTCTTTGATATTTCTTATAATTTAACATAATATTTTCCTCCTAATTTAGAATTTGTTGAACTTTAACACTACATTCGGTTCATTATAAAGCCTCGCAACATTCCAAACTACGGAGTCGATAAATCACGCTATATCGCTTGATTATAAACAATTTTGCTCTGTCTACTCTAGCCCCATCCTTATCATTCCTTTTCTATTTTATGTAAGTTACTCAGTTTTGTTTTACATTATAACATTAGCACTTTACTTTATCAATAGATATTTTAAAACACCAGCAAAAAGGTACTACGGTATCTTCTCACTGGTGTTGTTTTCATCACTTACTCTATTAAATTAAATATAACTGTTTCATATTATAAACCTTGAAGAAACAGTTTATATTATACTAACTTTCTTCCCATTAATACACCCATTACAGATGACATCATTAATCCTCTTGTCCAACCACTTGAATCTCCAAGACAATGTAATCCTTTAATGTTTGTATTAAATTCCTTATCCATCTTGATACGATTACTATAGAATTTGATCTCTGGTGAGTATAATAGTGTTTCGTTACTTGCAAAACCAGGAACAACTGTATCAACCGCCTTAATGAAGTTAATAATGTTAACCATTGTTCTATAAGGCATTGCTGAAGTAATATCACCTGCTACTGCATCTGGCATAGATGGTTTTACATTTGATTGAGTTAACTCTTCTTGCCAAGTTCTCTTACCTTCAAGAATATCTCCAAATCTTTGTACTAGGATCTGTCCATTACCAAGCATGTTCACTAATTCTCCAACCCTCTTAGCATATTCAATCGGTTGATTGAATGGCTCACTGAAGTTATGAGAACATAGAATAGCAAGATTAGTATTCTCAGACTTTAATTTCTTATAAGAATGTCCATTAACAATGGCTAAGTTATTATCGTAGTTTTCTTGACTAACAAATCCACCAGGATTTTGACAGAACGTTCTTACTTTATTCTTGAATGGAAGTGGATAACCAATTAATTTAGATTCATATAAAACATTATTTACATCTTCCATGATTTCGTTACGAACTTCTACACGCACACCGATATCAACAGTTCCTGGTTGATGTTCTACATCATGTTTTTCACACATCTTCTCCAACCAATCAGCGCCTTTACGTCCTGTTGCAACAACAACTTCATCAGCTTCAAGAGTTTCAACTTCTTCTTGCTTTCTTGAATCAGCAAGAATAACTCCTTTACAAGTATAATCTTCTACTATAATATCTTTACAAATTGTATTGAATTTGATTTCTACACCATTATCTAATAAGTAGTTCTCAATCTTAAGATAGATTTCTTGAGCTGCCTCTGTTCCTAAATGACGAATCGGACAATCCACTAATTTAAGTCCTGATTTTATAGCATTCTTACGAATTTCTTTAACTTTTTCTCCAACATTAACACCTTCTACTTTCGTATCAGCGCCAAATTCTAAATATATATCATCTGCATATTTGATTGTCTCTTCTGCTACATCTACTCCAATTAATGAAGGTAAATCTCCACCTACTTCTGAACTTAATGATAATTTACCATCAGAGAACGCTCCCGCTCCTGAAAAACCCGTGGTAATATGACAAAATGGTTTACAATTCACACATTTCTTCGTTGTTGTTTTTGGACAACGTCTTTTGCTAATCGAACATCCCTTCTCTACAATAACAATCTTCTTATTCGATTTATTCTTGATCATTTCAAGTGCAGTAAAGATTCCTGCTGGACCAGCACCTATTATAACAACATCATATTTCATAATAATCACCTATCTTTTCCTTAAATAATCGAAAGTACATTAGTAGAACCTTCTGTTAACTTGAGTCATAAATATCGCCCGCCATTTAGGCGAGCGATTTAGTATATACTATTTTTTCTAATTTGTCAAGCTTTCTACTCTCTGTTCTCTTCTTCAAAAATCGAATTTAGCAGGCTTATAATTGCTTCTAGGGCTTCTTCCTCGTCCTCCCCATCACATTGTAACTCGATCTCCATTCCGTGTTTGACACAGGCACCAAGTACTCCTAATACACTTTTTGCATTCACTGATTTAGTTTCTGTTAACAACGTAATGTGACAAGTATATTTCAATGCTTCTTGACATAGTAAGCTAACTGGTCGTAAATGTAGTCCATATGCACCTCGAACTACTATCTTTCGACTTACCATAGTGCCTCCTCATGTTACTTTATTGTAACATTTCCATTATTCATTATTATCCTCAGAATCAGATCCTTCTCCATTATCTTCATCTACTCCGTCATCTGTACCACCAGAGTTTACAGAATTATTGTTTCCATTTCCATTTCCATTATTGTCTACATCTTCCTCTGGCGTTGTATCTATGATTCCACCTTGATTTTCATCTTCAGGCTCGTTACTTGTCTCAGCTGTCAATTCAATTGAGACCGTTGGTTTGTTCAAGATATCAATTCCTTCAATCGTTTCAAATTGAACTTCAATAACATAGTTACCTGGTTTATTCTTTCCTTTCAAATCAATATATGGATTCAAATCACTTATCTTAAGATTCTTAAGATCTTCTTCTCTACCCATAATTTTAATAACCAATTCACTCGCTGTTGTATCGTTTGTGTAATTGAATCTTAAATTATCATTTAAATCTTTAAATTGAATGTCATCTACATCGAAAGTAAAATCTTTGATCTGTAACTTCTCAATAACGATATTGACCATCACAGAAAGACTTTCTTCTCCAAGTATAACTCCATCTGGCAAATAATTTTCCAGGTTAATCTCTGTTTCAACATCTGCATATTGCCCTGATATATCAATAGGTATGACAATCTTACTAACTCCACTTAATGCATTCATTTCACCGGCAATAGTAACACTCTTAGGTTCATATTCCGTACTAATATAACGATATCCATATAGTGGATTTCCTTGAATCTCTATGTCAACCGGTATCGTCTTAGTATTCAACAACGTACCAACAACCTTAACCTCTGCCGAACTGAACGTCATCTTAGAAGAATTAATTTCTTTACCTTCTACATCATATACCTTCGGTACGCCACTAGTCGTAAAATCTTCAGAAGCATTAGATACGTCAATCTCAACTCTTACTTCATCAATCTTACTAATCTGTGACTTAGCACCAGTAACTTGTATAATATTTGGTTTTGTTTTCAAGTCACCTATACAATAACCTTCTTCAACTGTTCCCTTCTTGACAACGGTAACTTTGAATTGCTTCGTCTCTGTCTCTTCAAGCGAAACAATTAAAGTATCCACTGAGCCAAGCGTTATACTCGGTGTATCCGATTCTGCAAGGTACTTTGTTAGCTCTACTTTAATCGGTACAGCATTCCATCTTGATAGTTTAGATAGGTCTGCATATGCACTAAAATCCGATGTCGTTAATGATTCTACAACACTTCTCTTCCCCTTAACTGTAATCGTAACAGCATCACCTTCTAATACCTCGTAACACATTCCTTGACTTGCAATTACATCTTCATTTCGCTTTTCTACAGATAAGCGGAATGTTCTTGTAATAGCAGGATCATCAATATTTACGATAACAAACCATATAAGTGCGGCAAGACCCAAAGATAAAATTTTTAGTCCTAAATTTTTAGTCCATTTACTTTTCATTCTTTAGTCTTCCCCTCCATAATTTTATTTTTTTCGTTTCCGCAGATCTCTTTTGTAATGACTGTAACTTATTCTTTAGATAATCGCCATCTACGTTACGAATTAAAACACCACCTATAGCTATTGACACTTTACCTGTCTCTTCCGAAACTATAATTGTTAAACTGTCAGATACTTCACTAATACCTACTGCAGCTCTATGTCGTGTACCTAAATCTTTACTTAATTCCATATTATCAGATAATGGTAAATAACAAGTTGCCGCTACTATACGATTTTCTCGAATTAAAACTGCTCCATCATGAAGCGGTGTATTATGTTCGAAAATATTAATTAATAACTGGCTACTCATAGCTGAATCTATTATAATTCCAGTTCTTTCGTACTCATTTAATATAATATTTTGCTCAACAACCATTAATGCACCAGTCTTTGTCTTTGATAATTCAAAGGTTGCTCTGACGATTTCCGATATAGTTTTATCAGAGAATCGCTCGTTCTTCTCTTTTTGATCATCGAAAGGAATAAAGGAAGATACTATATTCTTTCTACCTAACTGTTCTAACGCTTTTCTAAGTTCTGGTTGGAATACTATAATAACTGCAATAATACCAACATTAATTGTATTTGATATAATCCAAAGAATTACATTAAAGTTCAAAATATAGGCAATAAAACTGAATATGCAAAGTACGATAATCCCCTTTACTAGCATCCATGCTCTAGTGCTCTTTATCCAATTAACAATATGGTAGATTAAAAAAGCCAATATTAATATCTCTAGAATATCGGTTAGTGTTAACTTTGGAATTGAAAGCCATACCAAATAATCATTAACAAAACTCTTGATTGTCTCCATTTACTTCGCACCCTTGCCTCATATTTTACAACATAATCTATATATTATCTTTTCTTATCTTCATCAAGATAATCATCGTTATCATCGTAATCTGCTACATCATATTTATCGTCAAAATCATCATATAAATCATTCTTTACAACTTCTTTAATATTAACACTATCCGCTGTAACTTTTTTCTCATTAATCTTAGTCACGTTCTTTTGTGGAACCGTAATTTTCATCTTTGGTACTGCTTTTACGTAGTAATAATAATCATCATCTTGAAATTGCACATATTCTACAGCAGTATAGTCTAATGTCAATCGGAAAAATTGTATGATATAAACAAGTATACCAGAGATAAGAGAACCTATAACTAACGTTAGAATCTTATCCTCAATATCTAAACGTAAATCTCCTATTAAGAATACAAGTATATTCACAACAACACCGCTCGCAATTGCAATATCAAAAGCATGATCTATCTTTCTTGTACGAATTACATACGTTACTAATATCACAATAGCAAAAATACCTATCGTTAACATCATTTCTTTATTATTTTTCAAACTGTCAATAACATAAGTATAGACTTGTAAAGTATCTTCAACACTTAAAGTTACTGTTATCTGTGCCGCTTGCTTCACAACGGCAATGAAAAAATAAAGTACTACTCCACAGCTAACAGGTACAATGGATATAGGTGTAGCTATGACACCTAATAAAATTGGTAATACATACGGTATATTTAACATAAAACAAATTGGCATTAAAACCAATACGTAACCTTGTTTTGGTGTAAAACGTGCAAATAGTAGATATAAAATTAAAAATACGACCACTACTAAAATCGATAATATCTTTGACACAAAGTAAAAATGGAAAAAAGATACGAGTGCAGCAATTATTATCATAACTGATGTTGGTAAAAAAGCGCAGACTACTGATAATAATAATACAACTGGTATACTCTTAAAACGAGGATCATAGCCATATGAGCTATTAATCACCATAAATACTACAAGCGCCATTAAGAATCGAAGAATTGGTTTTGCATACACTTCAATCCTTTGGTATATTGTAATTAGTCTTTCTTTCAAAACGAGTAAACTCATCATATATTATACTCTCCCTATTTCAGTTCATTCTCTTCGCTATGGTAAAATTGACGAAGTTTTTTAAGATTTTTTCTATATCTAAAAAGTCTTTTTCTTGATGAATCAAATTTGAATGAATACCCAACAATAGCTCCAAATACATAGATAGTTAGAAGTATTACGTAGATCCCTAATACATTTGTACCTATCATTTTATAATTTAGCTTTACTGCTTCCTGAATAAGATACTCCGATTTGTAAAAGGCTACAACTAATAACAATAATAGATAAGCAACTGTTACGCTAACAATTGTTTTAATTAGTTGGTATCGAATAAAATCCATTTTATAATATTTACTTAATTTCACATCTTCTTGTCCTTCATTTTTCTCATAAATGGCAAGCTTTGTCATCAACTTTATCTTATTATTGTCAAGCATCGATTCACCTCCAATAAAATATTCAAAAATATTATACCACAAAGGATGTCTGATTTCGAGAACTATTTTTGTAACTCTTCCTTACTAAGTCCTTTACATGCTAAAAAGGTAACGATTTTAACATATATTACCTGTTAATATCGTTACCTCTTATTATTTATCTCTATAGCTACTAGTTTTCTTTTCCAATCTCAGTTACGCTTTTCACAAGACCTGCAATTCCTTGAATTTCTGAAGGAATGATGATCTTAGTAGCTTTACCATCAGCAGCTTTTGCAAATGCTTCTAAACTCTTTAATTGAAGTACTGCGTTACCAGGATCTGATTCATTCAAGAAACGAATACCATCTGCATTTGCCTGTTGTATAGCAATAATTGCTTGTGCTTCACCTTCAGCTTCACGAATTGTAGCTTCTTTCTTAGCTTCTGCACGAAGAATAGCAGCTTCTTTCTCGCCCTCTGCTTCTAGAATTGCAGATTCTTTTTTACCTTCTGCAACAAGTACAGTAGATTTCTTCTCACCTTCAGCTCGAAGAATTGCTTCTCTACGTTCACGCTCAGCTTTCATTTGTTTCTCCATTGCATCTTGAATAGCAGCTGGAGGGATTATGTTCTTAAGTTCTACACGATTAACTTTGATGCCCCAAGGGTCGGTTGCTGTATCAAGCGATACACGCATCTTTGTATTGATAATTTCCCTTGATGTAAGTGTTTGGTCAAGCTCTAAATCACCAATGATATTTCTTAATGTTGTAGCTGTCAAATTCTCAATAGCCATAATTGGGTTTTCAACACCATATGCAAATAGTTTAGGATCTGTAATCTGGTAGAATACAACCGTATCTATTCTCATAGTTACATTATCCTTTGTGATAACAGGTTGAGGTGCAAAATCAACTACTTGTTCCTTTAAAACTATTTTCTTTGCTACACGATCAATAAACGGTACTTTAACATGCACACCTACATTCCAAGTCCCTTGATATCCACCTAATCTCTCTAATACATATGCATGAGCTTGTGGTACAATTTTGATACAAGATGCAAGGATTATTAAAATTATAATTACAAAACCTATACTAATTAACTGCCAAGGATCCATACTTTATTTCCTCCATTCATTAACACTCTATTTTAATAGTTACCTAGTTACAATTAATTTAACACCTTTAATTGCAACAATCTTTACTTGTGTGCCTGGTTCGATAATATCATCATCTTGTTCAGCTCTCGCTGTCCACTCCTGTCCACCTACTACTGCAGACCCTGTTTGGTTGAAATTATCAATTTTCGATGTAACTTTTGCTGTCTGCCCTATGATACTCTCATAATTGGTTCTTGCTCTATGATTATTAAAATATCTTAAAGCAATCGGTCTTGTAAAGCACAACAGAATCACCGAAACTACAACAAAGAGTATAAATTGTATTAAATAGCCTGCCCCTAATATGGATGCGAGGAATGCAATTAATGCTCCACCTGCAAACCAGATTGTTGTCAACCCTAATGTAGTGATTTCAATAATTAAGAATACCGCTACTGCAATCAGCCAGTAAAAAGATTCCATATCTTATCCCCTTTCTACATTCTTAATGTGAAATATAACTCATACTTCTCCACACGTTATCCTTATTGTACTTCATACTACCACTAATTACAATATATCCTTATTAACAAAAATGCGAAAAACAAGCTGTTTTTCGCATTTTTAATAAAGATATATTTTATTTTTAATCAAATTCTAATATTAATTGTTCAACAACTAATCATCAATTCTATTTACGATTTCGCTTTTGACGATAAACTTCATACATAAGTATAGATGCAGCTACACCTGCATTCAGAGATTCGACTTTTCCCTCCATCGGAATCTTTATCAGCCTGGTCGCTATTCTACTTACCTCTTCAGAAATTCCATTTGCCTCATTACCAATGATAATTCCAGTTTTATTAGTATACTCTTCTTCATCATAATAATTCTTAGCAGCTAGATGTGAAGCATAGATTGTGATACCATGTTGTTTCATCTCTTCTAATGATCCAGCAAAATCTTCTACATAGACAAACGGCATTCGATATAATGCTCCCATTGTTGAACGAACTACCTTAGGATTAAAGATATCCACAGATTCTTTACTGATAATAATTCCAGTTATACCTGCACCTTCTGCTGTACGAATTATTGTTCCCATATTGCCTGGGTCACGAACATTCTCAAGTAATAATAAATTTGCTTCACTATGCGTAATTAATTCCTGATAGTTATATGATGGTTGCTTTACAATTGCTAGTACCCCCTGCGGTGTAGTTGTATCTGCTGCATCACATAATACCTTATCCGCTACAATTTCGTATTCAAATGAATCGAAATACGAAGGATTTTCTTGCAACTTATCCTGATAAAAAGTTTCTGTTACATACGCTTTAACCAAATTATCAGAATCAGTCTCTTCAAACATCTTAATACCTTCAATTACAAATTCCATCTGAGCGTTTCTTGTCTTTGCCTTCTTCTGAAGAGCAATCAGGTTCTTTATCTGACTATTGCTTGAACTAGTAATCATACATTCTCCTTACAAGATAATTACGAAACTCTTCATAGTGTATAAAGATATACCAATGTGTTTTATGTCTGTCGTTACTATTTGCTGTATTGTGTGGACGTCACATACGATGTTCTTTATTGTATGTGTAAGCCACACAATTTAAAGCAAATTGTAGTAGACAGTCTAAAAACACAGGTATGCTTTATACACGGAGAAGAGTTTCGTAATTGTCTATTCCTCTCTATCGTTTACCGTGCATACTTGCAAGTTTATTCAATGTTTCATTCTTTCCAATCATAACAAGAATATCATTCTTAGAAACTGCTGAATCTGCATCAGGATTAATATCTAGTACTCCATTTTTCTTCATCCCAATCACATTAACTTTATACTTAGCACGAAGATTTAATTCTCTTAGGCTATGACCATCCCACTCTGGTAATGCTCCAACCTCCATCATACTGAATGTGGACGAAAGCTCTACTGCATCAAAGAAATTGCCTAATAATAAGTTGTTTGCAATACGTATTCCTGTTTCCTTCTCTGGAAACACAACCATATCTGCTCCAACCTTTTTCAAAATTTTAGCATGTAAGTCGTTTTGTGCCTTTGCTAAAACATAAGGGATTCCTAGTTCTTTAGCTAGAATTGTTACCATAACACTAGCTTCTAGATTCTCACCGATTGCTACGATAGCACCATCAAAATTACTAATTCCTAGAGTCTCCATAGTATCAACATCTGTAACATTGGCTTTAACAGCATATGTTACAATATCAGCCATCTCTTGAATTTTGTCTTCACTATCATCAACTACTAATACTTCGCAGCCACTATCTGCTAATGTAGTTGCAACACTTTTCCCAAATCTTCCTAATCCAAATACTACAAATTCTTTATTTGCCATTCTATCCACCATGCCCTTCTGACACATTTATCTTAATCACGCGGTTATCCGCGATTTGCTACACTACTTGTAATATACAATCCACTTCCCAGTTTATCTATTATCCTACTGATATATTCTCCGTTGGTAAATGTCTTGAATTCTCTTTTACAGCTCTTATGTTAAAAGCTAACGCCATGGACATAGGTCCAATACGTCCAAGATACATTGTTACTATAACTATAAACTTACCTAACGTACTAAGTGATGGAGTTAAGTTTCTTGATAAACCTACAGTTGCTAATGCAGACGTTGTTTCAAACAGAATATCAAGGAATTCGCCTCCCTCAACAACGGAAAGTAATATTGTTGAAACAAATAATACCGATGCACTCACTAAAATAACTGCAAGTGCCTTCTTAATATAAAAATCTGCTATCTTTCTTCTGCAAAGTTCGACATCTTGTTTTCCCCTAACAATAGAGAACGCAGCCAAGAAAATCATTGCAATTGTTACTGTCTTAATACCACCTGCTGTACCTGATGGCGATCCACCAATGAACATCAAAATGATTGATATAAATGCAGAATCACTCGATAAATTCTCCTGCGGAACCGTTAAGAAACCCGCGGTTCTTGTAGTAACCGATTGAAACATAGAAGCCATAATTTTCTGTCCAAAATTCAGATTTCCTATTGTTCCTGTATTATGATACTCCATAATGAAGAACGCAATCGTACCAAGAGTGATTAATATAACTGTTGTACCAATTGCAATCTTTGTATGTAGTCTAAGGCTACGTGCAAAAGATTTGATGTTGAATTTATCTTCCATAGATTTCTTTAATTTCGTTATAACATCCCACCAAACTGGAAATCCAATACCACCTAGGATAATAAGTGCCATTGTTGTAAAATTAACCAACGGGTTAGTTACATATCCTGCCAAACTGTTATCCCCTAGAATATCCATACCGGCATTACAAAAGGCTGAAACAGAATTAAATATTGCTCTTCCAAGTCCAGATATAAACCCATATCTTGGAATAAACTCAATACTATATAATACAGCTCCAATACCTTCTACGATAAATGTACCTTTCATAATCTTAATGGTAAGGCGCACTAAACCTCTTAAGGTATCTAAATTATAAGCTTCTTGAATTAGTAATCTCTCTCGTAATGTAATACGCTTTCTCATCATCAATAATATAGTTGTTGTAAATGTTACAACTCCCAAACCACCAAATTGAATCAGAATTAAGATTACAACATGACCAAATGTTGTCCAATGAGAGAGTGTATTCACAGTAACTAATCCAGTAACACAGATTGATGTTGTCGCTGTGAACATAGCATCAATCAAGGTCGTAGTCTCACCTGGTTTTGTTGCAATTGGTAACATTAAAAGTGCGGTTCCAATCAATATTGCTGCTAAGAAACCAAATACAATCATTTGAGTCGTCGAGAACTTAATCTTCTTTAATTTTTCTTTCATGATTTCCTCCAACCATCAAGAGAACATTTTCGTATCGTATAAAAATGCAAACGATCAATATAGTTATCTATACTAATAGTTTGCAGTTTTATCAATTATTATAACTCTCTTATCCACAGAATGCAATAAACTTACACGTTTAGATTTCGCTACAATCCAGTTCCATATAATGGTATTACATTAATTACCGGTTCTTCATATGGATGAACCTTCTTTATTGCTGCTTTTGTTTCCTGCAATCGTTCTGCTTTACAACAGACTTCAACCTTTAATTCTGGTTCTGAACTTATCTCACCAACAGATCCAATATAAGGTGTTGTTCCAACTAAAGGACGCCAGCAACCAATAACTTTACTATAGGATAGACAACAATCATAATTTCCAATATGACCAGCATCAACTTCCATTAATGCCTTCTGTAACACTTCTAGGTGTGTTTCTGGTATGAAAATCTCTAATTTAAAAAACTCAAATTGCATTTATTTGCTCCTTATTATTCTAACGATTCCACCAATTGCTTCATCGCTAACTCAACCATCTTTCTAGGGCAGGCCAGATTCAAACGAATATAATTATCTACACCATATTTACGCCCATCATCAGGTATAAGCCCTTTACTTGCTAGTAGCTTAAGAATATGATCAAGATCTGCTTCATATCTCTCAAGATTTAACCATAAGACATACGTTCCTTGAGGTTTTACAACCTTGATATCAGGTAACTGTTCTTTGATATACGTATACGCGTAGTCAACATTCGCTTCAACGTAATCGCACATGTCATCTACCCAATCTGCCCCCTCTCGATATCCTGCAACAAGGGCTTCAAGGGATAATGCATTCAATAAATTATAATGACTACGCCCACTTACTTCTCGATATGCAGCCATTAATAATTTATTATAAATTATAGAATAGGCAACTTGTAAACCACCTAAATTGAATGTCTTAGTTGGTGAATAACAAGCAATCGTATGTTGCTTCATATAAGGACTAATACTTTGTATAGGTATATGGGAATGTCTACGGAACGTAAAGTCAGCCCATATCTCATCTGAAATGATATTCAATTGATACTCTTCGCAAAACGCTGCAAAGGATTCAAGTTCCTCTCTTGTCCAAACACGTCCTGTTGGGTTATGGGGCGAACAAAGAATACAGCATCTTATATTATTATCCACAACCTTTTTCTTCATATCCTCAAAGTCCATTACAAATGTACTATCTCCATCTTGTTTTAACTCACTAAAGACTAGATTTCTATTGGTTGTTTGCAAGGCTCGAAGAAAGCCTCCATAAGCCGGTGCATGAATCAAGACACTTTCATTCTCTTTTGTTAACGTATATATAGCAGAAGTCACTCCTCCGAGCACAGAGTTCTGATATGAAATCACATCTTCTGTTATTCCCGCAATCTGATATCTTGTTCTATGCCAATATTTAATTGCATCATAAAAACGTTTTGAATTACTAACATATCCGAATATCGGATGTTGCAAGCGCTGCATCATCGCATTGGTAATACAAGGAGGCGTCCCGAATTCCATATCTGCTATCCACATAGCATTCAATTGATCCGGATTTACCTCTCTCGGTAAATCATCCCATTTTACACATTCTGTTCCTATTCTGTTATAGATCGTATCAAAATCACTTTGTTTATTCATCTCCTAAACGCCTCCAACTAGTCTATTAGGAATTAGTACTGATATACCTTCTTGTACTTTAACATAAATATTACAGAAACAAATAGAGCTACTATTTCTGCTACCGGAATTGATAGCCATATGCCATTTACATCTAAAAACTTAGGTAAAATCATAATTGCTAGAATAATAAATACGAATGTTCTAAGGAATGATAGTATGGCTGATATTAGACCATTTGAAAATGATGTAAATAATCCGGAAGCAAAAATATTGAATCCCATGATTAAAAAGCTTATCCCAAACAAACCCATACCATGAATAGCAAGATTATAAACCGTACTATTTGGCTCAGAGAACAATGCTACAACTGGCTTTGCTAATAGCAATGAAAATGCGTAAGCGCCTATAGAACAAATAGTTATGAATATAATACTTAGCTTGAACAATTTTTTAAGTCGTTTTTCATTCTGTGCACCGTAATTGTAACTGAATAGAGGTGCTATACCTGATGTATATCCAAGGAAAACTGCTGTAAATAAGAACTGAGCATATAGCACAATTGTTAATGCTGCAACCCCGTCTTCTCCTACATATCTCATCATTAATTTATTAAATAAAAATGTTGTCACTGCAACAGCTAAATTAGATACCATCTCTGAAGAACCGTTCGTACATGTTTTTAAAAGTACCTTACCATCAAACTTTGGCTTAGTAAAGCATAGCAAACGATCTTCCTTCTTTGCAAACCAAATCAAACCAATCACAGCCGGGATTGTAAACCCAATACCTGTAGCAATTGCAGCACCTTTTATCCCTAGATTCATCGGTCCCATAAATAGATAATCTAAGAAAATATTCGCCACACCACCAAGAATGGTTAATATTAAACCTAAGTTTGGCTTTCCAGCGGTAACGAAAAAGAATTGGAAAAGCACCTGAAGAATTGCAAACGGTATAAATATACTAATATACAAAATATAATCGTAACAATATTCATAAATCGCTTCATTAGCTCCTAATAATAACGAAATTTCTTTGGTAAAGAGCAACCCTATAGCAGCGATAATAATACCTACCACAACTCCACACGTTACAATGAAGGTATAACTTTGCTTAGCTTTTAATTGCTGTCCTTCTCCCATCTGTTTTGCAACTACCGCACTTCCACCACTTGCAAGCATTATTCCAATAGCAAATACTAAACTTATCAATGGATAAGAGATATTTACTGCTGACAATGCAGTTGTCCCAACCATGTTTGATACAAATCCCCCATCTACCATAGTATAGAAGGAATTGAAAACCATCATAATCACACTAGGTAGCGTGAATTTCAACAGGAAACCTGGGGTTATTTTTTTCTCAAATGTATTCATTTTACTGACCTCACTCTTGTTTGTCGATACTTGCTTTCTTAACTCGAATTTGCTCTTCCTTAAAATGTTTGTTAATGGTTCCTAACATATTGCATAGATTCTCTATATCTTTCTTTGGATAAGTATCTTGAATCTCTTCTAGTGCTGCATAAAGCACACGATCATATGACTTATATTCTTCTAAAAGTTTTTCATTCACATAAAGATAATATACTCGTTTGTCTTCTTCACTTTGCTTCTTTACAACAAGTCCTAACTTTTCTAATTCCTTTATCTTCAATGTTACTGCAGATTTAGCAACGTGTAAAACCTCTGCAATATAACTTACTGTACAATTCTCTTTATAAGCTATTATGTCAAGATACAAAAGGCTATTGTAGGTCACATGCTGATAATGATTGTAATTGGCTAATTGTAATTCATTAATAACCATATCCAAATAGAACCGATCCACCATCTTCTTTAAATCCATACTTTTCTCCCTTCTAACAAACATATTTCTTGTAAGACCAATAATTAGTTAAGCAAATATAATTATTATTACTTAACTAAGTTACTAAAAAGAAAGGAGACTGTCAAGTCTCCTTTCTAAAATTTAATTACACATTTTTTACCGAAGTATACACTCTAATTGACAATCACAGGGCTCTTGTTCCACATGTTCAGAATTATATTCCACAGCTTCAACACAGCCCATTGCCTTATAAAATTCCCAGGTTTCTACCGCTGAATGCGCTGATATATATAATTTCTTGGCACCATGGTTCTTAGCCCATTCTGCTGCTAGGCCAAATAACTTACGTCCCATCCCACTTCCCCGCATATCCTGCGACACATGAATACTAGATAAATCAAGATATTCCTTATTTTCTCCGAACAATGATGATTCCACAGATGTAAAGCCTTTAAGTTTACCATCTACAAAGGCACCATAAACAACTCCACCAGTTACAATGGTATTCTTTAAGCAGTCGACTAGTAGCTGATACTCTTCTTCGATCCATTCATCAATAAAGGGATCGTCTTTAATTACCCATTTTCCATCTATCTTTCTATAGCACCTTGTAACTTCCTGATGACGTATAAAATGATTGAATAACTCTCGATTCATTTCTTCTATTGTTAATTCTTTTATATTCATTAAAATCCCTCTTAACCTCTCTGATATACTCTACTCAATAATAGAATCTACTATACCATAACTTTTAGCTTCAAGTGCTGTCATATAATAATCACGTTCACAGTCTATTTCTATTTGCTTTATATCTTTACCTGTATTTTGCGATAAAATCCGATTAATTCGTTCTTTTGTATCTAGGATATGTTTTGCAACAATATTAATATCAGTAGCTTGTGCAGGTCCATTTATTCCACCCGAAGGCTGATGAATCAAGATTTCTGCATTCGGTAAGGCGAACCTCTTTCCTTTCGCCCCTCCGGCAAGTAAAAATGCTCCCATGCTTGCTGCCACACCAATACAAATGGTTGAAACATCACATTTCAAATAATTCATGGTATCATATATTGCTAGCCCCGAAGATATACTTCCACCCGGACTGTTAATGTATAAGCTGATATCCTTCTTATAATCCAATGATTCAAGATATAATAATTGTGCTACTATAGAGGTCGCTATTCCGTCTGTAACCTCTTCTCCTAAGAATATAATTCTGTCATTAAGAAGTCTTGAATAGATATCATAACTTCTCTCACTATTTCCTGTTTGCTGAACCACATATGGTATATAACTCACGCTGCCATCCTCTCCAATCTCATAATAATTGTATTAGGATTATGTGACCACGAATGGATCTGTCTTACCTTCGGTGTTTTGGTCATTACATAATGATTATTCCGATAACTTGCTGGTGAACATTCAAATCGTTGACCAAATGCTTTCGTGAAGGATTGTTGTGAGGTATAGCCAATCATCTGTGCAATCTCAATTATTGGTGTATCCGTATTCAACAAAAGCCATTCCGCCTCAAACAAACGTCTCTCCATAATGTATGCATGTATTGTTTTGCCAGTATTTTCAGCGAACATTCTATTCATATGATACTTAGAATATCCGAATTCTTTTGCTAGCAGATCAAGACTAATCTCTTCTGAATAATGCTTTTCAATATATCTTTTAATTTTCAATACACAAGTATAATCCATATCACAACCTCCTATTGGATTTATATTAAAACATTTATATTCAAAAAGTCTTATCCGAAAATGCTATTTTTATCTTGGTTGTAATGTTTCATTAAATACTTTGCCTAAAATCTCTTTTGGTAACTCTTGCCCTAAAAAAATCTGTAACATTCCTTTTGGTGTAATTTTAAAACCAGATAATTCTGATTTATATGTAACGATCTCTTTTGCCTCAATATTCAGATGATCTTTAAAAGGGATCAATCTAACAAAATTCTCTCCAACATAAAAACTTGGTAACTTTGCCCATAATTTTTCCTGAACTTCTACTGAAACACTTTTCCTTACAAGCTCACTTACTAGAAGAAACATACTCTTAATTTCATCGTTATGATTTGCAATTAATTGTTCGAATTCTATTTTCATTTTTACCTCGTATTCTATATTACTTTTCCACCATGAAATCTTAGTTCATAGACGATTGTTTGCTTATACAATATCTTTTCTTCTCCTACAAACCAATTGATATCTCCAGTGTAGTTACAGATATATGTATATTCCCCCATAACAAAAATCCTAGGCCCCCGATAAGGCATACTTACATCAACTTGCTGTAAAGCTTGTTTTAAGACTTCTGATTTGAACTTTTTATCTATAACCCTTCCCATATAGTTCATACTCCAGATTGGAACCTCATCTTGATATACAATTTCTTCTCCCGAGAAATCACTTGCTCCAAAATACGAATCCAAGTAGGTATAGTTATCCTCCTTATATAATAGGTCTTTTGATTTCATTCTTGAAGCATCAATATAGTTATTACTACTTGCATACGTGTTTTTCTTCGCTTGTACTAAAAATTCCTCTAATCTCATACCTGTCCCCCAATCAGAAATTATTCTATTCTGCTCTTCTCCATTACGAAATTAGTTAATAAAATACCATTTCTCTCAACTTGTTGTTCCTTAATTACTTGATATCCCCTCTTTTCAAAAAAAGGTCTTGCTGTAATTGATGCATGAGTTGATAACCTTTGTACAGAATAATATGTTTCCAGCTTGTCGCAGATTGCAGTTGCAACTCCTCTATGTTGAAAATCCTTGTGTACATAAAGACGATCCAGGTACCCATCTTCCGTGATATCACCAAACCCAATAATTCTATCTTCCTTTACAGCTACCAAGGTATGATGTTCAAAAAAGGAATGATTCCACGCTTCAATATCCACCTCACCAGTTGCCCATACAGCTAATTGTTCTTTTGTATAATCTTTTGCATTAACAGTATGTACTGTATCATAAAATAAGGCTGCTATCTCTTCACAGTCTTTTGTATTGTATTCTCTAATCATTATCGTTCTCCTTACTTTATAAACTCCTTTTTAAATAAACCATATCAACTAACTGCTTCCCACATTCGTAGATCGGGTGGTCATAATTATCCGTAAAAAAGTTTTTGATACGATGTGATTCTACAAATCCACAACTCTTATAAAACGGAATTGTAAGATCACTATCACCGGTCCCTACAAGTAATGTATCACATCTATCACTATAGCACTCGATTACATAGTCAATTAACTTCTTACCATATCCTTTCCCTTGATACTTAGGTTCTGTTGCGATGCTCTTGATTTCAAAAATTCCATCACCTTCATTGGTGACAACACAGATTGACTTCAAATCATCATCAAAGAGGGCAAACATATCACCTCTTTCTAAGTACTTGTCTATCATGCTCTCCTGCTCGTCCGCTAGAAGAAGTAATTCTATGTACTTCTTCTTATTATCTAATACTTGTTCTATCTTCATGAAATTGTCTCCTACTAAAATAAGTAATTATTAAACTACTTCGCTGGTACTACATCAATTACAACGATCTCTGGGGGATTAAATACTCGAGGGATTATATTTCTACATAGGCCACGACTAACAACCATAGTCGTGTTATCTAGTTCGTAAAGACCTCCTGCATATTTTGGAAAGAAACCTTGATTTGGAGCTAGCAGACCATTTAATATTCCTGGTATTCTCACCTGCCCCCCATGTGCATGACCTGCAATAACTAAATCAAAACCACTATTCTTATATATTTCTGTTAATTCAGGTCTGTGTGATAAGAGAACAGAATAGATTCCGTCGCCAGTTACCTCATTGCAGTTATTAAATTGCTTATTCCAGCCATTCGTTATACCATCTTCAAAGTACTCGGATCCATAGAATCCATCTGGGTCATCTACGCCTGCAAAGCGGATTTGCTGTCCCCCCACCTCAATGATTGATGAATTTCCTTCAAGAATTGTAACCCCATATGATTCAATCATTTCTTTTATGTATGTAACTTCTCCAGACATAAATTCGTGATTTCCCGTCACATAATAGCAAGGGTACTCCTTTGCTCTTGCTGATAATAGTAATTCAGTTCCCTTATGTGGTACATCATCTACCGCAATATCTCCGACAAGAACAATCACATCCGGATTGCACTCTTGTATCTTATCAATTAACTTCTTCTGCTTGTTGCCGTATATTGTACTATGCAAATCGGTTATCGCCAAAATCTTAACCGATGACTTTATTTTATCACTGCTAACAGTATATTTCTTTACTGTTAGCCCTTGCCATAGTGCCATCGTGCAGAACACAAGCACACCTATAACTATACCTACTTTCACAGTTATAGGAATTTTCTTTTTCTTATTAACTTTATCCTTATTATCTTCTCTCATAAATTAAATCGGTCATTCCGTTATAGCTTTCACTTGATATAAGTTTAAGTTTAATACTTTCATTATCATCATTAAACAAACGGATTCCCTTTCCTAGTATAGTTGGTATTACCGTAATATGATATCGATCAATAAGATCTTCCCTTATCAATTGATTTACCACATTTGCACCACCACAAATCCAAATATTCGAACCTGGTTCTGATTTTATTTTCTCAATTAAATGTTTAACATTTTCGTCTGTAAATGTGATCTCCTCTTTTGATTCTTCATTCCTATGTGTTAATACATAAGATGTCATGCCTTTGTAAGGCCAATCTCCTGGTGCTAATTCCGTAGTTATTTGATGATATGTCGTATAGCCCATAACAATTGTATCTACTGTTTGTATAAAACCTTCATAACTTCCCATCTCTTCACTTGTAGCGTCCTGTCCAACAAGCCATTCAACACCACCTGTTTCGCTGGCAATAAACCCATCTAAACTCATTGCTATATATAAAACCACTTTTCTCATCCAGTGTACCTCACATTCTATGAATAATTAGATTTTAAGTATAGCATAATTCTTCTCTTGAATCATTATATTTATACTTTCCCACCCCAGTATTGTCTGCATTAGTACGATAAAAAAAGACCTATATCTATAAAATGGCCCTATAAGATAGACAGCTAATAAAAGAGGATTTTCCTCAAATTTCAGCTTTCCTTATCTTACAGGGCCTATTTTTATGATTTTATAATAAGTACAAGTACTAATGCCTCGCAAAACCTTCTCAACCTATTACCTTATAAAATTTCTATTACATCAAAATTTCGACTTATCATAGTTATATGGAATACTTGTTCCTACAACTACATCTTCTATCTTATCAATAATCAACCAATCATCCAAGTTTCCTTGATGTTCAAACTCCAATGGTTCTATCTCTTTTACATCTTCACCCATATTCTCTTCCATATAATTAATCGCACTATTTAATCTTTCAACCCATTCCATATTGTTTTCTCCCCTTACTATACTGTATTCTGCGCAATGATTCCTCGTATTTACTGCACGAAATTACGAGTACTCATGAAACGATAAAACTTTCCTACAATGTTACTTTCTCAATTGCTTTATCTAAGAATACTTTTCCATCTAAGTGCTCTAATTCATGACAAAAACATTTTGCCATTTCATCTTCACCTGTTATCATAATTTCTTCTCCTAATTCATTCAAAGCTTGAACGGTTACTTTTTGTGGTCTTATTGTTTTCACAAATTGATTCGGAAAACTAAGACATCCTTCAATACACTCTTGTGCACCACTATAACCTACTATTTTAGGATTAACTAATTTTAAATACTGTCCACAAAAATCAATAACAACTAGCCTTTTCAGTATTCCCACTTGGTTGGCAGCTAGAGCTGCGCCATTCTCTGTATCATGTAAGGTATCCATCATATCCTCGAGAATAAGACGAATCTTATCATCCACTTTTTCTACTTCTTTGCATCTTTTATATAATATCGCATCATCATTCATTCGAATTTGTCTTATCGCCATTGTTCACCCTCCTACTACTTTACACCCTTAATTTACTTAAACTTTCTTCAAATTAAAATACCTCCTCTATTCAGAATGAACGCAAAAGATCTGCATACCAAAATATTATTTCACCAATACGGTATAACTCAGATTCTTTACAACTTTCACGCCATAATTCCTTATAACTATGATACCAATATTCTAAACGAACCGGTAAATCGATACATGAATGTCTATTCTTTATCGCTAATGAGATTTCATTCCACAATGCAATCCCCTCAGCTGCGATAACATAAGCTTTAACAAAAGGTCTCTCTGATAAATCCATTTGACTTATATTCTCATAAAGTTGTTCGATTAGCTGAGCTAACTTCTTGTTTGCTGCTAATATATCATGCTCATTCATATCTTCAATTAACTCTGCGGAACCATAATCATCAATCTTTTTTTCATTATTCTCCTTATAACCAACGATATGAAACCAGGGAAATCTAGTCTGCTTCGATAATTGCTCCACTATTGAAACAAAGGTTTTAGTCTGGTCTCTATATTCAACAAAAGATATATCCTCATTAATACTTTCCATTGAAGGTATCTCCTTGTTCCAAGAAAATGCTGCACCATAAATCATTCCAATCATTGAGAATTCAGGGTGATTTACATGACCATAATCTCCCCAATCTGTATTCAACACACCAATAGCATCATATTGATATGCATAGGTACACATTCTTTTAATGTTCTCATATGCATCAATGTTATCATTCACCAATTGATTCCAGCCATTTACACCTGGACACAGAATTTGTTTCGCCCCTGCCGCCTTAAGCCGTTTCACATCCGTATCCTCTTGGTTCGGTTCATATCCCCAGTTTAAGCAAATCGTTTCTTCTGGAAGTTCTTTAATTGCAACCGGAAATGCAGCAATAACATCCCCCCAAAACATTGGAGTCTTACCTTTTCCAATTAGATAATCACATATCTTATGTACAAAATCAATATATATCTGTCTCTCTCCAACTTGATCAGCCAATACCTTACTTCTACCCTTACCCAAATCAAATGTTTCGTCACCGCATAAATTAAAATACTTCGATGAGAATAACGGCATATATTCTTCTAACATACGGATAACAAAACTCATACTCTCTGGATTACTAACATCAAGTGTATGATGATCTTGACGGTCAAAGAAAGAAAATGATGCTTCATTCGAGTTTGGTAACTCACATAAATGTTCGTAAGTTTTTGTACAAAGTACTTTGTATAGATGACCAAAGCTTGCAATTGATGGCACTAAGTCAATATTAAGCTTCTTGCAGTATATATCTAATTCCATAATTTCTTCCGCAGTAAGAGGCGTATCATCTCTCCAAACTTCACTAAAATCACGAAACAAAAAACTATGCTCTACATATAACTGCAATTGATTGACTTTATAGAAGGCTAATTTATCTGCCAATGCTTTTAATGAATTCAACGTAGGTATTCTTCCTCTCGTCACGTCATGATAAAATCCTCTATGTTTCATATCTGGGTAATCTTTTATCGTTACTTCTGGCAATACAGCCCCGTAATTATTTATCATTTGTCTTAACGTTTGTATCCCATATAAAACACCTGCATAACTACCACCCACAATGCTAAGTTCTTGTTGCCTAATTAATAAATGATACTCTTCGTTAGATAATTCTTCACTTACTTCTATGTATATCTGCCCAGTCTCTTTTATTCCTTTACGAATAGGTACTGTATACCCAAGACAATCCTTAATATGTGTTTGTAACAGTTTCATTAAATACATATATTCGTTTGCCAACTCTTCATTATAAACAATTGGACATTGATACCTAATTGTAAATATAGCTTCCTTATTTCCTACTTTTATGTCATGAGGCCTAGGTATTAATTGCAACATATAATTACCATTCCTTTCTCAAAACCTACATATATGCTCTGCAGGCACGAATTTGCGTGTGATTCTTGGTTGTTTTAGTTCCTTGTGCCTATTATTGCTCCAAAATCATGTTCCACTATATTCCATATTCATTATAACCTATTAACATTAACTACTCAATAATTAGTAACAAAAAAGACCTACCTCAGTTACTTAAACTGTAGTAGGTCTTTGAATCGTCATCTTACTGATTATCTTCCATGTTACTTAACTTCTTCGCTTGATCAGCTGCGATACAAGCATCGATAATTTCTTGAATATCACCATTCATGATTTTATCTAATTTATAAAGAGTAAGGTTGATTCTATGATCTGTTACACGTCCTTGTGGGAAGTTGTAAGTTCTGATCTTTTCAGAACGATCACCAGTACCAATCTGACTTCTTCTTGCTTCTGCTTCTGCATCATGTGCTTTTTGACATTCAATGTCATATAACTTAGCACGTAATAATGCAAATGCTTTATCTTTATTTTGTAACTGTGATTTTTCAGTTTGGCTATAAACTACGATTCCTGAAGGGTAGTGAGTTAAACGTACAGCAGAGTCTGTTGTATTAACACACTGTCCACCATTACCTGACGCACGCATTACGTCAATTCGGATATCATTATCATTGATTTGAACGTCTACTTCTTCGGCTTCTGGCATAACAGCAACTGTAATTGTAGAAGTATGAATACGTCCACCTGATTCTGTCTCTGGAACACGTTGTACACGGTGTACACCTGATTCATATTTCATTACAGAGTAAGCACCCTGCCCAGAAATCATGAAACTTACACTCTTCATACCACCGATACCAATTTCTTCGTATTCCATCGTTTCAATCTTCCAACGTTTGCTTTCTGCATAATGTACATACATACGATAGATTTCAGCTGCGAATAAGGCTGCTTCATCCCCACCTGCACCTGCACGGATTTCCACAATAACGTTTTTATCATCGTTAGGGTCTTTTGGAAGTAGCAATATCTTTAATTCATTTTCAATTCCTTCAACACGTGATTTACATTCCGCTAACTCTTCTTTTGCAAGCTCACGCATCTCTTCATCGCTTTCTTCCGAAAGGATAAGAAGACTATCTTCGATTCCCTGCTTTGTTTCCTTATATTCTGTAAACTTTTCAACGATTGGTGCAAGTTCCGCCTGATCTTTCATTAATTTACGAAATCTCGCTTGATCATTGGTAACTGTAGGTTCATTCAGTTCATCCATAATCTCTTGGAAACGACTTACTAATTCTTCTAATTTATCAAACATCTAGTATTCCTCCATAAAAAAATTACATTTATAACAATATAGCTAGCTGCCTCTAACATACGCTAGCTCCTGATTATCAAGGTGATTTCACCTTGATAATTTTACAAGATTAAATTTTAACCGGTAAATCTTACCCTGGTATCTTTCCAACAACAACACGATCATGCCCAGGCAAATCTTTAACTATATTAACTTCTGTAAAACCAGCCTCTAAGAGTAAGTTTTTCACATCTTCACCCTGATTATGCCCAATTTCCAGAAAGATATATCCATTTTTTCTCAGATACTTATTTGCCTCTTTTGCTAAAATCCGATAGAAATGCAATCCATCCTCTAACCCATCTAACGCTAACATCGGTTCATGCTCCTTAACTTCTGGCATTAATTCCTCAATTACCTTTGTCGGTATATAGGGTGGATTTGAAACTATTATATCATATGTTCCCGTTACCTTGTCAAATACATCACTTTCTATAAAAGTTACAGGCACTTCAAGATTTCTTGAATTTAGTTTTGCAACTTCTAAAGCCTTACTTGAGATATCTACTGCGGTAAGACTCTTTGGTTTACATAACTTCCCTAGGCTAAGAATAATACAGCCAGAGCCTGTACACATATCTAATATATCTGCATTATCTGCTTGTTTCATCGCTAACTGAACGAGTACCTCTGTATCCTGTCTCGGTATTAATACACTCTCATTTACATAAAATTGTAATCCCATAAACTCTTGTTGGTTTATTAGATATTGATAAGGAATACGTCTTGCACGCGCCTCAATCAATGCCTGATATCTAGCATATTGCTCTTCATCAATCTCACGATACGGATTCATATAATAATCTGTACGACTGATACCAAAACACTCTACAGCTAGATACCATGCATCTAATTTTGCCTCCTCTACTCCTGCAGTAAGAAGTAGATTCTCAGCTTCTTGTAATACTACTGCCAAGGTAATCATATTCTAAACCTCTTTTTAATCCTCTTGATCTTGTTCAAGGACTTTCGCATTAGGAGTATCAAAGAAACGATCTAGGGCGCGAAGAATATCATCATCTTCTTCGTCATCATCGTAATTAACCATTGCCTCTCGCAAAGTCTCTTCTTCTGACTCTGGGGAAGAAGCTGCTAATTCTTCTACCGCCTCTTCGTTTTTTCCTTCTAATACAGTTCCTTTTTTATTATCTTTCCATTGTTCTGCATTATCTTGCAGATATTTTCTCCAATCAAATACAGCCTCAACTGATTTAATTGCCACTTCGATCATATCATCATCAGGTTCTCTTGTAGTAAGACCTTGAACTACAAGACCTGGTTTACTCAAAATCGCAACTAATTTAGAATCACTTCTACCAGCTAAACGAATAAATTCATATGATATGCCTGCAATTAATGGAACAAGTAAGATTCTATAAAGTACTCGTAGCCACATGGATTCTACATCTATGAAGATAAAGAAAATTGCACTTACTATCATAACAATTAATAAAAAACTTGTTCCACAACGTTTATGTTCTTTTGACTGCCAACGTACATTGTCAACGGTTAGCTCTAAACCGTTTTCAATACAATTAATTGTTTTATGTTCCGCACCATGATACATAAATACTCGTTTTATATCTTTCATCTGTGAAATCAACCCTACATACGCAATGAAAATTGCAATACGAATAACCCCTTCAATCAAAGCAAGCCATACTGTTGATTTAATAATACCAGACAATAAATTACCAATAAAAAATGGTAATACCATGAAGATACCTACAGCTAGAATAACAGATGCACATATGGTAAGCGCCATCATTAAGCCTTCGCCTGATTCTTCTTTCTTCTTTTCCTTACCATCTTTTGATTCTGAACTTTTACTATTCTTTTTATCCGCTTTTTCTTTTTTCTTCGGTTCTACTTCCTCTTCTTCAAAGAAAGATGATGAATATGTTAATGTTTTAGTACCAATCACCATAGACTCTAAGAAATTAGCAACTCCACGAATAATCGGAATCCCCAATACTTTATATCTTTTCGTAATACTAACATACTTGTTTTTCTGAATAACAATTTCATTGTTTGGCGTTCTAACAGCGACTGCATATTCATCTTGATTTTTCATCATGATGCCTTCTAATACAGCCTGTCCACCAATTCCTGATGACTTCATTCTCGTACCTTCCCTTTCTTTTATCATGATCCCTCACAATTTGTTTCATGTAATGTTATCCCCTACATAACATGGGTACCTTGTATGCGAATGTAATACTATATATAATTCTATTTAAAAATAGGTTGAGATTATATAACCTCAACCTGTTTTTTAAATAGAAAGTCAAAACTTCTCTATCTAGTTTTCTTCTTTTAAACCGTATCTACGGTTGAACTTATCAATTGCGCCATGAGCAGCAACAGCTTTTTGTTGTCCAGTGTAGAATGAATGGCATTTAGAACAAATTTCAGTATGGATATCTTGATTAGTTGAACCTACTGTAAATTCGTTACCACAGTTACATACTACCTTAGCTTGGTAATAATTTGGATGGATTCCTTCTCTCATCTTTTTCACCTCTTCTTATCGTTAATTATATTGGATTGGATTTTGCCAATCGTATTAACATAAGACATAATCCACAGAATGGATATGCCGTAGTTTTATAAACAGCTTGTTCATTATAGCATAATATTTCTATACATGCAATGTTTTTTTAAACCAGCTTCGTCTTTTTAATTATTTCGATAAATTCAAAATTAGATTTAGTACGCAAGAATAAATCAATGATCTTTTCTAATGCTTCATCTGATTTCATTCCACTTAAAGCACGGTGCATCAGATAATTTGCTTCTGTCTCTTGAGGAGCTAACAATAAATCATCACGTCTTGTACTTGATTTTGCTAAATCAATTGCAGGGAAGATTCTCTTCTCTGATAAACTACGATCTAAAACAAGTTCCATATTACCAGTACCTTTGAATTCTTCAAAAACAACATCATCCATACGTGAACCTGTCTCAACAAGTGCAGTAGCTAGAATAGTTAAACTTCCGCCCTCTCTCATGTTTCTTGCTGCTCCGAAGAACTTCTTAGGCATATGGAGAGCAGCGGGATCCAAACCACCTGATAAAGTACGACCACTTGCTTGTACTGTTAAGTTATAAGCTCTTGCAAGTCTCGTAATACTATCTAAAAGAACAACTACATCTTTCTTATGTTCTACTAATCTCTTTGCTCGCTCAATTACCATCTCTGATACACGTTTATGATTCTCAGGTAATTCATCAAATGTAGAGTAGATAACTTCCACATTCTTACCTTCTATTGATTCTTTAATATCAGTAACTTCTTCCGGTCTTTCATCAATTAATAAGATAATTAATTGCATATCAGGATGATTGACTGTAATTGATTTTGCAATTTGCTTTAATAAGGTAGTTTTACCTGCTTTAGGTGGAGAAACAATCATTCCTCTTTGGCCTTTACCAATAGGGGATACTAGATCCACCATACGCATTGCAATTCCTGCTGACGGTGTCTCAAGATGTATTCTTTCATTTGGAAAAATTGGAGTAAGCTCTTCGAATTTTTTACGTTTTTGTGCTTCTGCTGGATGCATTCCATTTACAGATTTAACAAAAAGTAAAGCACTGAATTTTTCATTCTGATTACGGATACGAGTATTACCTACTACAATATCCCCTGTCTTAAGATTAAATCTTCTGATTTGCGCAGGAGAAACATATACGTCATGCTCACCTGGTAAAAAATTATCGCAACGAATAAAACCATACCCATCTGGAAGAACTTCTAATATTCCCTCTTTCGTTTCTCCACTGTCTAGCTGTTCTATCTCGTTGTTATTAGTTGCTGATGGACGTTTTGTTCCTTGTGAATCCACATTAGAAAAATCTCTACTATCTCTAGTATCTTTTACTACTTTTACCTCTTTATACTCATTAACTTCTTTGATTTCTTTTACTGTATTATCTTCTTTTATTATCTTTTCTTCTTTCGTCTGTTTACTCTTGTCCGCTTCTGTAAGAATATCAACTAATTCTTTTTTTCTTAATATCGATATATTCTTAATACCTTTTTGCTTGGCTATCTCTTTTAATTCAGCCAAAGACATTGTAGCGTAATTATTCTCCATATGTATGCTCCTTTACTCAACTTATTTCTCTGCCCCCATATCACCAACAGATCCATTGATACATATTATTTGTTATTCTTTATTCTATTTAAAAATGTAACAGTTAGTTCTCAGTATCATAAGCTAAAAAAACTAATATCATAAGTCCAATAACAGAAATGAAGCTTGATCTTCTTTACGCTTAATTCATGATTATAAAAAGCTCCCTTGTGCGCTTCCTATTAATGGATTCATAGCATAGTATTGTGCTTGAGAATTAAATAGTTACATTAAAACTTTCATCGGGATATACAAGATTGTCAGAACAATAGAATTTCTTCTATTATACATCCATTTTTGTATAAAAGAAAGCTTTTTTATTGATTTACATATCCTACATATGAATCATATCATCTAAAAGGAGCCATCTTCAAAATCCTTAGTCCTTGATTTCCCATTTTGTTAGTGTTATGATTAATATAATTGCTGAATAAATTTATACATATTTGCTATTTCAGCACTGGCTAGAACTTGGTATACCAGAATATGTAACACAGGAATAGAAAGGACGAATTACAGTTATGACAACGAACGAAAAAGCACTTTTACTACATGAAGAATGGAATGGTAAGATTGAAACTATTTCTAAATGTACTGTTAAGTCAAGAGAAGATCTTGCACTAGCCTATACTCCCGGAGTTGCCGAACCATGTAAAGTAATCGCAGAAGATAAAGAAGAAGCGTATAAATATACAATTAAGTCCAATATGGTTGCTGTTATCTCTGATGGTAGTGCGGTACTTGGTCTAGGAAATATCGGTCCTTATGCTGCCATGCCTGTAATGGAAGGAAAAGCAGTTCTTTTTAAAGAATTTGGTAACGTAAACGCATTCCCTATCTGTTTAGATACTCAAGATACAGAAGAAATTATTAAAACAATCGTTAACATTGCACCAGCATTTGGTGGTATTAATCTTGAAGATATTAGCGCACCTCGCTGCTTTGAGATTGAAGAACGTTTAAAAGAACTCTTAGACATCCCTGTATTCCATGATGACCAACACGGTACTGCTATTGTTGTACTCGCTGGTATTATCAACGCACTTAAGGTCACTGGTAAAGAAAAAGAATCTTGTAAAGTTGTAGTAAATGGAGCTGGCTCCGCTGGTATTGCAATCACAAAATTACTTCTAACTTATGGCTTCAAGAATATAATAATGTGCGATAAAGTTGGTATACTATGTAAAGGTGCTGAAGGTCTTAACTGGATGCAAGAACAGATGATGGACATTACTAACTTAGAACAAAAACAAGGTTCCTTAGCTGATGCTTTGAAAGGTGCTGATATCTTCGTTGGGGTTTCTGCTCCTAATATCGTCACAAAAGAGATGGTAGCTAGCATGAATAAGGATTCTATCCTTTTTGCAATGGCAAACCCAGTGCCTGAGATAATGCCAGACATAGCTAAAGAAGCCGGTGCAAAGGTAGTGGGAACAGGACGTTCTGATTTCCCTAACCAAGTAAATAACGTAGTTGCCTTTCCTGGTATCTTCAAAGGTGCTTTAGAAGGACGTGCTACCCAAATTACAGAAGAGATGAAACTAGCTGCTGCTGAGGCAATTGCAAGCCTTGTTGACGAAAAAGATTTGAATGAGGATAACATCATGCCGGAAGCTTTTGATCCAAGAGTTGCTGAGGTTGTTAGCAATGCTGTTAAAACTCATATCGTTCGATAGGTCGAATATTCAACATCTCAAATCTCAGCAATCAATATAACATAACAATTACAAAATTAGATAGGAGTTTTGACATACTTGAATAGCAAACGAATGTGGAATGACAAGCGTTATTATTCCTTTGATTATTACCTAAAGAAACAATTCGGACATCGATTATATAAATTATCTTTGAATGGCGGTATGACATGTCCAAATAGAGATGGTACTATAGATACAAGAGGTTGTATCTTCTGTAGCGCAGGTGGCTCTGGTGATTTTGCAACTAGTGCAAAACTCTCAATTACAAACCAAATTGAAGAAGCAAAAGCACTCATTGATCATAAAGTTAAGAAAATACCGAACACACCACAATATATCGCTTATTTTCAAGCTTTTACTAACACCTATGCTCCAGTTTCCTATCTAAGAGAAATATTTACCGAAGCGCTTAGCCATCCTGACATCGCAGTACTTTCAATTGCTACAAGACCAGACTGTCTAAGCACTGAGGTTCTTTCTTTACTTGATGAACTTAATCAAATAAAACCCGTCTGGGTGGAACTTGGCCTACAAACAATACATGAAGATACTGCAACTCGTATTCGTAGAGGGTATCCTTTATCTTGTTATGATATAGGCGTTAAGAATCTACGGGATATACACATCAATGTTATCGTACATCTTATAATTGGACTTCCCTACGAAACCGAGGAAGATATCTTAAAGTCCATTGATTATGTTAATAATTCTGGAATACAAGGCATTAAATTGCAGCTCCTTCATGTTTTAAAAAACACTGATTTGGAGTCATACCTTGACTCCATGCACATCCTTACTCTAGATGAGTATGTTACAATTCTTGTTAAATGTCTAGAACATCTAGACCAAGATATTGTAATACATCGTATTACTGGTGACGGACCAGGAGATTTATTACTCGCTCCGCTATGGAGCACAAATAAGAAACTTGTGTTAAATACAATTCAACACGCCATGAAAACACTTGATTCTTGGCAAGGTAAGAATCGTATGCACATAGCCGATACTACGGAGGTAAGTACATGCAATCAGAAGCTTTAACTTTATATAAATTAATCATTTTATATATCCTTGAAAAAGTTGATTTTCCTCTTTCCAATTCACAGGTTTCGAACTTTATCTTAGAGAAAGAGTATACAAATTATTTTACCATCCAACAAGCAATCTCAGAATTAATCGAATCTGATTTAATTCATTGCGAAACAATACGTAACACAACACTTTACAGAGTAGCAGATGCTGGACGAGAAACTCTTGAATATTTTAACAGTCAAATATCTGATGCGATTAAAAAGGATATTATTGAGTACTTAAAAGAGAACAAATATACGTTACGAGAGGAAGTTTCTACATTATCGGACTACTTCCAAAGTAAACCAAATGAATACATCGTGCGTTGTCAAGTAAAAGAAAAAGACAGTTCAGTTATTGAACTTAATCTAACGGTTCCTTCCGAAGAAGAAGCAACTACCATCTGCAACAATTGGAGAGGCAAAAGTCAAGAAGTTTATTCTTTCATAGTAAGAACGCTTATGACTAGCAAGGAACAGACCGATACGGATATAGATAAACAATAGCACTATGTGAACTTTCTATTGTTATAAAAAACGCTATGTGAGAAAATCGATATAAGATTCGATTCTCACATAGCGTTTTCTTTGCTAAATTTTATAGCTATTATTCTTCTTCTGAAATCTCGTCAGCTTCAAAATGCTCTATTGTAGTAAAATTCTCTTCAGATTCAAGATTTCCATCTACAACTTCTTCATCAACTTCTTCATCATCTTCTTCATCCATTTCATCAAATCCACCATTCATTGTGAATTCAATCAGTTCCCAAATTTCATCACGGCCTTGTTTTGATACAGAAGAAAATGGAATTATTGGTGTTCCTTCTACAGTATTCAATCCTTTACGAATCATCTTTATATGTTTATCTCTCTGGCTTCGATTAATCTTATCTAACTTCGTAGCTATAATAACTGGATTATACCCATTATGAACAATCCAATCATACATATTCTTATCATTAGCTGAAGGCTCATGACGAATATCAACTAATAAGAAAATAATACGTAGTTGCTTAGAAGTACGAAGATACTTCTCGATTAATTTACCCCATTTTTCTTTTAATGCTAATGAAACCTTAGCATATCCATATCCCGGAAGGTCAACAAAATATACCTCTTCATTAATATTATAGAAGTTAATGGTTTGTGTCTTACCTGGTTGTGAGGATGTTCTTGCATAGGCTTTACGATTCATCAACGCATTAATGAGTGATGATTTACCTACATTCGATTTCCCAGCAAATGCAATCTCAACTTTATCATTCTCCGGTAGTACACTTGTTACACCACAAACGGTTTCCAAGTTCACACTTTTAATATGCATATCAATTACCATACCCTTTCAAAAGTCTGGCGACTTTGTGCAAGGCACAAATCGCCGTGTGAAAGATGATCTTTCACACTACTCCCATCTACACACGATAAACTATCGTGTGTATTTTTGTTATTTAATCAAACTTCGCACGTAGATATCTCGATAAGTAGATAATTTCGATATTCATGTGCGAAGTTTAAGTTTTTTATAATTAAAACGTTATTTTACAAGTGCAAAAGATAACACTTCTTCCATGGTATCTACTAATTCAATATCAATACCTGTAACAATTTCCTTTTCTAATTCTTCTATACTGCTCTTGTTTTTCTTAGGCACAAGAACTAAGTTAACTTTTGCTGCTTTCGCTGCAAGTATTTTTTCCTTCAATCCACCAATTGGAAGAACTCTACCTCGAAGCGTAATCTCTCCCGTCATAGCAACATCTGCACGTACCTTCGTATTCGTTATAGCTGATAACATTGCGGTAGCCATAGTTATACCTGCTGATGGGCCGTCTTTTGGTACAGCGCCTTCTGGAATATGAATATGGATATCATTTTTTTCAAAGAAGTCTTGAGCAATACCATACTGACTACTAATAGAACGAATATAACTAATTCCAGCTCTCGCAGATTCTTTCATTACATCGCCTAGTTTTCCTGTTAGTTCGAATTTGCCTTTACCTGGCATTACATTCACTTCGATTTGAAGTGTGTCTCCGCCGACACCTGTCCATGCAAGTCCACGTACGATACCAACTTCATCTTCCTTGTTAATCTCATCAAATGTAAATCGTTCTTTACCAAGATATTTTTCAAGATTCTTCTCGGTAATCTTAACACACTTCTTGTCACCTTCTAAGATCTCTCGCGCAACCTTTCTACAGATTTCACCGAATTTTCTCTCAAGATTACGAACACCAGCTTCTTTTGTATATCCATTAATAATATGGCTAATTGCTTTATCAGATATACTTAACTGATTTTCATTCAATCCATTCTTCTCAATTTGTTTCGAAATCAGATGTTCTTTCGCAATATGCTCTTTCTCATTCTGCGAATAACTATTCACTTCAATTAATTCCATACGATCTAATAACGGACGAGGAATTGTCTGAACCGAATTTGCTGTAGCTATGAACAGAACTTCTGATAAGTCAACTGGTTGTTCAATATAATGGTCTACAAAACGTTTATTCTGTTCAGAATCTAAAACTTCTAATAACGCTGAGAATGTGTCACCTTTGTAGTCATTACTTACCTTATCGATCTCATCTAATAACATAAGAGGATTCTTAACGCCCGCATTCTTAAGTCCATTTACAATACGTCCTGGCATTGCACCAATGTACGTTCTTCTATGTCCTCTGATTTCAGCTTCATCACGTACGCCACCTAAACTAATTCTTACGTATTCTTTATCAAGCGCTTTCGCTACAGAACGCGCTATAGAAGTCTTACCAGTTCCAGGAGGGCCTACTAAACAGATAATTGGACTTTCTCCTTTTTTAGTTAGGCTTCGTACGGCTAAGAATTCAATTATGCGATCTTTTACCTTTTTAAGACCATAATGATCTTCATCTAGCACTTTTATAGCATTCTTGATATCCTTGTTATCTTTGCTCACTTTATCCCAAGGAAGAGCTAATAACGTCTCTATATAACCACGCGATACAGAACTTTCAGAGGAATTATTGCCTAAGTTCTTATAACGCTCTATTTCCTTCTCGATGTGTTCTTTCACAGACTTTGGAGCCTTTAACTTCTTTACTTTACTTAGGTATTCTTCCGCTTCGGTAAGAGAATCCTTGTCTCCAAGTTCCTCACGAATAATCTTGAGTTGCTCTCTCATGATATATTCCTTTTGATTCTTATCAACCTTTTCCTTCACTTTAGCTTGTAAATCTTTTCTAATTCTTAGAATCTCAATCTCATTCGTTAAAGCTATACAAGTTTTTTCATAGCGATCCGAGATATCATTTTGCTCTAATAATTCTTGTTTTTCCTCATAGCTAAAGGAGATATTAGAAGCAATTGCATTCAATAGATGTCTAATATCTTCATCTAGTAACATAGTCTTCAAGACATCTTTGCTTAATCTAGGATTCTCGATAGCGTATACTTCAAGAATGCTCTTAATCCCCCTAAGATAAGCGGTAATCTCTACGTCTGTTAGTTCATCTAGTCCAGTCTCTTCTTTTACCTCAACCTCACCATATAGATAAGGTTGATCCGTATACAGTTCGCAAACCTCCGCACGCTCGAGTCCTTGTACCATGACGCGAATTATATCACCAGGAAGTTTGATTAATTGCTTGATTTCAGCGATTGTACCAACACTATATAAATCATCTAATTTCGGATCTTCAACATTAGGGTCCTTTTGCATTAGCAACAATACTTGTTGATCTTGTTCCATGGCCGTCTCTACAGCATTGATGGTAATCTTACGGTTAATATCAAAGTGAATTAATGTATCTGGTAAGATTGTCATTCCACGCAACGCTACGATTGGCATTATTTTTCGTATCTCAGTCATACTTATCCCCATGCATATCACAAGCCAGCTTGTGATACTGCCAATACTTATGAGTTGAAGGATATTAGTGCATGGCTCCTTTCATAGATTGTGTATTCCTTCAACTTTTCTCTATTTGTAACAAACGCCTTGTTTGCATACAAGTAAATCTACCATTAGATAAAAAGTCCACTAAAGTATTACCTTCAGCAGACTTTTTTATAATTATGCAATTTCATTGCTATTCTTTTTTGGAAGTCTTTTTGTAGTAGTCTTCTTAGCTGCACCCTCTTCTGAATAAACAAAAGTTGGTTCTTCCAAACCTTGCGCAGCTTGTTTTGTGATAATACACTTCGCTATTTTACTATCAGATGGTATTTTGTACATAGAATCCATCATAATAGATTCCATAATAGCACGCAATCCTCTCGCTCCAGTTTTTCTTTCAAAAGAACGTTTTGCGATCTCTCTGACTGCATCTTCTTCAAATTCTAACTCAACACCGTCTAATTCAAACAATTTTCTATATTGTTTTACAATTGCATTCTTAGGCTCTGTTAAGATATGATATAAAGCGTCTTCATCAAGTAAGTCAAGTCCAACACTTACAGGTACACGACCTACAAATTCAGGGATCAATCCATACTTAACGAAATCCTGAGGTAATACTTTTTTGAATAGCTTACCGATATTATCTTTATCGATTGCAGCAATTTCTGCATTAAATCCGATTGACTTATTGCCAATTCTGGACTCGATAATCTTTTCTAAACCATCGAATGCACCACCACAGATAAATAAGATATTCGAAGTATCAATTTGAATAAATTCTTGATGTGGATGCTTTCTTCCACCTTGAGGTGGAACGTTAGCTACTGTACCTTCAACAATCTTAAGTAAAGCTTGTTGCACACCTTCACCTGATACATCTCTTGTAATTGAGGTATTCTCTGATTTTCTTGTTATTTTGTCTATTTCATCGATATATATAATACCGTATTCTGCTCTTTCAATATCGTAATCTGCTGCCTGTATTATTTTTAATAGTATATTCTCAACATCTTCACCAACATAACCAGCTTCTGTTAATGTAGTCGCATCTGCAATCGCAAATGGTACATTAATCAATTTAGCTAATGTCTGCGCAAGATATGTTTTACCAGAACCTGTTGGTCCTACCATGATAATATTACTTTTCTGTAGTTCTACATCCAAATCTTTATCTGCAAGTACTCTCTTATAGTGATTGTACACAGATACTGCTAATACTTTCTTGGCTTCATCTTGACCAACAACGTATTGGTCTAAGAAATCTTTAATTTCTTCTGGTTTCAACAAATTAATACCATTCTCTTGAATTGTATCATCAAACTCTTCTTCAATAATTTCCGAACAAATCTCTATACATTCATCACAAATATATACGTTTGGTCCTGCAATTAATTTTCTTACTTGATCTTGCGTCTTATTGCAAAAAGAACATCTCAGTTGTTTTCTTTCATCTGCTCGATTAGCCATGCAATACACCTCCATTTTAGTAAAATTAGTAAATCCATAACGACAGATTCCAATACAAATCTGTCGTTATGGCACTAAACTACTATAACATTCCTACTGTCTACTTGTAATTATACTATCAATTAGGCCGTATTCTTTAGCTTCTTCTGCAGTCATATAATTATCACGCTCTGTATCAATTTCAATAACTTCAACTGGTTTACCAGTGTTCTGAGCTAAGATATCATTTAATTTCTTCTTTGTACGTAAGATATTGTCTGCAACGATTTTAATGTCAGTAGCTTGACCTCTTGCACCACCTGATGGTTGGTGAATCATAACTTCTGCATTAGGAAGTGCGAATCTCTTTCCTTTTGCTCCACCAGCAAGAAGGAATGCTCCCATACTTGCTGCCATACCCATACAAATTGTAGAAACATCTGATTTAATAAACTGCATAGTATCGTAAATAGCCATACCAGCAGTTACAGAACCACCTGGGCTATTAATATACAAGCTAATATCTTTTCCTGGATCTTCAGCTTCTAAGAATAATAATTGGGATACAATAAGACTAGCAGAAACGTCTGTTACCTCTTCTCCTAAAAATATAATTCTCTCTTTAAGAAGTCTGGAATAAATATCGTAAGATCTCTCTCCTCTACTTGTCTGCTCAATGACATAAGGTACTAAACTCATACTTAATCCTCCTTATCTATATTACTTATTACTCTTATATCGTGGAAATGCTGATTTTATTTCAAAATCAGCATTTATTAGAATAGATATAATGAACCACGGTTATTTATATTTACGCTTCTTTTGAAGCTTCAACAACGAAGTCAACAGCTTTTTGTACAGCCATATCCATCTTCATTTGTTCTTTTTCTCCATCACCAAGAAGTTCTTTTAATTTTTCAACTTCCATCTTGTACATTTCAGCCATCTTAGCGATTTCTGCATCTAAATCTTCTTCAGATACAGTGATGTTTTCAGCTTTAACGATAGCTTCAAGTACCAATCTGCTTTGGATACGTTTTTCAGCTTGTGGTCTCATTTGTTCAAATAATTTTTCAGTAGTTAAACCAGTGAAGTTGAAATATTGTTCAACTGATAATCCTTGTTGTTGTAATCTAGCAGCGAAATCATCTGCCATTTGTCTAACTTGTGTATTAATCATTGCTTCTGGAATTTCCATAGTTGAATTTTCAATGATTGTTTCAATGATCTTGTCTTCTCTTTCGTTCTTAGCTGCTGCTACTTTTTTCTCTAATAAAGATGCTTTGATATCAGCTTTATATTCATCTAAAGATTCGAATTCAGATACATCTTTAGCAAAATCATCGTTTAATTCTGGTAATTCTTTTGCTTTGATTTCATTAATTGTTACTTTGAACATTGCTGGTTTTCCAGCTAATTCTGGTGCATGGTATTCAGTTGGGAAAGTTACGTTAACTTCAACTTCTTCTCCAACTTTCTTACCTACTAATTGATCTTCGAAAGTATCAATGAATGAATGTGAACCAAGTGTTAATGGATAAGCTTCGCCTTTTCCACCTTCAAATGGAGTTCCATCTACAAATCCTTCAAAATCAATTGTAACGATATCGTTTAATTCAGCTGCTCTGTCTTCAACTGTTACAGTTCTAGCGTTTTGTTCTCTAACTTTGTCTAATTCAACTGTTAATTCTTCTTCAGTTACTTCTGTGCTAGCTTTTTCTACTTCAACACCTTTGTAATCACCTAAAGTTACTTCTGGTTTAACTGCAACTTCAGCTGTAAAGATGAATGGTTTGCCTTTTTCAATTTGAACTACATCGATATCTGGTTGAGAAACGATATCTAAACCACTTTCAGATGCTGCTTTTTCATAAGCTGAAGGGATGATTGCATTTGCTGCATCTTCATAGAAAACACCAACACCATACATTTTTTCAATGATAGCTCTAGGAGCTTTTCCTTTTCTAAATCCTTGAATAGTCATTTTTCCTCTATTCTTAAGGTATGCTTTTTGGATTGCAGCTTCGAATTCTTCAGCTGTAGCTTCAATTGTAAGCTTTACCATGTTCTTTTCTAACTTTTCAACTTGTAAACTCATTATAAGATGTCCTCCTGTATTTAACACTTTCCTAATTAACTGCATAAATACACAGCTTTCGTGATTGCTATACAATTAACTTCGTCTATCGTCTGCTTCAAATTCGCCCTTGCAAGCAAGTGAATTTGTGCATTGCTAAACAATAGACTTCGTCAATTGTCTGTTTTCAAATTCACTCTTGCAAGCAAGTGAATTTGTGCATTGCTATATTATATCATATAAAATTAGTAATTACAAACTAATTTTGTTAGCCTATATCCCATAGGGTTGCCTATATCATAAAGGGTTGCCTATAAGCCGAACAGTAATTATTCTCCTTTGACATAACCCTTATCTTTTAATATGTCAATTACCTCATATACGTACTTTCTACATTTTTCTTCTGTCTGAGCTTCAACCATAACTCGTAGTACTTGTTCCGTACCGCTTTCACGTACTAGAATTCTACCGTCATCTCCAAGTTCGTTTGTTATCTTTTCAACTGCTTTTTGTACATCTTCATCATTCTTTGCAGTAGGCTTATCAAACACTTTTACATTAACTAGTAATTGAGGATAAATCTTCACCCTGCTAACCAATTCGGATAGTTTTTGTTTCTTTTCTAACATAACTTCCATTAATATAAGAGATGTTAAGATACCATCCCCTGTAGTAGCATGTTTACTGAAGATAATATGTCCCGATTGCTCTCCGCCTAATGAATGACCGTTAGCAACCATATTCTCATTCACATACTTATCTCCTACTGTAGTCTTTTCATAAAGAATTCCTTCTTTATCAAAAGCTTTATATAAACCAATATTAGACATAATCGTAGTTACTACTGTATTATTATTAAGTTCACCACGTTCTTTTAGATATGTCCCACATAAGTATAGTATTAAATCACCATCAATAATATTCCCTTTATCATCCACTGCTAAACAACGATCTGCATCACCATCATAAGCAAAACCAACATCTAATCCATTATCTAAAACATACTTTTGTAAAACTTCAATATGGGTTGAACCACAATTATTATTAATGTTCGTACCATCTGGTTCATTACTGATTGTATATGTCTTAGCCCCAAGTGCATCAAATACTCCCTTAGCTACAGTTGTAGCGGAACCATTAGATAGATCAAGACCAACTTTAACACCTTTGAAAGAACGTGTAGCAAGAGACATAAGATATCCAATATAACGATGTCTTCCTACTGAATAATCAACAGTTCGACCTATATCTATACCTGTTGCTAATGGGATATCATCTACTTCTTTATCAATGTATTCTTCAATTAATTGTTCTACTTCTGCTTCTAGTTTGTATCCATCTGCATTAATAATTTTGATTCCATTATCATAATAAGGATTATGGCTAGCTGATATCATAATACCGCAATCAAAATTCTCACTACGCACTACATAAGACACGCTTGGTGTAGGTGTTACGTGTAGTAGATAGACATCAGCTCCACTTGCTGTCAAACCAGAAACTAATGCATATTCAAACATATAACTTGATCTTCTGGTATCTTTTCCTATAATCACTTTAGCTTTATGTTCTTTCCCATAATAATATCCTAAAAAACGTCCTACCTTATAAGCATGAACTACCGTTAAATCTACATTAGCTTCCCCACGGAAACCATCAGTACCAAAATATTTTCCCATCTTTGTATCCATACATCGCATTCTACAAGACTTATCTTGCAATTGACAGTGCATGGCTCCTTTCTATTCTATAATTTATTTAAATTACTACAATTACGACAATATGTTTTATTGTTCTTCTATTAGTATATAATTACTGTTTTTATTGTATTCTAACATAATTACAAATCAAGTCAAGTATTAACAACCTTTATATGTAGTGTAGCCAGTAATTACAAATCTGCTATCTAGTTCTATGTACAAAAAAACATCACCAAATACGTACGATTGAGGCAATTGATCATTTCTTCTCTCTTAGCACTAAGTAAAGCCGGTACATTGCTGTAGGTGCTTTCTCAACACAATCATAAATACATGGCGATGTTTCTTTCATTATGGTGAAGCTACACCGTTATTACGCTAAAGCTTCACATTTTTAAACCAGAAAGGTTACTGACTATTGGCCTGAAGAACCAGACATAGATTCTTCTTGCTTTTTAATCATTTGACGAACCATTTCTCCACCAACAGAACCATTTTGAGCACTTGTTAAGTCTCCATTATAACCTGCTTTTAAAGGTACTCCAAGTTCTGATGCTACTTCCATTTTGAATCTGTTCATAGCTTCTTTTGCTTGTGGTACTTCCATTCTGTTAGAACCGCTATTATTGTTTGCCATTATAATGCACCTCCGTGGTTAATATATAGGACTGATTTTTTGTAAAATCGTCCGTTGGATTTGTTTCAGACACCGTATGTGATGTCTGTAATATTATTGTGACCCATAATGAAAAAAATATTATGGTAAGTTATGGTTTCAACATTCTTTTTTACTTCTAGACGGACGTCGAGGTCGGTACTATCATTATAAGTATGATACGTACCAACCTCTATCCTAGTGTCTCTATGAGGATATTCTGCTCTTGAATATACCTATTTTTTTACACTAATCGATAAGCGGCTACTAACATACGCTTATCTAGGTTTCGCTCTTGTTAAGTCTTCCTTTTCAAAACGATGCATTTCGCTACTCATCTTATTGCTAGTATTACACAACTCATAAATAACTATACTTTAATAAGGGTAAAATCAAAGAATTTTCTTTTTTCTTTATTATCTAAGATTTAAGTATCAAGATTATGATTTCTCAACTCCATTTATATTCAGTCCCCTTCTATTATCATATTTGCCTTTTTTCGAACATAGATTGTTATAATTCACTACATAACTGAGGAGTTAAAATGGACGCATTTTATCAATTTATAAAAAATATTAATCAAGTAGTCTGGGGACTTCCTATGATTCTTTTGCTCCTTGGAACTCATGCTTTCTATACTATAAAATTGCGTTTTATTCAAAGGTTTACCTTTCGAGGTATCCGACTATCATTGCAAAAAGATGACTCTAAAGAAGGAGAAGTCAGCAGCTTCGCCTCTCTTGCTACAATCTTAGCTGCCACATTAGGTACTGGCAATATCATTGGTGTATCAACCGCAGTTGCTTTAGGTGGACCAGGCGCAATCTTTTGGTGTTGGATTACAGGAATATTTGGTATGGCAACTTCTTATGCAGAATGTTATCTCAGTATAAAATTTCGAAAAAAAACACCAAACGGTAACTACGTTGGTGGCCCTATGTATGTACTTGAACAAGGTCTTCATTCTAAAGGCCTTGCTATCATTTTTAGTTTATGCACTTTGGCAGCTTCTTTTGGCGTGGGTTGTACCACCCAAGCCAATTCCATAACAGCCACAACTTCGTCAACGTGGAACCTGTCACCCTCTACTGTTGGATTTATAACGGCAATCATATGCGGACTGGTTATTGTCGGTGGTGTGAAATCGATTTCCACTGTATGTACAAGACTTGTACCAGCAATGGGTTTTTTCTACATAATTAGTTGCTTCATAATCCTAATAATTAATCGTGATTTTTTACTACAGGCAATTAGCCTTATTGTGTCCTCTGCCTTTTCATCTCACGCAGCTACAGGTGGTTTCATTGGTAGTACAATAATTATTGCAGCCAGACAAGGCGTAGCCAAAGGTCTCTTCACCAACGAAGCAGGTTTGGGTTCTGCTGCCATAGCTGCTGCAAGTGCCAAAACAGAAGATCCAAGCCGCCAAGCTCTTGTATCTATGACTGCAACTTTTTGGGACACTGTCGTGATGTGTGCAATTACTGGTTTGGTTATTGTTAGCAATGTATTACATTATCCAAACTCCACTGCCGGAATAAGCAATGCGGAATTAACAACCGCTGCATTTGCTGTTATTCCCTTCGGAAAAGTCCTTTTAAGTTTCTCATTAATTGCATTCGCCATTGCAACACTTATTGGTTGGTCATTCTTTGGAGAAAGCGCAGCTTATTATCTCTTCGGTGATAAAGGTATACCAATCTATAAGGTATTCTATATAGTAATGATATACGTCGGAGCAGTACTATCCCTTGATTTGGTTTGGGAGCTCTCTGATTTAGTTAATGCTATCATGGCTTTTCCAAACTTAATAGCACTTCTCCTTCTATATAAATTAGTACCTAAATATACCAAGAAAACTTAAAATACTATCGCCTTAGCTATACTATCAGATAACTCTTTGCCTTCTAATCTTTCAACGATAGCCAATGCGAATTCTACTGCTGATCCCATTGATCTTCCAGTAACGATATTACCATCAATAACTGCTCCTGCATCAACAATAGTAGCACCACGTAATTTATCTTCGTAACCTGGATAGCAAACAGCTTTCTTACCTTCTAATAACCCTAGTGTACCTAGAATACTTGGAGCAGCACAAATTGCAGCGATACATTTGCCATTATCATAGAATTTCTTCACTAATTTTTGTAATGGCTTACTCTCTGCAAGGCGTGATGTTCCTGGCATGCCACCTGGTAGTACAAGCATATCAATTGCTTCATAGTTTATATCATCGAAAAATCTGTCTGTTACAACCGCGATTTTATGTGCACCATATACTTCTTTAATTCCCTTCATAGAAACTAAAGTAACATCCATCTTCGCCCTTCTTAGTACATCAACCACTGTTAATGCCTCGATTTCTTCAAATCCATCTGCAAAAAAAACAGCAACTTTTTTCATGTAAATTACCTCCATAAATTTCTAATAAATATTATTATTAAATAATTATCTATAATACCACAAATCTTATTATAATGGAACAAAATAAACCTAATAAATATGTATCTTGCATCCTTTTTTATTATGCTTTTTATTCAATTATTTCTTAGATTCTTTTTAGCCTTCCTTTTTTTTATTAGTATAGTAAATTAATAAATCCTATATTTTTCTCACATTCACTTAAGAATAATAGTTATTTTCATTGATTTTGGAATATAATGCATTTTTATATTTTCCTTCTAGATTTATATTTAAGATTAATGTATAATATTTTGGTTAATGTTTAAAAACATTTTTAAATAGGATATTCACATATTCTATTCACATATATTTCAATAATTCAGGAACATTAACGATTTTTTCAATCGTGAAACTAAATAACTAATTTACACATTTTACGTTAAAGGAGGAACAATTATGGCTGTCAAGTATGTATTTGTAACAGGTGGTGTTGTATCAGGTCTTGGAAAGGGTATTACTGCTGCTTCTTTAGGTCGATTACTTAAAGCTCGTGGTTATAAAGTAACAATGCAAAAATTCGACCCTTATATTAATATCGATCCAGGTACTATGAATCCAATCCAACATGGAGAAGTATTTGTTACAGATGATGGTGCAGAGACTGACCTTGATCTTGGTCACTATGAGAGATTTATTGATGAAAGTCTTACAAAACAATCAAACGTAACTACAGGAAAAATATATTGGTCCGTTCTCTCAAAAGAAAGACGTGGAGATTTCGGTGGAGGTACTGTTCAAGTAATTCCTCATATCACAAACGAAATCAAGAGCCGTTTTTATCGCAACGATGGCTGTGACGAAACTCAGATTGCAATCATCGAAGTTGGTGGTACAGTAGGGGATATCGAAAGTCAGCCATTCTTAGAATCAATCCGTCAGTTCCAACATGATATAGGACGTGAAAATGCAATTCTTATTCACGTTACTTTAATTCCTTACCTTAGAGCTTCTGGCGAAATGAAGACAAAACCAACACAAGCAAGTGTTAAAGAATTACAAGGTATGGGTATCCAACCAGATATCATCGTATGTAGAACTGAAGTTCCTTTAGAAGAAGGTATTAAAGATAAAATTGCATTATTCTGTAATGTACCAAGTAATCATGTTATGCAAAATCTTGATGTGGACACGCTATACGAAGCACCACTTGCTATGGAAAATGAACATCTTGCAAATGTGGCTTGCGAATGCTTAAAACTTGATTGTCCAGAACCAGATTTAGCAGAATGGGAAAACATGGTTTATGCTCTAAAAAATCCAAAGAAAGAAGTTACTGTTGCTTTAGTTGGTAAATACACTGCTTTACATGATGCTTATATCAGTGTTGTAGAATCCTTAAAACATGGCGCTGTTGCTCACAATGCTTCTGTTAATATCAAATGGATCAACTCAGAAGATATTACTCCTAATAACGTAGAAGAAATGTTTGGAGATGTATCTGGTATTATCGTTCCAGGTGGTTTTGGTCACCGTGGTATTGAAGGTATGATTACTTCTATTAAATATGCTCGTGAGAACAAACTTCCATACTTAGGACTATGTCTTGGTATGCAGTTAGCAATTGTTGAATTTGCAAGACATGTAGTTGGTTTTGCTGATGCCCATAGTGTAGAACTTGATCCAGGAACTACTCATCCAGTAATTCACTTAATGCCAGAACAAGATGGTGTCGAAGACCTTGGTGGCACTTTACGTCTTGGTTCATATCCTTGTGTATTAGAAGCTGGTTCAAAGGCTCATGAATTATACGGTTCAACAGATATCAAAGAAAGACATAGACATCGTTACGAAGTTAACAACTACTATCGTGATGATTTCAAGAAACACGGTCTTGTACTTTCTGGTCTATCACCTGATGGTCGTATAGTTGAAATGATCGAATTAAAGGATCACCCTTGGTTTGTTGCTACTCAAGCTCATCCTGAATTCAAATCAAGACCAAACAGACCACACCCATTATTCAAAGGATTTATCGGTGCTTCAATTGCCAATCAAGATAGTAAATTAAAATAATAAGTAAACAAAAACTGCCTATGCAAGTTGAAACAAACCCCTTTTGTTAGACAAAAGTCTAATGAAAGGGGGTTTCTATGTCCTATAAAAAATGGCCTGATTTACGGATGATACTTATAATATACATTCAAAAGAATACGCAGTGAACTCCAGAGGATTACCACTTTCATCGTTTACAAAACTTGCCGCACTTTCTGCTGTTATGGAAAATCCAGCCCCCTTCAAAAGTTCCACAGATGGGATGTTTTCTTTAGCCGTACCCGAAATGAACCTATGGAGTTTTAATTCATATTTAGCATATCTCATTATCTCTGAAACAGCCTCTTTTGCATATCCATTTCCTTGATAATTAGTATGTATGCAGTATCCAAGATTTCTTGTAATATCATCTGTATAATTTAAGCTGATAAATCCAATGACTTTATTATCAGATTTCAATTCCACTGCGAAAAATTCATCAGATCCTGTAAAATACAATAATATGTTTCTTAGGTTTTCTTCATCTGTTGGGAATTGATCATCATATATAGCATATTTTGATGCCTGTTTATCGCGTATCAGTTCTGAAAAGTCCTGAAAATCACTGGTTGTAAACCTTCGTAAAACAAGATGTAACGTTTCCATAACGTATTCCTCCACAAATTTTGATTTTTCTTAAACATACTAGATTAAAGGCAACACTTTTAGATCAAAGGGATACAAAATACTACTTTTAATATTTGTCAAATTGACTTCCTGTACTTGATTTGTATTATTAAATATTAATAAATATCTTGAAGAATCATCTTCCCGAACACTAACCTCTACCCCATCTGGTAAACCACTGAATACTTCTACCGTAGTCCCCTCTAATACATCATTCATAAAATCTCGATAAAAATCCCGTTCAAGAATAGTTCCTACATAATATACTTCACCTTCACCAAAGGTATTCTTAGTAACTGCAGACTTACCTTGATAGAAGTCCTCCATATAAGTTCCAAGACTCTGCGCTGTATCTAATTGCATGATATCAGCCCACTGGTTACACCTATATGATTTCCCACTCTTCAATCGAATCTTATTAGTATCATTACCAAGTGCGTCATATTCTTCAACAACCGCACCAACATAGCTAGCGAATGGTCCAGGTAGATATTCCATAATACAAGCATTGGTTTCATCCTTTACACCAGAACGATTTGTTAGAATAAGTTTTCCACCATTATCCACATATTTAGTCAAGTTATCTACAATTTCTTTTGAAGTTACATACACAGTAGGTGCAATTACCACTTCATACTGATCTAAGTTGGCCGTTATATTAATAATATCAATCCCTGCTCCAAGTCTAGTTACTCCATCGTGGAATAGCTTCAACTGGTTGTAATAATGAAATCCATCAGCTTGTTGTTGGAATTTGAAGGCATTATCTTGCTCATGTGAGAATAATAAAGCAACTTTATTTCGAATCGTTGTTCCCTCTAACATCTGCAACTCTTCATTCACTGTATCACACAAGGATCGGAATTCTTCATATCTTCTACCTAACTTATTGTTATGATCGAGAATTCCATGCCAAAACATCTCTGCTCCCTTTGTCGCACTTCTCCATCTAAAATGCAGTACGCAGTCGGCACCTCTTGCAAATGCTTGTAATGAATATCCCTTAATCATATTCGGTCTCGGTGTTCTTCTAATTGGCATCCAACATCCTGGTGCACCACTAAGTTGTTCCATAATACAGAAGTTTTTTCGCTTAATACCTCTTGTTAGGTCTAAATGAAATGCATGAGAATAAATCTCCTCATGATCTTCTGGGATTACAGCAACCGGATAATTGTCATATGATGCATACGACAAATCTTCAAACGTCTTGTAGAAGTCCGGCGTCATATCACCTAGAAACATATTAGTTGTAATTGTTACACTCTTACAATACGTACGGATGATATCCGCTTGTAACTTCACAAATTCGATCATGGATTCTGATGCATATCGATAATAATCTAGAAGATAGGCTGGATTTAACCAATTCTGTCTATCACCAAGAGGAGGTGTGATTTGTGACCAATCACTATATTCTCCGCTCCACATAACATTTCCATATGTATCATTTAGTTTCTCTAATGTTGTGTATTTCTTCTTAAGCCAATTTCTGAACTTATCTGTACACACTGGACATGTACAATGATTTGCTTCTAATTCGTTATCAATTTGCCAACTAACAACCGCCTTATTATCTCTATAGTGTTTTGCCATCTCCGTGACAATCTGAATTGTCTTCTTAATTAATGAAGGGCTATTGTAACATCTATGACCTCTCACTCCAATATTCACCCTATTACCATGTTCATCACATAGAATTGCATCTGGATACTTCTCATATAGCCATAACGGTGGACAATTGGTTGGCGTACCAAGAATAACTTCGATCCCTCTCTGAGCAAATATGTCCACAGCTTTATCTAACCAAGTAAAATCGTACTGTCCTTCCACCGGTTCAAGACGACTCCATGCAAATTCTGCTAGACGCACAACCTTAACCCCTGTTTCCTCCATTAAATCGGCATCTTTTTCCCATAACTCACTATCCCAATGTTCTGGATAATAAACTACTCCAACTTTCATATGCTTCTCCTTTACTCAGCTTTTGGCTGCATTTATATGATCTATTCACCTATGTATCTTAACTTTATAGCATCTTACATATTCCCTATATCAATCTCATACGGGGAATAAGATTCCCTTCTATCCTATCATATATCAGAAAGCTGTAATACTATCAATATTAATTTCTTACTATAGTAATATTCGGTTATTTCAAGCTAATTGGATTCAGGCGATTAATAGTAGACCTCATCTTTAAGCAAAAAAATCCCAGCCGATAACGGCCAGGATTCATAGGGCATTATTTTACACAAATAGCTTTCTTCTAACTCCATATATCATCAAGGATACCATGAACTGGATTATTCTTCATTGGCTCTAAGCGTTCAAAACGAGATTCCAATGGAATTGTACGACCTTCTTTGCTACTTTTTTGGAATGTCTCCATAATCTCTAGAACATGATACGTCTGATGATAATTCGGACGGAACGACCGGCCTACCTGCAATGCTTTAGCCATATCCGCCAATCCTAGGGCACGGCTATTTTCTTTATAATCAAATACAAGTGGCATCTCCATAATTCTGCCTTGTTCAGGTCTCAGCAATTTTACAGGTCCACCAAAACCGCTCTTTGGCATAAACCTTACCTTCTGCTGCCCACAGCATACCACGGCGCATCATTTCCTATGCATTTGGTGACTGGTCGAACACATCGTCATGATGTCCAAGAGAAGTATAGAATACTCGTCCGTTGCCCCAGTATTTCGTCCATGCAACCGGCATATCAACCGGTTTATTACTAATATGATAGTAATTCACACTTGGAAACCTCGTAGTTGCTAGTACCTCAATGGCAGGATCAATATGTAGATAATAATGCTCACTCTTTACTGGGAAATCTCCCAAACCTTCCGTTATTGGACTGGAGCCGTGACATATATTAACGGTGTATTCAATACCATCCCCACCCGGATGACTAACCCATTGTCCACCAGTAATAAACTGCCATTCCGTATCATCTCTAAATGAATCACACATGCCCCCATGGCATCCTGCCAGTCCAACGCCTGCACCAACTGCTTTAGAAAGATTGACTACGTAATCATGATTGATTTGTCCCATCGTCCAGCATGCAACGATTAAATCCAATTCCATCAATGCATCTGCATCACTTAATACGTCTAGGGTGTCACTGATTGTTACTGAACCTTTAACCGTGTCTTTCAGTCCATAACTGGTCTTTCGCCTCGACAGTATCGGATAGAAGCTTTATCAAAGCAGTATTAGATAAGCCAATCTGGCCATATATCTCCGTTACATAGCCGTAAAAAATCCTGGTCGCTACCGACCAGGATTTTTTTTTTATCTTATTCAACATTTAATTAATACGGCAAATTTTCGTTCAAATTACTAATCCTTAAACTGCCTTCCCTCGTGATCCATATGATACTCACCTGTATAGATTAATTCCGATACTGGTACAATGGTGTACCCCTTGTCTTGCAATCCTGTAATCATTGATTCTAGTGCATCTTTGGTGTACTTGGCACCGTTGTGACACAGAATAATGGAACCATTTCCAAGGTGGTTGTTGTTTACTACCGTGTCAATAATTGACTCTACTCCATAGTCTTTCCAGTCTAAAGAATCTACATCCCATTGTATACAATGGTATCCCAATTCATTCACAGACTCTACTAGGGTGTTGTTATAATCCCCGTATGGTGGTCGGAACAATGTCATATCAATTCCGGTTAACGCCTTAACTTTATCATGAACCTTCTGAATCTCTTCTTTGCATTCTTCCTTACTTAACTGTGACATCTGCTTGTGATTCTCACTATGATTACCTAAATCATGCCCTGCTGCCGCAATTGCTTTCACATCGTCTGGATAAGTCTCTACCCAGCCGCCTGTCATAAAGAATGTTACATGAATGTTATACTTTGCTAATATATCTAGAATCGCCTGCGTATCCTCATTCCCCCATGCAGCATCAAATGAAAGAGCCACTTTCTTCTCAGAACAGTCAACGCAATATATAGGTAGTTTACGCTCGTTTTGCATTATTGAAACTGTAACCGCCTTTTTTACAGAGCCTCCTATAATTCCAAGAAGCAAAATTATACTCATCACAACAAGACCCGTCTTAATGAACTTTCCTATCTTCTCTCTTTCTTCATCAATGTCCATATCCAACACCTTAAAGATCATTTAATTGTTATTAATATATGGTTATAGGCAAGTACTATATGCGAACAATCTTAAGTCGATGGCTATTAGCACAGATGGTTACCTTCGGAACATTTTTTTACTTAAAGTCAACTACATCTTATTATTCTACCTCCGAAGCTCTTTCAAGGCATCTTGCAACAGCATCTTTTATAGCATCTGAAGTGATGGTTGCACCAGATACAGCATCAACATTTGGTGATTGTGTATCTATTATTTCATCTGGTATTGTTTTAATTGCAACCCCACCTTTATCTGGTGTTTCATTATTGCTCCCTATGTTTATATCTGATATTTTACCATCTTCTATTATAACAGTTACATCAAATTTTCCCTTTTTCCCTGTAGCAGCCTCTGAATAGCTTCCATCTTTCCATGTTCCTGACTCAGTTATATTATAATCTTCTAATAGTTTTGTAGAAGCATTATTACTACAGCCTGTAAACAATAACGTAGTCAAAGAAATTATTAAAAGAATAAATTTTACTTTTCTCATCTTAACTCCTTGGTTTTTATTAAATCATTTTATCTGTTCATTTTTTTTGCAAAATATCTTGCCGTACTTCTTGGTAAACATCGAGTGATAATATTAAATAGATACGTTATAACCCCATGATACTTTATGGCTCTTCCCTTCATTGCCGCATTATATCCTGCTTTTGCTACATCCTTGGCATTTGAAGTCTTAAATTGTGAAAACATTACGGAATGGTCCATGTTAGCATTCTTCTCAAAATCAGTTGAAGTTGGGCCAGGACATAATGCAGTAACTGTAACACCAGAGCCTTTCAATTCTTCTGATAATGCTTCGGAGAATGATAATACAAAACTTTTAGAAGCATAATATAAAGACATATACGGTCCTGCTGAGAATGCGGCAACAGATGACAAATTAATAATTTTACCTCGTTTCCGCTTTTTCATATCATTTCCAAATAAATAAGTCATCTCAACAAGCGCAGAAATATTTAGGTCAATTAAATTTTTCTGCTTTTGCCAGTCTGAATCAAGAAATGCATTGCAATCGCCAAACCCGGCATTATTAACTAGAACACCTACGTTTAAAGACTTTCTTTTTACATAATCATAAAGGTCTTGTATAGCATTATTGGAAGTAAGGTCTAACGCATAAATATTAACATTGACAGAATAGTTTGATTCCAATTCTTGTTTCAAAGATTCTAATTTGTTTTTGCTTCGAGCAACTAGAATAAGATTGTATCCATTTTCAGCAAATGTTTTAGCAAAGTGTAAGCCTATCCCACCTGAAGCACCAGTAATTAAAACATAATCGTTCATTTCTTATCTCTCCTTTTAGAGTTCTTTTCACTTCTTTGATACATCCATATTAAGATAAGTCCAGGTATTACAAATCCAATAAATACAAACAGACCGTGAATCATATGTGCTTGCGGTTCAGGTAAGTTCGCTACCTTTTTCATCGGTGAGAACCATGGTGACATCTGAACAAACATTAGACAGATAAAGCCTATCTGCAACTGTATATTTTCATCTCTATCTTTATGCTTTTTCCATGCATAGGTAAGCAATATGGCAGTGAATAATCCTTCGAATACCCATGACCAAACGCCAAGTCTCCCCCATAGTCCGAAGCCTAATTTAACATTCGAATGTGGATAGAGCGCTAGGTCAGCATTGTGCATCGGTAAATCCGCTACAAAATGCAAGAAAGCAACTAGAGCTGATATAATTCCTATTTTATTATTCTTCTTGTATATCAACCAGCAGATTACTCCAAATAACAATGACCAGAAAATCGACATCAAAAGTGAATGGTCCCAATCTATAAACGTTAAATCAAAAAATAAATAGGGTAACGCTTTTAAATTAGGTGTTACCGTGTCAAATCCGCCCATAATAAAAATACCATTAAGCATATCTAATATCCCAGTACCAACCAAAAGAGGCGCAGTTGGAATATCTGGCTCCTTTGCTTTTATAGCAGCGGCAACTGCGTAATGTCCAAAATACATTTCTTATCACTCCTTACGTTTTATTTACACATTATTTTACTAAGGATAATCTTGTTGGTACACTACACAAAACATAAAATTGTCCAAAAAATTCAGATCAAATATCACAAAGTATATTCTTGTTGTTGTTAATGACTGTCAAGCGTATTCGCTTTAGAGCGTAAAAAAAGAGCTGAATTTTATTGACATATAAAAAGTCGATAAAATTCAGCTCTTTTTATTTCAAAGCATTTAATGTTTGAATAATAAGTTTATTCAAACCACTAAAATTTACATCATTCGGATTTTCCAACCAGAAAGTAAAAGCCGCAATTGCTTGTGATGCAATAAGCTCTAAGACTAGTTTTTCATTCATTCTTTTTTCATTACGAAAAAAATGTTCCCAAAAATGATATTTAATAGCTTCTTTCCATTTCTTTATAAATCTTATATTAGGATTGGCAATCAAATAAGTGTAAAACACCTGCCTATTTTCCAAAATATAATTACATGTATTTTTTAAAAAATCTAAATCTTTTTCATGAACAAAAGTATTGCTAATAATATCATGATTCAATCTTAATAGATTATAAATTAGAGTATTTTCAATATCCTCTTGCAAATCATTGACATTATTATAATAAGCATAAAATGTACTTCTAGCAACATGGGCATGTTTGCATAGATCCTTAACTGAGATACTATAAATTTCATCATGCTGATTCATTTCAACAATACTCTTCATTAATGACTGTTGTGCATCAGTGTACACTTTTTCTTTTGTATTGGTTATATATTGGTATGGATTCACTGACGGTGTCCTCCAAGTAATCTATCATGATATTATCATTCTAATTAATAAACAAAAAAATGCAAGTCCACTCCTCTACTTATTAATATTACATTACTTCTCTATAATTCTCAGCTTGGGCCTTGAATAACTTACAATAAAGACTCTCACCTTTTCTCATTAAGTTTTCATGACTATCAAAATCAGATACACTACCTCCATCAAGTACGAGAATACGATCACAAAATACACTACTTGACATTCGATGAGAGATATAGATAGCTGTTTTATTATTAACCATATTATTAAAGTTATGATAGATATCTGCTTCAGCTAATGGATCAAGGGCACTCGTTGGTTCATCCATAATTACCATAGACGCATTCTTATATAACGCACGTGCAATAGCCACTTTCTGACTCTGTCCACCAGATAATTCAATACCTTTCTCATCATATACTTTTCCATATAAGGAATCTAAACCATTAGGAAGTTCCTTCACTTTTTCTTCTAAACCAACTTCCCGAACGATCTGATTTACTTCGTTCATATCAACCATTTCCTTATCTTTAGATGTTATATTCTCGATCAAAGAAAATGCGAATAATTTATAATCTTGGAATACAGCTGCTATATTCTTGATATAACTTTCGTAATCATAATCAAATATGTCTTTTCCATTAATTAGAATCTTACCCGATGTAGGATGATAGAGTCGGCATACTAATTTAATCAATGTTGTTTTTCCTGCACCATTTAAACCTACAATAGAGATTTTCTCTCCTTTGTTAATCTCGAATGATAGATCTGATAATACTTCTTTCTCACTACCAGGATAGCAAAATGTTACGTGTTCAAAACATACACTCTCGATATCTCCCTCAAAAGGAATATCCCCTTCTTGTTTTACTTCCGGAAGGTCCATCAACTCAAGAAATGGATCAAGGTAATCTAGCATTCGCTTGGTATTTACAATATTATCTGTCAAAGTACGAAACGTCGAAGTAAATTGTATTGATGCATTCACATACATCATAAATGACCCCAGACCTATTTGTTTGCCAAACTGGTCAGTTATTACACGAATAGCTACATATCCATACGTTAGTGCTGCTTGAAGATTTGCAATAATATTCACAGCACCACGAATCTTTCCTTGCTTCTTATAGTATTTATTAAATTCTCCCATAAACTCACCTGTATAGTTAACAACCCTTGACAAAAGCATTGGTTCCATACCATATAATCTAGCATCTTTTTGGATTTCACCCTCTGAAAACCCAAGTCCTAAGTAATATCCATACCTTCTATTGACTGGAATAATCTCCTCAAAAAATCGTACCTGATAACTTGAGAACGACGATATTAATACCACCGTAAGTATAATAGTTACCGCACTTACTACGAATAAAACAGGTCCTAACGTAAGCATAACTGTTACCATACCAATCAACGTAACAAATGATTTCAACAAATCTGCACTACAACTTATTAGATTATAGACTGCACTTTGATTCGTACAGGCAAAAGCTGCTCGCTCTTTCAAATCTAGATAATATGGATTCTCAAGGTATGAATAATCGACGTTCATAATCTTAATTCCTAGTGCCTGATTCATCTTCTCATTCATATAGCGATTTTGAATAGTAAGATTTCTTGTCATTAATTTTCCCAAAAAACTGAATACCAAATTACTAAATACGATTGCCCCACCTATTAATAATAAACTCCCAGTATCTCTACTAGTAATTAACTCATCAATTAAATATTTAGGAAGCACAACGTTGGCTAGTATCTGCAACGCTCCAATCAGTGCATTCACTATAAGTAATATAATGTACAACGGAGATATCCCCCATGCTAATGTAAATACTTCTTTTAACTTCTTTAACGTTTTGTTATTCCCCTCATGTCTCATAATAGCAAACAAACTCCTTTCCTATGTTTGGTGACTTTTCTCAAACTGCACAATCCTCTTTATAATATTTACCTTGGACTGAGAACATATGATAATATTCTCCCCTTAGCTCCATTAGTTCATCATGATTTCCATATTCCGCAAGCCCATTGCAATCAAACAATGCAATCTTGTCACAAAACTTAGTACTTGAGAGACGATGCGATATATAAACTGATGTTTTACCAGCTACTAAATCGTCAAAATCTCGATAGATTTCTGCCTCTGCTAGAGCATCTAACGCTGCAGTTGGTTCATCAAGTATAACCATATTCGCATCTTTATAAAGTGCTCTAGCAATCATTAATTTCTGACTTTCTCCACCCGAAAATTGCGTACCGTTCTCGTCGATCACTTTAAGCATCATTTGATCAATTCCCTTATCAAAACCTCTTACCTTATCTCCAAGGCCCACACGTTCTAAGCAGTCTAACATATATGATGTATCTGCATCTTTCTCAGCACAAGAAACATTTTCTCCAATTGTAAACGCAATAGGATTTACATCTTGGAATACAACCGAAAACATCTTGAAATACTCTTGTTTATCAAATTCCTTTTGTGGAATACCGTTAATTAAGATTTCTCCTTCTGTTGGTTCAAAGAGTCCTGTAATCAATTTGACTAATGTACTTTTTCCCGCCCCATTGATACCTACAATTGCCAACTTCTCACCTTTATGTATTGTAAAATTCAAGTTTTTAAAGATATCCTTCTCTGTTCCCGGATAACGGAAAGTTACATTACTAAATTCAATCTCTAATGTATCTGTTAATGCTGTCTTGTCTCCACCCTTCGTTCCTAAATCAGCATCAATAAAGCGATAAAAATCATCTACGTATAATCCTTCTTTGTATATGAATGCTACGTCTTTTGAGAAGGTAATCAATAATGTTGTAAGCGTTATAACAGCTGATAGATACATGGAAAAATCAGCTATAGACATCCCCTTAATTACCCCCGATATAAGTAACCCATACGTTAAACCATCACTTACAAGAGCTGCCAATAGTGACAATATTCCTAAGCGAAGTTGCTTATTCTGTACCAACCTAGTGATCTTAACATATTGATTAATTTCAAAATTGTAATTGTCAATAATTCGTTTTTCAAAGCCAAACAGACGTAAATCCTTACCATATGTAAAATCATAAGTAGTCGCGTAATAATAATCTTTTCTTCTATGCGCTTTTCCTTCCTCTTCCCTCATAGAATATTGATACCCATTTGCAGTCTTTTCTACTAGAAGCCCTACCACTATATTAAGTGCAATACCTAACAAGATTAATGGATTTTTCCACCCTATTAATAAAGCTAATATAAAGATTGATACTACTCCAGCCGGTATATCATATAATTTGTGATAGATACCTTCTACTCCATTGTCGTTAGAACTCGTAGATTCAAACGCTAGATTATATTGATCAAGAAAATGTGCATCTTCTCGATACTTATAATCCATGGTTAATAGCTTTGTAAATGTTACATTCAAACAATTTAATCGAAGCCTAGATACCTTATTGTAGTCGGCATCATGTATATAAGCTTGTAAGAAGCCGAATACTCCTGCCAGTATAAAAAATCCTCCAACAATCATTACTACTTGCTTAATGGAATCTGCTGTATTAACTCCATTCGTTTCTAACACTCCAATAAGTAACTTTGGTAGCACCACCGCAAAGAATGGGTAGATACCAGCAATAATCATATATAAAAATACTCTCCCAAATAACTTCTTATTTTCTTTCCATGCATCCGCTAGCATACGCTTTAGCGTCTTGCTTAATGGATATTTCTTTGTCTCCATCTTTTTTCTCCCCCTCTAATAGACATAATATTGTCTATTCATCATTTAACTATAATCAAGCCTTTTGATTCACGAATCATAAAAGTCAATTTACTCTCTCATATTCGTCATATTAAGAAATGTCTCTGAAAGCTGTTGTAGACGTTCTCTATTTGCCTGGTAATACACTACCTTTTTATCTTTTTCTTTTAATAACATAGTAATCAATTCAGCATCCATTAGTAACACCAAATGGTGTGAAGCCGTAGCCGGCGTTATCCCAATTTCTTTAGCTAATTCCTGTAGATACATCTTTTCGTTCTTCAGAAAAAGTTGAAGCATCTTATAACGATTAGGATCTCCTAAGGCTTTGCAAACGGTAGTCATCTCAGAATCTGTAATCAGATTCTTTTTTTTCTTTTCTGTAACTAGTTCTTGAACATACATTCCAACATGCACTAATACAAAGTTTCTCCTCCCGCCCTCCAAATTCATAAAAGCAAGACTGTTAAACAGAAAGATATTTAAACTAGCTTTATAAATGACTTCCTCATTAAATTCATATAAAACACCAGACGTACCATTTTGCAAATATTCCACGAACATAGGGCTATTTACTTCCTTTAATCGATGATTAAACTCTTCTTCAATTATGCTAAAGTGTTTTTGCAAACAAGGAATCATCTCTTCCATCATCTTATAGAATACTTTGAAGAAACTGTCGATATTAAGATATAAATCCATAAATTTCAATTTTATTTCATCTGATATTTCTAGACTTTCTATTCTTCGAATTACATGAGCTGGATTTTCCAATTCTTCTAGCTTACTGGGGTCTTCTAAATCCGTATCATCCCCTAGTAGGACAGCCAAAACTAATGCACTACAACGTTTTTGGTATGTCTGTTCTTCTATGATCTTAGCATCTAAAGAATCCAATTGTTCATTGTCTAATGCTGCTATTGCTACAGCCATAAGTAAATCATATCTCTTTTCATCTTCTGCAATTAGGTATCTCTTCACTTCGTCATAATGAGAAAAGATTTCTAGTATTTCTGGAAGCACAGCATTTCTATAATCCAAATAAGGCTCAAACATTGCTTCCATTTCCTTCTCCGTCTTGCCGAATTTTTCTGGATGACTCATGATTCTGTCATAATCATCCGAAACTTCTTTTCTTAATACATTAATGACTTCTAGTGGCCAACATGGCTTATCTATAATTTTTATCATTCGTACTCCATCTCCTTCCTACTTAATATTTGTAATGAGCATTATATTAGACTATTATCATCTATTATCATTTCACATTTATCTAATATATATCATTTAATTATTTATTTGTCAATAATTTATTTACACATTTTTTCCATAACCAATTTCTTTATTCGTGAGTTTTATGAATAGAGATAACTAAAAAAAATCCCCAAACCATATTTATCTTGGTTTGGGAAAATAATTAATCGTTATTTGTTTTTTCATATACTTGCTAAATATTACTTCTCGCCAGTTTAGTTAAACTCTTCAAAATGAACAAATTCCTTAACTGTTTTACGGTATCCACGCAAACGTTTATTCTTTGTGTCTTCTTTACCTAGCGTTATCAAGAGCATTGGTTCATATCGTTCTGGTATATTAAAAGACTCTCTCATATGATCTACATCAAATCCAATCATAGGGCAAGTATCCCAACCAAACTCTTTAGCAGCCAACATGAACACCATAGCTGAAAGAGATGCATTTCTTATCGCTTCATCTCTTTGAAATTCTTTACCACGTCCCTCGTATAGATTGTTTATTGAATCTAACAATTGCTTATATTCATCATCCTTAATAATACCAAGACTATTCATTCCTGAATATACAGCAGGGGCATCTTTATAAGCCTCCTTGTCACCTAAAACAATGATAGCAGCTGATGCTGTATGTACCTTGTATTGTTTAAAAGCAGCATCTCGTAAGATTTCTTTACGTTCCTTATCCTTAATCACTAGATAGTGCGTATGCTGAATATTAAAACATGAAGGAGCTAGCCTTACTAATTCGAATATCTCTTTTAGTTCTTCCTTTGATATTTCTTCTCCTTCGATAAAATTATTTGCAGATCGTCTTGATTCAATTACCGTTTTTAATTCTGACATGTTCATTTTTCCTTTCTTTAGTATTCCTATTCGTTATGTAACCATTATTGGCATTTTATACTAAAAATAAAAGCCTGTCAATTATAACTTGAACTAAAGTTAGTACTAACGAACATCTAAATACTTTCTGCCCTTAGATTACTATAAAATATCAACGTGCTCCCCAGCTAATGCCTTATTCATACTACGTACTGCACAGAATTTACCACACATAGAACAAGTATCATCATGCTCTGGTTTTCTATCTTCACGAATTGCTTGTGCAGTTTCTGGATCTATTGCACACTCCCACTGTGCCTCCCAATCTAACTCTTTTCTGGCATCAGCCATACGATCATCCATTTCTCTAGCACCACGAATGCCCTTCGCAATATCTGCTGCATGTGCTGCTATCTTAGACGCAATAATTCCTTGCTTCACATCATCTAGATTAGGTAATGCCAGATGTTCTGCAGGTGTTACATAGCATAAGAAAGCAGCCCCTGCTGCTGCAGCTATTGAACCACCAATCGCTGCTGTAATATGATCGTAACCAGGCGCAATATCCGTTACTAATGGTCCAAGTACATAAAAAGGTGCACCTCCGCAGATTGTTTGTTGAATCTTCATATTAGCAGCGATCTGATCAATTGGCATATGCCCAGGTCCTTCTACTATGACTTGTACATCTTTTTCCCATGCACGTTTTGTCAACTCACCAAGTCGAACTAATTCTTCGATTTGACATACGTCAGAAGCATCAGCAAGGCAGCCAGGACGACAAGCATCACCTAGAGATATGGTCACATCATGTTCTCTACAGATCTCTAATATCTCATCGTAATATTCATAGAACGGATTCTCATTTCCCGTCATACACATCCATGCAAATATAAGGGATCCTCCTCTTGATACAATATTCATCTTACGTTTGTGCTTACGAATTTGATCAATTGTCTTTCTTGTTAAACCACAATGTAGTGTAACAAAATCGACACCATCTTCTGCATGCAAACGAACTACGTCAATGAAGTCTTTGGCTGTTAAAGTATCCAGATCTCTTTGATAGTGAATTACTGAATCATACACTGGAACTGTTCCAATCATAGCTGGACATTCTGAAGTTAATTTACGACGAAATGGTATCGTATTTCCATGAGATGATAAATCCATAATAGCCTCTGCTCCCATATTAACTGCTTGCATAACCTTTTCCATCTCAACGTTATAATCTTTACAATCTTTAGATACTCCTAGATTTACGTTGATCTTAGTTTTTAACATAGAACCTATTCCTTGAGGGTCAATACATTTGTGATTCTTATTAGCACAGATTACCACCTTACCTTCTGCTACAAGGGGAAGTAATTCCTCCACCGTCATACGCTCTTTCTCTGCTACCTTTTTCAGCTCTTCTGTAACAATTCCTTTTCTTGCAGCTTCCATTTGTGTTGCATAATCTCTCATAATGTTCTCCTTTATTGCATATTTAATTAGACAATTGTGAAACTCTTTGTAATGGTGCCAAACATATCAATGTGTTTTATGTCTGCCGTTACAATTTCCTGTATTGTGTTAACGTCACATACAATGTTTTTTATTGTATGGGTAAGTAACACAATTTTAAGGTAATTGTAGTAGGCAGCCTTAAAACACAGATATGTTGTCGACATGGAGAAGAGTTTTGCAATTGACTATATTCTATTAGAACCTAAAGTTTTCTTGTCTTTGCATCATCTTCCACATATGATTCAATGGGCCTCTTCCCTTACCAAGATCCATATTATCGGCAATTGCTTTAGCAACATATGTTTTTGCTAACTGCACTGCTTCAAGCACAGAAAATCCTTTTGCAAGATTTGATGCAATTGCACTAGATAAGGTACAGCCTGTTCCATGGGTATTGGTATTATCAAATCGTACTCCTTTTAACCAATGAACCTCTCCATCTATATATAACAAATCATCTGCATCATCACCAAAATGTCCCCCCTTACAGAGCACCGGACACTCATACTGCTTATAAATAATCTCAGCAGACCTTACCATATCTTCCTTTGTCTTTATCTCCATCTTCGCAATTACTTCTGCCTCCGGTACATTCGGAGTGAGAAGATCAGCTAAAGGAAATAACATTTCTTCTAACACCGATATGGCTCCTTCCGTAATTAATCTAGAACCACTAGTCGCTACCATTACAGGATCAACTACTACGTTCTTTGCCCCGTATTGTTCTAACTTTTTGGCTATACTACAAATCAGTCCTTCTGAAGAAACCATACCTATCTTAACCGCATCTGGCTCAATGTCTGTAAATATACAATCCATCTGTTCTTCTAAAAACGCAGGACTTACCTCCATAATTCCTGTTACTCCCGTTGTATTCTGTGCTGTCAAGGCAGTAATGGCACTCATAGCATAAACACCATGAGCCGTCATAGTCTTAATATCTGCCTGAATACCAGCACCACCGCTAGAATCACTTCCTGCTACTGTTAATGCTGTATACATCTATCCAATCATCTCCTTTGTCTTTTTACAAAGTTCCTGTGTTGCTGCCTCAATATCCTTACTTGCAAATATAGCACTAACTACCGCAACACCGCTTGCACCACTTCCTTTTAGTTTAATAATATTATTACTTGTAATTCCACCTATTGCTACGACCGGAATATGTACCGCATCACAAATTGCCTTCAAGGTTTCATAACCTACCTCTACTGCATCGCTTTTAGTACCCGTAGGAAATACTGCTCCTACTCCTAAGTAATCAGCCCCACAGCTTTCAGCTAATAGTGCCTGTTCCACTGTCTGTGCCGAAACTCCTATTATCTTATCTGAACCTAATTTTGCCCTAACATTTCCCGCTTCCATATCACTTTGTCCAACATGTACACCATCTGCATCCATCTTACAGGCTATATCTACATTATCATTAATAACAAAAGGAACATGGTATTGCTTACATAATTCTTTAACTTCAATTGCTTCCTTCAAAAAATCTTCTTCATCAAGTTCCTTCTCTCTTAACTGAATGAAGGTTGCTCCGCCTTTTAAAGCTTTCTCCACTTGACTATATAAACTTTCACCATTCAACCAGCTTCGGTCTGTAACTGCATATACTAGTAAGTCTTCACTGCTACAATTCATGATTTTAGTTCTCCCTTTCTATACTGTATTTCGCCCCATTTTCTAATTCTTCTGATGTCATATTACTAATAGCATCAATGATTCGATTTCTAAACGTTGCATTCCCATCGCCTTCCCTCATTTTGCTGTAACCAATCTCTCCCGCAAGTCCCATTGCACATACTGCAGCCGCTGCTGCCTCTAAGGTATGCTCAGGATTCGCAACAAGATACGCAGTCATTAAGCCCGATAGTTGACAACCTGTCCCTGTGATGCGTCCCATTTCTTTGTGGCCATTACGAATTACATAACAGGTACTTCCATCACTAACTAAATCAATTGCCCCAGTAATAACAATTACAGATCCGGTTTTTTTAGCAAATGCTTTGATGAAAATAATTGTATCATTCAGATTTTCCTCTGTTACCACATCTGCAATATTGGCATCTACACCTTTCGTACTTCCGTTTCCTAACGCAAGCGTCTTAATTTCTGATATATTGCCTCGAATTACATCAAACTTAACTTCTTTCATCAGTTTCAATGCGGTATCTGTTCGTAATTTACTAGCTCCTGCCCCTACGGGATCTAATAGAACTTTATGTCCTAGTTCATTCGATTTCTTTCCTGCTAATAGCATAGAGGGAATTGTATTACGATTTAATGTACCTATGTTTATATTCAGACCACCACAGATTGAAGTTATCTCTTCAACCTCCTCCTGGTCATCTGCCATAATAGGACTTCCTCCACATGCTAACAAAATATTAGCAACATCGTTCACAGTAACATAATTAGTAATATTATGTACTAAAGGTGCTTTAGTTCTGACATTTTCTAAATACTGATGTAACATACAAATCTCCTTTCAAGTTGTCTGAAATGAACAATTCGTAGCGTATTTTATGTAATTGGAGCAAGTTTATTGTATAAAAAAAGCGACACCAAAAGGCATCGCAAAATAAACGTACTCATGCATATGTCCCTACGTTGGCATTATCCAAATCAGGTTATGGGTCAAAGCGATACAGCTTACTCTCAGCCCATTTACATGAGCCCCCCGTTTTCAAATATATTACAATAATTTTATTAATATGGTCTATTATATCATCATTTTTTACGATTACAAGTTTAATTTGTAACTTTTTATAATATTATTTTTGACCTTTGAAAGCCTTTTTACCTAGATAAACCGCTTCCTGACCTAATTGCTCTTCAATTCTAAGAAGCCTATTGTATTTGGCAACACGGTCACTTCTTGATGGAGCACCTGTCTTAATTTGACCTGAATTGGTAGCAACAGCGATGTCTGCAAGTGTTACATCTTCTGTTTCTCCCGAACGGTGGGAAACAACTGCTGTCCATCTATTACACTTAGCGGCTTCTATCGCCTCTAAAGTCTCTGTTAGTGTGCCAATTTGGTTAAATTTAATTAATACAGAGTTCGATACTTCCATATCCATACCCTTTTGGATACGTTTTGTATTGGTTACAAATAGATCGTCACCCACTAATTGAACCTTATCGCCAAGTGCTCTCGTAAGTTTTTCCCAACCTTCCCAATCCTCTTCTGCAAGTCCATCTTCAAGAGATTTAACAGGATACCGGTCGCAGATATCTTCCCAATATGCAACCATCTCATCAACAGTTTTATATTCTCCAGATTTCCAGAATAGGTATTCTCCTCTTTTACCTGCTTTAGCTGCTTCTTCATACATCTCTGTTGCAGCCGCATCAATCGCAATATAGAAATCTTCACCCGGTTTATAGCCAGCTTCATCTATAGCTTTAACGATATACTCAAGTGCTTGATCATCCGAATTAAACTTAGGTGCAAAACCACCTTCATCACCAACCGCAGTTACATATCCATCACCTTTTAATAACTTCTTAAGCGTATGGAAAACAACAGTACTCCACTCTAGGGCTTCATGGAATGATTTTGCACTAACTGGCATAATCATAAACTCTTGTATATTCAAACTAGAATCTGCATGCTTACCACCATTAATAATATTCATCATTGGAACCGGAAGAACCTTCGCATTCACACCACCAATATATTGATATAATGGAAGTTCAACAGATTCAGCTGCTGCTTTTGCAACAGCTAGAGAGGCTCCAAGTATTGCATTCGCACCAAACTTACCTTTGTTATCTGTTCCATCAGCTTCAATCATTACACGGTCAATTTCACATTGATTCAAAGCATTTCTTCCTACTAATAACTCTGCTATAGGTCCATTTACATTCTTTACAGCTTTAAGAACACCATTTCCCATATAACGCTTCTTGTCACCATCACGTAATTCAACTGCTTCGAAAGCTCCTGTTGATGCACCTGATGGTACAGCTGCTCTACCAATGTTTCCATCCTCGAGTAAAACTTCAACTTCAACAGTAGGATTACCTCTTGAATCAAGAATTTCTCTTGCTTTTACAAGTTTAATTTTTCTTTCCATGTTTATAACTTCCTTCCTATACCATTAGTATTTAGAAGTCGAATGTCAAAAGGTCTATTTTTCTCTTTCAGATGAATCTAATTGATCCACAAGTGAATATAGATGGTTGAATGAATAAATATTATTGATTATTCATCAATAACTTTAATTATGACCTTTTGACAGTCGTCTTCTTCCATTAGTATTTCAATATAGTACTATCCGCATGAACTGCCTATTTTATTCATTATAATAAGCACATATGGAAAATTACCCTAGCTAAAATTTATAACAATGATACAAAAAAGGTCTTGTTTAATAATTTGGGTTTTCAAGAAAAAACGCTGTAAAATGAATGGTCATCATTTTACAGCGTTTTTTGAATTTCTTTTTATAAGTTATATATTCTTGTATACTTTTCTTTTAAATATCTCACATAATAATCAGCATTTAGTTCTTCACCCATCATATCCATAAGGAGTTCATTGGTATTCTTAGTTGCTCCAAATCTATGAATATGTTCTTTGAGATATTCACGGATAGGTGCAAGATTACCTTCCTTCAAATACTGTTCAAAAGGCATAAGTGTTTTAATATGATAGTAGATCTGTGCAGCAACTGCGCTACCTAAAGCATAAGAAGGAAAATATCCAATGCTTCCCATCGACCAATGAACATCTTGAAGAATTCCTTCTTTGTCATTAGATGGTGTAACACCTAGATATTCTTCATATTTTTGATTCCAGATTTCAGGTAATTTCATAACATCAATATTACCGTCAAGGAACATCTTCTCGATTTCATAACGAATAATTATATGAAGCGTATAAGTTAATTCATCAGCTTCTGTACGGATAAGTGAAGGTACCGATTTATTAATACCTGCAACAAATTGTTCAAGAGACACATCACCTAATTGTTCTGGGAATGTTTCTTTTAATTTAGGATAGAGTGGAGTCCAGAATTCTTCACTTCTACCGATTACATTTTCAAAGAAACGTGATTGAGATTCATGCATACCCATTGATGCACCCTGACCAACAGGTGTTTGCGTAAGTTCATCTGCTATTTGCATTTCATAGATGGCATGGCCACCTTCATGTATTATTGAGAATATTGAACTTTCTAAATTGTTTTCATAATAATGAGTTGTTATACGTACGTCATGATTATGTAGGTTTGTAGTGAAAGGATGTTCACTTGCTGCGATTACACCTTTCTTAAAGTCAAAACCAATGTATTCAGCAAGGAATCTTCCAAATTCCTCTTGTTTTTTTACATCGTAAGATAAATAGTTATATGATTTATCAATCTGTTCTTGTTTTGCTGCAACTGTTTTAATTAACGGAACAATTTCCTCTTTAACTTTATTAAAGAATGCATCTAATTTTTCAGTATTAAATCCTTCTTCATAATCATCTAATAAGATGTCGTATAATTTCTCTCCATCTTTTCTACGATATTCTGCAAATTTCTTTTGGAAATATATAATCTTCTCCAATGTTGGTGCATATTCAGCAAAGTTATTGTTATTCTTAGCCTTAGCCCAGATGTTTCCTGCAACGGCTGTTAATTCACTGAATTCCTTGTTTTCTTCTGGTGGAATCTTTTCCATCTGTTCGTAGCTTTTTAATAATGCTTTAAGAATAGCTTTTTCTGTATCCTCAAGTTCCTCTTTATGCTCATCTAATTTCGTTAGAATAGCACGTACCTCAGGATTGACAAAGGAACGGAACGCTTCGTCTGAAAGAACTCCCATAGCCTTTGCAGTATATTCAATGCTATCTTCTGGTGCTAATGTTTCATTATCCCAACTTAACAACGTTAAAGCTGTTTCAATAGCCATGTTCTTGTCAAGAAACGGCTTTAATTCTTCAAATAATTTACTCATATTCATGTACTCCTTTCAAAGTGATTCTGAGTTAAGGTTTCAAAAGTCCAATTTTTTGGAGGACTTTTGTTATTCTAGTAGAACTTAATATCCTTATTTGGTAACTATCACAAGCAAAATTTATGTATATAAATACACTATTTATTCATATTGTTACACGACTTAACATATATGATTCATGCTATTTTCTTATAAAATGTTACCTAATTTCTAGTTTATCATAGTCCATAAATTTTTCCAGCATTTTTTAAAATAATTTAAATTTTTCTTATATTTCAACGCATATTGTATTGCTTTTCTTGAAAAAACAAGGTAATATATTGATATTACTATGTATTTAAACTACGTATTTCATTGATAGTATAATTATTCACACAGTGAATGTTATTTACATTTTTGCATGTTTATACATAAAATAAATTACAGAAAAGAGGTACCTAATATGAAACTTTGGGGCGGTCGATTCACGAAAGAAACCAATCAACTTGTACATAATTTTAATGCGTCTATCTCCTTTGATCAAAAATTTTACAGACAAGATATAACAGGAAGCATTGCACATGTTACTATGCTTGCTAAACAAGGCATTCTTACCAATGAAGAAAAAGATACAATCATTGACGGTTTGAACGGAATTCTTGAAGATATCGAGAATGGTACACTTGTTATTGATGGTACACATGAAGATATTCATAGTTTTGTTGAAGCTAATCTTATATCACGCGTAGGTGACGCCGGTAAGAAACTTCATACAGGTAGAAGTCGTAACGATCAAGTTGCTCTTGATATGAAATTATATACAAGAGATGAAGTTACCGAGATTAAAGAATTAGTAAAAGATCTATTAGTTGAGTTGAACATAATTATGAAGGATAATATTGAAACTTTCATGCCTGGTTTTACTCATTTGCAAAAGGCTCAGCCTATTACACTCGCTCATCATATCGGTGCTTATTTTGAGATGTTCAAACGTGACTACTCTAGACTTACTGATATCTATCATCGTATGAACTATTCACCAATTGGATCTGGTGCCCTTGCAGGAACTACCTATCCACTTGACCGTGAATATACTGCTGAATTATTAGGTTTTGCAGGTGCCACACTTAATAGTATGGATTCTGTAGCTGATCGAGATTACCTAATAGAATTATTAAGTGCACTTTCAACAATTATGATGCATCTAAGCCGTTTCTGTGAAGAGATTATCATCTGGAATTCCAATGAATATCAGTTTGTTGAAATCGACGATGCTTACAGTACAGGAAGTAGCATTATGCCACAGAAGAAAAATCCAGATATCGCAGAACTTGTTCGTGGTAAAACCGGTCGTGTCTATGGTGCACTAATGTCTTTACTTACTACTATGAAAGGTCTTCCTCTTGCTTATAACAAAGATATGCAGGAAGATAAAGAACTTACTTTTGATGCCATTGATACAGTAAAAGGTTGTATCTCCTTATTCACTGGAATGATTTCAACGATGAAATTCAACAACCAGGTTATGGAAGCAAGTGCTAAGAATGGCTTTACCAATGCCACTGACGCCGCTGATTACCTAGTGAATCATGGTGTTCCATTCCGTGATGCACATGGTATCGTAGGACAATTAGTTCTATATTGTATTGATAAGAATATCTCTCTTGATGATATGACACTTGATGAATACAAGAAGATTAGCCCCGTATTCGAAGAAGATATCTATGATGCAATTAGCTTAGAGACTTGTGTCAACAAACGTAATACCATAGGTGCTCCTGGTAAAGAGATGATGAAACAAGTAGTTGCATTGAATGATGCTTATTTAGCACACCTAGTATAACAATAAAGCAAAAAGGATGTTAGTATTTCACTAACATCCTTTTTATTTTACCATTATTCAACAATTCTGTAATAGTGTAAAGTCATTGTTTCTTCTTGCTTCGTGTATTTATCTATATATGTTATACGAATATATGTGGTCGTAACCAAAGAAGTTACAAAATTAGAGTTTAAAGAAATTAACTTCATTATTTAACGTGTTTGCAATATCTTTCATCTTTTGAGCTGCTTCTGAAACAACATGGACTGTAGCTGTCAATTCCTCCATAGAAGCTGTTGTTTCTTCTGTTGCTGCTGCATTTTCCTCTGATAGAGCAGAAAGATTCTGAATCACATCCATAACCACAACTCTTGAGGCATTACAATCACTTGCTTGTTTATTAATACTCTCTGTATTAAGATTACATTGCTTAATTCCTTCACTAACTTCTGCTATCTTAGTTTTTGTATCGTTCAACCTATCCTCTTGTTCTTTTACATTCTGTTGAACTTCATTCATTACTTGAATAGATGCTTTTGAATCCTCAGCTAACATCTTAAGAATATCATCAATCTTTTTAGCCGACGCATTCGATTCCTCTGCCAGTTTTTGAATCTGTGCTGCTACGACACTAAAGCCTCTTCCAGCTTCTCCAGCTCTTGCCGCTTCAATTGAGGCATTCAAGGATAAAAGATTTGTCTCATCTGCTATATTCGTTATTAGCTTAAGCGCTTCTCCAATCTTTTGTACCGAATTATCTGTCTTTTCAATATTAGCCGCAATTCGATTAATCGCATTAGTAGTATTAACGTTAGACTCTGCTAATTCATTCATATTATCATTAGCTTCACTCTCCGTCTCAAGAACAGCCCCAGTAATTATATTCAATGATTCAATGTCTCCCGTGATCGTCTCTATTAATGTTCCCATTTTAGACACATTCAAAGTAGCATCTTCAATATCCGAAGCCTGTGTTACTGCCCCTTTTGCAATTTCATCAATAGCAACGCTGATATCCTCAGAGGTCTTACTTGATTGCAATGCTAAACTCTCTAACCCTTCTCCTTCTGTTAATAACGTATCACAGCTCTGATTTAAAACACCAATAACAGATTTAAATCGAACTATAACATTATTCAGTGCTCTAGCAATTTCACCAATCTCATCTTTCTTATTCAACAACCTATCATTAACTTCAATTTTAAGTTCACCATGTTCAAGATCCATCAGGACATTTTTTACTAATACGATGCCATTAGCAAATAATTTAGCAATGAAGAAACTTACAATACTGAATGCAATAATCATAGCAACTGCACACAATACGATTATTTTAATCTTTGATGCAATAAAGCTATTGATATAGCTACACTCTTTACCTACGAAAAGCATACCGATAATATTACCATCTGAATTCTTCAATGGCATATAATACGCATAATAAGGCTTACCATTAATCTGTATATTATAGTCTGAATATGTATGTCCACTTTCTAAAACTTCTTGTACAATTTGATCCGCCGCCTGCGTTCCTATAATAGTACTTCCATCCTTATTCTTAATAGTCGTTACAACTCGAGTATCTCCGTAAAAATACGTAATATCATTACCGGATTCTTTGGCAAATGTATCTAGTAATTCTTTCTGCCCTGTAATATTCATGCTACCCTTAATTAGTTCATTGCTTTCATTAATAACATAGTCTCCTGTATCCATAGCATTGAAAGCGATTTGAACAGTTTTAGCCATACTCTCTAACCCTTCCATAGCTTCAAAACGCATTCCCGATATTAAACAGATACAAGCAATAACAATTATTAATCCTGATGAAAGGATATATTGTATCACAGACATACCTAATAACTTTTTCGCAAATCCATTATTATAATTTTTCTTCATAATACTTATTAGCATAGCAAAGTAGATCATATCTTCTACTACTATGCTTCTCCTTTCCTTAATGCTGTCGTACTTAGTTTCTAGTTTTCGGAATATTAATATTATGTTTACATCATAACATTTTACATAATTTCTGGCAAGACTTCACCTATCCTCCTCATATAAAACCATTAATAGATATCAAAAACCACGTAACTATGGAGTAAGTTACGTGGTTCTTAGTATCTATAAGTAATCAATAAAGCTAGCGACTTAAACTTCGCACATAAAAAACTTCGTCTTGAGTATTTAACTGCTCTATTCATATGAAAACTATCTGAACACGTCAGCACTTGATTTTGCAACGCGAAATCTTAGTACTGCTACGTGTGAAGCTAAGCGGGAGCGGGGTTTTCGTTGAATATAGCAGTTAACTACTCCTGCAAATCTTCAAGTGCGAAGTTTGAGTTAGTGAGTATTATACTTCAAATAATAAATCTCCGTATGTTGGAACTGGCCATGCTTCTTTAGCAATGATTAATTCCAATTCATCGATTGGAGCTCTCAAATCAGCCATAGCAGGAAATACAATATCTTTGAAATAATTAGCTTGTTCAGCTCCTTCTTCTTTCGTAGCAGCTTCTTCAACTACTTCTTGTAATCTGATTACTGCTGCTTTTGCTTTTGCAAGCAAAGCTGAGCTATCTGTTAATAATGTTGTTTGAACACTTACATCTGCACTTGGAACAGCAGCTTTTACACTGTTGATTGATTCTGCTAATGTAGAAACAGCTTTAATTATAGCTGGAATATACTTTTTATTTGCCATATCAATCATAGTCTTAGCTTCGATATTGATAGCTTTTGAGTATGCTTCATAGTTGATTTCTGCTCGTGAATGTAATTCTACTTCTGAGAATACTTTGAATTTCTCGAACATCTTGATTGATTTCTCACTTACAAGAGAAGGAACCGCATCAACCATAGTCTTAACATTTGGAAGACCTCTACGTTCTGCTTCAGCTACCCATTCCTCTGAATAACCATTGCCATTGAATATAACTCTTTGATGGTCAGTCAATGTCTTTTTAATTAAGTCATGTACAGCTAAGTCGAAGTTTTCAGCTTTCTCAAGCACATCAGCCATATCAGATAATACATCTGCAACGATTGTATTTAATACAGTGTTTGCACCTGCGATTGACATTGAAGATGCAACCATACGGAATTCAAATTTGTTACCTGTGAACGCAAATGGTGATGTACGGTTTCTATCAGTAGCATCTTTTTTAAGTTCTGGAAGTGTATGTACTCCAATATTTAATTTGCCACCTTGTTTTGAAGATTTTGCTTCTCCAGTTTCAATTAACTGACTGATTACATCTTCTAATTGTTCTCCAAGGAAGATTGAGATAATTGCTGGAGGTGCTTCATTCGCTCCAAGTCTATGATCATTTCCTGGATTAGATGCTGATAGACGAAGTAATGCAGCATTTTCATCTACTGCTTTAATTATAGCAGATAAGAATAATAAGAATTGTATATTCTCATGAGGGGTTTTACCTGGTTCAAGAAGATTCTTTCCTGTATTCGTAACAATTGACCAGTTGTTATGTTTACCTGAACCATTAACACCTGCAAATGGTTTCTCATGAAGTAGGCATTCAAGTCCACGACGTTTTGCAACTTTCTTCATTGTTTCCATTACTAATTGGTTGTGATCTGTTGCAATATTAGCTGTTCCATAGATAGGAGCCATCTCATGTTGAGCTGGAGCAACTTCGTTATGTTGTGTCTTAGAAAGAATTCCAAGTTTCCATAACTCTACATTCAATTCTTTCATGTAGCCAGCGATTCTTTCTTTAATACTTCCGAAATAGTGATCATCAAGTTCTTGACCTTTTGGAGGCATTGCACCGAACAAAGTACGACCAGTGTAGATCAAATCTTCTCTCTTCATATATTTTTCTTTATCAACTAAGAAATATTCTTGTTCTGGACCTACTGAACAATCAACTTTCTTAACATCGTCATGTCCGAATAACTTGAGTACACGAACTGCCTGTGTGCTGATAGCTTCCATTGAACGAAGAAGTGGAGTTTTCTTATCAAGAGCTTCTCCTGTATATGAACAAAAAGCTGTAGGAATACATAATGTAACACCTGCTGCATCTTCTCTTAAGAATGCTGGTGAAGTACAATCCCATGCAGTATATCCTCTTGCTTCGAATGTAGCACGAAGACCACCTGAAGGGAATGATGAAGCATCTGGCTCACCTTTAATTAACTCTTTTCCTGAGAATTCTAGAATCGCTTTGCCGCCATTTGATGCTGCACTAATGAAAGAGTCATGTTTTTCTGCTGTAATACCAGTCATTGGTTGGAACCAATGTGTATAGTGAGTTGCACCTCTCTCAAGTGCCCATTCTTTCATCGCATGCGCTACTATATTAGCAATATCAAGGTCTAGTTCCTCTCCCTCTTCAATTGTCTTCTTAAGAGTAGCATATACTTTCTTAGGTAAGCGCTCTGCCATAACTACATCGTTAAATACATCAATTGCAAATACTTCTGAAATCACGTCTTTTGCCATATCTTTATCCTTCCTTCCATTAATAATTAAAATTATGTAGCATCGTTAATATTCATGAAAAATAAAAAAGGTGTTCTCAAATACACTTTGAGAACACCTTTGTTCCACGAATACTCTTTTATCCGCCTAGATATAAAATACCACGTTTCTTTTCAAAAGGGAAGACTTTTTTTTATTTTTTTCAGTTTTTTTGTAAGACATCCATATAACTGTTCTTTAACTAAATTCCATCATATTTTGAAATTATCTCTAGTATATTAAACATCACAGCGAACATACTAAACTTAGAAAGAGGTGATGACTAATGTTACAAAATGATAATAATGAATTAAATACTTCTTCCCTTGCAATGAATGCACTGGATAATATCCCGAGTCCAGGACCAAATGCTAAGAATATCGTTGCATTGGTAAAACACAGTGGGAAGGTTACTGGTTACCAGCTATCCGATGGAAGCACCCTTTCCAAAGAAGAAGGAGTCGCATTGGCCAAAAACGGTGGTATCAATGGTGTAGGAATCTCTCATCGTAATGGTCAGGAATACCTTAAATCTCTTCCTGATAATACAGAAAACAACAATCTAAGTAGTCTTCCTACTGTATCTGAAAACAGTGTACAAGGATAACTTATACCTCAAATAATAAATCGCCATAGGTAGGAACAGGCCATATCGATTTATCAATAATAAGTTCTAACGCGTCAATTGGTTCCCTTAGTTCTTGCATAGCTTTAGCTGCCACATCTTTAAAATATGTTGCACGTTCTTTACCTTCTGCTTTCGTAGCAGCAGTAGCAACTACATTTTCAAGATTAACTACGGCAGCTCTAGCTTTTGCTAGAAGTTCTGAACTTTGTACTAATAATTCAGTTTGAACAGAAATATCAGCACTAGGTACTGCCGCCTTGATACTATTAATTGTATCCGCTAATGATTTCACTGCTTTAATAGCAGCTGGAATATATTGTTTATTAACCATCTCAATCATAGTCTTTGCTTCTATATTAATGGTCTTTGAATAGTTCTCATAATTTACTTCAGCACGAGAATGTAACTCTTTTGCAGAAAGCACACTGAATTTCTCAAAGATTTGCACTGTATGTTCGTCAATCAATGAAGGAATAGCATCAACCATAGTTGGCGTATTAGGAAGTCCTCTTCTCTCGGCTTCCACTTTCCATTCATCTGAATATCCGTTGCCGTTGAATATAATTCTTTGATGATCTGTTAATGTACGTTTAATTAAGTCATGAACAGCAATATCAAAATTATCTGCTTTCTCTAATTCATCCGCCATATTACATAATGAATCTGCCACTATCGTATTCAATACAGTATTCGCGTCTGCTACTGACATTGAAGAAGCAACCATACGGAACTCGAACTTATTTCCAGTGAATGCAAATGGTGATGTACGGTTACGATCTGTTGCATCTTTCTTAAGCTCAGGTAGGGTATGAACACCAATATTCAACATACCACCTTGTTTACTAGATTTAGCTTCTCCAGTTTCGATTAGCTGTTTAATAACATCTTCTAATTGTTCTCCTAAGAAGATTGAGATAATCGCTGGGGGTGCTTCATGTGCACCTAATCTATGGTCATTACCTGGATTTGAAGCTGACATACGAAGTAAAACTGCATTCTCATCTACTGCTTTAATTATAGCTGATAAGAATAATAAAAATTGGATATTCTCATGAGGTGTCTTTCCTGGTTCTAATAGATTCTTACCTGTATTCGTAACAAGTGACCAATTATCGTGTTTAGCAGATCCACTTACACCTGCAAATGGTTTCTCATGTAATAGACATTCTAACCCACGACGCTTGGCAACTTTTTTCATCGTTTCCATAACTAATTGATTATGATCAGTTGCAATATTGGCTGTTCCATATATAGGAGCCATTTCATGTTGTGCAGGAGCTACTTCATTATGTTGCGTCTTTGATAAAATGCCTAATTTCCATAATTCTATGTTTAATTCCTTCATATATGCAGCAACACGTTCTTTGATACTACCAAAATAGTGATCATCTAATTCTTGACCTTTTGGTGGCATTGCTCCGAACAAAGTACGTCCAGTGAAGATTAAGTCTTCTCTTTTTAAATATTTTTCACGATCTACTAGGAAATATTCTTGCTCTGGACCAACAGAACATTCAACTTTCTTTACATCATCATATCCAAACAATTTGAGAATACGTACTGTCTGTTCACTAATTGCTTCCATTGAACGAAGAAGTGGTGTTTTCTTATCCAAAGCCTCTCCTGTATAAGAACAAAAAGCTGTAGGAATACATAACGTTACTCCAGCTGCATCTTCACGTAAGAAAGCCGGTGATGTACAGTCCCAAGCCGTATAACCTCTTGCCTCAAAGGTAGCTCGAAGTCCGCCAGATGGGAACGATGAAGCATCTGGTTCACCCTTAATCAACTCTTTACCAGAGAATTCAAGAATCGCTTGGCCGCAATTAGAAGCAGGACTGATGAATGAATCATGTTTCTCAGCTGTAATACCTGTCATTGGTTGGAACCAATGTGTATAGTGTGTTGCTCCTTTTTCTAATGCCCATTCTTTCATTGCATGTGCAACAACATTAGCAATCTCAAGATCAAGTTCCTCTCCATCTTCAATTGTTTTCTTTAGAGCTGCATAAACCTTCTTTGGTAAACGCTCTGCCATTACAGCATCATTGAATACATCAACCGCAAATACTTCTGATATCACATTTTTTAACGCCATTTTCCTATCTTCCTTCCGTCTTGTCTAAGGATATGTACTAGTTATCCTATTTATTTTGAACCCGCATTATATAAGAACTAAATATCAAACCATATAGTTAATTAATACCATTAGCTCAGCTTATATAAAAAAGGTGTCCTCAAATAAATTTGAGAACACCCCTTGTTACGGATACTCAAATCCGCTATTAATAAAATACCATGTTTCCTACCAAAAGAAAAGACTAAAATTTCTTTTTGTTAATTTACATAATATTATATGCGGATATATGTCACTTTCTATACTTTTTAACTTGTTTTTATTAACTTAAAAATACCAATTCTTTAATATTGAAAGATTTGAATTAATCTTCTGTTTCCTCAATTACCTCTTCCTTGTACGTATCGATATATTCCTTCATATTTTCTTCTATATGCTGATACAATTTTGCAGGATTTGAAATTGTACTTTTCATAATACTGAATGCATGTATTTTAGTCGAGTACTCTTTTTGATATACCCATACTTCTACTAACGTATCTTTATCTACAGGTAATTCATGAATCTCAAAAACATAACCATCTTCTACTTCAATTACTTGTATTGTTCTTTGCTTCACATCTAACATGTTTTTTACCTCGTCCTTTATCCTTTTTAGAATATATCTTATTAACTTAAACTTCGCACTTGAAGATTTCGAAGAGTAACTAACTGCTATATTCAACGAAAAACCCGATCACGCTTAGCTTCACACGTAGCAGCACTAAGATTTCGCGTTGCGAAATCAAGTGCTGACGTGTTCAGATAGTTTTTCTTATGAATATAGCAATTACCTACTCTTAATGAAGTATTTTATGTGCGAAGTTTAAGTTCTTAAGGTCATTATTTTGAAATAACATCCCTATTTGTAACATTAACGTCTAATTGATCGAACGGTATTGTTACATCATTCGCATCGAAAGCTTCTTTGATTTTCTCAAGAATATCCCACTTAAGAATCCAATAATTTTCTGTATTTACCCACATACGAATACCTATGTTAATTGCACTAGGATCGAAACTATTAACAAAGATTTGTCTCTCATAATCCTTTAATACTAATTCATGCTCACTACTAACTCTCTCTAAGATATCTTTAACCATTTTGATATTCTCAGAATAGTCAATGGATACAGATAAGTCAAGACGACGTATAGGTTCATGTGTAACATTAATAATATTGGAATTCGATAATGTTCCGTTTGGAATTACTACTAAACGATTATCCGCAGTTAACATTCGTGTATAAAAGATATCAACTCCCGTAACAGTACCTTCTTTATCCGGAGTTATAATATAATCACCTACACGGAATGGTTTCATAATAAGTATTAAAACACCACCAGCAAAGTTTGCTAAACTACCTTGTAATGCTAAACCTATTGATAATGTGGCTGTACCAAGCACGGCTACTAAGGATGATGTATCCACACCAATGTTACTAATTAAAATTACAACTAAGATACCATATAAGATTGCTTTACTAACTGCAATCAAAAAGATAGCTACACTAGCCTCCATATTACTTCTATTAAATGTCTTCTCTAATATATGGAGTGTTACCTTAATTATCTTCTTACCTATAAACCATATTAATAATACAATAAGTAGTTTCCAACCAAACGCTATAATTTGTTCTTGAGCTTTATCAAGATATTCTGATAGTTTTGATACTTTCTTTACTACTTCCTCAGCACCTTCTTGCAGTGACTGAGTTGATAGAAATATTGTGTTCAAATTCATCTTTATCTCCTATTATTCTAATATCAAATGTGTAATTACAACCTTATTATTACACTGGTTGTTTACGTGGTCTTCCTCGTTTTCTTTTCACAGGCTGAATAACTTCATCTACTATCTCTTCAGTAACATCTACTGTAGTTACAGCTACTTCTTCCTGAATATCCGTTTCTACAGTTGTTACTGCTACTCCGTCCTGTACATCAGCTTCTACGGTTATAACAACTGCTTCGTCCTGTGCGTCAGTTTCTACGGTTGTAACAACTGCTTCGTCCTGTGCGTCAGCTTTTACTCCTATAACAACTGCTTCCTCCTGTGCGTCAGTTTCCAATACTGGCACTTCTTCTACCTTAGCATTTGACGATTTCTTCGTTGTCGAAGGTTTCTTTGCAGTTGGAGTTTTCTTCGCTGTTGGAGATTTCTTCTCCGTTACAGTTTTTTTCCCCGTTGAAGCCTTCTTCTCCGTGGACGTTTTCGTCATCTTAGATGCTTTAGAAGTCTTTGACACCTTCTCTGATTCCTCCTCAGATTTAGTAGTCTTCGTCCTCGCTGACGTTTTCTCTGTCCTCTTATCCGATTTTACTTCAGCTACCGGAGTACATGTGAATACACTAATTCCAAGGGGTGGTACTGTAATTTGTATAGAATTATCACGACCGTCACATTCATCTTCCTTAGAATATTTAAGTCTAGGATTCACATATCCTTTACCACCGAATACCTCTTTATCACTATTAAAGGTCTCTTTATATTTGCCCTTGAATGGAACTCCCACTTTAAAGTTTTCATATACTACTGGCGTAAAGTTACATACAACTAATAAAGTCTCTTCTTCCTTATCTGTCTTTCTCAAGAAACTTATAATGCTCTTATCCGCATCCAAACTATTAATCCACTCAAATCCATCACTAGTAAAATCCATGCGATATAAAGCAGGATAATCCTTACACAGACGGTTTAATGCCTTCACATAGTCTTTCATTTCACGATGTACATCATATTCAAGTAGATCCCATTGAATGCTTTCATTTTCATTCCACTCATCAAATTGAGCAATATCTTGGCCCATGAATAATAATTTTTTGCCTGGGTGTGCCATCATATAACCATAAGCAACACGTAGATTTGCGAATTTCTGGTCGTGGCTTCCTGGCATCTTGTTAATCATAGAACCTTTTCCATGTACAACTTCATCATGAGACAATACTAGCACGAAGTTTTCACTATAGGCATAAATCATACTGAAGGTTAATTCACCATGATGACCTTTTCTAAATAGCGGATCACATTTCATATAGTCAAGGAAGTCATTCATCCATCCCATATTCCACTTTAAGTCAAATCCAAGGCCACCATCTTCCACACCACCAGTTACTTTCTCCCAAGCTGTGGATTCTTCTGCAATTAATAGTACTCCTTTATGCTTTTTCCTAAAAACCGTAGAAAGATTACGTAAAAATTCTACTGCCTCTAGATTTTCATTACCACCATATATGTTAGCAACCCATTCACCATGACTCTTACCATAATCTAAATACAACATAGAAGCCACTGCATCCATACGTATACCATCAATATGATACTTCTCAGCCCAGAACAATGCATTAGCAATTAAGAAGTTTGCAACTTCAGGCCTTCCATAATTATAAATCAACGTTCCCCAGTGTGGATGAGAACCTTGTCTAGGATCCAAGTGTTCATATAAGCATGTCCCATCAAAATTTGCCAAACCAAAGATATCTCTCGGAAAATGTGCTGGTACCCAATCTAAGATTACGCCAATATTATGCTTATGCATATACTCTACAAAATACATAAAGTCTTCTGGAGTACCATATCTTGCAGTGGCTGCATAATAACCAGTAACTTGATATCCCCATGAAGCATCTAATGGATGTTCCATAATTGGCATTAATTCTACATGAGTATATCCCATCTCTTTCACATAATCAGCAATCATAACTGCTAACTCTCTATAATTATAGAAGATCCTATCTTCTCCTTCTGGTTTATTAAAGGAACCAAGATGAACTTCATAGATTAACATTGGCTCTTCTGTGCAATCACGTTTCTCGCGTTTCTCAATATAATTTTGATCATTCCATTGATAAGAATTAATGTCACAAACAATAGATGCTGTTGCAGGTCTTAACTCAGAAGCATATCCATATGGGTCTGCTTTCAACATAATACACTGGCTGTTTACCTTGATCTCATACTTGTAGATTTCTCCACATTGCAGATTCGGAATGAATAATTCAAACACACCAGAATCCCCTAATCTTCTCATAGGATGACGTCTACCATCCCATAGATTAAAATCACCAACAACGCTAACACGCATTGCATTTGGTGCCCACACCCCGAACAAAACACCAAAAACTCCATCGATTTCCATAGGGTGTGCACCTAATTTATTATATATATCATAATGTACTCCACTTGTAAACAGTTTTAAATCCATTCCATCAATTACCGGATCAAATCGGTAAGGGTCTACAACCTCTTGCTTGTCCCCATTGTCATAAGTAACCACATACGTGTAATCCGGAATTCTCTTGCCATTCACTAGTACCGAGAAGAATCCAGCTTCATCAACTATCTCCATTGTATATTCTTTACCTGTCTTTGTCATATGTAATACAACACTCTCTGCCGTAGGAATAAATATATTAAATAAAATACCCTCCTCTACTACATGCGCTCCTAGAATAGTATGAGGATTATCATGCTCTGAATAGACAATTGCTTCGATTTCTGCCCAATCACATAAATTGTATAATATATCGTTCATATAATATCCTCCCTGTATATCACAATATTGCTTATATTGTATCACTATTTACATATAATTACAATTATTTTTAGTAATAAATACCACCCCGTCATTATACAAGATACATTTATATACAAATAGGTGTAAATCTTGCATTTCTTGACATATTGTTCAAGAATAACATACGATTCACACCTATTTTTCTTTGTTTTTATATAATTATAGTATTTTCATCATTATATTTCGACATCTTATACAATCAATTATTATTCCATATACCAAGCATCTGGTCGTCCAGCATCTTCTGGTGTATATTTTTTTAAGATTCTTTCCATCATAAATGATACGATTAGACACCCTACCCCTGGTAGAAAAAAAGTTGTAATTGGAATAATGTACATAGCACCCAATGCTATTATAATAATAACTAACATTATGATTGTAAATGGTAAGTGTCTGATTGCCATTATGATTGAATTCTTGAATAGATTTTTGAGTGTTAAAGTAAATCTTGAAAGATTAGGAAATGCATAGATTGCAGTGACCATAATGAATAAGCTCAATGCAATATAAATCCCAAATAAAATATTACCTAATGTCCCATCCATCTGTCTAACAATATAGAAGTTGAATGACATAACAAAAGCTAATGCTGTAAAAATCAGACCAACAATTGTTCCTTGTTTAAAATTCACTTTAAATGAGTGAAAAAATTCTTTCGCTACATATCCTCTTTCTCTACGAATCGTCTTAACTACGCAATAATACAGAGCTGTAGTTGCTGGTCCGATTGTTATAATTGGTATACAACATACCGCCCAAAGCAAACTTACGAGCATAACATCAAAGATTTTTCCCATCCCACTGAAAAAACCACCTTCAAGGCTAAAAATGCTACCCATACTTATAATCTCCATTCTTTTATATATTTCACTTTCATGATTTGGATTGTTTCATCGAAATGACCTATTATACAACCATTCGACAATTATATGACAAAATATAGTACATTAAATATATTCTATCATAAAATCTGATATAATCAAATGAAAAAAGTATTAACAAATATACAATATCTACAATTCCAAATAAGTAAACACCTTCATCTTGCAAAAATGTCCATTATTAAAGTGTAAGATGGACCTTAGTTTAAAGAATGAATAAAAATTCCGCTTCTTAATTTAGGTTCAAACCATGTAGATTTTGGAGGCATCAGACGATTTGCATCTGCTACTGCAAATAACTCTCCTATTGAAGTTGGGTACATGGCAAATGCTACTTCCATATCAGTATTAACTCTACGTTCTAGTTCTTCTAAGCCCCTAATACCACCAATAAATTCAATTCGCTTGTCCATTCTTGGATCTTCGATCCCCAATATAGGATTTAGTATATAATCCTGCAACACCGATACATCTAATCCTTCTACTGGATCGGTAATTGCCTGTAAACTTTCTTTTGGCTCTAATTTATACCACTGCTTGTCTAGATACATACCAAAAGTAGATTTTTGCTCTGGGGCATATGCCTTCTCCCCTACTAAAGTAACGATAAAATTGTGTTCTACCGCTTTGATGAAATCTTCCTTAGAATACCCATTCAAATCTTTTATTGCTCGATTATAATCCATAATCATTAACTGCTCATCTGGAAATAATACAGATAAGAAGGAGTTGAATTCTTCTTCTCCTGTATAATTTGGCATCTCACTGCGTCTCATTAATCCTACTTTGACCGCTGAGGCACAACGGTGGTGTCCATCTGCAATATAGATTTGATCCATATCTGCAAATGCCTTTTCAATTACCGAATTATCTTCTAGGTCTACTACTTTCCATACATTATGAGTAATGTTATCTGGGGAAGTAAATGCATATAATGGAGCGTCTTTCTTCACTTTGTCAACCACTTCGTTCAACTGAGCAGCTGCACGGTATGCTAAGAATATTGGTCCTGTCTGTGCATTACATATGTCCACATGGTTAATACGGTCAATCTCTTTATCTTCTCGTGTATTTTCATGTTTCTTGATTATATTATTCATATAGTCATCTATAGAAGCGCACGCAACAATACCTGTTTGAGAACGTCCATTCATTATAAGTTCATAAAGGTAATAACAAGCATCTTCATCAATTATAAATATTCCTTCTGTAATCATTGCTTCTAATGTTTCTTTCGCTTTTACATACACTTTTGCATCATATGTATCAACCGAATCGTCAAACCCTGTTTCTGCTCGGTCTATCTTTAAGAACGATAAGGGTTCCTTTGCAACTTCGACTTTTGCTTCTTCGCGGCTGTACACATCATATGGTAATGCTGCTACTCTTGATACAACATCTACATTCGGTCTGATACATCTAAACGGCTTAATTTTTGCCATAGTTTCATCTCCTTTATCACAAAAAGGGCTGTTAGTTGTAACAGCCCTTTCTTTTATATTCCTAGATTAAAAATTTACTATTTAACAACTCTAACTTTCAGAACACCTTCAATAGCAGATAATTTTTCTACTAATGTTTCTGCTGAAGATACTGCTATATCTAATACCGTATATGCATAATCACCACGGCTCTTATTAACCATGTTATCAATATTGATGTTCTCAGCAGCAATTACTGTTGTAAACTGACTTAACATATTAGGAATGTTTCTATGATTAATTGCAATACGTCCTTCACTTGCGCATACACCGGCATCACATGCTGGATAATTTACGGAATTCTTAATATTACCATTATCCATGAAATCGACGATTTCTTTAACTGCCATAACAGCACAATTATCTTCTGATTCAGCTGTTGATGCACCTAAGTGTGGGAATGCAATAACGCCTTCCATATTGGCTGTCTTTGTATTAGGGAAGTCAGTAACATATTTTCCTACTTTACCCGATGCTAAAGCTTCTGCCATATCATCATCATTCACAAGAAGATCTCTAGCGAAGTTAAGTATAACAACTCCGTCTTTCATAATAGCCATTGTATCTTTGTTAATCATCTGCTTTGTTTCGTCTAACAATGGTACATGAACTGTTATATAATCGCATTCTCTAAAGATTTCTTCTCTTGATTTAATATATTTGATATCTCTTGAAAGATTCCATGCATGCTCAACTGAGATAAATGGATCGCAACCATATACTTCCATACCGAGACGGTTAGCAGCATTGGCAACAAGTACACCGATTGCTCCAAGACCAATAACACCAAGCTTCTTACCTTGAATTTCTTTACCAGCAAATTTGGATTTTGCTTTTTCCATTGTCTTAGCAATGTTAGCATCTTCTTTATTCTCGCTAACCCAGTTCATACCACCAATCAAATCACGTGAAGCAAGTAATAAACCTGCTATTACAAGTTCCTTAACACCATTTGCATTAGCTCCTGGAGTATTAAACACTACGATACCTTTTTCTGCGCATTTATCAAGTGGAATGTTATTAACACCTGCACCGGCTCTAGCGATAGCACATAAATTATCATTAAGCTCTAAATCATGCATAGCAGCACTACGTACTAAAACTGCTTCAGCATCATTAAATGCATCTGTCTTAACATATCTATCTGTAAACAAATCCAATCCAATGTCGGCAATTGGATTAAGGCAATTATACTTAACCATGTTACCCTCCTCCTATATCTTCTCTCTATATCTATTTAACGTTTTCAGCTTCAAATTGCTTCATGAATTCAACAAGCTTTTCAACACCTTCAATTGGCATTGCATTGTAGATACTAGCTCTCATACCACCAACTGATCTGTGTCCTTTTAAGTTTTCAAAACCTGCTGCTTTTGCTTCTTTAACAAATTTAGCATCTAATTCTTCGTTACCAGTTACAAAAGGAACATTCATTAAGGAGCGATCCTCTTTTACTACAGTACCTTTGAATAGTTTACTTTGATCTAAGTAATCATAAAGGATTGCTGCTTTCTTTTCGTTATGGTCTTTCATTGCCTCAAGGCCACCCTTTTGTTTTAACCATTTAAAAACTTTACCACAGATATAGATTCCGTATGCTGGAGGTGTATTGTATAACGAGTCATTATCCGCATGGATTTTATATTTCAACATTGTTGGAGTTCCATCTAATGTGTCCTCAGTAATTAAATCTTCACGAATAATAACGATTACTACACCTGCTGGACCAATATTCTTTTGAACTCCACCATAGATTACACCATATTTAGTAACATCAACTGGCTCTGACAAGAAACAAGAAGATACATCGGCTACTAAAGTCTTACCTTTTGTGTTCGGTAATGTCTTGAATTTAGTTCCATAGATTGTGTTGTTCTCACATATGTACACGTAATCTGCATCATCAGCTATGTCTAAGTCTGAACAGTCTGGAATATAGGAGAAAGTTTTATCCTCTGAAGATGCAATTGCTCTTGCTTTACCATAGATCTGTGCTTCTTTGAAAGCTTTCTTAGCCCATTGACCTGTGATGATGTAATCAGCAACTTTATTCTTCATAAGATTCATTGGAATCATCGCAAATTGTTGTGATGCTCCGCCTTGTAAGAATAATACCTTGTAATTGTCTGGTATATTCATTAAGTCTCTTAAATCTTTTTCTGCAGTTTGAATGATCTCTTGGTATGCCTTGGAACGGTGACTCATCTCCATTACTGACATTCCTGTACCATTATAATCTAGCATCTCTGTTGCTGCCTCTTTCAATACTTCTTCAGGTAAAACAGCCGGACCTGCTGAAAAATTATAAACTCTACCCACTTGTACTTCCTCCTTTTTCACTTGACTACTTTATCGTGTTACATTATAGAACTAAAAAAATATGAAGTCAATCCTTATTTCTCTTTTTTGACTAAAATCTTTTTTAGTAATCAGTATTCTATCATTATATACCCAAAGAAGCAATATCCACGATTTACCATAGCCTAAATCTCAGACAAAGGCTGTACTTCGTCTGAGATTATAGCTGTGTGATATGTAATGAAAGCATCCTAATTTCATACTATTCATTAATAGGACATATTATTCTTTACTTCTTGATATCCTCTTCAGAGAATACTTCATCGATTGCAGCACCTGGTGCAACCATTGGCCATACTTTATCATCACTTTGGATTTGACAATCAATCACTACAGGAATATTAAGTTCAATTGCTTCTTTTAATACGCCTTCTACTTCTTCTTTCTTAGTGACTCTGTATGCTTTTGCACCCATAGCCTCTGCTAACTTTACAAAATCAACTGCATCATTCAATACTGTGTAAGAATATCTCTCTTCATAGAATAGGGATTGCCATTGACGTACCATCCCCAAAACATGGTTATTAAATATGATTTGAATAATAGGAATATTATAACGAGTTGCTGTAGCAATCTCATTCATATTCATACGGAAACAACCATCACCAGCCATGTTTACAACTATCTTATCAGGGTTTGCAACTTTAGCACCAATACAAGCGCCTAATCCATAACCCATTGTTCCTAGTCCACCTGATGTTAAGAATGTTCTTGGTTTTTGATATTTGAAAAACTGCGCCGACCACATCTGATGTTGACCAACCTCAGTTGTGATAATAGCATCACCTTTTGTTATCTCATATAACTTCTCAATGATGTATGGTCCTGTTAAGATATCCTCATGATACTTCAAAGGATATTCTTCTTTCATGTCCAACACATGTTGTACCCATTCACTATGTACCTGCTGTGTCAACTTATCATTCATACGTTCAAGTACCATCTTAACATCACCCACAATGCTATGATCTGAAATAACGTTCTTATTGATTTCGGCTGGATCTACATCAATTTGAAGGATCTTCGCATTCGAAGCGAACTTATCAATATTTCCAGTTACACGGTCACTAAATCTAGCACCAATTGTAATTAATAGATCACACCTCGTTACTGCAAGGTTTGAAGTTTTAGTTCCATGCATACCAAGCATTCCAGTATACCTTGGATTTTCTCCACTGAACGCCCCTTTTCCCATTAATGTATCACAAACTGGAGCATCCACTAATTCTACGAAAGCCGCAAGTTCTTCACTCGCTTCAGAGATTACCGCACCGCCACCAACGAATATCATTGGTTTGCTTGCTTTATTAATCATCTCTACAGCTGTTACAAGAGCTTCTTCTGTAATTGTCTCTGTAACACGTTCAATCTTCTCTGGTAGAACTTTTGTATATTCTGTCATAGCAGCAGTTACATCCTTGGTAATATCTACAAGGACAGGTCCTGGTCTTCCTGTATTCGCAATCTTGAATGCATGACGAAGAGTATCTGCTAATTTCGTAACATCTTTTACTATAAAATTATGCTTTGTAATAGGCATTGTAATACCGGCTATATCAACTTCTTGAAAGCTATCTTTACCAAGTAAAGGTACTGTAACATTCCCCGTAATTGCTACCATTGGAACAGAATCCATATATGCTGTAGCAATTCCAGTAACAAGATTTGTTGCTCCTGGGCCGCTAGTTGCTAGACATACGCCTACTTTACCTGTTGATCTCGCATAACCATCCGCAGCATGTGAAGCTCCTTGTTCATGAGAGGTTAGGATATGTCTGATTTCATCTTTATGTTTGTATAACGCATCGTAAATATTAAGAACTGAGCCACCAGGGTAACCAAAAATCGTATCAACACCTTGTTCTTTTAAGCACTCAATTAATATTTCTGAACCTGTCAACTGCATACTATCCCTCCTTTACTTCTAATATTGCTCCTCTGTTTCCTGAAGTAACCATAGATGCATAACGAGCAAGATAACCAGTTGTTACTTTTGGTTGTCTTGGTTTCCAGTTAGCACGTCTTCTCGCTAACTCTTCATCTGATACATCCATATCAAGTGTATTAGCATTAATATCAATCTTAATGATATCGCCTTCTTCTACTAATGCAATTGGGCCACCAACAGCAGCTTCTGGTGAAACATGACCAATTGAAGCACCTCTTGATGCTCCACTAAAACGACCATCTGTAATAAGTGCAACGCTTGAGCCAAGTCCCATACCGGCAATTGCAGAGGTTGGATTTAGCATTTCTCTCATACCTGGTCCACCCTTAGGTCCTTCGTAGCGAATAACAACAACATCACCTTCAACAATCTTACCACCTTTAATAGCTTCAATTGCATCTTCTTCACAATCAAACACTCTTGCTGGTCCTTGATGTTTAAGCATCTCTGGTGCTACAGCCGAACGTTTTACTACGCCTGAGTCTGGTGCAAGATTTCCTTTTAATATTGCGATACCACCAGTTTGACTATATGGATTTTCAATCGGGCGTATTACGTCATGATCACGATTAATGCAACCTGCAATATTTTCCCCAACCGTCTTTCCTGTAGCTGTAATACAGTCTGTATATAATAGATTCTTTTTATTTAATTCATTCATAACAGCGTATACACCGCCTGCTTCATTAAGATCTTCCATATAAGTAGGACCTGCTGGAGCAAGATGACATAAATTAGGTGTCTTTGCACTGATTTCATTAGCTATATCAAGATTCAAATCAATTCCTGCTTCATGAGCAATTGCTGGTAAATGTAACATACTATTAGTACTACATCCAAGTGCCATATCTACTGTTAAAGCATTCATAAATGCTTCGTTTGTCATAATATCACGAGGACGGATATTCTTCTCATATAATTCCATTACCTTCATACCTGCATGTTTTGCAAGCTTAATTCTTTCAGAATATACTGCTGGAATTGTACCGTTACCACGAAGTCCCATACCAAGTACTTCTGTTAAACAGTTCATACTGTTTGCAGTATACATACCGGAACATGAACCACAAGTTGGGCACACCTTATTCTCGAATTCTTCTACATCTTCTGCTGACATCTTACCTGCTGTATACGAACCAACTGCTTCGAACATACTTGATAAGCTTTTCTTTTCACCTTTAACACGACCTGCTAGCATTGGACCACCACTAACAAATACCGTTGGGATATTAAGTCTTGCTGCAGCCATTAAAAGACCTGGAACGTTCTTATCACAGTTAGGTACCATAACAAGAGCATCAAAACCGTGTGCCATAGCTACTGCTTCTGTGGAATCACAGATTAAGTCTCTCGTTACTAGTGAATATTTCATACCGATATGTCCCATTGCAATACCATCACATACCGCAATTGCTGGGAACACAACTGGAGTACCACCTGCCATGGCTACACCAATTCTAACGGCTTCTACGATTTTATCTAAGTTCATATGACCTGGTACGATCTCATTATGAGAACTTACGATACCAACTAAAGGTCTCTCTAATTCTTCCTTGGTCATTCCAAGTGCATTAAACAACGAACGATGTGGTGCTTGTTGCATACCAGTTTTAACTGAGTCACTTCTCATAATACTACCTCCTATAATTTCCTGTGACGATGCTATTCTTTTTTATTCTAACATACTCTTTATTGTTTTAACATAGTATCACATAAATCTCTTAAACCATATTTATATCTTACTTTAGAATATATTCAACGATTAGGTCACCCATCTCTTTAGTGCCTACTAATTCTTTACCATCAGACATAATGTCAACTGTACGGTATCCATCTTTTAATACAGCCTTAACTGCTGCTTCTATATGATTTGCTTCTTTCTCTAAGTCAAATGAGTAACGAAGCATCATGGCAGCGGATAAAATTGTAGCAATTGGATTTGCTTTATTCTGCCCAGCAATATCAGGTGCTGAACCATGACTTGGTTCATATAAACCTAACTTTGTATCACCTAAACTAGCCGATGCTAACATACCGATGGAGCCTGTTACCATGCTTGCTTCATCAGATAAGATATCTCCAAACATATTCTCCGTTAATATCACATCAAATTGCTTTGGATTCTTTACTAACTGCATCGCACAGTTGTCGACTAACATGTCGCTAAGTTCAACATCAGGGTACTCTGCGGCAACTTCCTTAACTACTTTTCTCCACAATCTTGAAGAATCTAATACGTTCGCCTTATCCACACTACATACTCTCTTGTTTCTCTTTCTAGCAATATCAAATCCCCATTTTGCTATTCGACGAATTTCGTTCTCGTTATATGTAAGGGTATCCATAGCTGTAGTTACACCATTCTCTTCGTAAGTTTTACGCTCACCAAAGTATAAACCACCCGTAAGTTCTCTCATGACTACAAAATCAAATCCACCATCTATAATCTCTTCCTTTAAAGGGCAAGCTCCCTTTAATTCATCAAATAATACAGCCGGGCGGATATTAGCAAATAGATTTAACCCTTTACGTATCTTAAGAAGTCCCGCCTCTGGTCTAAGATTTGGAGGTAACTGATACCAGTTTGACTGACCTACATTACCACCTACTGCACCAAGGAGAACCGAATCACTTGCTAGTGCTGCCTGCATTGCTTCATCAGTTAATGGTACTCCAGTTGCATCGATGGAACAACCTCCCATTAAAACTTCTGTATAATTAAATGTATGACCATATGTACTACCAATTGTATCTAATACTTTTCTTGCCTCAGTTACGATTTCTGGTCCAATTCCATCTCCAGGTATTACTGCTATATTATAATTCATTCCCGACATCATCCTTTCTTCTAATAATCAATTATGTTCATTCCTTAAGATTATATATTTCATAACCGCAAGTTATAGTAGTCGTTTTTTTTATTCCTTATTCACATATTAGCTTACTTTCTTAAAAAAATCAATGTATTTTCTAAAATAATTAAAGGGGCTAACACCATTTTATTATAAAAAAATAAATCGATGTATCAAATTCAGCATATGCATTTGATACATCGATTTAGGTAGGTTATATAAAAGTTACTTAGAAGCCCTTGTTTTTATAAGTACGCCTAAAATGTTTTTTTTGGGAATTGCTCCATAATATCGTGAATCACTGCTATGACTTCGATTATCTCCCAAAACAAAGTATTCATCTCGTTTTAGCTCTATCTCTATATAATCATCAACTGGATAAGTATATAAAGCATACGGTTCTTCCAATAGTCCTTCATTTATATAAACTTTATCTTCTTTAATAAGAATAGTTTCGCCTAGTAAACCAATTACCCTTTTAACAACATTTATTAATTCGCCATCACTATATCCATAGAAATATATTATATCACCTCTCTTTGGTGGCTTAATTTCTTTTGATATATATAAGGTTCTTGTCCCCTCATGTAAAGTATTTTCCATGGATTGACCCATAATACTCCCTGTATGTATGTTTAACTTAAAAAAAGTCTGCATCCCAAACAAAATACCTATAATAAAAATCAAAATTAAGACAATAAAATATTCTAATTTAGACATAGATTTTTTCATTATGTATTTTATCATATAAAAAATCTCCAATTATAAAATAGAAATAAAAACAATAGTCCTATGACATAGCCTAATGGTAAAACTATCATTATTTTTTTTAATAAATCCAAATAAGAATACTTTTTCATCTATTTCCCCTCATTCAATTTAAGAAATTAAAATTTAGTATAGCTCTTATCAAGTAACTGAGTTTTAGTTAGAAAACCACTTAGTTACTAGACAAGAGCTACTATATTTAGTCAATTATCTGTTATATTTCTAATATTCTTATGCTTCCTTTAAGAATGCAACGTAACCTCTCTTAGCTTCATAAACATCAGCTTTGCTAGTTACTTCCCAAGGTGCATGCATGTTAAGTACTGCTACACCACTATCGATAACTTCCATACCATATAAAGCAAGAATATAAGCTATTGTTCCGCCGCCGCCCATATCTACTTTACCAAGTTCAGCAGTTTGGAATGCAACATTATGAGTTTCCATCATCTTACGAATATTCGCGAAGTATTCTGCATTTGCATCATTTGTACCTGATTTTCCTCTAGCACCTGTATACTTGTTGAATACAATACCTTTTCCAAAGTATGCAGAGTTTTTCTTATCGAATGCAGATGCGAATGATGGATCATAAGCAGCACTAACATCAGATGACAACATCTTTGAATTACTTAGGCATCTTCTTAATTTAAGTTCTGAGAATCCTTCCATACGATCAATTAATTCTGCTAACGTATTTTCAAAGAATTTTGATTGCATACCAGTTGCGCCAACGCTTCCGATTTCTTCTTTATCTACTAATAGACAACAGCTTGTTTTCTTCATATCTTCTACTTCTAGCATAGCTATTAAAGAAGTATACGCACAAACTCTATCATCTTGACCATAAGCCATTATCATACTAGCATCCATACCAGCTTCTCTTGCCTTACCAGCAGGTACAACTTCTAATTCAGCTGATAAGAAATCTTCTTCTTCGAACCCATACTTATCTTTTAATAACTTGGCTACATTTGCTTTGACTGCATCTTTATCAGTATCTTTTAAAGGAATTGATCCAAATACTAAATCAAGTGCTTCTCCTTCAATAACTTTCGATGCTTTTTTATCAAGTTGTTCTCCTGCAAGATGTACTAATAAGTCTGATATGAATAATACAGGATCTGATTCTTCTTCGCCGATTACAACATCAATAACTTCTCCGTCTTTCTTAACAACAACACCATGAATAGCAAGTGGAATTGTAACCCATTGGTATTTCTTGATTCCGCCATAATAATGCGTATCAAGATATGCAAAACCACTATCTTCATATAATGGATTTTGTTTAATATCTAATCTTGGTGAATCGATGTGAGCTCCAAGAATTGATAAACCATTTTCAATCTTCTCACTACCAATATTGAATAACGCAATTGCTTTCTTCATGCAAGTTGCATATACTTTATCACCTTTTTTAAGAGTTTTGTTCTCAGCAATTACATCGTTAAGATCCACATACCCATATTCTTTTGCGATTGCAATTGTCGCTTCAACACATTCTCTTTCTGTTTTACCATTATCAAGAAATTCTCTATAGCCTTTATTAAGGCATTCTAATTCATTTAATTCAGCTTCTGAATATTTTGACCATGTTACTTCTTTCATACTGCTTTCCTCCGTTATTTAATATTTTGTATAATCTGTATTTTATGGCATTTTTTATTACACGTCAATGGATTATCTAATATTTCGTCTTACGCGTATAATTGGATCTATATACAATTTATACAATTTTTTCTAGAATATTTATTACTTTTTAATATTATTAAGATTTTCTTAATAATTATGTTGTTTTTCATCATTTTTTATTATAATATGTTAGTATATGGATAGGAGAGTAAATTAATGAAACGTTCTGACAAATTCCAGATTATTGCTGTAATATTTCTCAGTATTGTACTATTGAATATATTTAACATAAGTTGTCCAATTAAATATATATCAGGAATCTCTTGCGCCGGTTGCGGGATGACACGTGCCTGGCTTTCACTTTTACATTTAGATTTTTCTACGGCTTTTACATATCATCCACTATTTATTTTAGGGCCCATAGTAGTACTACTTTTCATATTCAACAGTAATATACCTCGCAAACCACGAATTCTTATATGGAGTTTCCTATTATCAGCATTCATTATTGTATATCTGCTACGTATGTTTGTTTTTCCTAACGATATCGTAGTCGCAAACCCTACCGATTCCATAATACTAAAAATATTTCGGAGGTTGTTTTAATGTTAAAAACAAACAGAAGTTTAGTAACAGTAATTTTACTTTCCATTATCACCTGTGGTATCTACGGTATTATATTTTGGTGGGGATATATAAATGATCTCAACACAGCCTGTGGTAATGATGGTCAAGAATCTCCAAACTACATCGTATTAATACTCCTTAGTATCATAACTTGCAGTATCTACTACTACTATTGGCTTTACAAACAGGCTAATCGTATCCAAGCAACTGCCCAAGCCTATGGCATTCCATGCCAAGAAAATGGTACCACAATATTACTTTGGGAAATAGTTGGTATGTTTGCATGTGGAATAGGAGCTCTTATCGGTACTCACATTATGATTAAGAATTTAAATATGATCTGCAACCAATATAATATAAGAATGCAAGCTCCTAGATAAAACGGAGTTAGTTATATGGATATATCTTATCAGATATATCCATAATTTTTTAGTTATTGTTTCTTCAATAGTGGTATCAATTACGGTACCGTTCGTATTCCCACGGGTGCTGTTTTTGTCCCATTCATCGTTGGTATTATCATGGTATTTGCTAAACCTGAGTCTTTCTTATCCAAATTGGTAGCTGGCTTAGGTATTTTAATAATCCTTGTAGCAATTATAATGTCAGTTAATATCCGCCTTGAAACAATTTCGTTATATGAATGGTTGCTTTATATTGTTGCTATATTTGGAGTACTTGGCCTAGTATGTAGGATATTATTTGCTAAGCCTAAGAAGAAAGAAGAGTAAGGATATGAATAAACCCCGAACTAAAAAGATAACATCAAGCTATATACTATAATAGCTTGATGTTACCTTTTCTGATTTATAACAATAGAACATCCAAAGAATATCTATTTCTGATTTATATAATTAATAAGCCCCTCTGCTTTAATAATCTTTTGCATAAACTCTGGGAATGCTTGACCTTGATACTGCGTTCCTTTTGTCTTGTCATAAATCATACCACTATCAAAATCAATTTCAACTTCATCCCCTGCTTCAATCTCTTTCGCAGCAGCAGGACACTCGATAATTGGTAAACCGATATTAATAGCATTGCGGTAGAAAATTCTCGCGAAGGTTTCTGCGATTACGCAGCTAATACCTGATGCTTTGATTGCTATTGGTGCATGTTCTCTTGATGAACCACAACCGAAATTCTTATTTGCTACCATGATATCGCCTGGTTTTACTCTATTAACAAAGTCTGCATCAATATCTTCCATACATTTTTTAGCTAATTCGGCTGGATCAGATGAATTAAGATATCTTGCTGGAATAATTACGTCGGTATCTACATTATCACCATATTTGTGTACTGTTCCACATGCTTTCATTTTGTGTTCCTCCTATAATCCAAGTTCACTAGGGCCTGAAATCTTACCAGTTACTGCACTTGCAGCTGCTATAGCTGGACTTGCAAGATATACCTCGGATTCTACATGTCCCATACGACCTACAAAGTTACGATTCGTTGTTGCAACAGCTCTTTCTCCTGCTGCAAGGATACCCATATGTCCACCTAGACATGGTCCGCATGTTGGAGTGGATACAATACCACCAGCCTTAATGAATGTAGCAAGTAGACCTTCTTCCATCGCTTGAAGGTAAATAGCTTGTGTCGCAGGGAATACAATTAGGCGCATTCCTTTTGCAACTTTACGTCCTTCTAATACTTTCGCTGCAATTCTAAGATCATCGATACGACCGTTCGTACAAGAACCAATTACTACCTGATCAATCTCCACTTCTCCGACTTCATCAATTGTCTTTGTATTCTCTGGTAGATGAGGAAATGCTATTGTTGATTTAAGTGTTGATAAATCAATTGTATATACTTCATCATATTCTGCATCTTCATCTGCTTCATATGTCTTGAATTCTTTTGTTGAATGTTCTTTCATATATGCAACTGTTTGATCATCGACAGGGAAGATACCATTCTTTGCTCCTGCTTCAATTGCCATATTTGCCATTGCAAAACGGTCATCCATTGTTAAATTAGCGATTCCATCTCCAACGAATTCCATTGATTTATATAACGCTCCATCTACACCGATTAATCCAATAATATGTAGAATAACATCTTTTCCACTAACCCATTTTGCAGGTTTTCCTGTTAGTACGAATTTTATCGCACTTGGTATTTTGAACCAAGCCTTTCCTGTAACCATTCCGGCTGCCATATCCGTACTACCAACACCTGTAGAAAACGCTCCTAGTGCTCCATATGTACAAGTATGAGAATCTGCCCCAATAACCACATCTCCCGCTACAACAAGACCTTTTTCTGGTAATAGAGCATGCTCAATTCCCATCTCACCTATTTCGAAATAATTTGTGATATCATTTTCTTTAGCGAAATTACGCATACATTTACAATGCTCGGCAGACTTGATATCCTTGTTTGGCGTAAAGTGATCGGGTACTAATGCAATTTTATCTTTATCAAATACAGTTTTTGTATTCATCTTATCCATTTCATGAATAGCTACTGGTGCTGTTACGTCATTACCTAATACTAAGTCAAGATCTGCTTCAATCAATTGCCCTGCAGATACGTAATCAAGACCAGCATGGGCAGCCAATATTTTCTGTGTCATTGTCATTCCCATTATTGAATCCTCCTATTGTGTTTGTCTAAGCATATCCTCTGATCTGCCTTGCTACTTTTTGATAACCACCTCCACTTAGTGGATTGGTTAAATAGTCATAGGCTCATTCTAACACATGATTTTATATAAATGAAATACATAAAACTCATGCTTACTATGTTAATGAGTTATGTTTCAGTTATCCAGTTCATATTATATTATAAAACATAAAAGAGTGGTTAATCATGGAAAACAATACAGATATTAATCTCAATCAATTAGTCGATCCCAACTATGCAGACTTAATAATCGAGAACAACTCTCTTAACTATTACCCAAGCGCTACACAGACCACGGATATCAATTACAGATACTCTGTTATTAATCTGCCTGCAGATCGATTAAATAAATGTAGTATCGGTCACCTTCCATATTCAGTATTTCCCAAATGCTATACTCTGCAATCTGCGAAAGCCTTAGAAGAAACAGGAATTAGCCAAATTCAAAGGAATCCGAATTTTAGTCTGTACGGAGAAGGTACCTTAATAGGTATTATAGATACAGGAATAGATTATCAAAATCCTGTGTTTCGACACAAGGATGGTAGCACCCGTATTTCATCTATTTGGGATCAATCCATTAATGATGACACTGCACCTCCTCTTGGGCTCCCTTATGGTGCGGTATACAATAAAGAACTTATTAACGTTGCGCTTAACTCCGTTTCCCCCCTTAGCATAGTTCCTTCCACAGATACTAATGGCCATGGGACTACAATCGCTGGCGTTATTGGTGGATCACAAGATCCCTCAAAAGGATTTAGTGGTGTTGTACCTCAAGCAGAATTTGTTGTTGTGAAATTAAAACAAGCGAAACAAGTTACCCGCGATATGTTCAATATATCAAAGGATAAGGAATGCTATCAAGAGACTGACATCATGTTTGGCGTAAAATATGTCACCCAAGTAGCTGTTCAACTAAGACGTCCCATTGCAATCTGCATTGCTTTAGGTACCAACCAAGGCTCACACTCTGGGCAAGAACCGCTTAGTTCCTATCTATCTTACATCAGCCCTTTGGCTGGTATTGGTGTTGTTGTCGCCGCTGGTAATGAAGGAAATGCAAGGAGACATTACTTCGGTGAGCATACAACCGGAACACCCTATAGTGAGTTCGATCTTAATGTCAATCCTAAAGATAAGATCTTTTCAATGGAAATCTGGCAAATAGCTCCCCAAAAATTAGCCATTGAAGCAATCTCACCAACAGGAGAACGTCTACCAGTCATATACCCAGATATTACAAGTTGCTATCAACATAATTTTATCTTCGAACCCACTATTATGTGGATTAATAATATTATCGCTGAGAGTATTACTGGTGAACAATTAATTATGATAAGATTCGAGAATGTATTCCATGGAATATGGAAATTTAGAATATATAATCTAGATAATATCAATTCCGGCTTTCATGTGTGGTTACCTTCAACCCCATTAATTTCAAATGACACGTATCTTTTAAACTCCACACCAGATACAACAATTACTTCACCAGGCGATGCCACTCTCCCTATAACAATCGGTTCTTATAATCCTGAAAATGGTGCTATTTCTAGTACTTCCGGACGCGGATATACCAGCACAGGTACCATTAAACCTGAGTTAGTATCACCAGGAGTCAATATTAATAGCCCTACCTTATATGGTACTTTCACCAGCTATACTGGCACTGGTGTAGCTGCGGGAATTGCCACTGGTATTGTTGCTATGATTTTACAATGGGGAATTGTTAATAATAATTTAAGAGCCCTCAATACCGTTGAAATAAAAGAATTATTGATCCGAGGTGCTACTCGACACCCAGATATAACTTATCCAAATAACATATGGGGTTATGGTGAAATTAATATATATGGTTTCTTTGATAAACTCCGGGAATAAACAGGAGAATACATGCTACGCTTGCATACTTGTATGTTAAGTTGTAAGATTTACTTGCATTCTTACCTCTTTTTGGTATAAGATAATAACATAGAAATATAATCTTACTATAATGGTAAGTTATGTAGTACAATAAGTTTATTTATGAAATTACTAAGATAATGCAAGGATTACTTGCTAGCGTGGAGGTTAATATGGAACAAAATTTATCGCTATACAAAATATTCAATTGTGTTGCAGAGGTCGGTAATATATCACGGGCAGCGAAGGAATTATATATTAGCCAACCTGCAATTAGTAAAGCAATTAGTAAATTAGAACAGAATCTTGAAGTTACCTTATTTACAAGAAATTCACGCGGAGTTCACCTAACAGCTGAAGGCAAGATGCTTTATGAACATACGAAAACCGCTTTTGAAACATTACAGCTTGGAGAAGAAACGATCCGTAAAGTTAATGAACTTGGAATCGGCCATATCCGCATAGGTGTAAGCAGTACTCTTTGCAAATATTTATTAATTCCTTATCTAAAGGATTTTATAGTAAAGTATCCTCACATAAAGGTTACTATTGACTGTCAATCAACATTTCAAACAATGGAGTTGCTCGGAAGTCGAAAAATTGATATAGGATTGATTGCAAAACCAGAGCAACTACGTAATATAACTTTTTCCCCGATTGCAGAAATCGAGGATGGTTTTGTTGCAACTAAAACATATATGGATAATCTAAAACTCCGTGAAGCAGAGGACCACTTTGATGTGTTCAAATCAGCCAATCTGATGCTTCTAGATGAAGAAAATATAACCAGAATGTATATTGATAATTACTTCAGAACGTATCAAGTCGAAACGAATAAGATTCTTGAAGTAAACAACATGGACTTATTAATCGAATTTGCTAAAATTGGTCTTGGTGTGGGTTGCGTTATTAAAGATTTCGTTCAAGATGAGCTTAAAAGCGGTGCCTTAATTGAAGTCCCATTCGTAGCTCCTATCTCTAAACGTCAAGTTGGTTTTGCTTATGCAACGAATGTAGAACCCTCCGAATCTTTGCAGAAATTCATTGATTTTTACCAACAAAAGGAATAAAATATACACCTTAATAAATTCATAAGATTTTCATAAGAATAATTTATCAATTCTTCCTCATATCTTAAAACATAATCTTTAGTTTTGTGGTTTAATATTATATGAATCACTAATCTGTTGTTGTTGTTTTGAAAGGAATGAGGGTACTATGAATATTTATGATACAAAGAAAGATCAATTTAATAAGATTAAATTTCTTTTCCTAAAAGCTATTGGAGAAGTACTTTTACTTATATGTATCTTTGCAGGGGTTGGCTTTGGAATTGGAAAATTATTTGGATAGATATATAATTGCAAAACTCTAACCAAGTTTCTCATAACTTCTTAAGAGTTTTGCTTCTATTACTTTACTGGTACACAAAATTAATAGAAAGAGACAAATTTTTGTTTATTATGTGTTAGCATATAATACCTATACACATAATAATCATAAAATTTGTCTCTTTTTTTTATTTTTTTATTTTTTTATTTTATTTTTAATTAATTTAATTTTCATTCTTCCAAATCTTGTATGATTCAAATGCAGAAGGCAATGCATATGACTCTATCACTTCCTCATATGGAATGATTAGGTAATTGTCAAGATAATTCAAATTCTCTTTTATAAGAGAGTTATCCACAACAGCACTGTCATTTTGCATTAACTGTCCACAAAAGCGTTCCATTTGTTCACTATTCTTGTATTTTATGTGAAAACCTATCATATGCCACTCAACATGACTAAAGATATGTTTTCCTTCACCTAATGAAATTAGTTCTATATCAGCAAATTCGTCCATATGGGATGATCGTTTCAGCATATCTTGTACCTTATCGATTGAACTTTTACCTTCAATGTTAGGCAATTCCCATAATCCAGCTAGCAACCCCTTATTCGCGCGCTTATGCAATACTAGCTTTCCATCACATTCAAGCACGAATACTGTTTTTTCTTCTATTCTTCTTCCTTTTTTCTTTGGTTTAACTGGAATCTGCGATTGTAAATCCTTCTTAAATGCCATACATAGATGCATCACTGGACATTTCTCACATAATGGTCTTCCATTTGGTATACATATTGTTGCTCCCAAATCCATTAATGATTGATTGAATGCCCCTGCTGCGTCTTCTGGCGTAATTGCAGTAAAATCTATCTCTAGTTGCTTCTTAACACTAGCTTTGGTAATATCATCGAAACTACCGGCTAGACGTTTTGCAATTCGAAGTACATTACCATCTACCGCAGATACTGGAATTCCATAAGCAATTGACGCAATTGCCCCTGCTGTATAGCTTCCGATACCAGGTAACTTTAATAATTCCTTGTATGAGGCAGGTAAAACACCGTCATATTCATCAACAACAACTTTAGCTGCTTTTTGAAGATTACGGACCCTAGAATAATATCCAAGCCCTTCCCATAATTTTAACAATACGTCTTCTGATGCATTTGCTAAGTCTTCAATTGTAGGTAATGCTGTGAGAAAACGATCATAATATCCTCTCACTGCTTCAACTCTTGTTTGCTGTAACATGATTTCAGAAATCCATACATGATATGGTGTGGGCTCTAATCTCCACGGTAATATTCTCGCATTTGCTTCATACCAGTCCAAAAGATAAGGAACGATCTCTCCATATTCATATGATTTGGTATCATCTATTTTATTCATTACAAGCCTCTCTTCGAACTCCCTTTATTGCACCCTTAATCTACTTAATGACCTTCCAAGCTTCAATTAATCTCTCAAGAGAATACGAAGCATTCGCTGGACTAGTCGACGGAAGTTTTATTATATCACGACCTACTTTAGAAAGGCAATATCTAATATAAAGTTCATACGATTTATTTCCATTGGAAAATATACGCTCCACCTTCGAATGCTCCAATATAATAGATAAATCATTGGGAACTACATTTTTAATACTACTATCACTAGATCCACAGATTTCACAACTTTGAATCACATCCCAAACTGCTATGTTGTTCGCTAGTAGAAACTGGGTCTTTTCTTCAATTGAAGAAGGCACATCTACCATACAAACAGCCGCCAACACCTTCCAAAATCGATTCTGAGGATGATGGTAAAAGAATTGCCCTTCCCTGGATTTCACTGATGGAAATGTACCAAGTATCAGAATTCTAGAATCCTCATTAAAGATTGGTTGTATTGGGTGAATCACTGCATCCGACATATGTGCCTCCTGTTATAACTATAGTAAACTTGGTAGTTCTACTTCTACCTACTTATTTTATCTCAAATTCTTGAATTCCCATGAAACCTGGAGCAACTTCATATTTTGCAAATACTACTACAGGATTACCAGATTCATTAACATAGAAACGTGTATTCTCATCAATACTAACGAATCCACCTTCCTCCTCAGTAAAATAGCTCATATCCTCATCATCTTTTACCCTTTGTTCCATCTCTTCACGAATTGCTTTATTTGCCTTATTAATATAATCATCTCCTAAGATGTCCTTCAATGTTAACACATTGCCGTTTGTTAAATCAAGAGTATAGAAGAATTGTTCTGTATAAGCGTTTGCCCAGTCTTCATAAGAGGTGATTACGATTGAAATCAACTCTTCGTTTTGTGCCTTAACTTCGTACTCAACATTCGCATGTATATCCTTAGCAGTAAACTCTTCCTCTGTACCTCCTGTTTCTAGGAAAGCTTCTTTGTACTCAGCAATGTGTGTTTCAGCCGCTTTGATATGTTCGTCAACTAATTCTTGAATTTCTTTATTAATATCTACTACTGACTGTTTTACTTCCTCATTATCACTTTCCACTTCAATCTGTGGTACTTCTGCTTTAATTGTACGGTCCTCATTGGTATCTTCATAGGTACGGATTGTTAAAACTCTAGCTACTGTTCCTATATAAGGTAATTGCTCTACTCCTTTAGCAAAAGCATCACTTGTATTTAGTCCAATTATGAACACTCCAAAACATGCTGCAATGCTAATTCCTGTACGCATAAATATCTTCTTTATCTTGTTGTTGTTTTTATTATCAGCCATATTCTCCATTTCATTCATATCATTTTCCTCCTTATTCTTTTCTTTATTCATTTCCTTGCTTTCATAATCTTGAAACACATTATTAACAATCTTATCTAACTCTTTTGGTATCGAAATTTGATTATATTCTTGCTTACTTTTATTAAGGATTATTTCCTCTAATACATCCCTATCCTTGTTCATGGTCAACCTCCTGCAAAACTTGTTTCAGTCGCTTAAGTCCTGTATATAATCTCGATTTTACAGTACTTAGATTGGTATTGGTTATCTTAGCTATCTCTTTCAGCGATTGTTCATTATAAAATCGTAAGACAACAACAGTCCTAACCTCGTCTGTAAGAGTATCTAAGGCCCTTAATAAGCGATCATCTCCCTCAATTACATATTCCCTTGTATACATCTCTTCTGGTATGTTTTCATTACTACAAACAATTTCCTTGGAATTCTTTCTGATGTATCCCAAACTTTCATTGACAATAATTCTATAGAAGTATGTTGATAAATACTTTAGATTACGTATTTCCTCATAACATTCGAGTAATTTGCATATACTACTTTGCACTACGTCTAAAGCCGCTTCTTCATTCTTAACGTAAGAAAATGCCAATCGATAGAATTTGTGTTGGTTTGTAATCACATACTCTTTCACTATTTCGTAATTCTCTTTGTTCATAAAAATACATAGGCTCCTTCCACTACCGCGCATGTATTTTTCTGCGCTATACAAGTTTGCGGCGCAGACACAAACTTGATAAGCTACAAGTAAAAACCTGTCAGCTTCAATCTTAGGTCAACAACCTCATCTACCTGCATTCTTTAGATGATTTATGATATCAAAAAGTTTGATTCGGTTGTCAAAATGTGTTTTAATGTGTTTTAATTTCAAAAAACTCATAAATTATCATAACCGATAATCTATGAGTTTTCATTACTCTTTTATAAAAGTATTAACTTATTTATCACTCAAATATTCATATAAATCTTCTAAAGCTACCGTAGAATCCAAATCTAAGCAGATATTACCTACTAAATTATAAATATCAATTTGACTGTGTCTAAATTCCTTAAAATCTGATAAATACTGTTTATTCATATATGCTTGTAATTTGGTCAATGCTAGATTTAGTACTGATCCGTTTTTATAGTAGCTAGTATTATTATAGAGTAACTTCGCTCCTCCAATCCCCTCTGATACCAACGTAAAATAGTAGATTTTATCTTCCTCGGATAACTTGGTATAATCTACATTAAGACCTTGTGATATCATATCCATAGCTCTAATATATGCCTTATCGATATTATTCTTTTCATCAATCATTTTTTTAGTATCAAGTATATACAGGGTACCGCCTGCACATGCAGCTATTAATATACACAGCATAACAACACTAAGCCATTGTTGCCTCGGTTTTCTATTCCATTCACTTCTATTATTCACAACTGTTATCTCCACTATAACAGCCTAAGTAATGTATTATGTATTTCTCTCCCTGTATTTAAGAACCAAAACAGTCTATGCACACTGATACTTGTGCATAGACTGTTCTCTATTCAAAACGTGTTACACATTATACGTTAATCTCAGCTGTCATTCCTAAAATGTCTTTGTTTTCGTTTAATATTGGATTTATCACTTCTGTAATAAATTCTTCTGTTTGCATTGGCGCACAACCAACATATTTGCTTGGATCCATAGTTTTCTTCAATTCATCAAGTGACATGTTAAATGCCGGATCAGCTGCGATAAGTTCTAATAAGTTGTTGTCCAAACCATTTTCTTTCACATTCTTACCCGCTTCCATAGATAACAGACGAATCTTTTCATGAAGTTCTTGTCTATCTCCACCTGCTTTAACAGCATCCATCATAATGTTTTCCGTAGCCATAAATGGCAATTCTGACATAAGTCGTTTCTCAATAACTTTCGGATAAACAACAAGACCATCTACAACATTCATGTAAAGATCTAAGATACCATCAACTGCTAAGAAACCTTCCGGAATACTAATTCTCTTATTAGCAGAATCATCTAATGTTCTTTCAAACCATTGAGTAGATGAGGTAATAGCAGGATTTAGCGCATCTGCCATTACATAGTTTGCTAAGGAAGCAATTCTCTCGCTTCTCATTGGATTTCTCTTATATGCCATTGCACTTGAACCGATTTGATTCTTTTCAAATGGTTCTTCAATTTCTTTAAGATGTTGTAACAAACGGATATCGTTAGAGAATTTATGTGCACTAGCTGCAATTCCAGCAAGTACATTCAATACTCTTGTATCGACTTTACGAGAATATGTTTGTCCTGATACAGGATAACATTCTTTGAATCCCATCTTCTTAGCAATTGAGCGATCTACTAACTTAACTTTTTCATAATCACCATCGAATAATTCTAAGAAACTTGCTTGTGTTCCTGTTGTACCTTTCGAACCAAGTAATTTCATAGAATCAATAAGATATTCTAAATCTTCAAGATCTAATTTTAATTCCATTAACCATAATGTTGCTCTCTTACCTACAGTCGTTGGTTGCGCTGGTTGAAAATGTGTGAATGCTAATGTAGGAAGATCTTTATACTTCATAGCGAACTTAGATAATTCTGCAATAACATTGATTAATTTCTTCTTAACTAATTTAAGAGCTTCTGTCATTACAATGATATCAGTATTATCACCAACATAACAAGAAGTAGCACCAAGATGAATAATTCCTTTTGCTTTCGGGCATTGTACGCCATATGCGTACACATGTGACATTACGTCATGTCTAACTAAAGCTTCTCTTTCCTTTGCAACATCATAATTGATATCGTCTTTGTGAGCCTTTAATTCTTCAATCTGCTCGTCAGTAATATTCAAACCTAATTCTTTCTCTGTTTCTGCTAGTGCAATCCAAAGTCTTCTCCAAGTACGGAATTTCATATCTGGCGAAAAGATATATTGCATTTCTTTACTAGCATATCTTTCAGACATAGGACTTACATATCTATCATTACTCATGTGTGTTTCTCCATTCATTTTGATTTGTTAACTTTATTTATTATTGGTCAAAGTCGCCACGAATATTTTCTTTTGGTGGTTCTATTGGATAATTTCCTGAAAAACAAGCACTACAATATCCCATATCACTACCTAACATTTCTCCAAGACGCTCGACATCAAGATAACCAAGTGAGTTCGCACCTAACATATCACAGATTTTGTCTACTGTATTATTATGTGCAATTAATTGATCATCCGATGGTATATCTGTTCCAAAGTAACAAGGGTATAAGAACGGTGGCGAACTGATTCTAACATGAACTTCCGTTGCACCTGCATTCTTAAGCATACGTACAATTCTTTCACTGGTAGTACCACGTACAATAGAGTCATCAATCATCACGACACGCTTCCCTTTAACTACTTCTTTCAAAACATTTAGTTTAATTTTAACACTAGATTCTCTAACACTTTGTTTTGGTTTAATGAAGGTTCTACCAACATAACTATTCTTAACAAAGGCCATTCCATAAGGTATTCCAGACTCCTCTGAGAATCCAAGTGCTGCTGCATTACCAGAATCAGGAACACCGACTACGATATCCGCTTCAACTGGATAGGTCTGTGCAAGAATCTTACCAGCCATAATTCTTGAGTTATATACGCTAATTCCGTCTATACAACTATCTGGTCTTGCAAAATAGATGTATTCAAAGATACATCTTGCTGTCTTTTGCTGACACATACTTGTATCTGATACAATTCCATCTTTCGTAATTGTTACAATCTCACCTGGCAATACATCACGTACAAACTCAGCGCTTACCGCGTCAAGTGCACAAGATTCTGAGGCAAGAATATAGCTATTATCTCTCTTACCAATAACAAGAGGACGGAAACCAAATGGATCTCTCGCTCCAATCAGTTTTCTTGGACTCATTATTATTAATGAGTAAGCACCTTTGATTTTATGCATTGCATTCTTAACTGCTGATTCAACATTCGCTACTTTAAGACGTTCTCTAGCGATATGATAAGCAATTACCTCGGAATCAATTGTTGTTTGGAAAATTGCACCAGTATATTCCAGCTCATGGCGTAGCTCTAGTGCATTAATTAGGTTACCGTTATGAGCCAACGCAAGCGTACCTTTTACATAATTCAGTACAAGTGGTTGTGTGTTTTCTCTCGTGCTTGCACCGGCTGTAGAATAACGAACATGTCCAACTCCTATATCCCCTTTTAATCCTTCAATACTTTCTGGAGTAAATACTTCATTCACTAATCCCATATCTTTAACCGATGACACTTTACCTTTTGGTCCATTCGTATCCGATACTGCAATTCCACAACTCTCTTGGCCACGGTGTTGTAGGGCAAACAATCCATAATATATTGAAGAAGCCACATCGTTACCATCTAGATCATAGATACCAAACACGCCACATTCTTCATGGAGCTCATCTGATATCATACTACTTAATTTGTTTTCACTCATTCTGGTCGTTCCCCTATTATTCTATTATTCTACTATTTAATCCCTAATCTTTTAAACACTTCTTCATAAGCGTCTTCTACGTCACCTAAATCTCTACGGAATCTATCTTTATCTAATTTAGCATGTGTTTCGCTATCCCATAATCTACAAGTATCTGGGGAGATTTCATCCGCAAGAATAATTTCTCCGTTACACCTTCCAAATTCCACTTTGAAATCGATCAATTCGATTCCACAAGAAGCGAAATACTTACATAATTCTTCATTTATTTTAAATACAAGTTCTGTAATTCTGTCAATCTCTTCTCTTGTAGCTGCTCCAATTGCAATAGCATAGTAATCATTAATCATTGGATCGCCAAGGTCATCATTTTTGTAACTGAATTCTAGTGTAGGAGCTAACAGTTTAGTACCTTCTTCAATAGCAAGTTTCTTTGAGAAGCTTCCTGCAGCAACATTTCTAACAATTACTTCAAGTGGTACGATTTCCACTTTCTTAACAGCAGTTTCTCTATCACTAAGTTCTTCTACAAGGTGAGTTGGTACACCTGCTTTTTCAAGAATTCCAAACAAATGATTACTCATTTTGTTATTAATAACACCTTTACCAACAATAGTTCCTTTCTTCAAACCGTTAAATGCAGTTGCGTCATCTTTGTAATCTACAATATATACACCTTCTACATCTGTTGTGTAAACCTTTTTAGCCTTGCCTTCATAAAGCATTTCTAATTTTTTCATCGTTTGCCACCTATCCTTTGATTCCCTATTTTGAGATTGCTACCATGTAACTACCTTCAATTATAAACTAGCAAAAAAGATAAGCAATAGTTTTTTATATTTTTGTCAGATTATACGAAAAGGAAGTGGGGATTTTACTAGTTTTGTATACATTGATTAAGCCTATAAAATCAGTAATAAGGAGCACTTTTTAATCGTTTCAGCGCTCCTTATAATCCTTTTTTATTCACTTTGTTGTATAAACTATTTAAGTAATTGTAATCACTTAGGTACTTACTTTTCCGTTAGATTGTTGTGAATTTATAAATAGTTACATACTCATATTCTTGCTCGGCTTTAATTATCGAAGAAGGAAAATTTGGTGTATTACAAGCATTTGGATAAAATTGTGTCTCAAAACATACACCATCCCTTGCATTGTATGTAGCTCCATCTTTACCAACTTGGCCATCTAAGAAGTTTGCGGTATAGAATTGCATTCCAGGTGTATCTGTATACACTTCCATCTTACGACCACTTACTTCATCAATTAATTCTGCTACAAGGTTAACGTCAGCTGTCTCATGGTTTAATACATAATTATGATCATAACCATTTCCTTGCTTTAGAGGTTTGTAGTCTGCATTAATATCTCTAGCAATTGTCTTGGCCGTTCTGAAATCCATAGGAGTCCCCTCTACATCAGCAAACTCACCAGTTGGGATTAAATTATCATCCGTTGGTGTAAATTGATTTGCATTAATCCACACTTTATGGTTCATTGCAGTACCTGATGCATGTCCTGAAAGATTAAAGTATGAGTGATTTGTAAAGTTTACTACCGTATCCTTATCTGATACTGCAAGATATTCTATTACAAGTTCGTTATCCTCTGTTAACGTATACGTTACTGTTACATCAAGATTTCCCGGAAATCCTTGCTCCATATCCGGACTTAAACGAGAGAACTCAATTGTTGATGCATCTTCATCTTCATAAAATTCTGCTTCATAAATGAATTTGTTAAAACTTGTACTTCCAGAATGCAAGTTATTATTACCATCATTCTTTTCAAGTTCGAATGTCTTACCATTGATTGTAAATGATGCATTGCCGATACGGTTAGCATGTCTTCCAATGAAAGAACCAAAACCTGGTGAATTCTTAGTATATTGTTCAAGATTATCATATCCAAGTACTACATCTTCAATATTTCCTTTTGAATCCGGTACTAATAAATTCACAATTGTTGCACCGTAGTCACTAAATACCACTGTCATTCCTGCTTTGTTCTTAAGGGTATAAAGACTCGCTGTCTCCCCATCTTTTGTCTTGCCAAACACTGTTTTCCTAATACTCATACTTATTCTCCTTTTATGTTTCCTATCTAGTTAGGTATTACCTATTATACATCATTTTAAATGATTATGTTAAACATCTTGGTAATTTTTACATTGAATTTTAAACTAACTTTAAACTCACTAGCCAGTTAATATATCTTTTTAATTATAATCCTTTGCAATACCACTTTAATTATATTTGATATATCAGTTAATAGTGCTATTTTCTCTTTTGTCCACTCTGAATCCACATCACTATCACAGAAGGCTATAATAACATTCTCACTCAATTCAAAATTAAACATAATCATTGCCAATGCCTTTACTCTCCGAGAGCGAAATTTTCTTTGTAGATATTCTGGTATTTCTCCTTTCTGATAAACCACAATATTAGTATGCTTAAATCCCCCAACTAACTCTTCGCACTCGTTTAGATTAAGTTTCTCATAAATTTGAGTAACCTTGTTATTCTCTTCCCCTTTACTATTCCATTCCACTTGCTTTTCATAATAACTTAATCCACTTGTTTGGCGAAATAATAAGATTTCTCCAACATAAGTATACTTTGCAAGATTGTAAATTATTTTGTTCAGTGCATTATATAAATTATCCTCTGTTAATGCAATCTCTAATTCTTGACTTAGAAAATCGCCCTTTTTTTGTGCTATTCTAAGTTGAGTTACTGCATTCTCTCGTTTATCTCTTTCCCTAAACAGTTCGATATTTTTCTGTACTGATCCGCATAATTTTTTTATTACTTCCTTCAGAAATATCATCATTGGTGAATCAAGTGGGATTGTTTCCTTGGTTAGAATATCAAGTAATCCAATGCACTTATCATCAACGTTAAATGGAATACCATATACATACACCGCATTTACTTCGTCATATAGATAAGCCGAGTCTTGGCTC
>JAHZFJ010000003.1:230822-295082 GCA_019421365.1 Lachnospiraceae bacterium
AGATTACGAAAGCTCTCTCTACCTTCACGATTCTCATAGTATCTGTAAACCTCCTCATCAATATATGGTTTCCGTATTATGCTACAAAGTGTTCTCCCCACATAGTCTGTTATCGTACAGCTTATATTCATCATATCTGAAAAGCTTTTTATAGTCTCAAACAACTCATCTATATTAAATAAATCGGTAAACCGCACTGATTTGATTAGAATCTCACCTTTTTTAATTGTTTCAATCTTTGCCTGCAAGATCTCCTGACTTACTTCTAACTCTTTTTGAAGCGTTTTAACTTCGGTTATATCACTGAGTATGCAATCAATTTGGGTTTCTTCATAGAATTCCTCCGAATCCATATACACACACAAGCCCTTCACCCAGATTGGTGTTCCATCTGCTTTCTTAATACGGTATTCCAAATCAATTCTTCTTGTACCTTGTTTTTTAATAGCCATGAATTCTTGTATCATACTCTTCCTATCTTCATTCATTATAAGATCACGAAAAGTAATTTTTTTCAGATAGAAATCTTTGCTTGTATACCCTAATTTCTTAATATTTGGTGTTACATATTCTACTGACCATTCTTCATCTAAACGAACTCTAAAAAATATTGTATCATTGATTGATAGTAACTTTGTCAGTCTACTTTTCTCAAATTTGAGCCAATTAATTTCATCTTCCAATTCTACTTTACTAAGTAACAAGTGATAAGCTCCTAATATACCTACCACGGTACCATTCTTGTTTATAATAGGGACACGTTGAATATTAATAAATCTGCCTGGGTCATTCTTTGGTTGAATTAATTGCATCACATTCCACAGTGGCTGCTTTGATTTAATAACACTAAACTCATTCTCAATTAACAGCCCCGTATAATCATTATCACCTTGGTTTTCAACTTCCTCAAATATTACACCTCTGTTTTGGATATCCTCCCTACAAAAATAACTAACACCTTTTAATTTTAATCTCTTATCCTTCCAAAATAGCCTAGGAACATGATTTAAAAATTTATCCCCAAAACTTTGATTTTCCGTATAATCAAGTAGCATAATCACAATATGCTTCCCATCAAGTTCTATTGAATTCACCTCTAAGTCGATACGTATCTCTCGTATCCCCACCATGATAGGAATATCTAATAATATATCCGTCTCTTCATTCATAATTTGATGCGATACCTGTGACTTAATCTTTAGGTCAGGCATATAGCGTAATAATCTACCATCAGGTCCTAAGATATCCTTCGCTCTTTTATTAATTGCAATAATCCTACGTGTTTCATAGATATAAATTACTACTGGAAATTGAATAAAATCCACCAGCTGTTGATATTTAAGCCTTTCCCCTATTTTCATGCCTGCCTCCTTACATATGTTATTTACTATAACTACAATATCCGCATGACTTTTTAACTGCAAGACAATATTTACAAGGATTATCAAACATCATCTTACAGCTCTCGCTCATAAACCCCGTGCCAATTACAAAACCGCATATTGTACTAACTGGTGTAAATTGATTCTTATCATTTAAAGTAATCCCTAACTTCTTAGCATTAAGTAACCTGTATAACTTTTCACTATCCTCCAAATCAATAGCAAAATATCCAGGACCAAGGATAGGGGTAAATCTCCCTTTGCCAGACTGCATCTCTTTTACCTTATATTCATCAATTATATGGTCACGATACCCTTGTAAGGCAGCATATTTCCACGATGTTTCATAATACTGATCTAGTAGATCTAAATTTTCTTCAGTCTCTTTATCATTTATAACTTTATCATTTTTTTCAATAATAGTTATAATAAATACTAATACAGACATTATATCATGAAAATTATTTTGTTCAAACAACTTAGAATGTATTTTCTCTTCACCAAGTATCAATACACCATTATCCAAGCTAAACTCCGATGGTTTGAAGACTTTCGATACACTGCTAATCTTACAGGTTTCTTTTAACCTGTGAAGAACGCTATTCGATATTATCCTTTCTTCTTGCCCCAAAAGTCTATTTCCTTTTAATTGATTAAAGTATTCCTCTATGCTATACTTATTTAGTTTCTCTTCTTGATAGATACAATTGTCCACTTATACTTTCCTTTCAGTCATAACAAAGCTTTATTTATTCATAGGACGCAATTTGCTATAAATTCAAAAAACACTGCCTTCATTAGTATGTAACTAATAATAAGGCAGTGTTTAGTACAACTTAACACATATTAAATTGTATAAGTAATCAATCCATTAAAACAATATAGCTATTTCTGTATAAAAATTAAACAATTTATATATTAGAAAAAGGTACACTGATTAAATAGCATGATTATAATCTTGTTACGTTTGTAGCTTGTGGTCCTTTAGCTCCATTAACGATATCGAATTCTACTGCTTGTCCTTCTTCAAGAGATTTAAATCCTTCCATGTTAAGACCTGAGTAGTGCACGAATACATCGTTACCTTGTTCATCAGAGATGAAACCGAAACCTTTTTGATTGTTGAACCATTTAACTGTACCTTTCATATTCAATTCCTCCAAAAACAAATAATAATATATGTTGCACCTAGCAACTAGACATATAATAACATTTTTTCTAAAGATTGTCAATATATTTTTCATTCAACATCAGAAATCGGTATTAATACTCATATAAGTGAATAATATGTCGTAAATTGTGTGACATTAATAAAATAAATCAATAATAAGCACACTTAACTTTACCTTAATACAACGTCAAAGCAACTAATTGTTGCTTACATGATATGTTACGTTTTGTTGCTTTTAAAGTCTTTTTTATATTAAATTGGTATAATAGGGTAAATTAGTCTTGTATTACTGAATATAGGAGGAATATATGTCATCTGATAACTTATCGCTCTCACAAAAACTCAGAGAGTTGCGTACGAAATATGGGTATACACAAAAATATATTGGCGATTACTTAAACATTACAAGACAAGGTTATGCGCATTATGAAAAAGGTGGACGAACACCAGATAACCGGACGTTATTACAACTTGCAGCTCTATATAATTTGAGCATAGATGAACTGGTAAATAATAATCTTATTCCAAGTACACTTCACGAAGAAGCATCTGATTCTACATATGACCGCTCAAATGTTGAGATCTCTAAAATCAAGAGTATCGCTCAACCTAATAATTCTATTGAGAAAAATCTACTGCAAAATTTTAGGCAGCTTTCCCCAAATATGCAAATCGATATAATTGAGTATGTTAAATATCGACTCTATAAAAGCCAAAAGCAATAGATTTCTTATCTATTGCTTTTGGCTTTTATAGAGTTGCCGGGTAATTTTGCACCTAAATATATTACAAATTGCAAAACTCATTTTAGATTTTCTATATGCTCCCAGCCATATAGTAGAAAATTATAGCTGCTTGAATTAACAATATTGCTGGCATTCCTATTGTAAAGGTTTTGTGTTTTGTTTTATGCCTAAACTGTTTCATTCCTAAGATACTCCCAACACTTCCGCCTAGTATTGCTATTAGGAATAATGTCTTTTCTGGAATTCTCCATGCACCACGTTTTGCTTTACTTTTATCGATTCCCATACTAGCAAATCCGATAATATTCATTACTACTAAGTAAATCAGTATCACTAAAATACTATATTTACTTATGTATTCTAAAAAATCCATACATACCTCCATCTAAACTAATCTGAAAAGCAGAAAAGAACGCCTATAATAATATCGCGTTCTTTTCTACTACGTAATAATTTAATGAGCAAAACTCTCTAAAATCACAATACGCTTCTCAAATTTTCTAATTCTATTCTTCAGTAGATTCAGCTGCTGCTTCAATCTCTTCTTCTGAAATTTCAATTCCTAGTTCTTCTAATTGTTTTTCTTCAACAACATTAGGAGCATCTGTCATTAGACATGAAGCATCTTTTACTTTAGGGAATGCAATTACGTCACGGATACTATCTTCTTTTGCCATTAACATAACAAGACGATCAAGACCGTATGCAAGTCCAGCGTGTGGTGGTACACCATATTTGAATGCATTTAATAAAAATCCAAAACGATCATATGCATCTTCTTTGCTGAATCCTAATACTTCGAACATCTTCTCTTGTACATGATTTTGGAAGATTCTCACGCTACCGCCACCGATTTCTGTACCATTTAATACAATATCGTATGCTTTCGCTCTAACTTTACCTGGATCTGAATCTAATAATTCTAGATCTTCTTCCATTGGCATAGTGAATGGGTGGTGTTTCGCAACATATCTTTCTTGCTCTTTTGAGTACTCAAGTAATGGGAATTCAGTTACCCATAAGAAGTTGTATTCATTTTTATCTAGTAAATTTAAGTTTCTTGCAATTTCAAGACGTAAGTTACCAAGTACATCGAATACGATATCATCTTCATCAGCTGCGAATAATAATAAGTCACCTGGCTTACCTTGCATTGCATTAACTAAAGCTTCTAATTGTTCTTCAGTCATAAACTTAGCGAAGGAAGATTTGTATGTTCCATCTTCATTAATAGCTAAGTAAGCAAGACCTTTTGCACCAAATCCTTTAGCGAATTCTACTAAAGCATCAATCTTCTTACGAGGCATAGCACCTTGTCCATCAGCATTGATACCTCTTACAGAACCACCTTTTTCAAGTGCACCTGTGAATACTGCAAATCCGCAATCTTTCACAACATCTGATACGTTCTTAAGTTCCATACCAAAACGTAAATCTGGTTTGTCTGAACCAAAACGATCCATAGCTTCTGCATAAGTCATTCTACGGATTGGTAATTGAACATCAATTCCTATTGTTTCTTTAAATAATTTTTGTAATAATCTTTCATTTACAGCGATTACATCATCTACATCTACGAATGATAATTCCATATCGATTTGTGTAAATTCTGGTTGACGATCAGCACGTAAATCTTCATCACGGAAACATTTAACGATTTGGAAGTAACGGTCGTATCCAGAGCACATTAGTAATTGCTTGAATAGCTGTGGTGATTGTGGTAATGCATAGAAATTACCTGGATGAACACGGCTAGGAACAAGATAATCTCTTGCACCTTCTGGTGTACTCTTAGTAAGCATTGGAGTCTCGATTTCAAGGAACCCTTCATCTGCTAAGAATTGTCTTGTTAAAGTTGCTACTTTACTTCTCATGATAAGGTTTCTTTGAAGATCTGGTCTTCTAAGATCTAAGTATCTATATTTAAGACGTAAGTCTTCTTTTGTGTTGCTCTCTTCTTCAATTGGGAACGGAGGAGTTTCCGCTTCTGATAAAACACGTAGTTCTGTCGCACGAATTTCAATATCACCAGTTGCTATGTTCTCATTGACAGCACCTGAACGTGCTTCTACCTTACCTACAACTGCAATGACGAATTCACTTCTTAATTTACCAGCTTTATCAAATCCATCTGTTCCGATATCATTTTCGTCAAATACGATTTGAAGAAGGCCAGAACGGTCTCTTAAATCTACAAAGATTAGACTTCCTAAATTTCTTCTCTTTTGTACCCAACCCATTACGGTAACATTTTCACCGATATTGCTTTTCGATACTTCTGTACATCTGTGAGTTCTTGTTAACCCACGCATTGATTCTGCCATGTTGTAATCCTCCATATATTTCTAAAGTAATATTATTACTAAGTAATAATGTTACTTTTATATTGCCATAGTTATTCACTTTTTCCATTTGATAATAACTTTATTATATAAGAAATGCAAGCGAATTTTAGATTCTATAGAAAATATGCTTCAATCTTATCAAGTTCTACTTCTACTTGTTCATGAGACTCCATGTTTTTAATAGTGGCTTTGCCGCCAGCGATTTCATCTGCACCCATGATTACTGTGTTCTTTGCACCAATCTTATTGGCATACTTCATCTGAGCCTTAACACTTCTGTCCATATAGTCCGTCTCAACAACAACGCCTGCATTACGTAATTTATTAACGATACGATATGCTGCTGCTTTTGCTTCTTTACCAAGAATACCTACGTACAATTCAGGTACAGTTTCTGGTTCAAGTTCTACGCCTTCTTTTTCAAGGAAATAGATAATTCTCTCAATGCCCATACCAAAACCAACACTAGGAATATTCTGTTTCTCATCAATTTCATGAACTAGGTTATCATATCTTCCGCCACCACATAGTGTGAAGCCATCTTCATTAACAAATTCGAATACTGTTTTTGTATAGTAATCAAGTCCACGTACAATTCCCGTATCAATTTCATATGGAATTTCTAGCTCATTAAGTAAACTTTGTAATTCTTCAAAATGTTCTCTACATTCATCATCAAGATAATCAATTGTTCTCGGAGCATTTTTCACGATTTCTTTACAAGTAGGCACTTTACAGTCAATTACACGAAGTGGATTTTTGGCCATTCTCTCAAGACAAGTTGGGCATAATTTTCCTTTGTGTTGTTCAAGATAAGCAAGAAGTGCATCATTGTATGTCTTGCGGCATTCGGAACATCCAATACTATTGATGTGTAATTTTGCGTTCTTTAATCCGATCTCTTTAATAAATGTAGTGATTAATGTGATTAGTTCAACTTCTGCTAATGGACTCTTAGAACCTACGAATTCAACACCAAATTGGTGATGTTGACGTAAACGACCACTTTGTGGTTGCTCATAACGGAATGCTGGTGTCACATAGAATAACTTTGTTGGACCACTTTCCGCATATAAATTATTCTCTAAGTACGCGCGAATAGCACCTGCTGTACCTTCTGGTTTAAGCGTAATACTTCTATGTGCTTTATCTTCAAATGTATACATTTCCTTTTGCACAACGTCTGTTGTTTCACCAACACCACGTTGAAATAACACGGTATGTTCGAATACTGGAGTAATAATTTCTTTAATATTATAGGATTTACATAACTTTCTAGCTAATCCTTCTATTAAAGTTCTCTTATGCATATTACTTCCATACCAATCCTGGGTACCTTTTGGTCTTTGTGTAATCATGTAACTCCTCCTTTATCTCTCACAAAACTAATACCTATTACACTATTAACTTTAAAACTTCATGTTGATTATTATCTTCTATAATACTTTTTATCTTAGCAAATTCTACTGAGTGAACCATTTCTAAGAATGCTAAGAATATTTCCATATCAAAGTTCTTAACTTCATCTATCATTAGTTCAACTGCCGTTTCTATTTCAAACGCTTCTCTATATGGTCGATCTGAGACTAGTGCTGCAAATACATCACAAGTACGAAGAATTCTAGCACCTTTAGGAATATCATAGCCTTTTAAATTATCCGGATAACCACTCCCATCAAAATTCTCATGGTGGTGGTAAATTGCCTCCAAAACCATAGGCGACATTTCATACCTACTAAGTATATCATAACTAAATTCGGAATGCATCCGCACATATTTCATTTCTTCAATTTGCAAGACATTCTTTTTACGTCCATAAAGGTATTTACTTAGACGTAGCTTTCCAATATCATGTAATAAACCAGCTTTTGCCATTTCATAACAATAGCTATCGTCCATATTCAACTTCATAGCTAAAATTCTTGCCAAATTACTTACAATGATACCATGCCTAATTCCCTCAACCAAATCCTCATTGGCTATGTCTGCCATTTCCTTATTGCACTGAAGATCTTCTATCGTAAGAAAATCAACCATTCTTCGCACCTCTTTCTCAAATAACGAAAAAGCAATTATCGTAGATCATTTGCATTCTCGGAAAGAACTTTTTCTTTCCTTGCAATCATTTCATCTACTCTTGCTATATAATCCGTCACACTCTTAACATTCTCAGCACGTTCAATTCGATATCCGTCAGGGAAAACAAATTTAGAAGATGCTCCTGCACCAAGGGCAAGTATCGTTTGTTTCTCTTCCATAATCAGAATATTATAAATTCCTTCTTTTCCTTCTTTGGCATATCCTATGTTCTCTAGATTCTCTGCCATGTTCTTTTGTCTATATAGATAATATGGCTTATAATCTGCTTTCTTGGTATATTCAAGACATGCATCAAGCATACCAGAAACATCTTTCGCTTCCAATCCTCTATATTGATCCTTGTGGATATTCAAATTCGCAGCACGTTTTATTGCTAATGTATGAACTGTTAGACTATCTGGGGAAAGAATATCAATTTCACGTAAAGTATCTTCTACGTCCTCTTTGCATTCACCTGGTAAACCAATGATAATATCCATATTAATATTATCATGACCTTCTTCTCTAGCTATAGCAAATGTTTCTCTAATCTCATCAACTGAATGTTTTCTTCCTATTAAATCAAGCGTATCTTGCTTCATCGTCTGTGGATTAATAGATATCCTTGTTACTCCTTGTTCTTTCAGAATACGAAGTTTATCTCTTGTAATACTATCTGGTCTTCCTGCTTCCACCGTAAATTCCTTAACATGTGTGAAGTCGAATTCCTCACGAATCTTAATTAGCAATCTCTCTAATTGTTCTTCATTTAATGAAGTTGGAGTACCACCACCTAGGTATACGGTTGTTAATCTTTTATGTGGACAAGCATTCTTTGCATATTCGATTTCTTTGAATAATGCATCAATATACTCATCAACTAGATGAGAAAACTTCTCTATCGAATACGAAGCAAAAGAGCAGTACAAACATGTACTTGGACAAAATGGTATTCCAATATAGATGCTATAACCATTCTTATAGTCTATCTCCTCTAAAATCCTATGTTCTCTTGTAACGATATCCATACACAAATCTGTCTTCTCTTTGCTACAAAGATACTGATCATACATAAAACTTTCAATCTTATCTAGTGTTTCTCCATGCTCTAACTTTTCCATTGCAAGCTTAGTTGGACGGATTCCTGTTAATGTTCCCCACTGTAAACTTAACTTTGTTACCTCAGATAACACATTATAAAGTAATCTCTTCAGTACATTCTTCTTATTCTTACGCTCTTCATCAAGGACAGTATCTGATTTCGATAAGATAGGTATTCCATTCTCACTGAATGAAATACCTATCTGGTTCTTATCATACGATACTTCTAACACACGATCTGCTTCTTTTTGATCATCAAACGTGATATCCTCTTTAGGAAAGAATGCCTTAGTCAATGATTGTATATCATATTCAAAATCTATATTAATTAATTTTATCTGTATCATAATTCACACTTCACCCATCTGCACTAGCTGCTAAGCTTCAAAATATGGGTTAGTCTTTCTTTCATATCCCATTGTTGAAGATTCACCATGTCCTGGTAATACAATTGCATCATCTATAACTGGTTTTAACTTTTCACATACAGAATGAATAATCTGCCCCATGTTACTAGTTGGTAAGTCGGTACGTCCCACTGTTCCACGGAATAACGTATCACCTGTTACAAGAACCTTCTCTTCGTTGAAGTAATAACACATACCCCCCTTAGTATGACCAGGTGTTGCAATTGCTTCAATGTTAAATCCAGCTAACATGAATTTTTCACCGTCATGTAAGTAGTTGTTTGCATCAACCGAGAAAGATGCACCATTAAAATCAAGTGAAAGATTATAACGATCATCTAATAAAACCTCTTGCTCTTCTTCGTTAGCATATACAGGAATTGCGTATTCACTTGCAATATTTTTCACAGCTAATATGTGGTCGAAATGCCCATGTGTTAATAAAATTGCAACTGGTTTTAAATTATCTTTTTCAATTCTTGATTCAATAATCTCTGCACCGCTACCTGGATCAACTATGATACACTCTTTCGAATCTTGATTTATTAACATGTAACAGTTCGTTCTAACAGGACCAACAACGCATGTTGAAATCTCCATTTTTCCTGCTTTCATAATTTAATACCTGCTTTCTATCTGTCAATTATAACGGGGTTAAGCCAAATCTCAATGATAAGGTTAACCCGTCGTTCTCTCTATATCAAGTACACTTTCTATATTACGTATCTTACCTACAAGAATCTTCAATTGTTCAACGCCATGAATCTCGAAAGCTACATTAATAGTAGCTGTTCCTTGCTTACTAGTACGAACTGTCATTGACGTAACATCAATTTTGTTTTCTGTGAAGATTTTAGATACATCTAAAAGTACACCATTTCTATTGTTTGCGTAAATCTTAATCTCAGCTGTATATAATTCATTCAAACCTTTGTCTGTTGCAACGGACCACTCTGCATCGATTAGTCTTACTCGATCCTCTTCTGGTAGATTCATAACGTTAATACAATCGGTTCTATGAATTGATACACCACGACCTCTTGTGACAAAACCAATAATTTCATCACCTGGAACAGGAGAACAGCACTTAGAAAAACGTACTGCAACATCGTGTATTCCTTCAACAACGATACCATTCTTAGATTTTACCACCGATGAAGGTTTACTATCTCTAACTTCTGCAATTGTCTCAAGTACTTTCTCGTCAGTAATCTCTTTCTTCTGTTTCTTTTTGTACTCTTCTAACAATTTGTTAACGATTTGGCCTTCTTTCAAACCGCCATGACCAACTGCTGCATATACGCTATCCCAATCACGGAAACCGTATTTTCTCATAGCTTTTGTCATGAATTCCGTTTTAAGAAGATCACTTAATACGATATTCTTGTTTTTACAATACGTAGTAATCATATCCTTACCACGATTGATATTATCTTCTTTTAATTCAGCCTTAAACCACTGATTAATCTTGTTCTTTGCTTGTGTGCTCTTAACAATACTCAACCAGTCACGACTTGGTCCACGGGAATTTTGTGAAGTAATAATCTCAATACGATCACCATTTTGTATCTTATATTCAATGGGTACTAGCTTTCCATTTACCCTAGCTCCTACCATCTTATTACCTACTGCACTATGAATACTGTAAGCAAAATCAATTGGAGTAGATCCATTTGGTAAGTTCTTTACATCCCCTGTAGGTGTAAAGCAATATACACTCTCAGAGAATAAATCAAGGTCACTCTTTAACAAACTAAGAAATTCTTTATTATCTGACATTTCTCTTTGCCATTCAAGAATTTGTCTAAGCCATGTTAATTTTGCTTCTTCCCTATCTCTTGTGTTCTTGCCTTCTTGATTTTCTTTATACTTCCAGTGAGCTGCAATACCATATTCGGCAGTACGGTGCATTTCATAAGTACGAATCTGTACCTCAAACGGCTTACCTTCTGGCCCAATTAGAGTAGTATGCAAAGATTGATACATATTTGCTTTTGGCATTGCAATATAGTCCTTGAATCTACCCGGTATGGGTTTATACATCTCATGTATAACACCAAGTGCAGCATAGCAATCCTTCACCGACTCTACAACTATACGAACAGCAAATAAATCATAGATTTGTTCTAACGTCTTATTCTGATTCACCATCTTTTTATAGATACTAAAGAAATGCTTTACACGTCCATCAATCTTTGCTTCTATATTAGATGAAATAATATGATTCTTAACATCTGTTACAATGGATTTTATGAAGGATTCTCTCTCACTCTTTTTAGAAGCAATCTTTAGAATTAATCCTTGATAAACTTCTGGCTCTAAGTATTTCAAGGACAAATCATCTAATTCTACTTTAATCTTAGATATACCAAGCCTTTGAGCAATTGGAGCATAGATATCCATTGTTTCACGAGCTTTTTCTCTTTGCTTCTCTGGCTTCATATATTGAAGTGTACGCATATTATGCAAACGGTCAGCTAACTTAATTAAGATAACACGTATGTCCTTTGCCATAGCAAGGAACATCTTACGTAAATTCTCCGCTTGAATCTCTACTTTATCTTTTGAATAATTTAACTGTGTTAACTTTGTTACTCCATCTACTAATAAACAAACTTCTTCACTAAATAGTTCTGTAATCTGTTCTGTAGTCAAAACAGTATCTTCTACTACATCATGAAGTATTCCCGCAACAATTGTTTCTTTATCAAGTTCCAACTCTGCTAATATGATTGCTACACATAACGGATGTATAATATATGGTTCCCCAGATTTTCTCTTTTGGTCTTTATGTGCGTTATAGGCCAAGTTATAAGCCTTCTCAATCATGGAAATGTCCGCAGATGGGTGATAGCCTTGTATTGTACTAATTAACTTTTTGTACAATATTTCTGGTTCCGTAAAATCCGCTGGAGCTGTAATATCAGAGAAATCATCACTTACAATATTCATATCCTCTCGTTGCTGTTTACTATCCATGAAATCACCACCTATTCCTGCGTCATATCTATTTATAGTTACATAAGTACTATTATCATAATACTTTTTACGTCCTTATTATTCTTCCGAAAAGTTATCATATTTACTACTCTGTACTAATCCTTTATGTTTAATAATTAATTATAAAGAAAACACATCAAAAAATCAATAAAATAATAGAATAATGTCATTCGTTACTAAAAAAGTGAGCCTTAGCTCACTTCTTTAATGGGCATATCCAACTTCCTAGCCTTATTTACCCTCGTATTTAATAACAGATACTACATCGTATCCTTCTAATTTCTTTCTTCCTTCTAAACCTTCTAATTCCATTAAGAATGCTATGCGAACAACTTCTCCACCTAATTGTTCTACTAACTTAACGATAGCTTCAATTGTACCACCTGTAGCAATTAGGTCATCGATGATAACAACTTTTTGACCTGGTTTAATTGAATCTTTGTGAAGTTCAATAATTGCTGAGCCATATTCAAGATCATATTCCATCTCTACTGTTTCACGAGGTAATTTACCTTTCTTTCTAACTGGAACGAAAGCTTTATTCATGTTGTATGCAACAGGAACACCGAAGATAAATCCTCTTGATTCTGGTCCAAGTACAATATCAAAATCTATATCTTTTAATTCTTCCATTATAGAATCAATTGCTAATTTAAGCCCATCACGATCTTGTAATACACTTGTTACATCTCTAAAGATTATTCCTTCTTCTGGAAAGTCGTTAATACTTACTACGTAATCTTCTAATTTTTTCATTAATGGTCCTCCATATATTATGTTTCTGGTTATCTCACCAGCACAAACCCTGTATGTTACAAAACACGTTCTTTTTCAACAATATATTATTATATCACTGCCAATTCTTGTTGGCAACCCTAAAACATTTTCCAAGACCTATCTACATTATTGAATTCCTTGAATAATAATTTGTGGAGTTTTGACTCCATTGTACTCATTGATATTTGGATAATACAAGGCTGATATTTTAATCTCATTAGGTATACCTTTATATAATTTATCTACTTCATTATTGCCATATTTATCAATGAGATATTCATTAAATTGATCAATTTGATTAAAATATAGGGCATCCATTCTCTTACCGTATTGATTCTCTACTTTAAGCTTTAATGTATTACGATTCTTTCCTAAAATATCTGCCTTAATAATGGATAGATTCCTCTCTGCAAACACGGGCTTCTCGTTACCTTTTCCAAACGGCTCAAGTAACTCAAGCTCTTCAACAAGTTCTTCCTTTACATAGCCAATAGGCATTAATACGTCGATGGAAATCTTATTAATAAAGTCTTCCTCAGTAAGCTCTGTTCGCTGATTCAGTGCCGTACGCAGTGGCTCCACATTCTCTTCTTTTAATGATAATCCTGCTGCCATAGGATGACCACCAAACTTATCTAAATATTCTTTACATTTTGTTAGTTCTTCAAACATATTATATTGTTCAATGGAACGTGCAGAGCCTTTTACACCTTCATGTGCCTTGGTTAATACAATGGCTGGCTTATGATATCTCTCACGTATTCTTCCCGCAATAATACCTGCTAAACTTTCATGACAATCTGGCAAATATACAACTAGAACTTTATGATTGATCAAGTCTGTCGTCTCGATAATCTCAATAGCTTCTTCAAGACCTCTAGCCGTCATATCCTTTCTCTTGTCATTCAGTTCTTTTAACTGAGCAGCTATCTTTCTTGCACTGTCGCCGTCTTGTTCTAATAATAAAGACAAACCAATCTTCGCTGTTTCAAGACGACCAGAAGCATTCAGACAAGGTCCTATAATAAAACCGAGATGGTATGCTGATAACTTAAATGTATTAATCTGATGAAGCTCCATCAAAGCTTCCAATCCTTTATTATCTGTATTTCTCAATAAATTCAAGCCGTATTTTACAATAACTCGATTCTCATTAACCAAATCCATAACATCACATACCGTTGCTATAGCAGCATAGGCCAATAACTTCTTCGTCTCTTCTTTATCCACATGGAATCTCTCATATAAGACTTCTATCAACTTAAATGCAACAACTGCTCCACATATTGAAGGAAATGGATAGTTGCAGTCATGTTGTTTCGGATTCACAATTGCATCAGCAGGCGGTAAAACCTCTGTTCTTACCCCCTCGTTCTCAACGAATGGAATGTCGTGATGGTCTGTAATAATAACTGTCATCCCAATTTCTTTCGCATAACGAATCTGTTCGATTGCTGCGATACCATTATCACAAGTAATAATCGTATCTACTCCTGCCTCCTTAGCAGCCTTAATAATATTGATATTAATACCATACCCATCTTTCATACGTTCTGGTATCTCATAATCCACGTTAGCCCCAACGCGACTTAGGGCTGTAAACAATAAGAAAGTTGACACAACACCATCAACATCATAATCACCCACAATACGAATACGAGTATTCGAACGAATCTTTTCCTCCAAAATGTCACATGCATAATCTACATCTTTCAATTGATGCGGATTATGCATGGTATCCGTACTAGAATTAAGGTACGCGTTGATATCCTCACTATTTACGAGACCTCGATTCACCAATAATCTTGCTAAAACTTCACTAATCCGATGCTCATTAGCAATCTTAATAAAGTCTTCTTTTTTATTTTTTAAAAACCATTTTTCTTTCAACTTAATTCCCCATTTTACATAACTTTTTTTGTAGTCTATGCTTTATTGTTTTTGTTTTTAGTTTCCTATTCTTTGTTCTTTGTTTTAGTGTATTTATCTCATTTTATTTGTCTTATTGTTTCTAACTGAGTTTTTTTCTCATTGTAACAATTTATTCTTTAGATCTGATTTTTATTTTTCTTTTGTTTTTCTAGCCTACTAAATCCATTCTATAATTACTAACTTGATAATTAGTTAACCAGCAAAACTCTCAATACCTTTCATTTGCTTCTTAGATGACGCACTATGACTTAAAAACGATAGCGTAGCACTTTAGTACTTCTTAGTGTGTATTCCTAAACCTAGGAAGGCGAGGCAAGGACGCCGAGCCAGCATTCGCTGAGGCAGGATGCCGAATCGAATGTGGTTCCGCATCTATTATTAAACTTAACATACACACTTAGAAGTACTTAGACGCGAAGCGTGTTTTGTGTCATAGCGCGTCATCTAAGAAGCTACAAAGCATAACTAGAGTTTTGCGTCCCCCCTACCTAATTACCACCATAATTATAGATAAAGTCCTGTAATGCGTTTACGTTTGTTTCCATATCTGGAACTAAAACAGCCATATTATTAATTCTTCTTTGTTCATATGAATTATCAATTGGAATTCTCATCTGGTCTATCTGAGTTGTTCCAAGCATAAGCACTGACTGCATATAAGACATAATCTGATCATTTGTTAAATCTGTTGATATATACGGCATTAATTCTTCTGCCAATGAGATTAATTCTGCTAATGACATAGATTTTGCCTCTATAAATATTGCTTGTAATACCTTACGTTGTCTTTCTGTTCTACCAAAATCACCTTGGGCATCTTGACGTATTCTTGTATATGCAAGTGCCTGTTCTCCATTCATAACATTCGTTCCTGGCTGTAAATCCAGTACAGAACCTCTCTTATATGCGGTTGTTAAGTACTGATATTCCTCATCTGTTAAAGTAATTTTAACACCACCTATTGTATTAATTACTTTCTTAAATGCAGAAAAATCTACTACAGCATATCCATCTAGTCGTATACCAAAATTACTTGCTATCGTTTCATACATTAAACTTACACCACCAAAAGAATACGCTGCATTAAATCTATTTTCTCCGTATCCTGGTATTGTTAGGTACATATCTCTCATTAATGAAGTTAACTTCAACTTTATATGTTTTAAATCCAAAGTGGCGATCATTGCCGAATCAGAACGACCTGTTTGTGTCCAAGTTGCTCGTTTATCACTACCAACTAAAAGGATATTGATTATTCTGTCATCCTCCACTAAGTCTACATCCTCTAAATCAACTGACGATAATGATTCACCGCCTTCTCTATCTAATCCATCTAATACACCGTAGACTCTAATCTTAGCCTCTGCCAGTAAAAATCCTGTTGCTGAAGACAAGAGCAACAGGAATATGAATGTAAATTTACGAATCAATCTCTTTCTTTGTTTTCTCGTCATGTAACTTTCCCCCTGTTAAAGCACTAGTAATAAACCTAAATTTCTTGGTACACCTGACTTCTTATACCCAAATCGGTACATTGCATATCGACGATATAACCAATTTCTTTTATTCAGATTAGCAAAACGGCCAATCAATGCTTTTTGTTCTTTTGTTAAAAACATATGGTAGATTTCAAGGAACTCCTCCGCCTGCTTCATATTCGAGTAAATCACTTCTCTTTGAGACTTAAGACTAGCCAATCGCTTTCTAATATAAGATCCATATTCTTGATTTCCTATTACATTATCCTCATGTTGACGATACAATATTGTAGACTCCTCTAGATAGCCAATCTTGCCAAACGTTGCCGCTACAAGTGCAATCCACCAATCATGCACTCTTGCATTCTCTGGAATTGCAATTATCTTATCCTTCAATGCTTGGTTCATCATCATCGTACAACCAATTAATTTATTTTCCATTAATAAATGAGCTAAACCTAACTTATTCGTATTCAAGTGATTCGATCGATGAAAGGAACGATGGATTAGATTAAGTTTTGAATCCACTACAATTGCATCTGTAAACACTACCAATGGGGTTTCCTTACCGTACTTACTCTCCATCTGTTTCATCTTCTCTACTGTTAATTCAACTTTATCCTTATTCCAATAATCATCTTGATCACTAAACATAGTGTATTCTGCCGTGCTAGCTTGTAATCCCTCTAAGAAATTTCTCGTACATCCTTTATTCTGCGCATTCTTCTTATAGGTAATTTTATCACCGTATTTTTCTTTCATTAAACTCAAGATATCTGTCATAGCAGCTGAAGTTTGTTCTTCTTTAGTGTCATCATATATCGTCAGATGAATATTCTCATACGTATTCTTCATGATTGATTCGATCTGCTGCTTTATATACTTTTCTCCATTGTACGCCGCCATTATTATCTCAACCATTAATGTACCGACCTTTCTAAATTCCTGTTTTCTTATCCCAGTACGATTTGTTCATACTAAATTTTCTTATTGTTTTATCTGATAGTTTCTCGTATCGTAGACCTGCTTTATAGCCAAGGAACTTAAATCCACTCTGCAATACCAAATCAGGGATCAAGTAGAATTTCCCTTTATTTAGCAGATGCTTTGCAGTCTTTTTTACTAGTGCAATACCTTCTGATTCAGATTTTATATTCTCAAATATTTCTCTATATTGCCTTTGTGAAACTCCTAGATCAAAGTTACGAGTAAACTGTTGGCGATACGTGTATTTATGAGAATGTATTACTCTTGCATCAGCCGCATATGCTATCGTATAACCGCTATTAATAACTATAGATGCAAAAATCATATCCTCATTAAAAATAGTTTGAGTAACAAAGCCACCTAAATTCATATAAATCTCACGCTTATATGCAGAACATACATTAGAACAAAAATACGTCTTAATTCCTAAGGTTTCAAGATCCTTCTTACTCTTATATATACTAGTAGCTGGATAATTAAATTCTCTTGTATATCTCTCAATCTCTCCAGCCTGTTCATTAGGAAGTTGTCTTGCATAAGCCACTGCCACATTATCTTTCTTCAATGGTTTAATAAGATTCTCTATCAATTTATTGTCTTCTGGCATGGCATCTTGTGTCATGAATATAATAATATCTGCCGTTGATAAACTAGCACCAAGATTTCTTGTTCCACCATGGTCAAACTCTTGCTTCGTAATATGTCTAACCTCTACCTGTTTACTACCATGGCATACTTTTTGAAACTTATTTTTATCAAAAAATCTCTCTTCTGTATTCATTATTAATATTTTATTCAGATATTCTTCATCCGACACGCCCACCTGATCAATTGATTTCACTGTTTGCTTCAATAATCTCCCTAACAGTTTATAAAATTGCTCATCTGGACGATACGTTGGTATTATTATATCAACTGACAATTTCAACTTGTCCATTTATATTTCCTTTCTGTGACTATATATTCTAGCCCTTTATAGAAGCTACTGTATAATTATTATGATTTTAGCTTCAGAATTAAGTTTGTACTTAATTCCCTTCGATAAATTATCTTATCACACAACTAAATTACTGACAATATGAATTATTGTAGCTTATCTTTAAAAAGTTTTCCATGACAATGAAATATTGCACATTTGTACAAAGAAAATCTCACTTTGAATCCTTAATAATAAGATAGTCCATTTACTATTAAAATCCCATTTGCTATAATTATTGCAACGACTTAGGACAACGTCCTTTTAGTCAAAGAATAAGCATACAAGTCAGTAAATCTCTAAATTATATATTTCATAGCATTGTGATCATTGGTCAATACTATAAACTACATAGTAAAACATCAGATTTACAGTACTTGAGAAAGAAGGTAAATATGAATACAGAATGGTCTTTAGACGTCCTTTATAAAGGATATGATGATCCTGCTTATCAACAGGATTTAGAAAAACTTGATACACTCATCAACAAACTTCATACATTTGCAGATAATCTAGGGAAAAATCCAGATAAAGATACTGTAATTGAATATATCACATTAACAGAAGAATTCTCACTTTTAATAACTAAAATATACTCTTATACAGAACTTAGAGAAAGTACTGATACAACAAATAGTGAAACTACTTCTTACTTAAATCGTATTCAATTAAAGATTAGTGCAACTTCTAAAGATTCTGCTAAAATCGATAAATATATCGCTAACATAGCTAATCTAGATGAAATTGTTGCTTCTGATGAATCATTAAAAGAATATACATTCTATTTTAACGAATTAAAGGATCGCGCATCCCATACATTAAGTGATGATGTAGAAGAAGTAATTGCGAAACTTAATCTATCTGCTGGATCAGCTTGGAGTTCTTTACAACAATACTTAACTTCAACAGTTGAAGTTGATTATAACGGTGAAAAAACAACACTTTCAGGAATTCGTAATCTTGCATATAGCAAAGATAAAGAAGTTCGTAAAGCTGCTTATGAAGCTGAAATTGCTTGTTATGATAAGATCAAAGATGCCGTTAGCTTCTCACTAAATAATATCAAATCACAAGTAAATACAATTGCAGAACTTCGTGGATATGAATCACCTCTTGCAATGACATTACGCGGGGCTTCTATGTCTAGAGAAACACTTGATGCAATGTTAACAGCAATGAAAGAATACATGCCTAAATTCCATGAGTACCTTAAAAGAAAGGCTACTATGCTTGGATATGAAAACGGCCTTCCTTGGTATGAATTATTTGCTCCTCTAGGTAAAAATCATGTGGAATACACACCAGAATCAGCAAAAGAATATCTTCTTAAACATTTTAGAAACTTTGCAGATGATTTAGCTGATATGGCTCAAGAAGCTTTTGATAATAGTTGGATTGATTTCTTCCCACGTAAAGGTAAAGTTGGCGGTGCTTTCTGTGCTAACCTTCCATTCATCAAACAAAGCCGTGTCTTAACTAACTTTGACGGTGCTTTTGGTGATGTGGTAACATTAGCTCATGAACTTGGTCATGCATATCATGGCTTACAGATTCAAGAACATCGCCCACTTAACTTAGACTACTCTATGCCAGTTGCAGAAACTGCTTCAACATTTAATGAAAATGTTATTATGGATGCAGCTATAGGCGAAGCAGAAGGTACTGATAAATTAGTTCTTATTGAAAATCAATTACAAGATACAACTCAAATTATCTGCGATATCTACTCTCGTTTCTTATTCGAAAATGCTGTATTCGAAAGACGTAAAGATGAGTTCTTATTCAGTGATGATTTAGAAAAAATCATGTTAGATGCACAAAAACAAGCTTTCGGTGATTCCTTAGAAGAAGATACCTTACATCCTTACATGTGGATCAACAAGGGTCATTATTATTCTGAATCCCTTAGCTTCTATAACTTCCCATATGCATTTGGTGGTTTATTTGCTCGTGGCTTATATACTATGTATCAACAAGAAGGCAAAGATTTCGTTCCTAAATACCGTGCATTATTAAAAGCTACTACTGTAAGCAGCGTTGAAGATGTAGCTAAGATGGCTGGTATTGATATAACAAAACCTGACTTCTGGAGACAAAGCTTACAAAGCTATGCAAACGAAATTGATGAATTCCTTGAATTAACTAAGTAAATAGGACGGCTGTTGCTGTGAGGTTGCGTATGGGGTTGTCACACCACCAAGCAACTCACACACCAGCAATAAAAACAACCTTTATTCGCTGTTTGTCATGTTTGCGGACACTTCGTATCCGCACCTGACCCACAGCTCGGTAAAGGTTGTTTTTTTGATGGTGCATTACGTTGCTTGGTGTTGCGCCAACCCCGTATGTAAGATTTCTAACAACAGCCTGGTTATTCACTTGGTTAGTAGGGTAAGGAATTATTAATAACTAGGAAATCGGAATAACTTCGTACATTCGTAACTTTGATAAACATGAATAGCTGCTTAGTAGCTTAATCTTATTCTTTTATATGACTTCTTCTAATCTACGTTACTTCTACAGCTATGTTTTACTAACATACGCGTATGTCGACTGCATGTTTTAGTTTTTCAATATAGATTTGTCCAAGCCGACTCATTGTCACTTCTTTATGTACAATGTATCCGATTTGCATATCTTCGCCTTTTACATCTAGTGGTATTGCTACAATATTCTTACCGTTTAGTGCTTTACTAATCACACCAGTACTTATTGTATATCCGTTTAGACCAATCAACAGATTAAATAGTGTTGCTCGGTCACTCACTTTGATTGATTTTTTGCGACTTAATGTACTTAATATCTCCTCTGAGAAATAGAACGAATTATTATTTCCTTGTTCAAAGGACAGATACGGACAATCTTCTAAGTCATCTAACGTAACTCTATCCTTCTTAGAAAGTGGATTATCCTTACTAATAAATACATGTGGTGACGCTTTGAATAATTCATGGAATTCTAATTCCTTTTCTTTCAGTAATTTATGAATTACCTTCTTGTTAAATTCATTCACATATAGTATTCCAATTTCACTATTCATATTATTGACATCTTCAATGATTTCATAGGTACGTGTCTCTCTTAATTGAAAATCATACTTATCATATCCGTAGTCCTTAATCATATCAACAAAAGCATTTACTGCAAAAGAATAATGTTGTGTGGACACGCTAAATTTTACTTTTCTAGGTGCTATACCCATATATTTCTCTTCTAATAATGAGGCTTGTTCCATAACTTGCCTTGCATACCCTAAGAATTCTGCCCCTTCTGCTGAAACAGTAATCCCCTTATTCGTTCGGGTAAATATACTTATTCCTACCTCTTTCTCTAATTCTTTAATGGAATTAGAGAGCGAGGGTTGTGATATGAATAACACCTTAGCAGCATCATTCATGGAACAATGTTCTGCTACTGTTACCACATATCGTAATTGCTGTAAAGTCATACTCCACCCCCTTTCTCTTAGGCCCTAATCTCTTTATTAATCCTTTCATTAATAGCATTAAACGGCCACTAATCCGCTTCCCTACTCATTCCTATACTGCCATTAACCTTTTAACCAATCTAACCGCATCCTGTGCATCTGTTGAATATCCATCTGCCTCTATTTCATCTGCATAGCTTTGTGTAATTACTGCACCTCCAATAATTACTTTGGCCTTTAGTCCTGCTTCTTTGTTAGCTTGTACAACTTTCTTCATCTCTAACATGGTTGTCGTCATAAGAGCTGATAGTGCTATAATGTCTGCATCATTTTCTTTCGCTGTTTCAATAATCTTATCGCATGATACATCTTTTCCAAGGTCAATTACATCAAAACCGTAATTTTTGAGCATTAATGCTACAAGATTCTTTCCAATATCATGGATATCACCTTCAACGGTAGCTATAACTATAGTTCCTAGTTTCTTATCCGATTGGTCATTTTGTAACATTGGCTCAAGATAATCTATAGCCGTCTTCATAGTTTCTGCACTACCAATTAATTGTGGTAAGAAATAAATCTGCTTGTCAAATAGATTACCTACTTCGTTGATTGCTGGTATTAACATGGTATCAACAATAGTTGCAGGCTGTTCTCCAGCAGCAAGCACTTCTTTAACATGGTCAAGAATATTCTTGCGATTTCCCTTGATTACATCCGTGTAGATAACAGATTCATTGGTGGACTGCCCATTCACGTCTGATCCTTGAATTCCAGTCTCATTTGTTGAAGATTTGGCACCAACTGTTCCATTACTATCAGAATTCCCCGTATTCGTTGTAGCGGCATTGGCAGACCCACTTGTAATCGTCATTGGTCTGCTCGTTACCCGATTAATATATCGTAAATCCGCCTCTTCCTTATTGCATAATAAATCGGTAGCAAATGCGGTATTCACTAATAAATCTTGAGATGGATTCGCAATTGCCATCGTAAGACCTTCGTGAATTGCTAATGCTAGAAATGTACTATTTATAAACTGTCTTTCTGGAAGACCAAATGATATGTTTGATAGTCCTACTATGGTTGCTAATTCTAACTCGTCTTTGCAATAACGGATAGTTTCTAATGTCTCGATAGATGCTCGTTTATTAGCACCAATTGTATTTACTAGACCGTCTACTATTATGTCTTCTTTGGTTAACCCCTGGGCGTATGCTGCTTCTGTTATCGTATGAATAATTTGCTTCTTCTCATCAATATTCTTAGGTAGTCCTTTATCCGATAATGGTAATAATATAAACATAGCTCCATATTTCTTGGCTAATGGTATTAATTTTTCAAATTTTTCTTTTTCTAATGAAATGGAATTAATTAAAGCACGGCCCGGATAGATACGAAGTGCTGCTTCAATAACACCAACATGACTTGAATCAATACATAATGGTAAATTAACCGCTTGAGATAATTCATAGACAACCGAAACCATTGTTTCCTTCTCATCGATTCCGTTCATACCCATATTAACATCTAATATAGAAGCACCATTCTCTTCTTGTTCTTCTGCCATTGATACTACTAAATCAAGTTTACCTTCTTTTAATTCAGCCTGAAGATTCTTCTTTCCTGTTGGATTAATACGTTCCCCAACTATCAAAAACCTTCCATTCAAGTCAATCTCAACGGTCTTTCGTTCTGTTGTAATGGCACGGACTTTATGATTATAGGAAAGATCAGGTTTTATTTCTTCTACATTCATAGCAAGTTCACGGATATGTTCTGGCGTTGTTCCACAGCAACCGCCCACTATTGTTGCACCGTCCATTACAAGTCCTTTTACTTGTAAACCAAATTCTTGTGGTCCTAGGTTATATACCGTTTCACCATCTACAAAAATTGGTAATCCGGCATTAGGCTTGGCTATAATAGGAACACTCGTATAATTTCGCATGGTCATAACCACGTCTCTCATTTGATCCGGACCTGTAGAGCAGTTTACACCCACTGCTGCCGCACCTAGGCTTTGTAATACCGTTACCGCAGTCCTAGCATCTGTTCCATACATTGTATGACCATCTTCATTAAAAGTCATGGTTACCATCACAGGGAGTTCACAGGTTTCTTTTGCCGCAATTAATGCCGCTCTACATTCTTGAAGACTCATCATAGTCTCCACTACTAATAAATCCGCTCCCCCTGCCAACATACACCTAATTTGTTCCTTATAAACTTCAACAAGCTCCTCAAACATGAGCTTACCAATTGGATATAACTGCTCCCCAGTCATGGTAAGGTCCCCGGCAACATAGATTTTCTTATCCTTAAGTTCTGGCTTCTCTTCCTTTGCTAATTGTATCGCTTTTCTTGACAGACCAATAAGTTCAGCATTCATCTGTTCAATCTTATCCACTAATCCGTATTCTTCTAATTTGATACGATTCGCTGTGAACGTTGGACTATAGAGAATATCCGTACCCGCTAATACATATTCTTTTTGTAAGTTAACTAAAACATCTGGATTCTTAAGAATCCAGTCTTCTGGACATACTCCTGTAGGCATACCTGCTTCTTGAAGATTACTACCTGTTGCTCCATCAAGTAATACAATTTTCGATTCACATAATTCAATAAATTCCTTATGGTTCATACTATATCCTCCCTCGGTTAATATCTCATTCGGCGTTTACGAAACTCAATTTAGGTTTTTTGAAGCTTCTTGAATAACGTATTATAACACAAAACACGCTTCACACCTAAGTACTTCTATGTGTGTACTGCAAGTTTGTACAATATCTGCGGAACCGCCATCGATTCGCCATCCTGGCTTATCTCAGGCTGGCTCGGCGTCCATGCCTCGCCTTCCTAAGTTACTTAGTACACACTAAGAAGTACTATAAGTGTTACGCTATCGTTTCTAAGTTATAATACGTCAGCCAAGAAGCTGAAAATATCTTAAGAGTTTCGCAATAGTCTATAGATTTATATTTAACACAATTATCTACCGAATATTTTTTCTTGTATATTCTTAGCAGTAGGCGTAACTGCAAGTCCGCCTAATGCAGTTTCTCTGAGTTCAGATGGAAGCTGCTTTCCTACTTTATACATTGCTTCAACTACTTCATCTGCTGGTACAATACATTTCATACCTGCTAAGGCCATATCTGCACATATAATTGCATTCACTGCTTGTGATGCATTACGTTGTGCACATGGTACTTGTACAAGTCCTGCAATAGGGTCACATACAAGCCCCATAACATTGATGATTACTAATGAGAAAGCATGTAAAGCCATCTGTGCATTTCCTCCAGACATCTCTACTGCTGCCGCCGCTGCCATAGCTGCAGCAACACCACATTCTGCCTGACATCCGCCCTCAGCTCCTGCTACGGTTGCATTCTTCACCACGATTGCACCAACTCCTGAAGCAGTTAGTAAACCTTGTAACACCTCTCGCTCAGTAAGATTTTTCACTTCCTTTACACCAATTAAAACAGCTGGTAATATTCCACAAGATCCCGCTGTTGGTGCCGCACAGATCTTACCCATGGCTACATTAACCTCACTAGAAGATAATGCTAATGCCATCACATGATTTATTAACTCGCCACTTAGCGTATTACCTTCCTTAGCATACTGATTTTGAGAATACGCCAAACCGTTAATAAGACTACCTTTCACATGTAAATTTTGTTCCATGGCCTTATGAGCGGAAGCCTCCATTACTTTGTATCGACGACTTAAGTTTACGAATACATCTTCCTCTGTCATCTGTGATAGTTTCATTTCATTTTCTAATATAATCTTCCATAACGGAACTTCACGTTCCATTGCTATTTTTAGAAGTCCTTGTAAATTATAATACATTCTTACTCCATTCCGTTACTAATCGGTAACATTTATAACTTGTACTTGAATGATATTCTCTAGTTCCTCCATTGATTCCTTAACGTGATGAGGAATCACATCATCTGTTTCTATAATGCAAAATGCTTCTTCTCCTCTTGCATTACGGCTTAGACGCATGGTAGCAATATTGATATAATTATTTGCAAGAATCGCAGATACTTCACTAATAATTCCTTTTTTATCATAATGATTTATCACGATCGTACTATATTGAGCCGTAAATTCCGTTCTAAAACCATTAATATTCGTGATTAATATCTGACCACCACCAATAGAAGATCCGATTACATAATAACTAGAACCATCTTCTAATATAAATGAAATCTTCACTGTATTCTCATGAACATTCTCTAAATTTATTTGTTCAAATTCATATTCTAATCCTTGTTGCTTCGCTAATTCGAAGGAATCTGCTAATGCCTCATCATCCTCATATAGACCTAGAACTCCCGCAACTAATGCACGATCTGTTCCGTGTCCTTTATATGTCATTGCAAACGAACCATGTAAACCAAATATAACCTTTTTAAATGGTTCATTCACAATATTTCTTGCAATACGTGCTAACTTCGCGGCACCTGCCGTATGAGAACTTGATGGACCTATCATAATTGGTCCCACTACTTCAAAAATACTTACATCCATTCTAATCTACCTTATCTTTCTGTTTAAATTACTTACAGCCTGTGGTTTAATACTAGGATTACCATAGTGTTTTATCCTATACTTCTGATAAGTTACTGGTTAGAGTGTCAAAAGCCAGTTTTCATTTTAATCTCGTCAATTTGCACAATTTTATGTGTGAACATGTTATGCCAAACGTAGTTCAATCGCAACGCGCTCTCGCTTGGATGAAGTTCGTAGTGGTACATAAGTCTCTAAAATACAGAGCCTAAGTACCAACGACTTCATACAGTTGCTCATCAAACTACGTTCGACATAACATTAGTCAAGTTTATATGTGCAAATTGACGAAGGCAAGTTTTACAAAAGGCTTATGACACACTAATCAGTTACTAAAACTTCGCACTTGAAGATTTCGAGAAGTAGATAACAGCTTTATTCAACGAAAACCCGCTCTCGCTTAGCTTCACACGTAGCAGTACTAAGATCCCGCGTTGCGAAATCAAGTACTGACGTGTTCAGATAGTTTACTTATGAATATAGCAATTACCTACTCTAAATGAAGTTTTTTATGTGCGAAGTTGTAACAGCTCTGGGACTTCGTTCATGCTTGTTTCGCATCCCATAACTTATCATATCACAAACAATATACCCTAGTCACTTAAGAATTACAGTTTCATCTTTTCAAACATGGATACACGATTGAATGGGATCATGAAGTAATAACCGTCTGCATATGGTTCAAGTTTCTTAACTAATTCTTTCCCCAGTGAAGCTCCAATAATTTCAGCTTCTTCTTTGCTCATATCTTTTGAATACCTAGAAACAATTTCATCAGGAACATGAATTCCAGAAAACTCATTTTTTATAAAATTAGCATTCGTATAACTTACGAAGGGCATAATGCCACATAAAATCTTAGTATCTACATGTTCTTTTATATAATGGATTTTCTCGATTGTTTCCTCATCATATATCGGCTGTGTTAGAAAATATTTCGCTCCAGCTTCGATCTTACGTTCCATACGTTCAATAATCTTATCGACTCTTCCAAGTGCAGGATTTAGTGCTCCTCCATATTGGATTGGGTCCTCTGAAAAATGTTCCTCATTCATCTGCTTAATAAACTGCATAAGTTGGATTGAGTTATAATCAAATACATTAGTTGTTGATAAACGTTGCTCACTAGGTACAGGGTCTCCCGTTACCACAAGGAGATTACGAATTCCATTTACGTATGCTCCTAATAATGTGGAACGCATAGCTATCATATTCTTATCCCTACAACAAACATGTGGCATAACAGAAACTTCATGTTTTGCCGCAATCTTCAAGCTCATTAATAGCGAATCCACACGACTTCTTCCCATTGGTGAATCTGCGATTGTAATAATATCCGCTGATGTGTTCTTAAGAGCCTCCACGCAGTCCATAATCTTATCATCGTTACTATCATAAGGAGGGTCAAGTTCAACTGCAATTACCTTCTTACCTGACTCCAAACGTTCTATGAATGTTCTCTGATCTTTAACTCTCTTTTCTAGACTTTCCTCAAATATTGACTTTGATTTAGTAGTCTTATCTTTTACTCTATCGTTATCTGTACTGTTATTACTCACAGGAATTTCTCTATGTTTTACTTTTACGTGTTCTTTCAATTCTTGGCTGTCAGAACAAGCCTCTGAAAGCGCTTTAATATACACTGGTGTTGTCCCACAACAACCACCAATAATCGATACTCCTAACTGTTTGATTCTACTCATATTCTCTGCAAAGTATCGGATATTATTATTAAATACCATTCTAGTATACAACTGTTCTGGATATCCTGCGTTAGGTAATACTGCAATCTTCTTATTCACTGGGAATTCAACCGATTGTAAAAACTGAAACATATGTCCAGATCCTATACCACAATTAAAGCCACAGATAGAGATTTCTTCAATATCCATAACTTCTTTCAGTAGCTTATTCCCCTGAATACCAGCCATTGTATATCCATTCTTATTGACGCAGAAATTGGTTATAATACAAGCATTAACATTAATCTCTTTAATATATGACACAACCTCTTTTAAAACATCTACTTGAGGGAATGTTTCAAACAAGAAGATATCTGCTCCTTCTTCCAAAAACACTTTGCATATACTCTTATATTCACAAATCACTTCTTCTTTCGTTCTCTCTGCGTGAAATGGAATTGGCCCAATATCTGCAGCTATATATATAGAAGAATTTATCGTTTGATTGAATTCTTTAACCGCTTGTTTGGCTAATTGATACCCCTTTTTTATCAGAGATATTTGTTCATCTTTATCGATTTCCATAACGACTGAATTAATAGCAAAGGTGTTGGTTCGAATTATGGTAGCTCCCGCCTCCAAATACTCTTTATGAATAGAAACTACAAGCTCTGGATTATTCTTATTAGCCCATTCCGCCATCTCATTGGAGTCTCCGTTCTTCTTAGCATAATATGTACCCATGGCTCCATCCATTATGATAGTACCTTCTTGTAATTTTTCTAGTAATGTTTTCTCCATTCATCGAACCTCCTTGGCTAACTTTATTTTGTTATTGTATGTAATTAGCGTGGTAAAGTCAATGACTTAGTATGAAATCAAATATTCGTAATACCGATATCTAGCTATATCCTTTTGGAATAGCAATTCTGGGATGTAATATTACATATAAAAAAATCTTAAAGAGTTTATGTCAATGCTCAGATAATCAGAATTAACATAAACTCTTTAAGATTGGTATACCTTATATGTAAGTTATTTTCCTTTAGTACGGCAGCTGCAGCTTTCCCCTTCTAAAGACCTTTTTTTGTTCCATTGCATTATACTTTTAGCAACTTTTGATTGTACAATGAAGAATCCTATCAGCATACCTATGGTATTAGTTACAACATCATCTAGCTGTACATATCCTCGACAGGTTATGTATTGCGTCATCTCTATTCCACAACTTATTAATAAGCCCAAAAGCATACAATACCACCACTTTTGAAAAGTAGGCAGTGCTACAGTAACTAAGATTCCTAATGGAATAAAAACCAATATATTCTCTAATACATATGCATCTCCTTGTGCTCCATGACCCATAGTACCAAACAATCTAAGGTTCACACCTTCTCTCGAACCTGGTTCACGGGTGAACAATGTAATATAACACAAAATGATTCCATAGCCTATTAACATTGCAATAGCTATAGCGCTTTTTATATAAGTCTTAATAGCAGGATTAATTCTACTCAAAATAAAGAAAAGCACAAGCCCTACTACCCCAGTGATTATTCCATAGGGAAAAAGTGAGAACTGTGCAATTATATCTTTCCATGTATATTGTAACACTTCTATTATATAAGTCATCCTAGGCTTCCTTTTGTTACTTGTCTCTTTCATTCAGATTACGTAAAAATTTCATCTGTTCTTCATCATCTATTTTCCTATCATAAGGAGTCGATACATGTATGCAGCAATAGAGAATCACCCCTATTATACATAATAGTAATACTATTGATATTATTATCATAATTCTCCTTTCAATGCACAGCTCTTTTAATATAGTTTACACCAAAATTGAGGGAATCATACATATGAAAGTTGATAAGTAAAATGTTAATAGGCTATATCAAACTTATATTACTATGATTCCTGAAATGCGCAAAAAAGAATATCTTTAGATTTGTTAGAAAAACCAAGTGATAGTCTAGTAAACAATCAGTTGGAATTTATAACTAGATATGATAATTGTATCAATAATTCAGATGATTTTGTAGGGGGTAAAATTACCTAAATAGGTTCGATTGTAATTCATCTATGAATACCCCCTGTAAATTCAACTTATTTAACTTTCCAGTTAATAAGCTTACTTTACAAGGAGGTATTCTTTCTTTACAAATCATGTTTTATAAATTACATGAACGATCTTTACTTAAAATTAATCTAAAACTAAATTGTTTAAATCTCCAAAAAGATTTTCCTTATATTTCTCTTGTTCAATCAATTTCTTAAAGGCCCCAACCACAAAAACCTTATCTTCTTTATATGTAACACCAAACCATTTATCGTAGGTCTCCAACACCTTAACAGAGACCTTTCTATTCTTCAATAGCTGATCAATATAAACAGGTAACAGATACTCCGCTTTCAGGTCATTTTCAGTGATACCATCAAAAAACTCTGCAAAGCCTTTTTCAAGTAATTCAATAAACTCTGGTGTTAATCCCCACATATTCATGGAAACATAAGAGTTGCCATCTATATGTACCCCATCTGCCACTGCGCCCTCCACAGTTTTTACAATGTTAGAGGTTTCAATCACGTCTGATAATTCTCCTTCGCAGTTCACTTTACAGATGCCTCTGGTCACACCACCATTTTCACTAAGCGTATTCTTCAAGATAAAGCCTGCCATGCATAACCTATTCGACTGCTCTGGCGTGTACTCTAATAAGAAGTCATGAATTTTTACAAAAGCCTCTTTTCCATAGTAGTCATCCGCATTAATAACCACAAATGGTTCTTTAATCAAGTTCTTGCAAGCAAGAACAGCCTGCCCTGTTCCCCAGGGCTTGGTACGACCTTCCGGTAACTTTATCCCTTCTGGCAACGCGTCCAGTGACTGTAACACATACTGAATTTCTACACAAAGCTTTTCACAAATAGCTTCGATTCGATTACCAATGACTTCTTTGAAATCATTTTCAATATCCTTACGTATAATAAATATAATTTTATTAAATCCAGCTTGAATAGCGTCATGGATTGAATAATCTATGATAAGCTCTCCATTTGGTCCAACAGGTTCTAATTGTTTGATTCCTTCACCGAACCGTGATCCAATTCCTGCCGCCATAATTACTAATGTTGTTTTCATTGTATCCCCCTTTTATCTAAGTTCATTTTCACACATCTCCAATGCTGAGGCAATTATCGCATCCATATCATAATACTTATACTCACCTAACCGTCCATTGCCTCATGAGCAAAAACTGACCCCTACAGGCCTGAACAAACTAGCAAATGTTCATGGGAGAAGTATATGGGCCGGACAAGTCCTTGAGCGAGTAAACTCTCATTTAGTAACCTGATAATTCGCATTTTCCTTTTCCCGAACAGCAGTATCGTGTTTTCTCGCTTTTGCTACCATACATTTGTTTGCGTCATGCTAGCTTTTCTTTCAGATTTTCTACTTCCCACAAAACATCTTTCAGGTAATATTGAAGCTCTCGTATGTAAGCATCTTTCTCGGTTTCAGTGGAAGGTGTTCGCTCCAGAAGTTGCGCCAGTCCAGCTTTCAGCATTTGCGGATGCTTATTTTGGTTCATGTTTTCCACCTGCCCCTTGCTATGTTTTCTGTATCCTATTATAGAAAAAACGCGGAATTTCGGACATTCTTCTGCAAATTCTTCTCTTTTTTCGGTGGAAAACTTCCCCCTAACCCTGTAAAGCGAGTCTTATACAAAATTGTGAGTTTTATCCCCCACTTTCCAAAGAGTCTAACATTATAATATGGCATTCTTATTATAGATAGGATCAATTCAAATTTCATATAATAGCTTCTTCATTATAATTTAAATATTTTTAAAACTTTTTTATAAGAGAAGCAAATCATTAAAATGGTTGCCTGAACATATGATAGCACAGTGTATAACATTCTTTCAGTATAATTCCAACTTCTTTTATTCCTCCACTGGAAAAGAACCTTCCTAGATTCTTTTATATATAAAGGAATTATGGTATGTGACGTTCCAAAGTGCAGCATGAGACCTTTATCCGTGTATCCATTATTAAAATCATATGAAAGATAATTACGAAAGAAATCTGCACGAATATTTTTTCCCCTTCTTAACCAAACATAATGATGCGTCTCTGCCTCAACCGGTTTACAGTGGTGAATTGCCATCGCTAAAGCTAAAACAGGTTCATCAGCAGGCTTGTTAAAACGAGTAAACCCTAAATCTGAATAATTCTCGATAATTTCATGGCTAATTTGATACATGCTGTCACATGTTTCACATTTTCTAAAATAATATATTCCACCATGTACGCCAAGCACATCAGATACAGAATCCTTATATTTACCTAACTTATCAATAGAATACCAACCCGTTCCATTGGAATTTATTGAAAAAACTTTACCAAAGCATGAGAAATCGGATGCTGTCGCAAATACATTCCAATATTCATTTAAATCGCGAAATGCAATACAATCCGCATCAATGAAAATGTTTTCATCATATGGAGCATTCTTTAGTAAATCCACTTTATCCATGTATGTTCGTGTTGCATTCGAATCAACAACAACATCATCAAACGAATCCGTATATTTGCTTTTTTTATCTGTAATCACTGCAAATCTGCATGGGTTCTTTGATGTTAATTTATATGATACCATGAGAAGATACGCCATTTTGTGATATTTCACCGCTCCAGTTGCAATCGTCACAAATCCTCTGCTTTTTATTTTATTACAATCCTTCTTATCATTATTCATCATCATTATTTTGCCTCCACAATCATGTCACCATGTGTAAAAAAGCAACCTCATAATTAGATATCATTACAACTTAATAGTTTTGACAATATCCTTTGTTTGTTTAAATTCAGAGATCACATAAATAAATACAGAGACGAGCGAAGCGCTTATCGTTGATTCAACAGCTACAATACCCCAGCTAAGCCACGAAGTAACTTCACCCGTACCAAGTGCATAATTAATTATCAATACATTAATAATCACTGTAAAAATGACTCTTACCGCTCTAAAAATAGAAACTGTCACAGTTTGATGTAAGATTTTATGATTTGTAAAAACCATTATATCTACTGTACGATACAAAAAAGAAACAATAGTTCCAATAAGCAATCCATACATTCCCAAACAATTAACTAATACTAATGAAATGCAAATATTTAAAATTGCTTCAATAACTGCAGCATGTTGAGTTTCTGCAAACATTCCTGCAGCATTAATCATTGTAAGACACGGTATTCTCAGATTATTTACAAGCCCAACAACTACAAATAAAAGTACCAAAAATACATCCGAATAATTGGTACCTGGTACAGATTTAGTGTACAAGGAAACAAAGGGAAGCAACATAGCGGCTGTAACTGAAAAAACTATTGTAATCGTAAGTAAATATATATATTCATAAGCGCGAAACATTTTTAATACTCTTTCTTTTCGATCTTCACCTAACATTTGACCAAAGCTAGCTACAACGCCGTGTAAAAACACATAAGAAAGCAATGTATTAATATGTGTACATACAAGGTTATAAACAGAGTATATACTTACAGAAACAAGTGAACCTCGAACTGTTAGAATCATCACATCAGTATTGTTTACAACAATTGAGGCGATTTGATGAACAAACGCAGATTTACGCTTTGAAAGAGCATCATAGTTAGGTTTAGCATCTGAATCAATATAGGTATAATTTTTATGCACGTATATGGACACAAATGCCATACGGATGAAAACCATTAACACTGAAACAGCCTGCACTAAAATAATAGATGCTCCATGAGATATCAAGGCTACTTGCAAAAAACCTCTAATAATTAATGCTACAATGTCACCTAAAGTTACGATATAAAGCCGTTGATCTGCTTGAAGTAAAACGCGGTATTTGCTATATATAAAACATTCCAATGTATTAGTAGCACCCATTGTAATCATAAGACCAAATGCAGTAATTGATGGTATCTGATCTTTAATTACAAGGGGCAAAACAACAGCACAGCCCAAAATTGCCACCATATAGTAACAACCGGTCTTTATATACATTCTATCTACAGCTTTAAGAGTACTACTGACTTTTTCTTTGTCCCCAACCGCTAATGGGGCATATAATGATTGAACACTGGCTGTTGCCAATCCCGCGTTCAATAATGCCACATAGCTCATTACATTATTTACGGTTGAAGTATATCCATGTAGTGTTGCTCCATATTTAGACATTAACAATTTCGGAACTACAAATCCTATAGCAACAGTTACTAATTGATACAATGTCATAATAATCATGTTTATTATCGTTGACTTTTTCTTTTTACTCACTATTCAAATACCTCTCTAATTATTATAACAAGCAAATCCGCAATATAAAATCATCGTATAAATTGGAAGAATTGTGTCATTCATTGACATATCGAAGCTCAACGGAATAAGGAGACAAATTAAAACTATTATATCACGGAATTTATGACTACTTTTTACAATTGTTTTTATCGGGAAGAAAAGTAGCAATACACAGTACAAAATGCCTACTGGCGTAGAATAATGAAGCATCTCATTTAGGAACACATTATGACAGTTATTAACGCTGAAATTCAATTCATCTACTAAGATTCTAGTATCATAAAATGCTTTACCCATACCCATAGGATATTGCTTGAAATAGTATGGTATCATTTTCCATATATATACTCTATTACCCATAGAAGTAACACTTCTAATACCTGAAATATAAATGTATGTGGCAAAGCCAACTACTAAAATAACAATAATACTAACCAAGAACTTCAACACATATTTTCTATCGATTTGTTTCGTCTCAATATATGATGCATATAATAATCCAAGTGATGCAATAATTGATGTCACAGAGTTTATTGCTAGCAATGCTAATAAGAGCAATGCTATAATTATTTTTCTGTACTTTATTGATTTATTTTTTAAAGTTAACCACAAAACACCCGTTAAAAGCATTCCATAACTACTTTTATGCATATAAACCCATGTTAGTCGCTTATCGGAAAATGTTCCATCATATCGTATTCTGAAATTCCCCCATTCAAAATACACTGAATCACCGTGGAGCACGTAAAACACTAAGCTAATAATGACAGCACACGCAAATACCTTAATAATTAAATTTGCGATATTCTCTATTTCGTCATTTTGCGGCGTTCTCTCATAATAATTCACATAACTATACAACAATAAGAAAGCACCAGTTTTATAAAACATTGCCCAGTAGCAATGCAAATACTTGACATTATATATGTAAAATACGATAAAATATACAAAAATCAATATCAAGTATATCTTTTCATTGCTTCTATAAATTTTATGTCTGAGAATCACGTTAGCAAAGTATAGCAACATCACAACCTCTGCTAGAGCAAAACTCAAATTGTGTTGGTTAGTATCGCTTATATATATCGGAGTAAAAAAGCTGATAAAAGCTAACAAATAAACTAAAAGTATCCGCCAGTTGTATACTTTTTTAAGCCTCAGCATCAAACTCTTCCCTCCTTATCTTCAAATAATGCCGAATTATATTTTTTTAACTGTGTATCTCTTCTCTGTACCAAAACCGTATTACTTTCAACGTGTCCTGAAACAATGCACCCCGCACCAATCACTGAGTTGTCGCCAATATAGGTATTTCTTAATATCACAGCATTTGCTCCAATCCATACATTATTCCCTATGAAAATCTCACCTGTTTTGTATGCCAATGCTTTTAATCCATCTGGATGTCTATAATCGTGATCATGATCAACAATGACAACATTCGGAGCAATTGTAGTACCTTCACCTATTTCAATTTTATTTCCGGCAGCAACAAAACAATTGTTATTCAAGCTGCATCCATTATGTAAAATAAGCTGTCCGCCATTAAAAGCTCTGAACTCACAATTTCTTTTCACATTAACGTTTCCTAGAACTGAAATAATACTATTCTCTCTAGACTCTAGTCTTGTTCCCAGATCAAAAGTCATTCTACCCGAAATGTTAATTTTCCCTTTTGATAAATTTTTTTTTGCAATAATTATTATAGAAGAACGAATTCTTCGTATAATGCGTGTTAAATTAGGCAAACTTAACACCACCCTTTCATTTATCATTTCCATTGTGAAATATATACAATTATAAATCCAACAATGAATTCCATTTCATTACAATATTTTCAACAGATATGCTCTCTGCTGCGACAATAGCTTTCTGTCCCATCTCACAACGCAACATACAATCATTCACAAGCTTAAGCATAGCTTCAGTAAATGCCTTGGTATCAAAGGCAGGCACCTTGATTCCCTCCCCGTTTTTAATCAGAGGAGCCACAGCCGTAATATCATAGCTGATGACCGGCAGACCAATTTCAAATGCTTCTGTAACACACATAGGAAAACCTTCCCAACGAGAAGACAGCAGATATATGGAAGACTCAATCATTTTCTCTTTTACATTATCGATATATCCCGTAAGGCTTATTCGATTTTCTAAATGGCTGTACGCAATTTTTTTCTCAATTTCATTTTTTTGCTTCCCGTCTCCGACCAAAAGTAGGTTCCAGTCGTGATTGTTCTCTGCAAATACCCGAAAAGATTCAATCAGTAAATCAAATCCTTTTTGTGTGTCAAAGCGACCGCAAGCAATGAATTGCTTTCTTGTAAGATTGCTTTTTTCATTACTAAGAAAACTGCGAGGATTGTAGATAACCTTACATGAAATATGAAGATTTTTCTCATACTTCTCAGCAATATCTTCATTTAGAACCACACACTCGTCTAAATTTCTAACTGCTTCTTCAAAACATGCCCGTTTCGTATAGTAATAATATTTCCCAGGCATCTCAAAATAGGCTTCATAAGAATTATGTTGCCATCCAACAGTCATCGTATCGCTTAATTTTGGACTTGCATAACCAAGCAAAATACTAAAATCCCCTGAAACAGCAATAGCAATGTCATATTTTCCTTGAATCGTATCGACAATTTTATTGATTGCATAATCATCATAGTATGCAAGCTTTACAATCGAAGGGAATTTCTTGCAAAATCCTTCAAAATGCCAATAACAAAACCGACCAATCTTATTTGCTATTTTATCACCATACGGATCATAGTGAACAACATTGATGTTCTTAGAAAGCTGATATCTATCTGATCTGTTATTCAAATTATCCGAAGTATAAATAGTCACTTCGGCCTTTCGGGACAGTTCATTTGCAATTACACTTGCAACTCTCTGTTCTCCCCCCACCGTATAAATTGATGTAATAAAAATTGCAATTTTTTTCATTTTCTCCTCTTCCTATTTATCTCTCATGGGTGCAAAACGATTGTGTTTTCAATTACTCTACGCTTTACAACATCAACCTCTTCGATATACTTCTTATAATTTGTTTTACTTCTTTGTTTTGCTTTAATCAAATATAAATAGTTCCGTATATTTGGAAGCTTTGAAAAAATTTGTTCCTTAATCGATAATTTTCTATATTGTTTTAATTTCAAACTAGCATCTTGTATATTAACTCTATCACAGGATTCTATTGCAGTATCAAGCAACATTTTACACATATTTATATAATACTGCCTCTGTTCTAACTCACTTTCATAGCTGATAAGATATTCAAACTTATTTGTGATTTTCGCTTTGACCGATTTAAATCTCACGTAATTAGGTATATTAGTTCCCGTATGAACCTTAATGGTTAAATATTCAGATACTATAACTACTTTACCAACTTCAAGTATACGAATAAAAAATTCTACATCCTGATGTCGCAAAAATGATTCATCAAACCCTTGAATTTGGCAACACACTTTTCTTGTCAGAAACAAGTTGCTACCGGTCCCTAATAAATTCACATTACGCAACGCGTCAAACGGCCGGTATTCCCTGTCTTCTATGTCAATCAGAGCGTGAATTCCCCCATTCCTTATAACTACAACATTTGTTAGAACAATATCCGCCTCTGCATTATTTTCAATTGCATTGACGCACTTTTCAATTTTATCAGGCATAAAGAAATCATCATTATCCAAAAATGCGATATATTTACCTTTTGCCACTCCAATGCCTGTGTTACGTGCAACAGCTCCGTTCAAATTCTTAGGATGCTGAATATAAATAACACTATTTATGTTAATGTAATCTTCCATTACCTTGGTGGTATCTGTTCTTTCTTTACTTTCTGGAGAATTATCATCAACAACAATAATCTCAATATTAGATACAGTTTGATTCAATACAGAATTAATAGCTCTACTTAAATGATTTGGCGCTCCATAAGTAGTAATAATTACAGACGTTAAATCCATATGCTCACCTTTTGACTAAACGATATCCTGTTCTTAATAACTTCAAAGTGCATTTTAACACTTTAAAATTACCCTGATATAAGAGACTCAATACCGTGCTTCCTAATTTATCCTCACATAACCCTTGTGATTTTTTAAATTGCTTCTGAAACCATTGATCTTCATGAATATAATGCAATAGCAGGTCCACTTTTTGGGATGAGATATCTTCATTTGAAATTATCAATCTTTTCATTACTTGCCAAGCACCGCACATAAAATTATATGCTGCCAATTCAGAAGCATCAGGTATATTCCATGTATTCTTCCACACCTCTGCATATTCAACAACATCAAGATTCACACTTCGCAAAGAATTGTACATTTGATAACTGAAAGAATGCGTCAAACTAGTATTATTCGTTCGATACAAATACAAATTTTCATTTAGATAATAAATATTTTTCGCATTATTTAAAATCGGCATGCTTTGAATCAAATCTTCGCCTGTACTTATATGTTTTACAGGAGCATAATCTCGATCGATATCTACAATGCTCCTAGAAACAATCTTGCTCCATATGCTATTTGCAGTTTTTCTCTTCAGCAAAGAGATATAATACTGATGACGTTCTTCTTCAGATAATTCCCCCGATTTCTGCTTAAAGGGTTCTCCAAATTTCGTTTTACTTACTCCATTCCATGTAAACGCGTGGAAAATAAGCAGATCATATTGATGATTCTCCAAAACAGCATAAATTTTCTTCAAAGTTCCAACTTCGATTGCATCATCAGAATCCACAAACATAAAGAACTGACCTTTTGCCGCTTTTATACCTGTTCTTCTTGCCATAAGAAGTCCACAATTTTCCTGATGAATTACTTTAATACAGTCTGGATATTTTAAAGCGTATTCATCACATAACTTACCGCTTCCATCTGTAGAACCATCATCAACTAATATAATTTCATAATCATTGAAATCCTGCATCAAAATACTCTCCAAACAAAATGTTAAGTATTGTTCTACATTATATACAGGAACTAATACACTAAAAAAAGGCATCTCTTCCTCCTAACCCAAAATTATAACAAAGCCTTGAACAATTCTCATAGCATACTTTTAGCTGTTTAAAATATACTTTTTCATTAAATGCTTTCTCAGCGATATCACGAGAAGCGTCACTCATTTTAATATAAAGTTCCCTGCTAGAAGCAATCTTCTCAAGTGCGATTGCTAATTGTGAGTAATCTCCCGGTTGAATTAAATATCCATTTTTATTATCTTTAACTGCTGAAGAAATATCTCCAACGTCAGTGGCTACTACTGGCATACCATAACTTAAGGCTTCGAGAATAGCAATGGGTAATCCTTCATTATAAGATGGCAAAACAAGAAGCTGACAATTTCTTAGCAATTCACATTTCTTTTCTCCAGACGTCCACCCTGCAAAAGTAATATACTGGTCGATGTCGAGATCTTTGCTCATCTGTTTAAGTTTTTCTTCCTCTTTACCAGTACCTGCAATAACCAAACGCATATTATTCACTTTTTTATCCAAAGCAATTTTATTGACCGCTTTTAACAGGTCTGCAACACCTTTGCGTTCTATCAAAATCCCCATAAACAGAACTTGTAAAACATCTCCATTCCATGAGACTTTTTCATCAGGAATGTGAACCGTATTACTAACAACTAGTGTTCTTGTTTCTGGTTCAATATTTTTAATAATCTTATTCCACTTATCTCCTAGAACAATAAATGCACAGCTTTCGCGTAATAATCTCCTTATCTTTTTTTTCTGATGTTTGCCAGATTCATTATACCATTTTTCAAATTCAGATCCATGTAAATGGACTATATCTTTGATCTTGAGCAGTCTACACAGCTTATGAATAGCATATTTTCTTGTAAAACTTCCTTTATATGACATATGAATATGGACAATATTTGGACGATCAAATATGAATTTCATAAGGATCTTATTATATGATTTTATAAAATATAGGATTTTACTAATATTCAATCCTTCCTTATAGGTAGCAATGAAGCTCATATTAATTCCTTCTGCCTTCCAATCATATTCCATAATCTGGTTGATTACACTAGTTATTCCACCTTTAACAGAAGGATGATTTCCTATTGTCAACACTTTTATATTGTCCATATTTTCATCTCCTTCATGAATCCAAAAAAGTCTTAATGCTTTCAACATATGTTATCGTGTTGGATTCGTATGCTTTATAGGCATGACTTTTTGCAATTTTTAACGTTTTTTCTAGGTCATCCACGTCCCAACATGGACATATCAAATTCATTCCATCAAACTGTTCGATCAACTGCAACTGATGATCATCTACATGTTCACCGTATTTCGCAAGCCTAGGAACAGCAATCACCTTTTTTCCTTTTTTTACTGCACCTATTATTGCTCCTGTGCCTCCATGTGTGATTACGGTGTCACATCTAGATATTATTTTTGAAAATTCTTCCCTATCCAGAAATGCCTTATAATTATAGTTGCGAGGAATATAATCACTTGCACCAATCTGTGCAAAGACCTCCTCTTTAAGTAATCTATATTCAACTAATTCATCAATTTTTTTCAACAATCGATTAAATTGAAACTTTTGAGATCCTAATGTAACAAATATCATCTTTACCCCCTTTTAATAAATACCTCCCAAATAAATAGCATTAGGATAGTATTGTTTCATCTGTGGCCATTGCACATAAAAACGATTCGCATACTTATATAACAATTTACCAGACAGTGTCGGGCTTGTAACTTTGGCAAATGACTCTATATAGATTAGCTTTTTTTTGAATAGCTTACATATCAAGCAAAGTGGAATCATTGCCAACACACCCGTACAAATAATTGCATCAGGTTTCTCAATCAAAAAAATCTTCAATGATTTAAATGCATTTGCAATTAATCTAGGTAAGCAGGATTTTTCTTCTCGATTAACCTGTAGCAAATAATATGTTTTGATGCCTTTCAAATTAGTACTATAGTCCGTTTTTTCTGTCACTACCACACTGTGATATCCATCCATTAAAGGCCGTAACATCATCAGCTGTTCAAAGTGACCTCCTGATGAAGCCGCAAAGAATATCTTTTTCTTATTTTTTTTCATTACGAACACTTCCTTCTTATCACATAATTAATCGCGCTGGAAAATATCACGTGTGTATACTTTATCTTTTACATCATCCAGGCAGCTATCATAGCGGTTAGCGATAATCGCCTGGCTCTGTGTCTTGAATGCAGACAAATCATTAACAACCCTACTGCCAAAGAATGTACTTCCGTTTTCGAGAGTCGGCTCGTAAATAATTACGGTTGCACCCTTGGCCTTAATACGCTTCATAACGCCCTGAATAGCACTCTGGCGGAAATTATCACTGTTGCGCTTCATAATCAAACGATAAACGCCAATAACACAGTTCTTCTCCGTATCTGGAGCATAATCGCCACGGTTAAAGTAATCATAGTAACCGGCCATCCTCAAGACCTGATCAGCAATGAAGTCCTTACGGGTTCTGTTACTTTCGACAATAGCTTGAATCAGATTTTCAGGAACATCTACGTAGTTTGCCAGCAACTGCTTGGTGTCTTTGGGCAAGCAATATCCGCCGTAGCCAAAGCTGGGGTTGTTATAGTGACTACCGATACGAGGATCGAGACACACACCCTCAATAATCTGCTGTGTGTTCAAGCCTTTACTTTGTGCGTAGGTGTCCAGTTCATTGAAATAGGCAACACGCAGAGCGAGATAGGTATTTGCAAACAACTTAACCGCCTCAGCCTCGGTGAAGCTCATGAATAGCGTGTCGATGTCTTCTTTGATTGCGCCCTCTTGGAGCAATTTAGCGAACACTTTAGCCGCTTCGACCAAACGTTCGTCATTCAGGTCTATGCCGACAATAATCCGTGAAGGGTACAGATTGTCGTATAGTGCTTTGCTCTCACGAAGAAACTCTGGGCTGAAAATAATGTTCTTGCTACCAGTCTTCTCACGGATACTCTGTGTATATCCAACAGGAATCGTAGACTTGATAACCATGATGGCATCTGGATTGTACTCCATAACCTGCTTAATGACAGATTCCACTGCAGAAGTGTCAAAATGCTGGGTGTTACTCTCGTAGTTTGTTGGAGCAGCAATAATTACAAAGTCTACACCTACGTAAGCTGCCTTACCATCTACAGTTGCAGTCAGGTTCAGTTCCTTCTCTTCCAAATATTTCTCAATATAGTCATCCTGAATCGGAGACTTCTTGTTGTTAATCAGTTCCACCTTTTCAGGCACAATGTCCACCGCAGTTACTTCGTGATACTTGGACAGCAGAGTTGCAATAGACAAGCCCACATAACCAGTACCGGCTACCGCAATTCTCAAAGAATCAAAATCTCTCATCTCTTGTTTCCTTCCTTTCGTTTATGTCCATACCACGGGCGTGGCGATGTACTTAGCTAGGGCGATATGATTAACACATCATTCGTGTGAAGTCAAAAACTCCATTCTCCTGTGCTTAACACATAGTTGCAGGCCACATGATACTTTAAATTTGCTAGACTTAGTGGTACTCCGTCAACTTGTCTACAAATGTTTCATAGCACCAAAAGTTCCCGGTATTCCTTTTGAACCAACGATAAATATATGCTTCATTTCTTTTCCCCATATGCCTATTATTATCAAGTAAATCCATTCCCCATGATATAAAAACGTATTTTAACTAGTTTTTATTGCTAGTATCTTCTTAATATGTTTACGCCCTCTCCTCAACCTCCAACGTTTTCCCAGAGAACATAATCCTTACAGTCTCAAAAATCAGCCTTAAATCTGAACCAAAGTTCCAATTCTTGATATATTCCACGTCCATTTTCACAATGTCATCAAATTCAATGGCTTGATTCTTACCAGCGATTTGCCATGCTCCAGTAATTCCTGGTTTTGCGGACATTCTAGCTCGATGTTTTGGCATGTATTTTTGCCATTCATCTTCTGTAGGTGGTCTTGTCCCGACAATGCTCATTTCCCCTTTTAACACATTTACAAACTGAGGGAATTCATCTAAATTATGCTTACGTATGAATGTTCCAACTCCAGGAATGATACGTGGATCATTCTCCATCTTAAACATCAGCCCATTCTCATATACATTTTCATTTAATAATTCTTTTTTACGTTTCTCTGCATCTACATACATACTGCGGAATTTGTAAACCTTAAATTGCTTTCCATTTTTCCCAATCCTAGTCTGCTTGAAGATTATTGGTCCAGGAGACTTAATGTAGATTATTGGACCTAATATAACGTATAACAGTGCGGTTATCAATGTTCCTACTAGACCCCCCATAAGGTCTAAACACCTCTTTAGAACCACCTGCCTGTATGTCAACATCTTAATACTATATGTAATTACTGGATATCCAACAATCGTTTGAAGAATCCAATTTTTATCTTCCACTTTATCTATCCCTATTAAACCAAAATGTACAGTAACGCCCATACCCTGGCATTTATCTACTAGTTCCATCGGAATCCCTTTATTATTCGAATACTGAATAAAAACCTCGTCAACCCAATTCCTACATAGGAACTCTTCCATACCACTCCTAGAAGCAACAACTGGGATACCATCGATAAACTCTCCTTGCATATCCTGGTCAACAAGTATGATTCCTCTAATTCTTAATCCATAGCGTTCATTTTCCTTAACAGTCTTAATCACATCTTTAGCGAGTTCAGATTCTGTTATTATAATCAACGACCTAAAATCTTTAATTTTAAAACGTTTCATCAGAACCTTTTTCCACCATATATGTACCAGATAACTACTACCAATTTGAAGTAGCCACGCAATAATAAAAACAGCTCGCGAAAACTCTTGTGCATATTGGAAAAAATAAATAATTAAAATAAATCCAATCCATTCCCCACTGGCATGAAGCATTACTTGTTTTAATTCTTGAAAATAGCCTCTTTTCAAAATATCCCTATACCAATCAAAAAAAACTATAGTTAATACATGGACGAATACTAAGGCTACCATATAACCACCGTATACGGAATTAAACGCAATCATCTGCCTATGTCTTATAAAATACGCAAGACAATATGCAACTAATATACATACGGTATCTATAAGAATAAAGTCTAGATGCTTTAACCAACCCTTTTTATACCCTCTATACATTCCTTCACCACTTTCGTTTTCATAAAACCTTATAGTTTACAGATCACATTCCCCAAAAAAAGGGGAAGGGTCCCCCTTCCCCTTTTTAAAACAATTAATAAATTATTTTGTTAATTGTTTTATTGTTCCTTTAAATCCAGCATTTTGTAAGTTTTTAACAAACTTCTTGTACTCTGTTTTGCTCATAGAAGCTGTTACATTAATTGTAACCTTCTTAGTGTCTACACCTGTAAAAGCTCCTTTGCTTACTGTTATTGCTTTCTTATTACTGAAAACAATTTTCTTAAGAGTTTTTGGTGTACCACTAAAAACAGATTTTGCGATAGAAGTAATTGTACTTGGAAGAGTAATAGTTTCTACCTTTGTACAATTAGCAAATGCCTTTGCAGAAAGAGTAGTTACCTTGTAATCCACTCCATCAACTGTAAGCTTTGAAGAAATAGATACACTCTTCTTTGTAGTCTTTGATATCGAAACTACTTTCGCTGTACCTTTTTTAGATGTATTTACTACTGCTTTGACACCGTTTTTAGTATCTGCTTTTACTTTAGTAGCGTCTTCTGGTGTAACAGAAACAACTGGACTTTTAGTAGCTGCAAATGCACTTGTTGTCGATCCAAAAGTTAATGTTGCTGCTAAAGCAACGACTAATACTTTCTTGAATAACTTAGTCATATTTCATATCTCCTTTCATAATAATAGATTTATAGAGTAAACCTAACAGAATATTCTGTAGGGTTCTCACACATTTGATTGGAGAACTTTGAATTACTTATAGTAGTAATTCTCCCCTTTTTTGCCATAATACTTACTTCCACCATATTTCTTGTAGTAATACCCTCCAGTGGACCCCTCTACTCGATTTAAGATTACTCCTAACAAAGGACAACCTGCCCTTTGTAATTGTCTTGCAGAATTTTTGACCATTTCTTTTGATATCTTCCCACTTCGTACGACTAGAATAGCCCCATCACATAAAGAACCTATCTTTTCACCATCTGATACCAGATTTAATGGTGGTGCATCAATGAATACATATCGATATTGTTCTGCTAGTTGATCTAACATATCTCTAAATCTATCATTCTCCAACAACAAGGAGGGATTAATTACATTTTCGTAATTTGGTATAATATGACCATTTTCATAGTTGGTTTCATATATTGCATCACTCAAAGGAATTGTATCAGCTAGATAAGAAGAAGTCCCTATCGTTACTTTCTCTCCTTTAATGCCATAATCAGACGCCATTACTGATTTTCTAAGATCCGCATCTACAAGTACTGCCTTCGTTCCCGCTTCAGCGATTTGACGCCACAAGTGCATCGCAACAAAGCTCTTTCCCTCGTTTGGCATAGTACTAATGATCATTATCTTCTTAACGTTACTTCCACAAAAGTTAATATTAACTCGCAATCGATTTATAGCTTCTTCCACAGCATATGGAAGTTCTGGCATAGATTCTAATACTACACTATTCATTGCTTCTTCCTCCCTCTGTGCTCTTCGTCTTCTTTCTTCTCTTGTTCACTTTGTCTTGTTGCCTTCTCTCTTTACCCTGCCCTAGGTTTCCTTCAGGTATGACAGTTAAAGGCATAACGCCAAATATTTTTTCTATATCTTCTGCTGTCTTCATCGTATCATCCTTCATGAATATTACAGTAAGTATTCCAAGGCACAATACAATACAACCAACGGAACCTAATGCCATATTCTTTGCATAACTTGGGCTACTCTTCATAGTTGGTATAATAGCTTGTTCAGCAATATTAGGCTCTGCAGTCTCCATAACACTCGGCAAATAAGTGATTGCTTTGCTTACAAGGGCATTTGATATGTCTCTAGCTTCCTCTGGTATGGTACTTGTTGTTGTTATAGTTAAGATACGTGTCTTAGATACGGTCCCAACGCTTAACATCCCAAGCAACTCTTCATATGTATAAGATAGGTTTAATTCTTTAATTACTGATTCAATTACTGGTCTTGTTTGTATCAACTCTGCGTAATCCTCTGATAATGACGTTCCTAAGTTTAAGTCCGCCAAATTTACAATAGAGTCTGTTGATGCTGAAACCATATATAATTTCGATGTAGCTTTATATTTTGGCGTTATAAAACAATATGTAATCACCCCTGAAACTAAAACCCCGACAATAAAGCTTAATATTATAAACAAAAGTTTAGACCGATAAAAATAAAGTAATTCTAATAAATCGATTTCCACTTCATCTTCCATATTCTGATTTGCATTCACATCTTTAACTTGTGACTGGCTCATATTGATATCCTCACATTCTTAAGTATTCTTTCTAGTTACAACTTCTGTTACTCTTGTTGTAGATTATACAAGTCCTGCATTACTTCTAAGAGAGATTCCTCATTCAAATAGTACTCCACATGGTCTTCACCATCTCCCAAGGCTTGCCCTAATTTTTCTTCCCCATCAATAGTAAGTATGCCTTTATCTTTGTAGGCTTCCGTTTGACGCACAATTTTATTGATATCATCTCCGCTTATAGATGTGGTCGAATATTCTTTCAATTGATTATATAGAGAAATCACAAATTGATCATCATCTAGGTAGGAACTAATTTCTTGTTTAAAAGCTTGCATATATTCTCGCTGCCTCTGCATTCTCGAAACATTATCTTCATCATCTACACCATACCTAGTATGTACATAATGATAGGATTGCTCATCTGTTAACTTTAACGTACTTCCTAATTTCATATTAGAATCAATTTTAGTGAAGTCGTTTTGTATAGTGACTGTAACGCCTCCAACAGCATGATTTAGAATTCCTATCGCATTCATATCTAAGGTATAATATGCATCTATATTAATTCCCCCCAATAACTTAGATACAGCTTGAACGGTGTTCTTACAACTCTGCTTTTTTGTTCCTCCATACCAATGTGACGTACATAATTGAAGCATTGCAGTTGCTTCACCAGTTCCATCTTGGCCTATTAGTTTTACCTCAGCCATAGTATCACGATTAATTTGTAGCATGGAATATGTTTTTTCTGTATGATTTACTACTACTAGCATAAGGAAATCTGCCATAGCTCCCCTATATTCATCTGACTCTGCTTCTTGATTTCCACTGGCATCGGTACCAATAAATAAGTAATTTTTAATATCGTCCCTATAATAGTAATCTCTATCGTATATGGTTACATTTTGTTTTTTACCATAGATTCTATCATCTTCCATAGCCTCTAAATCAACTAATATGTCCTCTTGGCTAGAAACCTCTATATCTTGGTTTTTTGCTGGATCTAGAGAACCATCTTTTTCCCATTTATCAATTAGCCAAAAGAAAAGACTTCCCACTAACAATATGAGTAGAATAGTTATTATCCACAGCAATTTTTGCTTTCTCTTCACTACTACATTCACTCCAATTTTAAAATCTGCGTACCTACAGAGTCGATTCGTTCAAGAGTCTGCACTCCTAGTTTGCGCTCAATAATCTTTCTACCTTCTAGTAAATTAGGTGAGCGTTTGTCCATATTGTGACAATCACTTCCCATTACACTAGCCCACCCATCATTCAACAAATCAAGAACTAATCTTCGTTTGCCTCTTTTTAATAAAGGGCCTGCATTAATTTGTCCAATAACAGGAAGTTCCAACATTTCATAATAAATATTCTTATCTTTCTGAAAGTCATAATACCGTTCTATATGTGCTAATATTACATTAAGCTGTTGATTTCTAATAATATTATCAACATCTTTTATCATTTTGCTCGTCCATTGGACAAAGGGTAATTCTAACAATAAGGTCTGTGTATCATTGATACATAACCTTGACAGCATGGAGGCTTCACCCATATCTGGGAAATAATAAACCTCTGCTCCTATATGTATAGTAGGATATTCTTCCGTTAAATGATCTTTTAATACTTCAAATGATTTATCACAACGCCCAATAAATCGATCAATTGAATATCGATCTGCATAGTAATGAGGTGTCACAACCACATCTGTAACACCGTCTTTTACTTCTTTTTGAAGCATTAGCAAGCTTTCTTCCAAGCCAGTACTACCATCATCGATGTTAGGGAGAATATGAGAATGAAAATCTATCATTATATCATACCTTTCCATTAGCAATTTCAAATAGTATCAAATTATACCCAACCGCTAATTTTTGCCAACTTGATAATATTACCATTTTTGAAAAATATTGTCAATGCCAAATGTCAATAAACCAATGTACCTATTTTAGAACATAATAATTGTTATGTTTTGACTTTAGTTTATTAATATTTCCAGTAATCAGTTATTATATGAAGCATTCGTCATATTTTTTCTACACATATGAAAAAACAGGCATGTCACAATCCTTTTAGGATTTATCTAACATGCCTGTTTTTGATATCTTAATAAACTTTTATTTATTTAACTACAACAGCTGCCTTGAATATATCTTTTCTACCATATTGTGCCACTGTTACAGTCACAGTTGTCTTACCTTTTTTTAATCCCTTTATAACTCCATCTTTTGTTACAGTAGCAATTTTCTTATCAGCGACCTTATACGTAACTGTCGCTTTCTTATCGAGATTCTTAACTTTCACCTCTTTCTTCTTCCCTTTTGCTACTTCTACTTTGCTAACAGAAGGTGCATTAACAATACTTACATTCGTGAATAGATAATCACTTTTATTGTACTGTACAAGATTAAATCCAAGCTGTGTGCTTCCCTTAACTGCTTTATCTGAGAATACAATTTTGTTATTGTTACCATAATCAACATAACAGCCATCACCAGATGCCCATGATCCAACAGTCTTGAATCCTTCTACACCTTTTACATATGCACTAAGATCTTGTTCTCCTGCATATAACGTAATATTCTCAGGTACCGATGGTGCCTTAATAGAATTAAGTATTGCCTTTGTATCGTTTGAACCTGTAATAATATTACCTTTCTTATTAAGTACATAGTAAACAACTTCTCCATTGTAGAATGTGCACTCTAATAAGATTTCACCATCTTGAACCGTATTATTAAAGAATTCTGGTTTAAATGTAATAGTATTTGCTGAATAATCAGGAACAAATGCACTACCATATTGAAGGTAGCCCCACCAATCACTGTTAGGTCCAACTTTACCCCCAGCTTGATATGCTGTTACTTTCTCAAGTTCATTTCCACCAAAGTCCACATTAATAATTGCCTTATTAACACTCTTTAAAGTAGATTTGAATTCTGGTGTCTTTACCTTAGAGATTCTTTGAATCCAGTCAGCACCACCACTGAATTTAAATGTAACTGCTTCGCATACTCCATAATCTTTTCCTTCAAGAATCTTACTAAGATAAGATGAAGTAAATGTTACTACTGCATTCTTAGTGTCATATTCATAGTCTTTACCTTGTACTAAAGTACCATTATTATCACTTAATGATACCAATGTGTTACCATTCAAAGTTAAAGGAATCTCAACGTCTTCCTTACCATTTTCTAGATAAGTAGAATCAAGACCTGTAGCATAAGAAGATCTTCCCTCCAGATTACCCCTAATGATTGCTTCAAATTGGCTATCTTTCCATTGTAGTTTGTTACGATCTATCATTCGTAAATTAGTTCCATTATCCCAAAGCATTAATGCAATACCTTTTTCTTTAGCAACATAATTCATGTACTCAAGATATTTGTTTTCTTCGCCATTATTAAGGCAAGGATATTGACTATCATGTCCTAGTAAACCATATTCACCACATACTACTCCGATTCCATTCTTAGTAAATGTGTTATAGACACGATCGAATGCCTGATCTACTGCCATTCTTGGAGTATAGCCATACTCATTGCCATCCGCATCTGTGCTATTCCATAATACTTCATCGAAACGTGTTTTACCAAGATTAGCACTGTACACCCATTCACAATAATAATGGAAGGTTGCAATAATGTTAGTATCTTGTTGTCCATTGTGCTTAAATTCTGTTGTTATCTGATTATAAAGTGCATCACAGCGATCTTGTGAATCGTTGGTATTTAGTGTTGGTACAACAATCATACGACTACTATTCATACCGCCAGAGTTACGAATCGTATGGTATGCAGCATTATTAATTTTATATAATTTTTCAGCAGCATCTGTTTCAAATTGTGGCTCATTGATTGTTTCAAAACATACTTTGTTACTGTAGTTCTTAAATTTCTCAGCAAGTTGTTCCCAGATACGTACAAACATCGTATATTCATCTGATTCAACATTGCCATCCCAACTATTTAGCCAAATCCAAGAATCATGATGAACATTAATCATTACATATAAGTCTGATTCCAAAGCCCAGTTAACAACCTGTGCATATTTATCTAAAAACGCCTCATCAATAATATAATCATCTTTCGTAGTTGTATCATCTGTTCCCTTGCCAGACATTCTACGATATAAAGTCAATGGGATTCGAATACTATTGAACCCTTGATCCTTTATGTATTGAATTTGTTCCTTCGTTACAGCAGAATTTCCCCATGATAGCTCCTGCTTGTCTTCTTCATCCGTATTTGTATTAACTGCATCAAAGGAATTTCCTAGATTAAATCCAGGTTCCATCGCCTCCACGTATACTTGGGAAGCAGATTTTGTAGCTGCTTTCACTTCTGAATTTGTCATCCCAAGTGCAGGTAATACCATGACAACGGCTAATACCAGTGCCATAATCCTCTTTACTTTTTTCATAACCAATTAATCTTCTCCTTTCGAAAATCTGGAGATTATGTTTGTTATCCAAACCTCCAGTATCCCATGAATTATTGTTATCACTTTTAGTAATTTTCACCCCAGAGTAATAACTATATTTATTATATCTCATTTTCTTTATGCAATATACATAACAAACAAGCTATGTAATACCCTAATTTTTATACTTTTTACAACTCTATAGTGTTTTTCTACCAAAAAAGCTATTATATCAATGATATAATAGCTTTTTTATTAATATTCTAAATCTTTTCTTTTCTAAATAACATACAGATTCCTACAAAAACACTTCCAATTATTATGAATAAATCTGCTATGTTAAATACTACATTCTTTAACCACTTAAATGAAAAATAATCCACTACATATCCGCGTTTTACACGGTCATATACATTACTTGCTGCACCGCCAACTAATATAGCTAAGCCAAATTTCAAAACCTTATTTCCTTTCTTTGGTATCATCAATCCAAAAAGGAGCAGTAGGCCACCTAACAATAAACCTGATACGAATACAACAAGTTTCGTATTTTTCTCCATAAAGTTTAGCATTGCACCTTTGTTATGATATCTTGTCAATGTAATATTGCCACCTAGGATTTCTTCTTCCTCGTTCATCTTCTTATTCTTTTCAATATAATTCTTAATCAATAAATCCGCTACAAAAATGATTCCTGCTAGTGAAAGATATAACATATTAACAACCTCGTCCTTTCTAAATGTGGAGATTCTATGATCTTGCAACTCTCCTGTTAAAAACTCCAATTCCTAGCTAATTCCTCATAAGCTCTTGTCTGTTCTAAATTACCTAGTTCACGATAGCAATCTGCTAGTCTCATTAATGGATAATCGCCTCCATAATGTATATTCAACTGGCATTCCGTCTCATATGCCGCGTTATAATACCATATAAGCGCTTCTTCATAATCATGTTCCTCAAAATAGTATTCACCTAATTCATAACAAACTTCTGCACTTGCCTTAGATGCAATGTTCTTAAGCGCTACCTTCATTAATAACTCTAAATTTCCTTGTAATCTCGCATATTTTACTAAGACACATTGTATATAGTCACATTCCTCAGGCGTTCTTGTTATATCCTTTTGCCATTCATTAAAATACTCTCCAGCTTTTATGAAATCTTCCTCATCTCCTGCAATAAATAATTCCTTAGCAAACATATGAATTAGTTTTGGAGATAATCGCTCTCCTTTATTCACTACAACATAAAAATTATTAAAATCTCGTTTTGCATGTGACATTGTAGCTCTATGAATGATCTCTATATCACTATCATATATAACCGGTGATAAACTTACTGTCTCATGAATGGGATCTTGCCACATAAACTCACGAAGTCTTTTATAAAGCTTTGGTCTATATTCTTTGTCGTAATTATATGTTGTCCCATATTCTAATTGATTTGTATAATACATCTGAACGATTTCTATCTCTGGAAGCATAGCCTCTTTTAGCATTATGAATTTTTCTTGATTTTCCTTATCGATTTCTTCATCCGCATCGGCTACATAGATGTAATCCATCGTTGCTTTTGAGAACGAAAAATTTCTAGCTGCTGCAAAATCATGTATCCACGTAAAGTCATAGACCTTATCTGTATATTCTTTAGCAATTTCTTTCGTCAGGTCCGTAGACCCTGTATCAACTATTACAATTTCATCTACTAAGTTCCTCAAACTATCAAGGCATCTACCTAATACTTCTTCTTCATTCTTAACTATCATACATGCTGTAATCGTAATCATTAGTAACCCCCATTTTTGATAATATAGATAGCTGTGTTGATATAATTATATCTTTATATTTACATCAAGTAAAGGCATATCTTTACTTTCACTATTTATTCCCCAAAGAAAAAGCGATAAAACAACTGAAGTTATCCTCACCTGTTTTATCGCTTTTCTTATCTTTATCTTTATCTTTATCTTTATTAAATATTATAATGGTATATTACCATGTTTCTTACGAACCACAGTTAATTCGCTCTTACCACGTAACATGATTAAATCTGAATATAATCTTTCTCTTGTCTCAGATGGTTCAATAATCTCATCAACGTATCCGTATTTGGCTGCAAGTTCACCATTCATACAAGAATCACGGTATTCTGCTGCCTTAGCATTAATGAATTCTCCAATTTGACCTTTTGGTACAGATTTAAGTTCCTTGCTATGAATAATCTCAACCGCACCTTCTGCACCCATAACTGCAATTTCAGCTGATGGCCATGCATATACATAATCCGCACGAAGATGTTTACTACACATAGCGATATATGCGCCACCATAGGCTTTACGAAGTACAACTGTTAATTTGATGGTTGTTGCTTCTGAATACGCATACAGTAATTTTGCACCATGTCTAATGATTCCCTTCATCTCTTGGTTTACACCTGGCATAAATCCTGGTACATCAACCAATGTGATAATTGGAATATTATAAGAATCACAGAAACGAATAAATCTAGCCCCTTTATCACTTGCATCACAATCTAGAGAACCTGCCGCATAACTTGGTTGACTACCTACAACACCAACTGTGATATTGCTTAATTTAGCGAAACCAACAACGATATTTTGTGCGAATTCTGATTGTACTTCTATAAAGCTATCTTTATCAAACATCTCAGCAATTACAAGACGCATATCATAACTTTGTGACATACGCACAGGTAGAATGGAGTCTAATGCTTTTTGATTCTTATTTATATATGGTTCTTGCTTGAATGTACGTCTGTCTCCATAATATTGTGGAAGCATATCAACAAGATTACGTACACCTTCATAACATTTTTCTTCTGATTCATATCTAAAATGAGCAACACCACTTGTTGTGGAATGAACTCTTGCACTACCTAATTCTTCAGCTGTAACTGTTTCATTAGTTACACTTTTGATAACTTTTGGTCCTGTAACGAACATATTACTTACTTCATCAATTGTAAAGATGAAATCTGTAATACCTGGTGAATAAACTGCACCTCCTGCACATGGCCCTGCAATTATTGAAATCTGCGGAATAAACCCAGAAGCTAATGTATTCATGTAGAAGATATCACCATATCCTGCTAGTGAATTAACACCTTCTTGGATTCTAGCTCCGCCCGAATCGTTAATTCCGATTACTGGACATTTGGTCTTAATCGCTAGTTCAATAACATGGGCAATCTTCTTTCCATGTTCATTACCTAGTGTACCTCCCATGACTGTGAAGTCTTGTGAATATATGTACACTTTCTGACCTTTTACAAATCCATACCCTGTTATGACACCATCATAAGGTAATGTGTCTTCAGATAATCCTAACGCACTCTTGTGATTTGTAACTCGTGATCCAATCTCTTTGAACGTGTCCTTATCAAGTATCATTGTAATACGTTCAATTGCGTGTAATTTACCTTTATCATGCTGTTTTTCTAATTTATATTTATCTGCATACTCCGATTCTTTTTCTTTCATAAAGGGAATATTTTCTGTGATTATATTCTTTAGTTCTGTTATTCCTGCAGGGAATATTGAAGATTTCTGTTCTTCCAATAAAGTACACCTCACTTATCTTACTTTTGAATTTGAATTTGAATTTCACAATTACTAATATCGCCAAATTATAGAATTCTCAAACACATTCTTTGTTTCAAGATAAATTATAACCGATAACATTCTCATTTTCAATAAAAATATTTTGATTATCAAAATACTTTTTCTTTATTCTCCATTTTAACCATTCGATATCCTATCCCAACATGAGTTTGGATATACTGCTCCTTATTATCTCCTGTCCCAAGTTTCTTACGAAGTGATGCCATATAAACTCTAAGAGAAGACATATCCGATTCAATGGCATTGGTCCAAACTTGATCTAATATAAAGCGATGCGTAAGCACCTTACCGATATTTTTTGCAAGCAGACAGATCAAACTGTATTCGATGGGCATCAGGTGAATCTCCTGATTTTTCACTGTTACCGTGGCACTTGGGTAATCGATTTTTAAATCTCCGTTTACAAAGCAAGATTTACTTGGTTCCTCCATCATTCCATTCATATGCTGCAGCCTTCGATATGTGGTACGTAATCTAGCCAAAAGTTCTGCAACGCTAAATGGCTTCGTAAGATAATCATCAGCTCCTGCATCTAATGCATTGATCTTGTCCATATCCTCACTTCTTGCACTAATCACTATGATGGGTAGCATTGACCAAGAGCGTACCTTCTTAATAACCTCAACTCCATCCATATCTGGTAAACCTAGATCAAGTAAGATAATATCTGGATTGTGAGAAGTTGCTGCAAGAATAGCCTGCGCACCATTCTCAGCAACAACGTACTTATAATCTTGAGTCTCTAGAGTAGTGGTAATAAGATTTCGTACAGGCTTATCATCTTCTACGACTAAAATTTTTGATTTTTGATTTATCATAATAGTAAACCTCCCCTTTCTAAGGCTATAAAAATAGGCATTTACAAAACTCTTTCTCCATGTCAACAACATATCTGTGTTTGTTAGCACTATGCAGAGTTTCGCAATTGATTAACAGGAAAAATATCTTTATTCAAACTAGTACATCCTCTAATTTCAAAGTAAAGCGAAAGATTGCCCCACATGGCTTGTTATCAAGTACTTCAATCCTTCCTCCATGCGCTTCTACAATCGATTTACATAAAGCTAAGCCAAGCCCCATTCCTCTTCGCCCATCAGCGACAGAATCATTTCCAGAAAAAAACATTGTAAATATCTTAGATTTTAGTTCATCATCAATACCTGGACCATCATCACGTACCTCAATAGCTGCATAGTTCCCTTCTCTATGGGCAACTACTTCAATACAGGACCCAACGGGTGTATATTTGATCGCATTATCTACTAGATTAATTATAACTTGAATAATACGTTTTGCATCAACTCTTGTCACTAACACTTCCTCTATATCAACCGTCACTGTATGCTCTTTTGACTTTCGATTAATGTGTTTCATGCCTTCCGTAATTATATCTTCCACTAGTTCTGGTTCTAAATCCAACTGCATAGTTCCATTCTCAATTCTCGTAACACTTAATAAATTCTCTACCAGATTAATCAACCACATCGAATCGTCATATATATACTCATATAACTCCTGCATCTTATCTGAAGATAATTTTTCTGAGTTTTCAATTAACATACTTGCATTACCCGATATGCTAGTCAAAGGTGTTCTCAAATCATGAGATATAGATCGTAATAAATTAGCACGTAGTTGTTCTTGTTTTAACTGAATTGCCACTTCACGTTCCTTTAGAAGTAACTCTTCCTTTTCAAGAGCAAAGGCACATTCATTCAGTATAGCCACTAATATTCCTTGTTCAAATGCTTGGATCACATCTCCGTTTAATTCAATTCCAATTACCGCGAAAACCTTATCCCCATTACGTACAGCCATATATAAACACTTAGCACCTGGTAACGTTGTAGTTGATGCACCAGCATGCTTGTTATTCTTATATGTCCATGCAGCAACAGCTAATTCTGTTTTTGGTATCGTGCTTGATATATTACTGCTACTATGATAGATAATTGGTTTCGGATTCTTCTCGGGATCTCCGATATAACAATAAATTGTTTTATCTAATAATTTTCCTAACTGCCTTATGGTTCGCCACACAATATCTTCTGTATTCTTACCATGCTGTAACTTCTGGCTAGTCTCAAGCAATACTTCTGTACGATAGGCTTTTTTTGCTGATACCTTCGCTTCATTTTTGACCTTTTGTGTGACTGTTGAACTGATTAAGGACATAATTAACATAATCACAATGGTGATTATGTAACCGCCTTCATATACATTGAATGTTAGCTTCGGATCAGTAAAAAAGAAATCGTATGTAAATACGCTTATAAAACTATATATATAACTGGTAAATTTATATTTTGTTATTAGCGCAGTCACTAATACGCCTAGTACATATGTCATTACTATATTGGAATCTTGAAAATTCATGTATTTGAAAAAAATTGCTATTCCGGATGAGATACTTAATAATAAAAGGGCCTTAATCATATCAAGGCTGACAATAGAAGGCTGAACCTTTGTAGTCTTTTTCTTTTTCCGATACATCTGATCATAGCTATCTGGAATAAGGAAGATCTCAATAGAGGGACAAAGCTTAGATAGTCTTTCGGAGAAACTCTCCTTCACCAAAAACAAACCTCTTTTACTATAGCTTCTCCCCAGTACCACTTTTGTTACCTTAGATAACTTAGCATACTCCGCAATCTGTTCCACAATGTCACTGCCATAGGAGGTTACTGTATTGGCTCCAAATTGAGCTGCTAACTTGGTATTCTCCCTTAGCCTTTGAATGTCTTCTTTATCCATATCTGACGATTCTGGTGTCTCAACATAAAATGCTGTAAACTTACCATGGAAAGCCTTTGCCATTCTTGCCGCTTGTCGAATCACTTTATCATTCGAGGGTGAGGGAGATAAACACATAAGGATATGTTCTCCAACCGCTCCCTCCTTGCCTAATTGATGAATGGATTTATTCTGCTCTTGATTAACCCAATCTGCCATTCTTCGCAGTGCTATCTCACGTAACGCTATTAGATTATCTTCGGTAAAGAAGTTTCCAAGTGCTTTTTTTACACGGTCCTTCTTATATATTTTCCCTTGTTCAAGACGAGAAATTAATTCCTCCGGCTGTATATCAATCATTTCAATTTGGTTTGCTTCATCAAATACAGAGTCCGGGATTCTCTCTCTTACCATAACTCCTGTAATCTGCGCAATTAAATCATGTAGGCTCTCTATATGTTGTACATTAACTGTTGTATAGACATTAATTCCAGCATTAAGTAGCTCTTTAATATCTTCATACCTCTTAAGATGACGGCTTCCAACCGCATTGGTATGTGCCAATTCATCAACTAGAATTATATTCGGCTTTCTCTTAAGTGCAGCATCAATATCAAATTCTACCAACTCAATAGATTGATAAGGCATTACTTTTGGTGGTAGAACCTCTAACCCCTCTACTAATTTCATAGTTTCTGGCCTAGCATGTGGTTCTATGTAACCAGCTACAACATCACTGCCTGATTTTTTCTCCTCTTGCGCAGCAAGCAGCATAGCATAGGTTTTCCCTATACCTGCTGCGTAGCCAAAGAAGATCTTTAATTTTCCTTTTCCTGCATTCTCTTCATCAGAGGCAATTCTTCCAAGAATTGCCTCTGGATTCATTCTTACTTCTTCCATATCTTTGCTCCATCTACACATATCAAGCGTTGAATACACCCCCCATATACTGCTCGATATTGTTATTCCATTTACTTTCAAGATTCAACTAATTAAGAATTCCGTCAAGTGCCAAATTCACTTCAAGAACATTAACAACCCTTTCTCCAAGAACTCCCAATAATTTTCCTGTGGTATATTGATTAATAATATCCTCTACTTGTTTCGAAGATATATTCCTCGCCGTTGCGATTCTATCTACCTGATACATGGCTGCTGCTACACTAATATGAGGGTCTAGACCGCTACCAGAACCCGTTACTAAATCAACAGGGACTTTCTGATTTGACATTGTTTGATTCGAAGCTTTCATAGCTTCAACACGTTCTGCAATTAAGGAACGGTACTCCTCGCTAGCCGGTGTCAGATTTGATGGTCCTGCATAATACAATGCTTTGCCTTCTTTATCTTGATATGTCTCTGTATTGTCATACATAACACGTCCCCATAGATACTTATCCTCTGTAAACTTCTGGCCCAGTAATTTACTTCCATATTGTTTTCCATCTACTTCAATTATACTACCATTTGCTTTTTCTTTAAAGAAAAGTTGTGAGATTCCTGTTACTGCAAGCGGATAGATAACACCACATACAATAGTTGTTATAAGTATGAACATTGCTGTTTGTTTCAGCAATATCTTCACTGACTTCATGATAATTCCTCCTCGTTTAATATCTTTTAGATAGTCAAGATATATACTTTTTCTTCCTAATTTTCTATATAAAACAATACTTTTAATTCATTCCATCGATTTATTTATACCAATGATATGGTTGCCTTAGTGTCAATCAAGTATAATTCTTACTCCTTCTGTTGAAGAACACCATATTCTTTACTTAAAATAATCCAGTCGCTACTAGTAACATGTCAATTAATTTTACAAAGATAAACGGAGCGATAATACCACCTACACCATATACAAGAAGATTCCATGATAACAATTTTCCAGCGGAAACTTCTCGATACTTTACGCCTTTTAATGCCAATGGAATCAAAGCAATAATAATTAAAGCATTATAAATAATTGCTGAGAATATGGCACTTTGTGCACTATGAAGATTCATAATGTTAAGTGCAGATAATTCAGGATACAAGCCTAAGAAGAGGGCCGGTATAATTGCAAAGTATTTCGCTAAGTCGTTTGCGATACTGAACGTAGTTAAACTACCTCTTGTCATTAATAACTGTTTTCCAATCCTTACAATATCAATTAATTTGGTTGGAGAGGAATCTAAATCCACCATATTACCCGCTTCTTTTGCCGCTTGAGTACCGGTATTCATAGCAACCGCTACGTCAGCTTGTGCTAACGCTGGAGCATCGTTAGTACCATCACCTGTCATTGCTACTAGATGTCCCTTTGCTTGGAAATCACGAATCATCTGAAGTTTACCTTCTGGCGTAGCTTCCGCTAAGAAATCATCTACACCGGCTTCTGCTGCAATGGCTGCTGCTGTCAATGGATTATCCCCTGTTATCATGATTGTCTTAATCCCCATCTTACGAAGATCTGCGAATTTTTCTTTTACTCCAGCTTTAATGATATCCTTTAGATAGATAACTCCAAGAATTTCTTTATTCTTTGACACAACTAATGGCGTACCACCTTTACTAGCGATAGACTTTACTGCCACGTCACATTCTTCACTATATCTTCCACCTTGATTAATTATATATTCTTTGATGGAATCCGCTGCACCTTTACGGATTATATCTGATTTCATATCCACACCACTCATTCTTGTGGTTGCCGTAAACGGAACAAAACTCACATGTAACTCTTCTAGGTTACGTTCTCTTATACCGAATTTCTCTTTCGCTAAGATTACTACACTACGCCCCTCAGGTGTTTCATCCGCTAGAGACGCCAACTGTGCCGCTTCTGCTAGTTCTTGTTCCGTATGACCATCTACTGGTATAAATTCTGCTGCCTGTCTATTACCTAATGTAATGGTACCTGTTTTATCAAGCATAAGGATATCAACATCACCAGCTGCCTCAATTGCCCTACCACTCATTGCAAGTACATTCGATTGATTCAAACGGCTCATACCCGCTATACCGATAGCAGATAGTAACGCACCTATCGTTGTTGGTGCAAGACAAACCAATAGAGCAATTAATGAAGTGATTGATGTTGGATTATCCACACCTAATTGTTTTGAAGAAAACAGACTGTAACTATATAGGGAAGCGGTTACTAATATAAATATTACTGTTAATGCTACTAAGAAGATTTGTAAGGCAATTTCGTTGGGAGTTTTCTTTCTAGAAGAACCTTCTACCATTGCAATCATCTTATCAAGAAAGCTTTCACCGGCCTCACTGGTTACCTGAATAACAATCCAGTCAGAAGTAACCATTGTACCTCCAGTAACGGCACTTCTATCCCCTCCCGCTTCACGAATCACCGGGGCAGATTCTCCTGTAATTGCGCTCTCATCAACAGATGCTGCACCTTCCACTACTTCACCATCCGCTGGGATTTGCTCTCCAGCATTGACTAAAACAAGATCACCTTTTTTTAATGTTGCTGATGATACTATTTCAAACTCTTCCTTACGATCAATAGAATGAAGCTTTTTCGTCTCAACATCTTTCTTTGATGCCCTAAGGGAATCTGCCTGTGCCTTACCTCTACCTTCTGCAATTGCTTCAGCAAAGTTTGCAAACAATACCGTGAACCAAAGAATTACCGCAATTCCTAATATATATCCGGAAGAAGTATCTTTAATTCCAAAACAAGATAAGATAAAAAGAAACGATGTTAAAATTGCTGATATATATACTAAAAACATTACTGGATTCCCGATTTGTGTCTTAGGTGACAGTTTCATAAACGAATCCTTTAATGCATGTAAGAGTATTTTCTTGTCTTTCATGTTAATCCCCATGCATATCACAAGCTTTCTTGTGATCCCGCTAAAATAAATAGGTTGAAAGATAGCAGTGCATGGCTCCTTTCATAAAATCAAAACTCTTTCAACCTTATTCCCTTAAGCAATCATCTGCAAATGTTCCGCGATTGGACCAAGTGCAACTGCAGGAAAGAAACTTAATGCTCCAATTAATAAAACAACGAAAATTAATAAAGCAATGAACATACCGTTCGAAGTAGAAAGTGTACCTACTGAAGTTGCAATCTTTTTCTTCTTAGCTAGACTACCTGCAATTGCAAGAGTAGCTAACATTGGTACGAACCTTGCGAATAACATACATAAACCAATTGATATATTAAGGAATGGCGTATCTGCCCCTAATCCAGCAAACGCAGATCCATTGTTTCCACCTGCTGAGGAAAATGCATATAACACTTCTGAAAATCCATGTGCCCCTGCATTATTCAAGCTATCTGCTACAGATGGCACTACTGTAGCGATTCCACTACCAATTAGAATGGCTACTGGTGTTGCTAAGCAAACTAGCACAGCCATCTTCATCTCATAAGGTTCTATCTTCTTGCCAAGATATTCTGGCGTTCTACCAACCATTAACCCCGCGATGAATACCGTTAATATAGCAAAACCCAGCATCCCATATAATCCACAACCTACGCCACCAAAGATTACTTCACCAAGCATCATTAGAAGCATTAATACCATACCTCCAAGTGGTGTATAGGAATCATGCATAGAGTTTACAGAACCATTGGAAGCCGCGGTTGTGAATACCCCCCAAGTTACTGACGATGCAATTCCAAATCTAGATTCTTTTCCTTCCATGTTACCACCCGATTGGCCGTCCGTACTAAGATCCACTTGCTCCTCGTTACCTCTTTCAGAGCCTTTTAATTGTGGGGTAGCAAACTGTTCACTAACAGCTACTGATGTGAGAGCGATAACTAAAACCGTAAACATAGCAATAAAGATTGCTCTTCCTTGTTTTGAATCCTTGATATTCCTTCCAAATGTAAAGCAGAGTGCTGCCGGTATTAACAATATGGATATCATCTCAATCAAGTTCGATAATACGGTTGGGTTTTCAAAAGGATGCGCTGAGTTCACACCAAAGAAACCGCCACCATTTGTTCCTAATTGTTTTATGGCAATCTGACTTGCTGCAGGTCCCATAGGTACAACCCCTTCTGTTACAACAGTGCCATCTTCTGTAGTAACAGGTTCTACTAATTGAACGGTATCATAGCTCTTAAAGTTTTGTACCACACCTTGTGATACTAAGCCAATTGACACTACTAACGATAAAGGTAATAAGACATAAAGAATTGTTCTTGTTACATCTACAAAGAAATTTCCTATTCCATTTGCCTTTGTTCTTATGAATCCACGAATTAATGCAAACAATACTGCAATACCAACTGCTGCTGATACAAAATTTTGAACGGTTAAACCAATCATCTGTGTAAAGTATGAAAGTTGTGACTCACCGCTATATGCTTGCCAGTTCGTATTGGTAATAAAACTTACCGCTGTGTTAAATGCTAAATGCCAACTAGTTCCATCAATTTTTTCTGGATTTAGCGGTAAAATTCCTTGTAGGAGTATAATTAAAAATAATGTAACTAAAAATAAAAAACTAAACAAAATTGCTGATAACGCATATTTCTTCCATGTCATTTCTTCACTTTCATCAATATGTAATAACCGATAAACCAGCCTCTCACACGGTCTTCCTATCCTTGATAAGAAGACTTTTTCTCCATTCATAACCTTGCCGATATACCTGCCAAGGGGTATTGCTAAGGCTATTAATATTAGCAGATATATGATGTATTGAATTGCTGTTTCCATTCATTCTCCTCCTAAACTACATGCTATCATAGATTTAAACTATTCAATTCACTCCCAATTGGTTTTTACAAGAATAGATTAACAGAGCTAATATAAAATTGGGGTTATGAATTTTAGGTTTGGTATTAAAATGGTATTAAAATGGATTAATGTAAGATAAATTATTAATAGTAGTAAAATCAGTATATTGATCCAAATTATTCTTAGCAGGTAAGTAAGTTGGATCTAATACATATGCTGCTCGAAAATGCTTTAATGCTAAAAGATGATTTTTTTGTTTTACCAGTAAAATACCCATTAGATTATGAGGTATTGGAGAATGTGGATACAAGCACATTGCTTTTCTCACCTTTTCTTCCCCTTCTATGTAATTCTCATCTTCAACCAGGGAGCAAATTATCATACTAAGAACACGTAGCTCCTTTTCTTCTTTATTATCTAAAGACTTTTTAATTTCTTTGTTATCAGATTTGTTAAACATCTCTATGCCTCCTAATTGTTTTAAATTGTTTTTTAATGTGATTTGAAGTTTTAAAACACTTATTTATTTAAAATAGCATAGCATTGTTGTTATTAAATGGGGGTTAGGATTTAACAGGTTGATATTAAAATAGAATAAAAAAAGTTCTACAATTTATGATAACTAAATTGTAGAACTTACGTATGTATGATATATATTTATTTAATCTAGCAGTTGTATGTAAATACATACAATTTCTAGACCTAAGTCATGAAAATCCAGTATTGAGGATCCCAACCCTTAAGGTATGCTTTATAACAAAAATAAAAAGGTTCTATAATAAATGTTGGGGTGTGTTGAAAAATACACTTCCAACTTTTTTTCGTATAAATTAAAATACATCTATACGAAGCCTCTCACCCTGTTAATTGT
>JAHZFJ010000030.1 GCA_019421365.1 Lachnospiraceae bacterium
TACCAGAAATTCAGAAATGAAGAGATTACAGAAAAAGAATATTTAGACTGGAAAGCAAAATATCCTCAAAATCAAAATGATATATAAGGCGGTATGTAATATGAGCAATCAAGATTCAAATACCAAAAAAATAGCATATGGTGAATTACACTTTTTATTATCCTTTTAAATTTGATAATAAATATTCCTATACTCAGATTCATAAAAAAATAGAAAAAAGCCCACTATTGTTTACAGATGAATATCAGCAAAAGGTCATGGACTCTTTAGGCTATTCTCTAGTTGAAACCTTTAACGATATAAAAAAAGAATTTGAAGCTTCAAGCTCACTTAATAATCCTTGCATATTAAAAATGAGCGATTATCAAAAATATAAATCCATGAAATGTGCTCCCATGTCCATAAATCCCGATGATATATTGTTAGAAATCGAAAGTGGTGAATCTTCAATAAAGTTCTATATCAAAGATGCTGATTTAGAGCTACTAAATCAAAGAATCATACGTTTACAAGAAGAATATGATATTTCTTTGAAATTTTATGGTCACAATTTCACCAACCGACAAGATCGCTTTCTTCTTCTTCCTCTCAAAATAGAACTAGAAAACGGAAAATTCACTTGGCTATACCCATTAATATATCTTTTTGAAAATAATATGGGAATATTAAAACTGGAACTACCTATATTTGATTCCTGCATTGAACCTTTATTAGAAAATGATTATGATAGATTCCTCAAAAAAATTATAAATAAGTGGAAAATAAAAAATTACAACTCCGAAATGACTCTGTCTTCCATCCAGAATTTTTATTTAAGTAATCTTCTTGATGATATTAAAATAGACATGGTTTCATATTCCAATGAGCTAAAAAATATAATATTAATAGATTTTGATGGAATACCACAACACATAAATTCTATTCCAAACGATGTGAAGGAAGATTTGTTTAGAATAATTTGTGCACCAGTTCCTTCTAGAAACAATACCACCTATACCAAAGATGCTGATGAATATCTAAAAAATCACAGTTGGGGAGGACATGGTGTAAAATATATTGCTAAATCTACTGGTGGTTGTCTTTCTTTTATAGATAAAACAATATTAGATTATGTCTCTGATGATTATAAGACAGAAACAAAAACCTCTGTGCTTACTCCATTTAATGACTACTATAATTTATGCAATAAGCTAGCACGAGATTTGTGTGTAAATGTTGAATTTGCTTTAATAATAATTCTCTTAAAAAAGACCAATGAATCAAATGACTACTTCAATAAAATTGCATCTATGAAAAAATTATCAGATACACGAATTGAGTATAATAAAAATGTATTGTTTATCTCAGAACTTCAAGAAAATTGCTATGGTTCAGTTAGCGAACAAACAGCCCTTTTAGAAAAAATGATGCCACATTATTTCAAACACGAAATCACATCTGCAAAAAGTACAGCAATAAATAACATACTTCAGCAAAATGAACAAGAAAAAAATGAACGGTTTCAAAATTACATTTCAACTGGTGGTTTGATTCTAACGTTGATATTCGGTTTACCATCATTGTATGAAACATTAACTATATTTAGAAGGTTATTTTCGTTTTACCCTTATAATATTCCTTATCTCACATTAGAAAATACTAGTATAATATTGTGGCTTACATTAAATGGAATAATTATTTTAAAAATTTATTTAAGAAAATACTCTCCAAAAATAAAAAAGTATTGTCATTTGATTGTCACTAGACGTAGAAAGAGCCAAGAAAGCCCGTAAAATAGGCATTTCTTGGCTCATATATTTTATTCAAACTCAATCGTAGCCGGTGGTTTCCCCGTACAATCATAAAGTACTCTATTAACACCCTTAACTTCATTTACAATTCTGCTAGATACTTTACCGATTACTTCCCAAGGAAGTTCAGCAAATTCAGCTGTCATGAAGTCTGAAGTTGTTACGGCACGTAATGCGATAGCGTAGTCGTATGTTCTTTCGTCTCCCATACAACCAACTGAACGCATGTTAGTTAACGCTGCGAAATATTGGCCGATTTCTTTGTCGATTCCGGCTTTCGCGATTTCTTCACGGTAGATGAAGTCAGCATCTTGAACGATACGTACTTTCTCTGGTGTGATGTCACCGATGATACGGATTGCAAGACCTGGGCCTGGGAAAGGTTGTCTGAATACAAGGTTCTCAGGAATTCCAAGTTCAAGACCTGTTTTACGTACTTCATCTTTGAATAATTGACGAAGTGGTTCGATGATTTCTTTGAAATCTACATAATCAGGAAGTCCTCCAACGTTGTGGTGAGACTTGATTACTGCTGATTTACCAAGACCACTTTCGATAACGTCTGGGTAAATAGTTCCCTGAACTAAGAAATCAACTGTACCGATTTTCTTTGCTTCTTCTTCGAATACACGAATGAATTCTTCACCGATAATTTTACGTTTTTCTTCTGGTTCAGATACACCAGCTAATTTGCTATAGAAACGTTCCTGTGCATTAACGCGAATGAAGTTTAGGTCGAACTGTCCGTTTGGACCAAATACTGCTTCTACTTCATCCCCTTCGTTCTTACGTAATAGACCGTGATCAACGAAGATACATGTTAATTGTTTACCTACTGCTTTAGATAGCATGACTGCTGCTACAGAGGAATCTACACCACCTGATAATGCACATAATACTTTACCGTCACCAACTTTTTCACGAATCGCTTTAATAGATTCTTCCGCGAATGAGCTCATGATCCAATCACCTGAACAGTTACATACATTATATACGAAATCGTGGAACATCTTTGTTCCTTCTACTGTATGAACAACTTCTGGGTGGAATTGAACAGCATATAGATTCTTCTCTGGGCTTTCCATTCCTGCTACTGGGCAAGACTGTGTTGTTGCAGTTACCTTGAAACCTTCTGGTAATTTAGCGATGTAGTCGGTATGGCTCATCCAACATACTGTTTCTTTTGAAACATTTGCAAATAATTTAGAAGAAGGATCTGTAGTTACTTCTGCTTTACCGTATTCTCTAACTGGTGCTGGACTAACTTCACCACCAAGTAAATATGTCATTAACTGAGCGCCATAGCAGATTCCAAGTACTGGAATGCCTAGCTCAAATAATTCTTTGCTACAACGTGGAGATTCCTCTAGATATACACTAGCTGGACCTCCTGTTAAGATAATACCCTTAGGATTGATTTCTTTAATGCGTTCAATACTTGTATCATAAGGTAATACTTCACAATATACATTGCATTCTCTAACACGTCTTGCAATTAACTGATTGTATTGTCCACCAAAATCAAGTACAATAACCATTTCCTTATTCACGTGAATTCCTCCTATTTCTTTCATCTGATTCGTATTAATTGCAGTAACTATTATGGTAATAGCTCATGGCACTGGTACCACAATCTTCACAATCTCTATTCTACTAATCGTCACACAATACTTATATCATACAACAATATTTCTGTTTTAACTAGAGTCAAATGTATTTTTTCATAATATGTCACATGTACTCATATTTTATCATAAATGATTGTACTTTTGTCACAACCACTTTTGACCAAGGGTTAATATTTACTTATGTTACTTATTCTGTTTACTTATAACTCTTGCAATACCCACATATATTATATACAATATATGTATACAAGCTTTAATTAAAGGAGTTAAAACAATGGAAGAAATGAATACAAAACAATTAGCAGAATTAGTAGCTGTTCTTATTGATAAATTAATCGGTGATGATCGCATGGAAGATTTACAGAAAGCTACCACAGATCCTGCGGAACGTGATCGTTTATTAAAAGAATACAACTTAATCTAGTGATAATTCTAACGATGCCCTTCTAAGAAGGCGCACTGTTTTTTATTTTAATTCTGTACCATAATTCTATATCCTTTGAATAATCTGTTACTCTGCTGCATATATTTAAATTTTGGTGAATTTTCTATTCATAATTTCTCCTACTTTTTAATACGCTATTAGTAATCGTATTACTGATCGGTAAAAGGAGGACTCCAATGGAGCATCTAAAATCATGGCATATTGTAGGTGCGATTTTCACCTTAATACTAGGTACCCTGCTGCATTTTACTTATGATTGGTCAGGCGCAAATGATTTCATATCTTATATCGCGCCAGTTAACGAAAGCATCTGGGAGCATCAGAAATTATTGTTTACACCGATGCTTTTATTTATGATCATCGAGTTATTCGCCTATGGAAAAGAACTTCCTAATTTTATTCAAGTGAAAGTCTTATCTATAATAGTGGGAATCGTAGTTACTATAACTTCTTATTATACCTACTCAGGGATCATCGGAAACAATTTCTTAATTGCTGATATTGGGACATTTGTAATAGGTACTCTTGTAGCTTATCTGTTTAGCTATCATTTTCTTCAAACTACGTGTTTTAGTTCCCCTGTATCCAAAATTATAATGTTGATTCTCCTAGTTATATTAATCCTATGCTTTGTACTATTCACCGTGGATCCTCCACGAATTCCTTTGTTTCAAGACTCACCTACCGGGACATATGGAAGATAATCTGTAACTTACTCAAACTTTGCACATAAAAAACTTTATTTAAAGTAGGTAACTACTATATTCATAAGAAAAACTATCTGAACACGTCAGTATTTGATTTCGCAAAGCGAAATCTTAGTACTGCTACGTGTGAAAGCTAAGCGAGAGCGGGTTTTTCGTTGAATATAACAGTTACCTACTCATCGAAATCTTCAAGTGCGAAGTTTGAGTTGCTCATTAGTTTATTACCTCACCACATCATATGGCCAATCTATAATTCCACCAAATTCCTTTATGTTCGTATAACCTAGCTCAGCAAGCTGTAATGCCGCCTCCTTGCTTCGTACTCCACTACGGCAATATATTAATAATTGTTGATTTTTATCTGATAAAACGTCTGTTACTTTCTCATCAATTTCATCAAGAGGAAGTAACGTGGCGTTTTCTATATGACTTGCATCGTACTCTGCCTTCGTTCTCACATCAAGAATCACATAATCTTTTTGGCTATCAATGATTTTCTTTGCATCAGTTGCTGTAATCTGTTCGTATAATATTATATCTTGACTTGTACTCATACTCTTTTCTTCAGTTCCTTTCTCTAATGTTCTGCGATTGCATGCGGCGATAAACACGATTAGTAGTATAATCCAAAAAAACTTCTTCATATGCACCCTCCTATTTAAACCAAAAGTTAAGTAGTAGGTTTTCATGCCTACCATAGTAGTTTCTTCTTTTGCTTTGTATTTATACTAATGAATGAATTCCATCTAAAATTAATTACTTGTCCATACTAATTTAACTAAACTATTACTTTCGTTATCGTCTCATCAATTACAATATAAATTCTCTTTTATCCTATTGTCAATTCTTATATTTGATTTTGGTTGGTAAAATGTCTTAATTAATATTAATGAAGGATAATCAAAACTATCCATTCATCAAACAATCTGCACTTATATATCAATAAAGTAGTAAAACAGACCTTATAAATTGTATATTTACTTCTTATCTAACACACTATGGCTATAAGAAGTTCCGAAACATATGTTTTGAGTTTTACAGTAACAGTACTTACTTACTTACTTACTTACTTACTTACTTACTTACGCAAATGTTAATTCCCCATACTTCGCACATAAAAAACTTCATTTAGAGTAGATAATTGCTATATTCATAAGAAAAACTATCTGAGCACGTCAGCACTGTATTGATTACGTGCGAAGCTAAGCGAGAGCGAGTTTTTCGTTGAATATATCAGTTAGCTACTCCTTGAAATTTTCAAGTGCGAAGTTTGGGGTAATTACTTAACCTCTATTCCCTTTCTATTTTCTCTTGTACAATCTGAATCGCTTCACCTAATCTTTGATAATGTACAATTTCTCTTGCTCGCAAGAATCGGATAGGATCACTTACATCAGTATCACGCACATTAGATAGAATCGTATCATATAAACATTGTGCTTTTTGTTCTGCAACCATATCCTCATGTAGAAGCATCAGAACATTTTCCTTTGAGCTATAGCTAGGGAATTTAAATTCCGGTATACCACAATCCAGCTTTGCGAACATGTCACTGGTTTCGTCTTCTGGAAGATTCTTAGTTAATTGATATAGTATCGCACTAACAACCTCCATATGGGCTAATTCTTCTGTACCTACAGAAGCATCAATAGAAACTCGATTTACTATTCCTTATTTACTAAGTGTACCCTCCAACCATGAGGTAACCCCTTGTAATATATATCATACGTATCTAAAGCAATACGTACGATCCTATCCACTACTTCTTGACAGACCGTATCATTGAATCTGATTCCATATATTATATCCTCTAAGATTTTCTTTATGGATTCCTCTCTGTCTATAAGATTATTATAATCTGGATTATTACTATTCAGATCATTATAATTCATATTGTCATGATTTAATTCAGCCATAGCTATATTAATATCGTTTTTACCATCTACATAACTGTCGCGATACTTACTGTCTTTGTTATTTTCCTTATTATCATCTTTAATTTCATCTTTATTACTCTCTATATTTCCTTCTACATTCCCTTCCGTAGTAATTTCTTCATTAACTTCCTCATCACCTTCAACAGCTCCTTGTACCTTCCTCCCCATAATTCTTTTGTACAATTCTTCTTCCTTACCACATTCTTCCCTAGCTGTAACAAACTCGTCTTCTGTTATGTAGTTTTTTCTATAAGCAAGTAATAATCGTCTCCGTTCTTCTTCTATCTCTACTAGTTTATCTTGTATCTCATTATAGCCTTCCACTCTAGCAAAGCATCGTTTCATTAAATCCATCATTTGGTTTATAAACTCTTCCTTGTTTATTGGTAACTGTGCGGCAATCTTCTTAATCATTTCTACCAACTCTTCATTCTTAATGCAGGTGCTGATGCAGACTCTATTTTTTCTTACCTTAATATTCTCATCTACGAAATTCAGATCTACTTTATTAGTATCTCGATTATCCTCATTGAAGAAGTTATCTTCATTAATATTATTCTCATTAACGTTACTTCTATTTACTTTATTTCCAATTACATCATTCTCACATACGCTATTCACATCTACCCCGTCCACATCTACTTTATCGAAATCCACACCCTCCCCACCATGATAACATCTCCAAACAAGATACAAGCTTTCATCCTTCCGAATCCTCGACCTTGCTATATAGTATCTACCACAGCTTCCACATACAATCTTTCCTGAGAATGCGTATCGATTACTTTCTCTTTCCTTACTTGCCATCTTCCTTGCCCTACTATCTAAGATTACTCGAACCTGATTGAATACCTCTCTAGAAATTATGGGGGTATGGTGATTGGTTACCAGCACATACTCCTCTTCTCCGTAATTATACCGTTTTTCATGTGTTAGATAGTCAGGCGTATATGTCTTCTTCTGAAGTAAATCACCACAGTACTTCTCATTACGCAAGATACGTAGGATTACTGAACTTGACCATTTCTTTGCCCGAAGAGGTAGAATCCCCTCTTCTCGCAATTCATTAGCAATCACGTAAGTTCCTTTCCCTTCGAGCAAGAACTTATCGTAGATTCTACATACCACTTTTGCTCCATCTTCATTCCGATAGATATGACCATTCTTCACATCGTATCCAAGCATGCTTGAACCAAATACTACACCTTGTTCCATGCGCCTTTTTTGCCCCCATTTGACACGTTCAGAAGTACGTCTGCTTTCCTCCTGTGCAATGGAGGAAAGTATAGTCAGACGTAGCTCTGCATCAGGGTCTAATGTATTGATATTGTCATTTAAGAAGAATACTCCCACTCCATATCTCTTAAGCTCTCTGGTATAATAGACACTATCAAGGGTATTTCTAGCGAAACGTGATATTTCCTTGGTAATGATCATCTGAAACTTTCCTTCTCTTGCATCATCAATCATATGATTGAATGCTTTTCTCTTCTTGGTACTCGTACCGGACAGCCCCTCATCCGCATAGATCTTATATAGTTGCCATCCATCGGTTCGGCTTATGTATTCCCTGAAATATCTCTGTTGGCTCTCAAAAGAATTGGCTTGATCTTCTCTCTCTGTAGAAACTCGGCAATAAGCTGCAACGTAGATCATGTTTACTCCCTCTTCACAATTTCTACTTCTTCAATTGTTCTAAACACCATTGGTACTCTTCCTTCGTTATCAAATCATTCTTTAAAAGTGCTAACAGTAAGGCACTTTCATATACCTCTACAAAATCCGTATTTTGCTTTTTGGTGTTTTGCTTTTCACCTTCCGGCTCAATAATTACTTTTTTCTTATCCAACGCCTTACTCACTCCTTTTTCAATGCAAAACTACTCACCTTTATATATATGTATTCACCTTTGTCCCGTATTCAGAAAGAGCATAGAATATGCCTTTTGTTCTCTCCTATGAAACAAAAAGATAATCCCGACACTACACCTGCACCATGTATAGCGGGATTATCCTTTAATTTAGATACTAAAACTTCGCACATAAAAAACTTCATTTAGAGTAGATAATTGCTATAATCATAAGAAAAACTATCTGAACACGTCAGCACTGTACTGATTACGTGTGAAGCTAAGCGAAAGCGGGTTTTTCGTTGATTATAGCAGTTAGCTACTCATCGAAATCTTCAAGTGCGAAGTTGAAGTTAGATCTTATTTATCCTTCAGTTGTTCTAAACACCTCTCATATTGTGCCTTTGTAATTTTGTTCTGCTCCACCATAGAAAACAGATTTGCTTTTTGATAATTTGATATAAAATTGTGTTTATGTAAAAGATCTTCTCTTGTGATACTCGGGCACGTCTTTAACAACGTGTCATGTCTTGTAACATTCATACTCCTATGCATACATATATCACGCTCCACAATCCTTTTTTCTATACAAGACTAACCAGAACCATAATCTATAGAGGACACAGTACTGAAAAATCATTCATATATATTATATATATGAATGAAATCACATAAGGTATGTTAAAAACTTATTTTTTAATGTACTTTTTATTAAACATATTGAATATAATTAATACAGCGCCAGTCTCTATAGACTGGCGCTGCTTATAATCTTCTCTAATTAAACCAATATCCTTCCATCGTATGCTTCATTACGCGGTAGGTTAATTGTTTTACATCCATCTTATATCTGCTAATTAATTTGCCTTTACTATCGTACTCTCCAAAGATTCCAGGCACACCTGAACAGATAACACGGTTCCCTTCATATTCTTGTACATTACTTACGATTTTCGAATAAGGAACATTGATTTTCTCTACTAACTTATATGTCCCTTTATTCTCATCCACTAGATATTTATAGTAATAAGAATTCTTTGCTTCTTTAGCTGGTGTACCAGCACCACTAATAAAGGACCAATTAAAATTAGGATAGGATAATCTTTGTGCATAGTTATTATTAAAGAACGTCAAGTAGTACTGACCAGCCTTTAACGAAGCATCCGTTACATAGTTAACAGAATGTTGACCTGCATTGGAAGGAAAATTACCGATCTTATTAAGTACTAAACTACTATATTTCGTTCCTGCATACATTGCAGGATCCGAAATGATATAGGCGATTTTAGGTACAGTATAGTAATTATTAATTCGAATAATAGAACTTAATTCACGAGAACTTAGGATAAGATGTTTTCCATTAATAACTTGAACGGAATTAAAATGTACCCAATCCACTTTTTCCTGATCTGGTGAGTTCTTAGATATTACTGCACCCTTTTCGATATCTGGCATTAATTCACCAAAGTCTATTATTTCTTCTATATCACCTGAATTCAAATTCAGTGACAAGATAATGTCTTGTTTTGTCTTACTCTTTTTCTTAGTTGCTAGAATGATTACTCTTTCATTCTCTTTGTCATAATCAAAGTCATGATGTGTTATGTAACCAGTTGTCTTATAGATAGTCTCGACTTGTCCAATGGAATTAACTAATGCATAGCTTGAATCGGAACAAGCATAGAACATCTTACCGTCAATCATCTCGATATTCACATCACCGTTGGTTACATTCAGTGGTATTTCTGCACGAATAATTCCGTCATTATCGTAGAATAACATGTGTTTAGGTTCTTCTTTATCTCTTCTATTGTATCCAAATATTACGAACAGCCCATCACTTAATTTCTTACTATCTTGTTTATTCGTAACCTTTAGTTTCTGTTCTTTAATTGTTCCATAGTCGGGTACTTCGATTTTGAATGTATTCTCACCTACAAACTTACCAGCTTCATCATACAGACGGAGTGTAACGGTATTTGTCATTCCTTGAACAAGACCGATGATTTGTCCCTCATGTTCCTTGGTCACATTTCCTTCTTCATCGCTATATAATGTTTTAGTAAACTCAGGTATAGATACGTCACCTACTGATATGGTGTATTCAACATTAACCGCTTCGTCCGTATTAAAATATACATATAATCCTGTTACATTCGTTCCAAATGGATTCATAACCAATAAAGGATCTTTGAATGAGCAAGCATAATTCTCTTTTAAAACATCAAGTTTTGCTTTCGCCGCTGATTGATATTGTTCATCATATACTGTCTTTACTTTGTCCACATTCAATGCTTTCATAACTTGTTTTTGTATCTTCTCAGCTGTTATGTAATTTTCATCGCTACCTAAGCTATCAGATTTCTTAAATCCTGTACCTATGGTAACACACAAAACCAAAGCTATTCCAAGTGCAGCAATGCTAAAGAGCAAAGATATTAGCAATGCCTTACTTGATTTTTTCTTCTCATCCATGTCATTAATCCTCCTGTATCTATCACTCCAACGAGTGTGCAGCCTTAGCGGCGCTTTTTTTCACTTTATCTTTTTAATTCGACACTCACCATTACTATTTTATACATATTTCTACCATCTGTCAAAGAATCCTTTCAATTATTCCTTGAGACTTTTGGCTCATTTTATCAACATAACAGAACATTTATGAAAAAAAAGAGTTATCGTGTTATACAATTAGGAAACGAATCTCTAATTGTATCACGATAACTCTTTCATTAATACCTATACCTTATCAACGTCTGCGAACTTTGGGCCGGAGGCACAAATTTGCGTATGAAAAATCTAGATTTTTCATATTAATAACCATGCCCGCTCAAAAGTCTGGCGACTTTGTGCAAGGCAACTTGTTGACTTTGGGCACCAAATCGCCGTATGAAAGATTTATCTTTCACACTATCCACAACGTATAATTATTTTAATACTTTAATCCACAATTGCTATAACTTATCAACCATTATCTAGCTTTTTCGTATGGTTTACCATTTGCAGCTGGTACATGTGATTTACCAACGAATAAGATCAATACGATAATTGTAACAACGTAAGGTATCATAGAGATTAAGTGAGGTGATACTGCACTTCCTGAACCTACGAACACTCTAACACCATTACAGAAACCGAATAAGATACATGCAAGCATTGCACCCTGAGGCTTGAACTTACCAAAGATAACAGCTGCTATTGCGATAAAACCTTGACCAGTGATAACAGATGGACGGAATTGTGATACGGTTGCTAATGTAACCGCTGCACCACCGAAGCCTGCTAAGACACCAGATAAGATGACACAGATGTAGCGAATACGGATTACATTAATACCAAGTGTATCTGCTGCTTTTGGATGTTCACCTACGGCACGAATACGAAGACCAAATTTCGTCTTATAGAATATAAACCAAACAATAGCTACTAATATAAATGCTAAATATGCAGTTGCATACGTATTGAATACATTATCAAGGAATCCACCTTTACGGAATATTCCTCCGGTCCCTTGGAATAACCCATTAAGGAAACGTGGCATCTTATGTGCTAAATCAATACTTTGTGTTTCAGTTGAATTATATAAAACACGACATAAGAAGATTGCAAAACCTGGTGCTAAGAAGTTAATAGCAGTACCAGAGATTGTCTGGTCAGCCTTACAAGTAATTGTTGCAAATGCGTGTAGCAGACCAAATATACCACCAGCTAAACCGGCAATTAGAAATCCTAACCATGGATTGCTTGTAAATAATGTTCCAACAACACCTGCAAAAGCACCAATTGTCATCATACCTTCGATACCGATATTAACAACACCGCTTCGTTCTGAGAACACAGAACCAAGTGCTGCAAATAATAATGGTGGAGTGTACATAAGAGTAGTATTTAAAATTAGGCCTAAATTCTTGATAAATTCATCCATATTACTTTGTACCTCCCTTTCTACTAAATCTCGTTTTCATTGTTTTTAATATACTCGAAATTGCAATGAAGAAAATTATTGAACCCATGATGATATCAATAACTTCAGTAGGCGCTCCAAGAAGGTTCATATTCTTTCCGCCGTATTTCATACCTCCATAGAACAGCCCTGCAAACAATACCCCTACAGGGTGAGTTGCACCGATCATGGCAACCGTGATACCTTCAAAACCATACCCTTCTTGTCCTGCAAACTCACTGATACTATAATTGTAACCAAGTACTTGTGTTGCACCAGCTAAACCAGCAAGTGCGCCAGAGATTGCGATTGCTGATACAATTGCAACCTTAACATTAATACCTGCATATTCTGCAGCATTACGGTTAAAACCAACCGCACGTAAACGATATCCAAGAGTTGTTTTATTAATAATAATATAGATAATAATTACTGCGATTACTGCTATAATAATACCCCAGTTAACTTTTTGTCCTAATGAAGCTTTCAAACTGTCTACAGATAACTTAGCAGTATCCGCTACCTTCTTACTAACTTGCTTACCAGAATCATTAAAAAGTTTACTCTTAACAACATAATTAGAGAAATAATAAGCAATCCAGTTGAACATAATCATACAAAGTACTTCATTGGCACCGATCTTTGCTTTTAAGTAGCCAACTATCGCTCCCCATAATGCACCTGCAAAAGCTGCAGCAAGTAAACATAATGGAACATGAATAATTGCTGGTGCATCAACTAAAACTCCAACTGCCATGGCACCTAACGATCCCATAACAAATTGACCTTCCGCACCGATATTGAAGATACCAGTTCTAAATGAGAATGCAACTGACAAACCTGTTAAAATTAATGGAGTGGCATACACAACTGATTGAGCAATGTTTTTTGGAGAACCAAAGACACTTTCAAGCAATAATCCATACGCCTCAATCGGACTTACTTTAACAGCAAGAAGCATAATAGCACCAATTGCAAAACCAACTAATATTGAAATTACGGTATATAATGCTTTACTATCTTTTGCTATCTTTTGTTTTTGAACTGCAGGTTTTGAATTATTTTGTTCCATCCGTGTCACCTCCCGCCATCATTAGACCTAATGTATTCTCGTCAGCTTCTTTACCTGGAACGCTACCTACTATCTGACCTTCGTAGATTACTTCAATACGATCAGATAAACTCATAATTTCATCTAATTCAAAAGAAACTAATAAAACAGCTTTATTTTTGTTTCTTTGTTCTACAATATAACGATGTACATATTCAATCGCACCAACATCAAGACCTCTTGTTGGGTTTACAGCTATTAGTAAATCCTTATTGTTCGTTACTTCTCTTGCAATGATGACCTTTTGTTGGTTACCACCTGATAAATGACCTGCCGGTTTTTCAGCAGAACCAGCTGGACGAACATCAAATTTTTCAACCAATACTTTTGCATGTTCATCAATAGCATCTTTTTTCATAAATCCTGCTTTTGAGAATTCCCCTTGTGCATAATTTTGTAATACCATATTCTCTGCAACAGAAAACTCAAGAACAAGACCATGCTTTTGTCTATCTTCTGGAATACTAGAGATTCCTTTCAAGAAACATTCTCTTGGTGTTTTATTGAATGTGTTTTCTCCAAGTAGAGTAACTCGTCCACTATCTGCACGTCTAAGACCAGTAAGAATCTCTACTAGTTCAGATTGTCCATTACCATCAATACCGGCGATACCTACGATCTCACCTCTTTTAACATTGATATTAAGGCCTTTTAAGATTTCAACACCACGGTAATCTTTTGCACGTAAATCTTCCACATTAAGTACAACTTCACCAGATGCAAGATCTTTTTTATCTACTTTAAATTCTACATTTCTACCAACCATCATTGCCGCAAGTTCATTCTCATTTACTTCGTTTACATTCACTGTATCGATGTATTTACCTTGACGAATGATTGTACAGTAATCAGCTGATTCCTTGATTTCCTTTAATTTATGAGTAATCAAAATAACGGATTTACCTTCCTTAGTAAGGTTATGCATAATCTCAACTAACTCAACTATTTCTTGTGGTGTTAAGGAAGCTGTAGGCTCATCTAGGATTAAGACATCCGCTCCACGGTAAAGAACCTTAAGGATTTCCGCTCTTTGTTGCATACCAACAGAGATATCCTCAATCTTAGCATCTGGATCTACTTTAAGACCATACTTTTCAGAAATTTCAATAACTTTCTTTCTAGCTTCTTTGATATTAACTACTCCAGCACCTTTAACAGGTTCCATACCAAGAATGATATTCTCTGTTACAGTAAATGGCGGAATTAACATAAAGTGTTGATGCACCATACCAATTCCAAGTTCAATAGCCTTACTTGGTCCATCAATTGTAACCTTTTGTTCATTCACGAAGATTTCACCAGATGTCGGTGCATACAAACCGTATAGAATGTTCATAAGTGTACTCTTACCAGCACCATTCTCACCAAGAATCGCGTGAATTTCTCCTTTGTGAACTGTTAGATTCACACCATCATTAGCCTTAAAATTACCAAACATCTTAACAATATTCTTCATCTCAATAGCCTTAGCTTTTAAGTCTATGTTTGATTTTTTTTGCAAGCGAAAACGCCCCCTTCTTCCACATATTTATATTTGGGTGAGCACGATCCTTATGGAATTCTCGTAACTCACTTATATCTCACTATATTATTACAATATCTTTCATACCATTATTGTAAGCAATATCACGCAACTGATTCATATACTCATCCGTTGGTGTTTTATATGAAAGATATTCCTCTCTTACTCCAATTGGCCTATACTTAATTAGTTTGTACCGAATACCTTCTTGTTTTCCAATATCATGTAGCAACTTGCTTGTCTCAAAGACAGTATTCTCTACACCAAACAGCTCTGGTACTGCTACAGTTCGAACTTCAAACAGCTTGTCACACTCAGCTAGATAACGTAGATTCGATAACACCATATCGTTATGGATACCCGTTACCACTTCATGCTCACTTCTATCAAATGCTTTTACATCTAACATAACGGCATCAACAACATCCATTAATACTTTATCTTTAGAAAAATCATAAGTACCATTACTATCTAACATTGTAGATAATCCCGCATCCTTTGCTAAGGTTAATAGCTCGACAAGGAAGTCTCTCCACAAGGTACATTCTCCTCCGGATACCGTTATTCCACGAATATACGGCATATTCTTCTTAACTTCTTCGAATACTTCTTCCCCAGTCATTCTAGAGGTCTTAGGTGAACTCCTATGAGGGCAGTTGTGAAAACATTCATCACAATTTACACATTTATCTCTGTCATATAAAATCTCTCCATCAACGAAAGATAAGGCACCTGTTTTACAATAGGCAATACATTTTCCGCATTGCTTACAAGATCCGATTGTTTCTGGATTATGACAGTATCTACAATTAAAATTACATCCTTGCAGAAAGACAACCGTACGATTACCTGGTCCATCTACAGAGCTAAAATGAATTATTTTATTAACGATTGCCGTATTCACTTGCATACTCTTCTCTCCAGTTTAAGAGGTACAATCGAATATATTCGTATTGTACCCCAAAAACAACTCTTCTATCTAACCTTACGTTCTAATATGTGAGAATTCTTTGATGCACCAAGACCAAGTACTGTAGTATCTTGTAACACATTCTCACCTTTCTTCAATTTTTCCATCTCTGACTTCTTAACAAGATATCCTGTTACTCGAATTACATCACTATCTTTTTCGTAAACAGAGATATAACGAACTTTGTTATTAAAAGCACCTTTGATAATATCAAGTAAATAATCCATATTCTTATGCACTGTTGTATCAATTGGGAAGATATCGCCTACTCCTGATGGGAAGTATTTGTGGAACTTCGCACAGTGTGCTAAGTGATCAATTAATTCTTCTGGTTCTTCACCAATTGGAATTCTACATCCTGGACTTGAATTAACATCTAAATCTATTCCTACTTGTGCATGTAATAAGAAATGTCCATCTGCACCATAGCAATATGGACTGACATGATTCTTGTTAAATTCGTCCATGATTTCCATAATACTAATACCAAGATTATCTGCAACTTCTGCATGTCCATATCTTCCTTGAATTCCTTCTTTTTCCAGAAGTGTGTTCACGCATTCAGCCAATCCTACCATACCAAACATAGCTGTGAAGTTTTCTTTTGAGATAAATCCTTCTAACGCCAAGAAGTTACTTTCAAAGAAACCACTTTCTTCTACCATGAAACGGATTCTTTCATCCATATATGCAGCCATAATTTCAAGTGTTTCAGGCAAAACTTCTTTCTTAAAGTGTTCTATGTTATCTGCTTTCTTAGCAAGATTACCAAGCAACACACGACATAAAGTATAAGAGCCACCGCCTAATTTAAGACCATTATAGCAACTAGCAATTACATAGTCTTCTGTCAATTCTTCAGAGAACATCTTATGATTTGCAAAGCTTGGTTTTGCTGTCTTTAATGCAGTATCAATTGCTAGTAAAGCAAAGTCATCTGGAGTAATATCTGGATCATATTTTAATGTTAAATTAGGAACCGCATTCTCAAGTTCTGCTTCTACTTCTAAGATTAATCTTCCTGCTTTTGTCGCTCTAGGTCCAATATTGGCATGACAGAATGAATCAAGAATTGTTCTATCTATGTGTGTTAAGAATAGACGAATTGCTTTCTTCGCTTCTGCTTCATCAACTACGAAAGGCTCTAGTAATTCATCAATATTACCTACGTATACTGGAAAATTTGTTACACTTGGTACGTTTTTATAGAAGATTAATAACGAGTTTACCGCTTCCCATATGTCTGTTGGAGGATCTAGTTGTAAAAACTTACTTCCATTTTTCATAAACTTAGCATAATCAGGTATAATGTATCTTGGGCGCATTGGTGCATGACCTTCATTCAAGTCACAGATAATCTTATCTGCAGGATCTAAGTTTAAACGTTCTTCTAGACCTTCAGGAAGTTCAAGCACTTCCATTAATGAATCTGCCTTTACTGCTAAAGACGCAACTTTTTGTTCATGAGTTAATGTTCTGTCTTTAATAATACTTAGAATTTCGTTTCGTGTTGCGTTTACTCTTTCCATACTAATTTCTCGCATGCTTTAAGCTCCTTTTCTGAACATCAAACTGTTTAGCCATCTAAACATAACTATAAGTTTCTTGTACATTTGTTTATTTTTCTTTTGTTTTATTTACACTAAAAGCACGTTAGTTTACCTATAACCATACTTTTAGATTGAAAATGATTACTTGATACTATTATTATACAATTTATCGCTTCTGAACGCCACACTTTTTATTTGGAAACTAAAATTTATATTCTTTCTTATTTATTTTATTCCTCTATCTGCATTGATTTTTTCAATATAAAACCCATAAGAAAAAATATAGTAGCTCCTCTCGAATTTATCCGCAAAACAAGGAGGTGTCCATTAATAGAATATAGGACTGCCTCCTCGCTTCACTTATATTATTAAGAAATAACTTTATACTTGTACTTAATTAAGTTATTATTCTAGTTATTAATCTAATGTATAGATATCACCATATTTGGCATCGAAATCTTCTTGTGTTTCAGGAACTACGATTTCTCCTGCAAGAATCTTGTCTTTTGCTTCTTGAACTTTAGCGATAACTTCTTCTGTAAGTAAATCCTGAGTAGGAGCGATATCTACACCACCGTTGTCCATACCATAAGTTTGAACGCCTTGGATTTCTTCACCTTTTGTCATCTTTTCTACTAAATCATAGATTGCATTATCACATCTCTTCATAGCTGAAGTAAGTATATTTTCAGGAGCTAAGTGAGCTTGATCAACGTCTACACCAATAGCATATTTTCCTTGTTCTTTAGCAGCTTCGATAACACCATTTCCTGATCCACCAGCTGCATGGAATACTACATCAGCTCCATTTGTGAACATTTGAACTGCTGCTGCTTTACCAGCTGCTGCATCGCCAAATGCATTTACATTGTATAATTCAACTGTTGCATCTGGATTTGTATCAAGTACACCTGCTACATATCCGTAACCAAATTGGTTCATTACTGGAGTAGACATACCAAGTACAAAACCAACTTTATTTGTTTCAGACATTAATGCTGCTACAACACCTACAAGGTATGAAGCTTCATTTTGTTTGAACATTAAGCAAGATACGTTTGGTAAATCAGCGTTAGTAGAGTCATCAATGATAGCAAATTTCTGATCTGGATAAGCTTCTGCAGCTTCCTTGATAGAATCAGCCATTAAGAAACCACAAGCAACTATTAAATCATTTCCTTGGTCTACTAAAGTTTCAAGGTTAGAAACATAATCAGCTTCTGTTGCTGATTCAAGATAGCTAACTTCAACACCAAGTTCGTCTTTTGCTCTTTGAAGTCCTTCCCAAGCACCTTGGTTGAATGATTGATCATTAATACCACCTACGTCAGTTACCATTGCGATTTTTAAAGTAGATGTTGTTGCTGCATCATCTGAAGCTGTATCATCAGCTGCTGCTGAATCATCTGTTGTGTCTTCAGTCGATGGAGTCTCATTGTTTTTGCCATTATTCTTTGTACTACATGCTGTGAAAGCCATAACAACGACAAGCATAAGAGCTACAAGTTTAGATAATTTTGTCTTTTTCATTGTCTTCCTCCTTATTTTTCACCAAACGGTTAACATAATATTAACTTATACATTACATTACAATTTAATATGATACTATCATATCTGTATTTTTGCAAGCCAAAATTTCTTGGTTTTCCATGGTTTTTACAATTATTAGCACGACTTATATCACTTAGTATTACACCTTATAAGTGCAATTACTCCATCTTATTCTCTGTAATTATTATCCAGTTGCATGCAAATTTTTAAGCCTTTTTAAAGTTATTCGGTACTTATCGCTACTTCTGTACCTATATCAGTAAGTAGCCCACTGATTTCTCTATAACGAGAGCAATATCTATGTGAGATATACTGACAACTTGCTTTGGTTTCATATGGTGCCTTATTAAGACATTCAACAATATAATCTGCCAACTTCTTATCGGGGTGCCTTATATATACTGGATACTGTAATCTTCTTTCATATATCCACATTGTTAAATTTCTCCTTCCCAAGGCCAAGGCTTGGTATACCATGACCAATACTCTTCTCTTTTTATATTATAAGCATCCAGTGGATCAAAAAATCGATTATACTGATTCACTGACTTTGCTCTAATCTTCTTATACGCGTCATAATACTCATACGCTGCAATATCATCTGGATGCGTATCTAAGTAGAGTCTAACATCCTCCATTGCAAAGCTTACTGATTGTATCTTATAAAACAATTCCTCCCTATTAATCTCCTTCACTTAGATCTCCCTCTTTCGCCTTATACGGTTTTATTAATTCTGGAAATATGGATCCTTCCATAAGGGCTGTATCTGCATCGAATACATAACTCCATTTTTGTCTGGCCACATATGCCGATACGCTTACCTTACCTTCTATTCCTTCTAACGAACTATATTTATATGGAGCACCACTCATAATGAATTCCCTCCAAGCACATAACAAATTATTTCTTTTTGATAAGATATATTATGTCTTTTAAACCGAGTTGTTCCTTACTTAAAGGCTTATATAATTATTCATTTTAAGTTCAAAATTTACATCTTTTTCACATTTTAAAAAAAGATTATACAAACTTATGTTATACAATCATCTTTTCCTAACTCTATATATCCGGTAAGCAATTGCTTACACTTTAGATGTACTAATCGCTTCTTCTACTTAGCTTCCAGTCTCTGCAAATGCATACCCAAAAGTTTACTATTTCTTCTTTATTATACATTGTAATTCAAAAACATATATCCTCTCTTTATTGAGAGATTATCTGGGTTATCCTAACTTCTTATGAATCCGTGGAAAGATACATCATTTTTCGTGATATAGTATTAGTTTTGTCTAAGATATTTTTTTACGAAACTTCTTCTTTCCTATATAATAGTCTCCTTTTCTTGGAATATCTGATTTGTTCTACAAGAGCATGTATCGATATTTATTCTTATAGCTTCCCATCTTAATAGTTTCGCTTTCTTGTATTACTTTTCGCAATACATTAATTAGTTGTAAAAGATACTCTTTTCAGCTCTCTGATCTGCGCTTTCTTTATAGGGTCTACCGCTCTTGACTCACAAATCTTCTGCAATGCCTTCTTATATGTGAATTCATCTAATTTATTATTCCTTAGATATTCTTCCATTGTTTCTGGAAAATGAATATAATAGATGGATATTGCCCAAGCGACTGCCATCTTAACATAATAACCGTCATGTTCTATCTCATCAAATATCTTACATACAGGTTCTATATAATTCTCCTCTAGGTAATAGTTCACCAACATGACAACTCCAAACCTAACTTCAAATTCACCCTGTTTGTGAAAATACGGCTTCAGGAAATCCCACATTTCTTCTCTATTTCCTTTCGTTATCTTCAGCCCACTACAAAAACTATCGCACACGGACCAGTTATCTATCTTATTCACGAACTTTGCTATATAGGGAATCACTTCACATAGAGCCTGCTTAACATAGCCAATTACCATCCCCTGTAACATGATTTCTTCAAAGGATTCATCACTTGCATTATGAAGATATGTTCTCCAACCTCCCCCAGCTATCTCTTTTGCCATTTTACGAAGATTAGGTAGCCTAACACCAAGTATATTCGATACCCCTGGTAATAGCCTACTTGTAAATGTTTGATAAGCTGGCTCAGCTAAAGCCTCGATTTGCTTTCTGATTTCTGAATTTTGCTCATTAATTTCTATATTTTGTTCTGCAATTACTTTATCTTGTTCTTTATTTCCTTTATTATTTTGTATTGTATCAATTGAGTTTTTCATGAAATTTGAACCCTTTCTTTCATATATATATACATTTCATGCATAATTATTTATTTTAAACTTTAGACAAGTAATAGTAAAGTACAAAAAGAGCGACTACACTCTAATAATTACTAAGAGTGTAGTCGCCCAACAACATTTATAAAGATTAATTCTTAATCCATTTGATTAATTGAATTATGAATATATTTACTAATGATAATCCATAGATAATAAGGAATTGAGTACCTGTTAATGCTGATACTTGGAATATAGATGATAATCCAGGTATAAGGAGAACACCATTAATTAATATAAATCCAAGAACATATGCTCCCCAAAGGAACTTATTATCAACGATTCTCTTACTAAATAAAATCGCTCTGTCAGACTTACAGTTAAATCCATGAGCTAACCTAGATAAACATAACGTAGCAAATGCCATTGTACTAGCTGTTGCTGCATCCACTTGATTTCCAACATAAAAAGCGATCATCGTCATAATACCTATAACAAAGCCTTCTTCTAATATATCAATCAGGAAATTCTTAGTTAATATAGATTCATTAACTCTACGTGGTTTATCTTTCATAACTAAACTTGTATGTGGATCAAGTCCTAATGCAATTGCTGGTAAACTATCTGTTAATAAGTTAATAAACAACAAGTGAACAGGTGCGAATGGAACAGGTAATGCCATTATAGATGCATACACAACTGCCAAAATAGCTGCCATATTACCTGATAATAAGAACTTAATTGCTTTCTTAATATTCAGATATACATTTCTTCCATTTTCAACTGCCTTAACAATTGTTGCAAAGTTATCGTCTGTAAGAACCATTGCAGAAGCATCTTTGGATACTTCTGTACCTGTAATTCCCATCGCTACACCAACATCTGCTTGTTTTAGCGCTGGAGCATCATTAACACCATCACCTGTCATCGCAACTACATTGCCTTTATCTTGCCATGCCTTTACGATACGAATCTTATGTTCTGGTGAAACTCTTGCATATACAGATACCTGTTCTACAAATTCCTTTAATTCTTCATCATCTAATCCATCTATTGCGCTACCTTCAACTGCTATTGTACCCTCTGTAAGAATACCAATTTGCTTAGCTATGGCTGCCGCAGTTATTTTATGATCACCAGTAATCATAATTGGTCTAATGCCTGCTTCGATACATCTACGAACGGCTTCTTGTGATTCTTCTCTTGGAGGATCCATCATAGCAATTAATCCTAAGAATACTAAATCATTCTCATCTTCCAAACCAACAGATGCACTATCTAATGTTTTATACGCGATTGCTAATACACGCAATCCATCTTCAGAATATTTCAAGTTAGCTAGTTGTATTCTCTGTTTATCAGCTGAAGTAATCTTTACAACTCCTACTTCTGATTCAATATAATTAACGCGATCTAGTAATACATCAACTGCACCTTTCGTAATCATACGCTTCTCAGAAGATATCATATTAACCGTTGACATAAGCTTACGATCTGAATCAAATGGAATCTCAGCAATTCTAGTATATGTCTCTCTTGTTTTAGTAATATCCATACGGAATGCCTTAGCAAAATTACATAATGCAACTTCTGTTGGATCACCAATCTCTACTCCGCCTTTGTTAGTTGAATCATTACAAAGAACGCTATATAAAATCAACTTATTATCGAGTTTCTCTTCTAAACGTCCATTATCGAGAACGTCTTTATCATAATCTTTATTATTCACATAATAATTCATTACCGTCATTTTGTTTTGTGTTAGTGTTCCAGTCTTATCAGAACAGATAACAGATACACTACCAAGACCTTCTACCGCTTGTAACTTACGAACAATCGCATGTTCTTTTGCCATCTTGCTAGTACCGAAAGCTAATACAATGGTTACGATTGAACTTAAAGCTTCAGGAATTGCTGCTACTGCTAATGCTACTGCAAATAAAAATGCATCTACTACTGCTTCACCACGGAATATACTAATACCGAAAACAATGGCACAAATTATTAATATAAGAATAGACAGTTTCTTCCCGAAATCATCTAGATTCTTCTGTAGTGGTGTCTTCTTCTCAGTCGCATTGTTTAGAAGACACGCAATCTTACCTACTTCTGTCATCATACCAACACGTGTTACAAGGAAGGTTGCACGTCCGTATGTAACGTAACTACCTTGGAAAACCATGTTCTTTTGATCACCTAGAGGAACTTCCTTCTCAACAGTAATATCCTCTTTCTCAACACTAATACTTTCACCCGTCAAAGCACTTTCATTGACCTTCAAGCTGGCATTATCAAGTATTCTACCATCCGCACAGACATAATCTCCTGCTTCAAGCATTACGATATCACCAACAACAACCTCCTTAGAAGGTAATAAAACTGTCTCGCCATTACGAATAACTTTAGCTATAGGTGCTGCTAGCTGTTTCAAACTATTCAATGACTTCTCTGCTTTTTTTTGTTGAACAGTTCCTAGTATAGCATTCATTGTGATAACTACACCAATAACAATTGAACTCTCCAAATCACCTAGGAATGCTGCAATAATAGCAGATACAATAAGAATGATAACTAGGAAGTCTTTAAATTGTTCAAGGAAAACCTGTAATACTGTTTTTGGCTTTACCTCAACTAATTCATTGGAACCATATTTTTTTCTAGCTTGCTTTGCTTGTTCGTCTGAATGGCCTTTCCATGAGGTTCCAAACTCGCGAATAATCTCTTCTTTGTCCTTTTGATACTCTAACATATCATCCCTCCATTTTTCTAACTCTAATTATGAATTTTATAAATGAATTTCGGAGTAATTCAGCAATATTGGATTATTTTTTGTAAATTCTGAAAATTTATACAAAAAAAGCAACACCTCTGCTGTATTTACCCTACAACAAAAGTCTTGCTATTCAAGTCACATGATCTATGACTTTATCACGATACCGGATTCTATATCAAGTATAAAATCGTATTGACGACATCGCAAACATTTTTCAATGTTAGCTACTCCCTTTTGATCTTACTCATTCTATCAACAAATTAATGTAGATGTCAATCATTTTATGTATTCTTAACATTTCCCTAGTAGAATCTTAACGCGTTCTTAGCGCATATTATCAAAGCCGTTGACATTTCAATCTAGATTAATTCTTTTACTTTATTAACCGGGAGCACCTTAGCAAAGCGATCCTTCCATATTGTATAATGAAAGAAGTCATTTAATTGTCTTGCTGTAAATTTGCCATTATCCCTGGTTGTAATTGTTCCCTCAGGCACTATCATACGATATCCATATTCGACTCCTGCTTTTAAGGTAGCATCTATACAATATTCTGTCTGTAGTCCCATTATGATTAGGTTTGTTATACGTTTTTCTTTTAAGTATTCTTTAAGACCTGTTTTCTTAAATATGCTATTATATGATTTATCCAATACGATTTCTCCATCTTCTGGTGCAATTCCTTCAAAAACATCATAACCTGGAGCCCCTTTAGTAAGTTCTTTTCCTTCTCCATCATCATGACGTATGTAGATAATCTCTAGATCTTTTTCACGTCCAAAGCGAAGCATATCTTGGATATTTGAGATAAATTCCTCTTTATTATATAATCCGTCATTCACTAGTGCTTGTTGTACATCTACTACCACTATTGCATATTTCATACTTGCTCCTTTCATAATTCAATATAGATTTAGGATTTGGATGTCAAAAGGCCGTTTTGTATTTTGATTCGCCAATTTTCACATTTTATATATCTGTATGTGATGAAAACCATAGTTTATTCGCAACCCGCTCTCGCTTGGATGAAGTTCGTAGTGGTACGTAAGGCTCTAAAATACCGAGCCTAAGTACCAACGACTCCATACAGTTGCTCATAAAACTATGCTCTCCATCACATTAGTCAAGTCTGTGAATGTGCAATTTGACGAAGGGAAGTTTTCTAAATGGCTTTTGACCCCCGAATCCATATAGATAATTGCAAAGCTCTTCTACATATCGGTAACATATCTGTGTTTTAAGGCTGCCTATTCGATATCCATACTTTATAAATAGTTATACCTATATGATACCATACAAACAGACTTTATTGGTAATTATCTTCAAATATTTCCAAGTAAATTTCGAAGATGGCTTATATGTATATGTATATGTATATGTATATGTATATGTAATGTAGCTCTAAAAAAATATAACCATGAAGATTATCTTAAAATCCCTAACAAAATAGCTCAAAAAAAGAGCCTTTGCTCCATAGATTATCCATCTACAAAACAAAGGCTCCTCATTCGGTTTCGACTTATTCTACTGTTACATTAACAGCCTGCATACCACGATCTCCACGAGTTAATTCGAAACTAACTCTTTGTCCATCAGATAATGATTTAAAACCATTTGATGCAATTCCTGAGAAATGTACGAATACATCTTCTCCATTGCTTTCGTTAGTGATAAATCCAAATCCTTTTTGTTCGTTAAACCATTTTACTGTACCTTTATTCATGAAAGATACCTCCTTAATTATATATTTTACTTTAAACGTTGAGGTTACTTACATGATTACTCAAGTAAAGATACTAATAAAAAAATCACATACTTTTGCAAATCATTAAGTGTATAATGACTTGCAAAAATATGTGAAATCAATAAAACATTTAAAATACTTAAACCTAGTTTAACACATGATTGTAGTATTGTCAATAGCAATTGTTACTATTTTTCAATTTTTTATTTATAATAGTACACAATAACACCAAAATCGATAAAGTAGGTGTTTAATCCTGCTTACACTCCTCCAATAATTGCAATATCTTAGGTGTGCATCGTCTTCCTTTACAACTTCCACTTCCTGCTGAAGTTAACTTCTGAACTTTTTCCAAAGTATCTGCACCATCTTTAATTGCCTTTTTCATATTACTTTTATTAATTGCTTTACATATACATACTTTTGTGTATTTATCAATAATCTCTTGATTCTCTTCAGACATAACAACGTTATCCTCCTTAACTTATATTATTCTTTCATTAATATCTAGATGAATTCTCCATTTATTTTTCCCAACTAGGTATCAAAAAGTCTTAACTTACTTATTAATATAATACTTTCATTATTCTATGTCAACAACGCAAAAAGAGCCTTTGCTCTATAGATTATTCATCTACCAAACAAAGGCTCCCATTCGTTAGTGATAAATAGCACGAATTCTTTCTATTACTACCCATATAAAAACTATCATGCTTACCACAGCTATGAACAGTATAGCTATGTTCTCTTTGAGTAAAACCTCACGAATCGTAGGTGTCATATAATTAAATTCATTTATATGTTCACGTATCTGGTTTATAGTCCGATTAACACTATTAAAATCAGACCATTTTGTAGGTATATATTGTAAAGGGAAAAAGGCAAATCGTTTAGCAGTAACTACGATACCTATTACTGCTAGTATAGAAGGAATAATCAATTTAACAAAAAACTGTGGCGATTTTTTTAGGAATTCCTGTAGTTTGAAATATTCTGTAAGCAGATGAACTGTCTTCCAGATAATAACGATACCTGCAACTAACCAAGGAAGGAATAACACATTCCCAAGTAACCTCACAATCAAATTCTGATCAACGATTGCCGCTGAGGAACCTAGTGGATAAACCATCATTAATTGCTCCACGTATTCTCTTCCTCTTGAACTATTTCCATAATCAAATTGTAGGTAATGAAACTCCGTCTTATCATCTCTTGACTGTACCATAACAATCGGATGATTTGTATCAAGAATTCCTCGTACATAATATTCTCGCTGTTTAATCGTAGTCACTTCGTCCCCTTGTGAACTACCACTATCACTTTCAGTATTCTTATTAATTATCTTCTCATCAATCACTACCTGCTGACCAATTATATCTAAACTTCCGAACAATGCATATGCAGTATCTCTATCTAACATACACCCCTCATAATCGTTTTCATATACATAATTACCGCTATAGATCTGTACTGGTAGTATCTGATTCATTCCTCCATAAACAAGGTACTTCACTACATTCTTGTCTTTACCGAACTTCATATTGCTAACCTTCATATGCTCTTCCTTTTCATATGCGGTAATTTCAGGTACTTTCTTCACGCTATACAGCCTGCCTACTTGTTCCTCCTGTTGCTTCTCCTGCCCTTCGTCCTTCGCTTCTTCCATTCCATACTTCTCTTTTTCTTCCTCTAAGAGTGTCCTTACCTGTTCCTTCGTCGCCGGCTCCCCTTGCAACTGCACACTTACGCTCTGATAATTCTCCCGTAGTTCATAATATTTCATAACTCCGATGATGTAGCAAGCAACTGCAAGAAGAATTAAGACTACGTTTTTAATCTTCCACATACGCTCTCTACTCATAGGTTCCTTTACGAACACGATCGCCCTCCATAACATTACGATTGCTTCCTATAATAACTTCCTCATCGTAACCTAACACATCATTAATAACAGCTGTCTGGAAATCTTTCTTATCAACAATAACATTTACACGATAAGCCTTGAATTCCTTCCCAAGTATTGTACTTGTTTCCCTCATGACAAGTACATAGTCACCTGAATTATCGTTTCTGAGTGCAGTTAATGGGATACAATTCTCATATTTCTCAGATGATTTTTCTATTGTAAATTGACCCGTTATCCCAGGTGCGAATTCCTCATCTGGAAGTTTTACCGTTACATTGTAGCGATCTCCTTCGCTATTATAAGCGATGTCAATTATTTCTCCTTCTACCGCTTTCTTATATCCTGTAAGTTGACAACTAATCTTGTCACCCGTCTGTACATATTCCATATATTCCTTTTCGAAACTACCAATGAATACGGAATTACTTGGTGTGATAGCAACTTTCTCACTTCCTGTAATTGTCGTCTTTGGTTCTATATCAAGAGAGGTAATCACTCCATCAATGTCGGCTAAGACTTCTCCTTCCACCTTAAGAACTCGGTTCAATTTTTCAAGAATCTCTGCTTTTTCTTCCATTTCATCTTCTAGTTGCTCCAGATCTAGCTCTGCTATCTTTGCATTAATTTGCTCATTTTCATTCTTTATTAAATTACTCTTTTCAAAATCCGATAATTTATCCTCAGCATCCTCCACCGCTCGGTTTGCAGTCTCAACAACGTCTTCCTTCGCCTCTAAGCTTTCTCTTGCAGCTCGTATTCCATCTTTATCTTCATATACCTTATCTAATAAATCATCTACTGCCTTTGCCTTCTTCGCTAGTAAGTCTTTCGCCTTCTTTTCTTCTTTCCTCTTCTCAGCTGTAACATCATTCACTGCAGTTTGTGCCTTAGCAACTAGTTTTGCTTGCTCTTTCGTTGTTTCCTCCAACGCTGCTTTTGCTTTCTCCACTGCTTTATTCTTTGCTTTATACGCTGATTCATCAACTACAGACGAATCTAATATGGCTGTATAGTAATTCTTATACAAAGTAACATCACTTCCTGATGGATTCGCTGCTAGATAATTAAAGTAAGCTATTGCTGCATCTGAGATTTCTGTATATTTAAGTGATACGCTACTAACTTGTTTTTTGGCACGATCTACTGCCTCTGTGGCTTCTCTTATAGCGTTCTCCCCTTCTAATTGCTGAAGTTTGTATTTGTTTAATGCAGATTCATAACTTGGATCACTTGGATCTATCTTAGCAAGTTCACGGTCCTCTTCTTCCATAGTCAATTTCCATTTTTCTTTGACAACCTTTAGATTATTTTCCGCATCGTCAACAGCGTCTTGCGCCTCACTGATTTTACTTTTAATCTCAGTATACTCATTCTTACCGAAATATGTATTATAGATATTCTCTAAATCTGTATACATCTCAGCATACTTTTGATTCTTCGCGTGTTGTTCTAATGTATTCATATATTTGATTAACGTTGTTTTCTTAAAGCAAACGTCATCTAGTTCGCTCTGAGCATCTGCAAGTTCGTCCTTGGCATTCTGAATCTCTTTATTACTTGTTTCACCTGCGGTGGCATATGCTTCATTGGCTTCTGCTAACTGTTTCGTATACTTAGCTTTTGTATCATCATAAGACTCTTTTGCTGTATCATATTCTTCCCCGGCTTTATCATATTCTTCCCTTTGTGTATCACTTAACTTATCCTTAATCTCTTTTAACTTTTCCTTATAGACTACCTTTGCTTCGTTATAGTCCTCCTGTGCCCTCCTATAATCTTCCTTGGCACGCGTAACAGCTTTCTGCTCTTCACTCCCATCTGTATCTTCTGTCTCTACTGAAGCTGTCAAAATCGCCTTTTCATACGCTCTCTTACTAGCTTCATATTCATCTGTAGCTTTTTCAATTAGTTCACTCAACTGCTCCAAACTATATCGAAAGATTGGATCTCCTTTCACCACACTCTGCCCTTTCTTCACATATACTTCTTCAATCTGTAGATTACTAAGCATCTCTAGATATATGGCATTCGCAGAATCAATTTTACCATCTCCTTTGATCTTATAATTCAGCGAATCTTTTCTTGCCTTTTGAGTAGAAACAAGCGGTACTGTTAAACTAGCACTAACACGAGATACTACTGTTAACACCATCATAGCAACTATAAATATTGCTAGACATTTGCCTGCCTTTTTCTGCAATCTATTACTCCATGTATTTTTTTCTTTCTCATTCATAGAATTCATTCCTCTCCGTTCCATATCTATATACTTATTAATCATTGCTTAATTCCAGACGCAACAATTCCTTGTTCTAGATACTCCTGCCCTTTTAGGAATATCAGTACTGCTGGCAACATCATAATTAATGATGCGATAAATGATACTCCTAAGTTATCTGCTGATATCTGTGGTAGATATAAGGATAGCGGCCAATACGATTTATCACGTAGGAAGGTCAATGGCTGCTCAATACTGTTCCATAATTCAATAAAGGAAAGAATCAAAGCAGAAATAATTCCAGCGTTCCCTAGTGGAATACCAATGCGAAAGAATATATATCCCTCTCCCGCGCCATCTAACCTTGCTGCTTCTAACATCTCCTCTGGTATTCCTTTAAAAAACTTGGTCATTATAAATACAGGAAATGTTGAGAATATTGCGGGCAGTATAATTGCCAGGTGAGTATCTAACAAATGTAATTTGTTGAGTACCAAATAACTAGAAACAATCGTTACCTGAAACGGTAAGATCATTAACACAATATATATGTAAAACAAGATACTTTTACATGGAAAACGATATCTTGCAAAACTCCATGCCGCAGGTACTGCAATTAAAAACTGTCCAAGTACTGCAGGTACAACTTGCTTACAAGAATTCCAAAACATCACGAAGAATTGCGGCGCATCAAACAACAACTCTACGAATGATTTAAGCGTTGGATATAACGGCACTAACGGCCATGAGACATAACCTTTACCCTGGTCTAACACAACGCCAATATAATCGGTAAGTTCCTCTCCTCTCATAAAACACCCACTCAACACCATATAAATTGGAATCCATATGAGTAAACATGACAGGATTAAAATGATGTATGCGAAGATATGTTTATTATGATTTGTTGACTTTCTTTCCCTCAACGTGTTTCCTCCTTAACAATTTATTACAGCAGTTCTTCCTTATCGCTCCTTGTTAGCTTCTGAATACCTATAATGACTGTCAGTAACGTGATTGCTACAAGGACTGCTCCTGCACACATCTTTTGAATATCTAAGTTCGTAAACCAGTTATTGAATACATGTTGCAACATGTAGATACTCTCATGGGGGTAATCCCCTGCGATAAGATACGCCTCTCTGAATACCTTAAAACTGTTAATCAAAGATAGAACCGTGACAATGAATAAGGTGGACATAAGATTTGGAAGCGTAATATATATGAATTTAGTAACCGTACCAGCTCCATCAACGGAAGCTGCTTCATAAACACTTTCTGAAATTCCATTCAATCCAGCAATCCATAGAATAATGTCATATCCAATATTCTTCCATATGTATGTGAAAACCAGGATATAGAACGCTTTACTCGAATTCATCCAATCTGTTCCATTGCCACCAAGATGCACAATAATCTTATTCAACATTCCATATTCATCAAAGAATACTCTCCACAGTAATACAATGGATGCTGCCGGAATTACCATTGGTATTAAGAAAGTGGTTTTAATAACGTTTTGTAATTTCCCTATTGAAAACAAAAGAACAGAGAAGAACAATGACAAGAGTAATAGCAGCGGAATACATATTAATAGAAACTTCCCTGTATTCTTTGCTGCTAATTTAAAGGCTTCATTAGCAAATACTAATCTGTAGTTCTCTAATCCAACAAATCTCCTTGTCATTGTTTCACTAAATGATCGTCTAACCGCGTCAATAAACGGAATTAGTACGAATATTGAAACTCCTAGAAAACTAGGAAGCAAAAAGCCCAAACCAAGAATCGTTTCTTTCCTTGCACGTTTTGTTCTAAAATACTTGCTCATTCCCATCTTTATTCTTACCACCTAACTACTTATAAGATATAAAAAGAATATCACGGAAATCTCTAAATAATCTTTAAGAAAGTATAAGATTCTTGAAATTTATGTGTCCGGCATTATCTAAAAACATTGGCTGTCATAGACTTATTTTTATACAAACACTAAAAAAGACCCAAGTCCTAAGACTTGGATCTAATTTTTATTCCGCCAAATATCCCTTGGCTACATTCATAATATTCTGAACTGCTTCTTCTTTGCTAACCTTGTCTTCGAGGAAATCCTTAACCGAATCAATTACTAACGAAGATAACATACTATCATATGATACCGGGCTATCTAATTCTTTCATTTTATCATATAGTTCTACTACTTGTTCCTCAGTCGGAGCTTCAATGTGCTTAACTACATCATTTATACCGATTGTTATACCAAGAAGCGAATCCACTTCATTCATAACTCCATCTAACGCATTTACATTTACAGGAAAACCATCAAATGCCGTAGATGATTGTACTTTCTCACCTAATAGGTATGCTAAGAATTCCTTTGCTAATTCTTTATTATTACTTGTTTTATTAATCCCTACCAAACCACTTTCAATGTACTGATTATCGAATGTATCATAATACATTCCCTCTTCCTTAGCTGCCGCTAGAGGAACTTGACAATCTGACAATGATAGTAATTGTGTAACAATAGTTTCATTTTTATTTCCAGAATATATTGCAAATCCACGGTCTAACTCAATAGCATTATCCACTTCTAAATCTGTTGTTCCAATATCGTATATATTCTCTTCTCCCATTTTCTCCATAAGTGATTGTAACATATCGAGATATTTACCAAGGATTTCTTCATTAATTGTTTTCTCAGCTGTAACTAATTCTTTACTATACAATGCCCAGAAAAGGTTTGCAAAGTTCTCTGCTCCTATGTTATTGAATAGACCTGTAACATCTTTACTTTCTAATAGTTCAATCATATCATCTAGAGAAGGCATTGCCTCAACTACCTCTTTATTACCGTAGGCTAATGGCACTTGGAAGCGCAACGGAACATAGTAACAACTACTATCTGATAGATAGTTTTGCATAATGTTTTTATTCAATGTTCCATCTTCAACAAGCGGCTTGATGATGTCACTAATGTCTTCAAGTACCCCCTTTTCTACATAGGAGTCTCTTGGCAAACCATCTAATACCAGAATATCTGCACCATTACCTGCCAACAATTCTGTGTTTAATGCACGAATTGTATCCGATAAGTTTGCATTACTAGCTTCTCCGTTCTCAATAGCATATGTATAATTAATCAGTATATCCGGATGTTCTGATTGGTACTTAATAATTGCTTGCCTGATGGTTGGATTCAGATACAACGAATATACATTCATCTGTGTAGATGGCACCGATGCAACGCTTTCATCAAAATAGTAGTAAAATAGCTTAATATTATGTTGACTATCATAGGCTAAAACAGCATACGCAGTCTTTTCTTTTTCCATAACTGCTAAGTTCTGAAATACCATTGTTTGGTCAGACAATGTAGTAAGACCTCCTTCGACAATCGTTTGCCAAAGTGATCCATCTTTTTGTAATACTGAAACCCCTGCCGAATTCAAACTATAGATATTGCCATCTACTTCCTGGATCAAGGAATTTTCGAGTACTGCATCATAATCATAACTTGCTGTTTCTCGTCCATTCTTATCAATTAGAAGTAACTTCTGTTGTTCCGTGCTATACCCTATTAGATCTTGACTACTAGAAGCTACTGGTGTAGGTGTAGTTATAGAATACTCTTGTAGTATATCTCCTGTAGAAGGATCAAATGCTTTAATGCTCTCCCCGTACATGCTTGGTACTATAATCAATGTGCCATCTTCTAACACCTGTAAATCCTCTACATATGGATAGATCATCTCCCCCGTATAATACTCTGCTTTTGTCACTAGCCATGGGATTTCTATCTTATTTGCTACTTCTCCATCAGCTTTAAAGATCCCGTATTGGATCTCTCCACTAGAGAAATCCGATACGAGCGTATAATATTGCTTATCCTTACCTAGAATAACCTTATCAATCATACACTTATTTTGATCAATACTGGTAAGCCAACTTACTGTTTTCTCAGTCCAGTTCTCACCATCATAAATCAATGCTTTCGTATCCGTATCAGTAGCCAAGTATACTTCAAGTTCATTATCAGCATTTGACAGTATCGAGATAATCATTGATTCTTGATACTCTTCTGGTAATTCTAATTCTTGTTCCATATATCTTCCCATTGGAACACTAGAAGTCTCCTTATCTCCCCCTGATTTACAACCGGTTAATAACGAGCTGATTAGAATAACGCATAGAAATAATGCTAGTAATCTAGTTCTTTTGCTATCAGATATTTTCTTCTTCCTCATAACTCCTACAATCCTCCTTGTTTTCAATATGCCTTGTCATAATACAATGGTGTTACCGTTACAAGACAAACATAGAATAACAAGAAATCCTCTAAAAATTCTCTAAGATTCTTAAAATATTGTGACAAATCTGTGGTATATCCTAGCTTTCTATAATCTTTGCCAGCTTGATTGTAAATGTACAACCTCCGCCCTCCGTATCCTCTAATAACAAAATACCGTGATGCATCTTAACAAGTTCCTTCGCAATGCTTAGCCCCAACCCGTAATGTTTTCGATCATTGTGCGAAGAATCCATTTGATAAAATTTTTCAAAAACCGCTATTTTCTCCTCATCCGGAATTCCAATTCCATAATCAATCACTTGTATGTAAACATAATGTTTACTTTTGTACGCATTTAATAAAATTGGTTTTACACTCTTAGAATATTGAATCGCATTATTCAGTAAAATCACTATTATTTGTTTTAACCTCTTAGCATCTGCATTGATAGGAGGTAATAGTGTTTCTGGCAAGGATATCGTAAGCTCCATATTAGAATCTTTACATATGGGTAGAAAATCCTCATAGATATCTAGTAATATCGTATCCAATTCCACTTTCTCCATTACCATTCTCCATGTGTTAGTCTCTGTAGAAGATAGAATTAACAAATCATCCACCAAACTTGACATTCTATTACACTCCTCACCAATGGTTGCAATGTAGTGATCTGATTTTTCTGGAACCACTTTAATTGCACTGGCACTGGTTCGTATTACCGTCAGTGGAGCCTTTAATTCATGGGACGCTGCTGCTATGAATTCCGTTTGAAGTCGCTTGCTCTCTTCAACAGGCTTCATAATAAACCTTACATAGATTAGATTTAAGATTACCATGCATAGAATACCTAGTATCTCAATCAGTAAGAAAACCTTTTTCAATTGATCAAATGCTTGGTTTTCTTTCGTAAAATATTGAATCATTATGGCACTTCTATACTGTTTTTCAAATGGTATTACGAAGGCAACCGCATAGTATTCATGCCCCTGTTCATTCTTTAATTTATAGTGACGATAAAAGCCTTCTTTTTGTGAAATTGGTTTTACATTTAATAATAGATTGTCTTCTCTGGCCAGACTCTCAACCTTAGTAACCTCTTGCTCTCTTTCTTCCTCTGATACCCAACTTCCCCATTGTAATAATGGTTTTCCTGCATCTACAATATGCAGAATCATCTCATTTGAACTTTCCATCTCTGTAATCCAAGTATTAGAAATAGTCGTATCCGAAGATAATTTCATATACACAGATGTTGCTGTACCTTGAAATAGTCTGCTTTTATTCTGTTTCTGCTCATGCACATTCATAAAAAACACTGTTAAAAGTGCACCAGAAAGAATCACCCCCATACTTACACTGTATAACAAGACAAGTCGATTTTTCGCTTTCTGTACACTATTTCTTTCTTCCATATGATTTTTATGACTACTTCTTTGATATCTACCTTTTGTTGGTCTCACTTAAGGCCCCCTCTTCTAGTCGATACCCGATTCCATATACCGTCTTAATCCATACGTTGCTCTCAATACCCTTTAATCGTTTTCTTAGAAAATGAATATAATTATCGATGTTACCATCTTCCACAGTTCCATCTACGCCCCATACACGATCAAGAATTTGCTCCCTCGTTACTACTTGACCCGAATTACGCATGAAAAATTCTAGTAATGAGCTTTCTTTCTTTGATAATATATAGTTCTCTTCCCCTTTATTAACAATCTTTCGGTCTATGTTATATGTAAGATCTCCAAATTTCAAACAATTTTCTGCCTCTATTTGCCTCGGTCTCCTTGCTAATGCGCGAATTCTAGCAAACAATTCTTCCATAGCAAAGGGTTTCACAAGATAGTCATCCGCCCCTGCATCTAGTCCATCTACTCTGTCATAGATTCCATTCATTGCTGTTATTAATATAACAGGAACCATAATATTCTTCTTACGAATCTCTGATAAAAAAGTTATACCATCCTTACCAGGCAACATTCGGTCTAATAATACCATATCATGTGACGTTGCACTTAGATAATACCTCGCATTAATGGCATTATGACAGACATCAACCTCATAACCTGCTGCCTTTAACTGCTCCTCTAATGCATCACATAGATTCAAGTCATCCTCCACCAAAAGTAACTTCATCTTCCTCCATCCTCTCGTAACAAGTAACACTTCTGTTTTTTGGTAATTGTAATGTATTACCCTATTCTTGTCAATGCAGTAAGCATAGTTCCATTCCTTCCTTCATTGGCATAAAGCCGTATAATCGAGTTTTTTCCTCAAACCAACCCTCTTGACCAAAGTATACGCCGAATGGTATTATTTGTATAATGAATTAATCTAATATTAGTAATTCGAAATATAAATCACTATAGTTTAAAACCTAAGCAAAAGGAGGAATCCTATGGATACACAAAATCTACGTACTTTCTTAATACTAGCAGATATAAAAAACTTCACACAAGCGGCGGATCAACTTTTTGTTGCTCAATCCACTGTTACTAACCGTATCGCAGAATTAGAACGCCAATTAGGGAAAAAATTATTCCATAGAGACAACAAAACCGTTGTACTAACAGCAGAGGGTAGTCTTTTTCTTACCTATGCAAAACGTATGATTGACTTAGAGGAAACTTCCATTAAAGAGATGAATTCCATAAAACAATACGAATATAGTCTCAGAATTGGAACAACGAATACCATCTATGAATGTCACCTTGTAGATACCATTAAACATTTACTTACTTCAAGACAAGATTGTGCATTAACTGTGACAGTAGGTCACTCTATTTCGTTACTACAGATGCTACAAGATGGACTTCTTGATGTTGTATACTCCTATCTTCCACTTGTTAAGAATGGCTACAAGAGCGATGTGTTTGCAACTGACTCTCTTGTCTTAGTCACTTCACCAAATACCAATCGATATCACCATGGTATACTCAAGGATGAGCTTACTGAGATTCCATACCTATTCTGCAACTTTGCACTTCAGGAAGTCGGTTTATTCATTCGGGAACTATTTCCTACTTTCTATCAATTTCATTTTGAAATTGATAATAGTACTAAATTAGTTCAGTTCTTACTTGATGGAATCGGTTATAGCTTCTTACCAGAAAGCCTTGTAAAACCATATATCTTAACAGGTGAACTTGAAACTGTACCTTTACTTGATTTTAAAACACCTAAAATTAATTCTTATCGAATCTATAATGAGGTGAATGCAAAACACTTATGTGCATACAGCTTATTATAACTTGTATAACTGTAAAACTTGTAAAATTAAATCTTACGTTTTATAATAGTTTTGAAAACTAGATGATATAATATTAAAAACGAACAGTTTTGCATTGAAAACTAATCATACACAAGTACATTAATCAATGAATTTTAGAAAGGAGCATGATGCAATTATGAAACGGAATCAATATTGGTATCCTGTAGATAATGCAGGTAAGATATTTCCCGCCGTATCAAAGGACAGTAGAAGCAGTGTATTCCGCCTCTCCTTTTATCTGAAAGAGGAAATAAAAAAAGATGTGCTAGAAGAAGCTGTTAATCAGGTTCTACCAAGATTTGAGACATTTGCAGTAGAATTAAAAAGCGGTTTGTTTTGGTATTATCTATCTGCGAATAATAAACCATTCCATGTTGAACAAGAGCCAGCTGTCCTATGTAAATTCTTTTCCTGGCAAAAGAACAATGGTTACCTATTCAAAGTTTACTACTTTGGAAATAAGGTTACTTTAGAGACATTCCACTCGCTAACCGATGGAACAGGAGCTATGGAATTTCTCAAATCCATTGTATATATGTATTATGAATTACAAGGCCATGCTTTAGAACACGACGGTAGAATTCGAAGCCACTCTCCACATGATGTAACAGGCGAAGTGGATATGTTCGTTGGTTCTTATGATAAATCAAACAAGAAGAGTCTTACCGAAGAACCTGCTTACCACTTTTCAGGCGAGACCTTTGCTAATAACTTTTCCTTAGCTATACGTGCCCAGGTACCGACCGATGCTCTCCTAGCTACCGCCAAAGCACATAACGTTACCATTGGACAATTCGTAACGGCTGCTTTTGCCTACAGTATCTATACCTGTAGCCTTGGTTGTCGTACCAGCCGTAAACCAATTAAAATGTTTGTCCCTGTTAACTTAAGAAAGTTCTTTCCGTCCAATACTTTACGTAATTTTTCTCTCTACATAAAAGCAACCTTTGATGGTAGAGAACCTTGGACATTCGAGCAAATGCTTGCTTCCACGAAAGAACAATATGCAAAGCAGCTGACCAAAGAAGACCTCCACAGGCGAATCAATTCAAACGTAAGTATTGAAAAGAATCCTTTAGTTCGATTCCTACCACTTCCAATTAAGAATCTTGCATTTCAGATTGGCTACTTCTACTGTGCCGAGAATATTAACACATATTCCATCTCCAACTTAGGCAACATTACGTTACCAGCTTCTTTAGAGCCATATGTTGAAGATGTGGAATTTGCATTAGGTGGTACTTGTATGGCAATTGCCTCGATCAAAGGGCATACTAACCTTATGCTAAACTCCGATTTCAAGGATATTACGACGATCCAATATTTCCTTAAAATACTAACCGATGCAGGAATCCCTGTTACCATCGATACTAACTATAGGGAGGGATTAGATGAGATATTGTAAGACTTGCGGATTACATTACCGTACTCCTATTAACAATTGCCTGTTTTGTAATAATAGATTAGATGAAGATAAACATTCACATGCTGATATGGAATTCTTCTATCCACCGATGAAACGACAACATAAACCAGTGAAAACAGTTCAAAAGATTCTCTATTTTATCATGCTAGTTAGTTCCCTATGTTGCCTCGGGATTAATTTCATATATATGAATGCCGCTGGTAAGGGCTTTGATTTTTGGTCTCTCTATGTTGTGTTTTCATGTATATTAGGCGCAATTGTTGTTCATGCCTTCACCACACCTTCTAAATTCTTTCACAAGGTGTATCAGATTGGGTTAAGTACCATAGTGTTTATTATAGCAATTGCTTTATTAGGTAATAGTTATCATTGGGCGCTTGATTATGTGTTACCCTTCGGGCTTCTTGCCTTGAATATTTTATCGACTTGTTGTATATTCGGCAACAAAGAGCGTCTGTTTGGATACTCGATTTATGTACTTGGAACAAGTATCCTAGCATTTATACCATTACTACTGTATTTCTCATCGATTATCTCAGTAGGATGGCCTGCTCTTAGCTGTTGCTTATATGGTTTACTTACGTTGTTTGGGCTATTCTTCTTCTCAACGAAGGACGCTAAAGAAGAATTAAAAAGGAGACTGCATTGGTAGTATTACTGTTACTTAGTGTGCATTTTTTACGATTAATGTTACGACCGCCCCACAACCTTCTACTTTGTTTGCAATTATCAGTTGACCATAATGCTTTTTGGCAACTGATTCAGCAATGAAAAGGCCCATGCCATAATGCTTGCCAGAACGCTCCTCCTTTTCAGTATAAAACTGCTGAGTAGCATTTTTGAGGCTTGCGAAAGAAAAGCCTTTGCCACTATCGGTTATAGTAAATGTAAGCATATCTTCCTTCCCGCTAATGCTAATCGCAACATTACCGTGAGGAGGCGAATACTCTATGGCATTGGCTAGGATATTGGAAAGTGCACTGACTAAGAGTACTTTGTCCCCATAAAACGTTTCCAGCAAATCCCTTATATCTGTGGTCAGTGTGATATTCTTTGGGAGACAAAGAGCTGTTGCTTCTAACTTGATTTCCGAGATAAACTCGTCTACTGAAAACGATTTAGGGTTAAAATTCACAGAACTTTCTGCCTTTGCAGCTGACATCAGTAGTGCAAGATACTGTTCAATTTTATCGGAGCTTGCATCGATATACTCAAGCAATTCCTTATCCGCCTCTGATAATTCAGCTTCCAGTAGAAGCTCTGTATTGCCCTTGACTATTGTCAAGGGCGTTTTAATATCATGGGCAAGAGCAGAAATTTGTGTTTTTCGATTTTGCTCAGCGTTCCATTGTTGCTTAAGAGAATTCCCAAGTGCAATTTTCATTTCATCTATAGAATTCAAAACTGTATTAAACTCTTGGATGTGCGTTGGAGAAACTTCAAAATCTAGCTCTTGCTGTCTAATGGCATCCGTTGCGGTAATCAACGGGGATAGCTCAGCGTTCAACTTTTTACCGAATCGTGAGGCTATGACACATGCTATCAAAAGAAAACCAACTAAAAAAAACAGTATTGCTAGTAGTTCAGGCATTGGAAACACCTTGTGTAAAGTAGGAGATGCAAAGTGTGCTTGCAGATCGTATTGTATAATACAGTAGCCATCCTCACGATGAATCAGCAGATATCGACTGATAGGTGCCTTTGTATTGTTATGGAGGACTTCTTTTGCTTTTACAATCTCTTTATTCGTCATATTGCCGCTTACTAAGTTATCATTGTTGTCAAATAAAGCAAAGGTACACGGATATGGAATGACTCTTTCATCAAAGGGTTGACTGTTTTTAATCTGTTCTTTAGCTTGCTCGATAGCTTGCTCTGCATAATTTGCGGGTAGAATTGCACCACTTGTCATCCCATAATAAAAGCTAAGTACAATTGCGGCGATAAGCAAAATTGTGAGGATAATAAAAACTGCTAGATGGCGCAAAAACAGCGTATATAAACTTCTAGATTTCTTGCTCTTCATCTCCATTTGTACCCCACTCCCCAAACTGTTTCAATTGGATTTTCCGCATATTTTGAAAATTTATTACGAATATTTTTAATATGAACGCGAATGGCCGCAATATCACTTTCTGTATCAAACCCGAACACTGTCTCTAAAATATGTTCCAGCGAAAAGACTTGCCCCTTATTACGCACCAACATTTCGCATATGGCATACTCACTCTTTGTCAGAAGTATTTTCTCTGATGTTCCTGTTGCCACCTCTACTGTAATTTCCTTTGCAGATAAGTCAAATCGGTATATTCCCTGTGTTAGCGATTGATGATGTTCTCTATGTTCTCTGCGTAGATGTGCTGCCACCCTTGCTCGTAATTCTAAGAGGCTGAATGGCTTTTTAATATAATCGTCAGCACCAATGGAAAAGCCGTCTATCATATCCTGTTCCATGGTTTTGGCGGTCAAGAAGAGTATTGGACAGTCCACATCCCCTCGAATACTTCGACATAGAGAAAATCCATCCACCTCTGGCATCATTACATCCAATAAAATAAGGTCATAAACCTTAAAATCCTGCGCTGTCAAATTAATAGCACTGTTTTTCGTGGTAACGGTATATCCGTCTTTTGTAAGTGCCCGTTCAATTAACTTGCAGATGTCATTTTCATCATCGATTACTAATATATGAGCCATTCAATCCCCTCCATTTCTATCTGATTTTTCTGATTTTATCTAATTATCTTTATTTATTCTTCCAGCCCATCTTGTGCTCCAAAATACAAGTATAAAAAGCATTATAACACTTGTCAGCACTATAAACATCATGCCTTCAGTTACCCCCGGCAAACTTACGAAAGAAACATTTGTAACCTTACTCTCCACAAACATACTACAAAAACGTATGGCAATGCTCCAAGGCAAGAATGTCCATACTCTATCGCCAAGCCCTGTCATAAGAAGTGCCGATAGCAAACTGCCTACAATACCCAAGCCAAGACCTGTTCCCTTTCCAAATGCAAAGCTTACAATATATTGAAGAATATATAGAGTTAGGTTCCCGAAAAACAATAATATTGCCAACTTGATATATAGTGAAAGAGGAAAAACTACATTCCCCATCAACCAGAACACGATTCCAAAGCCAAAAACAGCTATTATAGAAGACAAAAATCCAAATAAAAAAATAACTATAAGTTTTGCAAAGTGGGGAATATATCTTTTGCTCGGAGTAGACAACATCATCTGACATGACGCAGCTTGTGACTCCTGCTCTGATACCATGACGGTTACAATTCCTATTAACATTGGAAATGCCATTGCCAGTACTTGCAGATATGCAGTCACCTTTTGCGATTCCCCCCAAGGAGAAATGGTGTAATAAGCAAGGAATACTGCCATACCAAAGAGTGGCACCAAAAGATGTATGAGTAGCACTTGGGAATGTACCATCTTGTAGATGTCAGATTTTATAGCTCTTATAAATTGCTTCATGCTCACACCTCACGTTTCTGAAACCAGCATGAGGTAGCAATGGTTAGTAGGATAAAAAGCATGATAGCAATCAATACACCTGGTAGGATAACAGCAGGGTCTTCCATGCTACTACCAACCTCTACTCTAAGCCCATTAGGCAATACACCTATGGTAGGACACATGAGCCTTGCGGGAATAGAGAATGGAATCCACCAAAAACTTTCTACGGCACAGATGACCGCAACGCCAAAATTGCAGAGTAAGCTAATTAAAACAGTTGAAAATGTACCAATTTTTTCTGACACAAACATCCATAGTGGAATTTGCCAAGCAAAGGTGACGAATAGTAAAATGCTTGCCAAAAAGCTTGCTCCTACGCCAATTGTTTGCCCTAACAGCAGACCTCCTAGGGTAATTCCGACAAAAAAGACAAGACAGGTTGTTAATAAGAATAAGGTACATAGTATAATCTGCGCAAGCCACAATTTCTTCTTATCTACAGCCACACCTAATAAACCGTGCCTGTTCTTTTTTTGTTCTCTTGCCACTGTAAACGCTGAAAATATGGTAAAGCAACCAGGCAAAAGCATTGTATACCACCAATTATAAGCACCAGCCTGCAGGTAATCTCCTTCCATTAGCAAAAAAGCAAGCAAAACTGTAAGCATCGGAGCCAGCCACAGAACCACCTTGTTAAAGCTATGCTTTTCTTTGAGCCATTCAGATTGTAGAAAGTTAAGCATTAAAATCACCTGCCTTTCGTACAACCTCCATAAATAGTGCTTCAAGGTCATCTGTAGAGTCAATTTTGTCCTGATGCCATAGTTCACCATTTGCTATAATTCCAATATGATCAGCGATTTGCTCAACTTCGGATAAAATGTGACTAGAAAGAATCACCGTAATTCCCTGCTGTGGAAATGCTCTGATTAGCTCACGCAAATCTCCGATTCCGATTGGGTCAAGCCCATTAGTAGGTTCATCTAAGATAAGCAGCTTTGGGTGGTTAAGTAGTGCCATAGCTATGCCCAGTCGTTGTTTCATTCCCATGGAAAAATGCCCTGCACGCTTTTTCCCCGTGTTTGTTAAAGCTACACATTCTAACACCTCATCGATACGGCTATCAGGCAAACCATAAAGCAGAGTACGTACCTTCAAATTCTCCCTAGCTGTCAAGTTTTCATAAAGTGGCGGTGATTCAATAAGCGCACCTATGGACAGCAAATCATTGCGACTCCATGACTTACCATCAAATATAATTTCCCCTGAAGTAGGAGTAATCATGCCTGTTAGCATTTTCAGCAGGGTGGACTTTCCCGCCCCATTTGGACCAAGTAGTCCATAAACCGAATTCTCCGGTACAGAAATTGATATGTTGTGATTTGCTTTTTGCTTTTTGTAATTCTTACATAGATTTTGTGTTTCTAATATGTTTTTCATAATAATTCCCTTTCCTCTTGTGATAACAAAAGTATAAGGGCTAATTATAAAGATTTTATAAGTTTTTTGATTAATAGCCTTCAATAAACTTCTTTACTTTTTTCTCTGTTGCATTTGGATTCAATCTATAGATTTGTTCCTGTATCTTTTTATATGCTTGCTCTGGAACAATTTCTTCCGCTTCCTCTATTACCTCTTCTCCCCAAAAATCCTCTACTAAACAAAATACTGTTGATGACCAACCATATTCTTCTCCTGCATTAGACACTTTCCTAGCACGTCCTGACATTGTAATAAAGAATCGCATCTGCAACTCTGTTATTGCACGATCAAGCTTTGATTTATCTTCTTTGGTAAAACCACCATATTGCTTTATTAGATGCATAGGTAATTCTTTGTATTGTTCTAACAGCAGATAGATTTGTTTTGCAAATCGACTAATAGTACCAGCTTCATATTCAGCTTCTAATGTCATACGTCCTCGCCTTATTGCATAGAAGTAAGGAAACCACTCCTTTGTAACATAGCCACTCTTTTTGAAAAAGAACTTTCCATATGCGATATCATTTTTCTCATTCAAGACACGCATTCTCCATTCCCATGGATCCGTCTCTTCTTTTTCCGTGTGCCAGCATATCTCGTCTCCAAAATAATCACATAACGAGAATACTCCTTCATTATTCTCACCGCCAACGCTCATACCCGCTTGGTAGAGTTCCGTAAGAAAGTCATTAAAATTATGAATTTGATTCATTAATTATTTTCCTCCCTGATTTTTATTAATACTGTTAATATGTAATAACCATGGAATTATACTCTGTAAACTAGTTAACAAAAATGCCCACCTTTAAAAGAACGTATAGGTAGGAAAAATCTTGAATATATAAATATTAAGTGAAAACTACAAGGAGCCATAAGCATGGTAATAACCCCTGGCATCAAAGACTTACCTTTTTATTACAAAAACGGTTGTAAATACTTTGTATTAGTTGCACAAGAAATCACACAAGAATTAGTTGATGGTATCTATATGCGTGCATGGGGATACAACGGTTCCACCCCCGGCCCCACCATTCATGTCTTTCCCGGAGATAAGGTTATCATACGTGTTATTAATAATCTCCCCGTTCGTACTAGTGTGCACTGGCATGGACTTGAAGTTCCTAACAATATGGATGGGGTACCTCCAATAGAACCCTCCCCATACATATACCCAGGCGAATATTTTGATTATTGCTTCACCATCCAAAATCCTCCCGGTACTTACCTGTACCACTCCCATGTAGAAGTTATGGTACAAGATAATGCTGGTTTATTCGGAGGCCTAATTGTCGAAGATCCAAGCGACCAGAACCGAAAGTGCTATCGTGATTATCTATGTATCTTGCAAGAATGGGCTATCAAAGCACTACCATGGGGTGATTTAACCCCGGGCACTTATGATTTAAACTTTAAAGACCCCATGTTTAACTTCTTCACGATCAATGGTAAATGTTATCCCGCAACACTCCCACTAAACGTTTGCTACGGTGACTCCGTAAAAGTACGTTTCGGAAACATTCAGATGCATCACCATCCTATTCATCTTCATGGTCATCAATTTCGTGTAGTAGGAGCAGATGGATTCCCCATTGCTCCTACTACACAGATTTGTAAAAATACCATTCTAGTTGCCTCAGGTGAAACATGGGACGTTGAATTCGTGGCAAACAATCCTGGTATTTGGCCTATGCATTGCCACATGCCTCATCATGTAACTAATAATGGGGTGTCTAACACAGTTGGAGGAATGTTTACTACCGTTACTTATGTGAATGCAAATACTAACAGGAATAGCAATAGGAACTCACCATATTAGCATTGACTAATCAGGTAGGAGCGAATTCAAAAACTTTCCCTCCTACCTGACTTTTAATACTACTATCATCAACTGTATAGAAGCTTCAACTTAGACAATCTTATTTAACTCACCAGTGAAAGAATCGATTACTAACCCATATACCATTACTGTCTCTGGAATTAAAGGATGGTTACGTATCAATTCTACTGATTTCTTAACAGAATCATCTAGATCCATAAAACCACCAAGCCAAGAATCAAAGTCAATACCACAATACTTAATCATATCTATACTATTTTGCGTTATTCCCTGCTCTTTCATTTTCTCTAACATCTTTTTACTATCTGTATATCTAGCACCACAATCGGTATGGCCAATTACTAGTATTTCTTTAACATCAAGTTCATATATAGCAATTAATAAACTACGTATTACACTTCCAAAGGGATGGGATATCACTCCACCTGCATTTTGAATAATTTTTGCGTCACCATTTTTAAGTCCCAAAGCCGCAGGTAATAATTTTGTTAATCTAGTATCCATACAGGAAACTATCGCTATTTGTTTGTCTGGGTATTTATTAGTAATATACTTTTCATACCCTTTATTTTCAACAAAGGTTTTATTATATTGTAAAATTTCATCTAGCATATGTAATCGCTCTCCTTGTCTAGTTTTGTAGTTATCTACACTGTAAGTTTCATTATATCACATTATACTTGACGGCTAATATAATAATTAAAAAAGAGTCTGTCACACTAACCTTCCTTAGTGTAACAAACCCCATCTTACTCTATGCCACTACATCGTTTTTTCCAACCAACTGTTATACTTAGTGCAGCTATAATTAATAAACAAATCATTCCTATAAGAACTATCAGATAGCTTTTTGTCACATCGTACACGAATCCATATATAGGAATAAGGAGAACTGATGCAATTGGTGCACCCATTGATACTTTTGCAAATATTTTTTCATAATCTTTTTGTCCATAAAACTTAATAGTTAAGATTGGAGCAAGTACCATAATGCTCGAACTAACCAAACCATGCAAAAAGGTAGATAGACCAAATAGGAAAAAGCTATATGAACTCACGAAAAATCCCAAAATTGAAAGTATACCAATCCCAATCATTATATAACTAGTCTTAATACTGCCAATTTTGTCACTGATAATTCCTATTGCAATCGAACCAATTGCAGTTCCTATAGAAGCAAATGCCAAAGCGTTTCCAGTCTGCTTAACACTATAACCTAGTAACGATCCATAGGTTGGAATATGTTGCATAAAAACTCCCACACCAGTAATGGCAACCATAAACAGCACAAGTAAATAAAATGAAGCAGAACGGATTGCTGTTTTTTCTGATATTCCCACTGTATTCTCTACTTGATTGCTTTCCACCTTCTTTTCAGATGGAGAATTGGCCCCAAAAGCAGATAGATTTTTGTCTTCTGGTTTGTTTCTCAGAAGGAGTAATGAAGTTATTATAACTATGATAAAGGTTACCCCACCAATTATATAATAGCCAGCACGCCATCCTTTTTGAGAAATAATTGAAGATGTTACCGGCTGTAATACAGCGCCAAACAAACCAACAAACGCCATATGCATTCCCATAATCAATCCTTGTTTTTTTGAAAACCATCGATTAATTAAGATAGGTCCTAATAAACTAACTAACAATGTGGAACCCATTGCAAAGGGAATTGCTAGCACATACCAACCGTATACCGTATTCATAAAACCAAGCGCAACAAACGAGAGCGCTTGTAGTATAGCTCCTATTACAGCTATAACTCGAATGTCATACTTATTAACAATTTTTCCTGCCACCGGAAGCCATAAAACCGTTACAATGGAAGTAATACTTAGATATAATGATAACGTCCCGATTCCTACACCTATTTCCTTAGAAACCGGTGATAAAAAAAGTCCTGAGGTTAGGTTAATCCCACCACCAGCAAAACCACGAATCAAGATAACTCCAAGCAAAATTATCCAAGCATAATGTAGTTTCTTATTTCTCATAGGTCATTCTCCCTCTTGACTTAAATCAAGATCAATTTCCAGACAATATTTATATTTTCAAATTATAGTATTAATATTATCAATACTTTTTATTCGCATACCATAATTAACGAAACATAAACATTGTCTGATATCCAAGTCAATAGAAGTTTTTACACAAACTTACCATTAAATAAGAACGCTGGTTGTTCAATCCACTCATATTAGAAATTTATCTTAATATATTATATAAACAAATATTGCAAAGGATATTCGTATGTGTACTGCTATGACCTTACAATCCAGGTCCAAGGAGGTATTCTTTGGGCGTACCATGGACTTTTCACATGATATTATACCGCAGTTTTATATAATTCCCAGTTCTAATGTGTGGAATAATAACTTAAATCAAAAACAGTTCCAAGACTCCTATCAATTTATTGGACTTGGTCAGGAACTTGATGGAATTCTTGGTTTCTTTGACGGTGTCAATGAGAAAGGCTTCGCTGCAGCGGCCCTATATTTTGCAGGATATGCTGAGTATAATACAAATTCCAACTATAAATCCACCGAGCCCCTTGCATCCATCGATTTCTTACACTATATATTAGGTAGATGTGCTTCTGTGAACGATCTTCCTTCCCTATTAAGAGAAATTACCATAGTAGGTGTTCCTGACCCTGTTACTAATACTATAGCGCCATTACACTGGATTGCAACCGATAGAAGTGGAGCATGTGTAGTAATCGAGCCAACTAAAAGAGGTCTAGAATTGATAATCAATCCTATTGGTATTATGGCCAACAGCCCTAATATTCAGTGGCATATGACCAATCTAAGAAACTATACAGAGGTATCTCCTACACAAACAGAGGAGGTTACCTGGGATACTATCTCATTAACTCCTTTTGGGCAGGCCGGGGGAACAATACCTCTTCCAGGAGGATTTACCTCTCCAGAGCGATTTGTACGCACCTCTTATCTAAAATCACATTTACCAGTACCTACAGATAGCACAGAAGCAATTGCAGCATGTTTTCATATTATGGAAAGCGTCTCTATACCAAAGGGTGCTGTTATAACCAGTCGAAACACCTATGATTATACCAAGTATACGGCATTTATTAACACAAATACCTGTGAATACTTCTATAAAACTTATGACGATATATCTGTTACTCGAACCGGCCTTTGGCACACTGAAACTGTATAATTCAAAAACCTCTACCAATTACGTATTCAAAAAAATTAAGATACAAGTTCAACTCCCCATGCTAATGCATAGGGAGTTGAACTATTCTAACTAATTTATATTTTTTATTAATTCTAAGATTTCATCTTCAGATGCACTTCTTGAGAGATTTAACGAATAGGAATATCCATCCTTTGTCCATATAGCTAAGGTGTATCCACTCATATTTCCTTTTATGGTCACCTCATATTGATCTATTATACATTTCTTTTCCTTAGAATATTCATTATAATCGCCACTTATATCTTCCTCCCCAACTGCCTTTCTATATTCAAGCTTTTCTTGATCATTGGAATACGTGATCTCGGCTAACTCTCCATAGTACAGCGTATAAGTAGTCTTAATAACATGAAACGGAACGTTTTTTACTTCTTCAATCTCAAATCCAGCATTCTTATTCAGCTCATCAATTGAAGTATACTCAACAATATCCGATGTTGCTTGTTCAAGTAAATTATCTTCCTTATTAAATATAAGTTTACCTCCAATAATTCCAATACATATAATTGCCAAGCATGCAGCTAAAGATATCATTTTACTATACTTATGAAAAGAACTACGATTTTTTGTTTCTCTATTAAAATCTGTTTCATCTATTTTTCTCATAATTCTATCGCGCATCTCATCTGTTACTTGAATATTATCCATAATTTCATTATACCTACTCCTCAAAATCATACACCTCCTTTAGAATCAATTTAAGTTTCCCCCTCGCTCGATGTAAATGAGAGCGAACTGTCTGCTCATTCTTTCCTAATAGCGATGCAATCTGCCCAGTGGTATACCCCTCATGATAATAAAGGTGTGTTACTTCACGATACTTTTCAGGTAAACTTTTAACTGCTTCCCATACAAACGCTAAATCCTCTTTTTCCTCGCTTACCAATTCTTCACTTAGTTCATCAGTAGTTCTAAGCTTGTTATATCGTATCTTGTTCTTACTTATGTTTATAGCAACACGCATGACCCATGCTTTTTCATGTGTCGACGATTCGAAGATTGGCCTATCTTTAATAAAACGAATGATCGTATCCTGCAAAACATCTTCTGCATCACTAGTATTATGCAGATACGAATATGCCATTCGTAATATAGCATTACCATAATCATTTAGTATATGTTCTGCTTTGTCGTTTATCTCAGCTTTCGTAACTACACGGTCCAATTCTTTATAATCTTCTTTTAGTAGAAAATAAAGTCTTGTTTTTGCTGCTAATAAAAGTTCACAAAATCCTAGTATTACCCGTGTCACTAAAGGTATATTGAATCTTTGATTTATACATACATTATTCATAACCGCTCCTACATAAGTGCGACACTAATCCCCACAGTGTTGCACTTTATCTTACTTTATTCCTTTTACTCTATTCCTTTTACCAAATCGGTAATTACGTCGCTATTGATACCTGCATCCCCAATATTAACAGTGATTGAATACGAAAATTCTCCGTCATTCCAAATAGCCACATTAATCTTATCACCATTTCCTTTTAATGTTATGCTTTGATTATTAACTTCTACCGTAGATGTCTTATCATATTCAGTATAATCACCACTCACATCATCAATTCCTTTTCCCTTACGAATACGTAATTGATCTTCTCCATTGACATAGGTGATATCAATCATCTCATCCTGAATTGCACTGATATTCTTATCAGAGAATCCTTCTGGCACTTTCTCTGGTATCACAATGTCAAATCCAGCAATTTTTTCTGCTTCCTCAATTGTATCACACTCATTAAATGGACTTGGAATTTGAACATTTTCTTCTACTGGCTCAATTGGTTTTGGTGTCTCCTTACCACAACCTGTCATTGATGCTACCATTACACATTTCATCATTTTCTTCATATTATCATTCCCTTTCTTTTAGGTCAACGGTCTATTATGATCTCGCCTAAAATTGACTCTGTTGGCCTTATATACATAAAAAGTAACCATCTTTTTTAACGGTTCTATCTTATATACACTTAAGAAGTTAGAAATGTTGCATTTAAATTATTTTTTTTAAGATACTATTTTACCCATACAGACAATTTCTACAAACATAGGGGGTACAAAAAAACCACCGTTTTATTTTTACAGATCGGTGGTTTTTACAGACTGAGGGACATCCCCCTTTTCATTAGCCTTAGCCCTTATTGTTTCATAACTTTTTCAAATCTAAAGAAATCCTCCCCTCCTGGTAATTCCTTATCCTCTGATGCATGTGAACCCATGTAATATTGATTAAGATATTCTACAATTTTAAAACCACATTTGTTTACATAAAAATGTATATTACGTTTTTCAAAGTATGGTGTATGAGTTTCCCAAACCTTAGTTTCAGGGTACTTTTCTTCAATAGCTTTCCAAGCTTTATATCCAATGCCGTTACTATGTCCATCTGGATACATGAAAAAAAACTCTAGCGAGTTATGCTTTGTTATTTCATCTATAATAAGTACCGCACCACCCACCTTTTTTCCATTTGAGAGTATGTGATAAATAACTGAACCAGGAGCATTGAAAGATTTTTCAATACTTTTATCAGAAGGGATAGGCTTATTTGAATTTGATCCAAATCTTTCAACTGCTGCTACATTAAATGCTTCTTGCAACTTTCTTTTAAACTTTTGTAACTCCTCTTTTTTAGCAATATCTAATGTAACTATATTTTCTGTATTAACTTGTATCATAAAATTACCTCCTTGTCTAATTTACAATTTCATAGTATAGTCTGTATAGTAACTAGACAGTCAAGAGGAAAATTAAAATCATGAAAAAATTATCTAAAGATAAACATTTAAGTATTAGTGAATTTTCAAAGATAGCAGAAATCAGTAGAAAAACGTTAATTTTCTATGATAACATAGGACTATTTACGCCTGAATATACTGCCCCCAATGGTTATAGATATTATGCACACGAACAGATTTATATTATTTCAGTCATCAACATACTAAAACAATTAGGTATGCCCTTGTCTGAAATTAAAACATATATAGACCAGTGTACCCCTAATCAAGCTATTCAACTTTTAAAAGAACAAAATATTATTATAAATAATAAAATTACAGAACTTCAAAATATTCAAAACATGTTAATGACAAAACTAGATAGTTTAACCTTTGGTACAGATATACTAAATTTAAATCCCACAATCTCCTACCAAGAGGAAGAACCTATTTATATTAGCCAGCCTATAAATATGGAGAAATTTCAAATCCCAGACGATACATGGATAAACTATTATACGGAATGCAAAAATAAGGGGATAACTTTTGGTTATCCAGAGGGATTTTTGGTTTCTCAAAATAGCTTGTTGTCTGGAAAAACAAACCTTGCTATGCATATTGTTTTTTATCTAAAAGACTTTATGTATTCAAATAGTACGATTCCTAAAGGACGATATCTAATTGCTTATGGACATGGAGGATTAGAAGAAACTGAAATAATATACAAAAATCTACTAGAATATATCAAAAAAAACAGAATCAAGATAACTGGACACGCTTACGAAAAACGTCTTATTGATGAGATTGCCACTAGAGATAAATCACAACAGTTAATTCAAATTAAAATTCCAATACTATAGCTTTATACATTTTATATTAATCGAATAATATGCAAACCAGTCAAGACCACCAGCTTAGCTGGTGGCTTGCTCTGCCCCTATAAGGGGCTATT
>JAHZFJ010000031.1 GCA_019421365.1 Lachnospiraceae bacterium
AAATAGCCCCTTATAGGGGCAGAGCAAGCCACCAGCTAAGCTGGTGGTCTTGACTATGCTGTAAACAAATAAAGTCCCTTATATATAATCAATTACGAATAAGTAGTTGACATACAATGGTAAAAGTTGTATGATTTAGCTCTTGACTCTCTTTTGGGTCAAAAATTGAATAACTAGTGCTGCTCAGTTATGAGCAGTTCTTTTTGTCGGTTTTGTTTTGGCAAAATCCAAGACAAACCAACCGACTTGGCAAGATATGAAAATATAACTACCAGGAGGAAGCACAATGATTACGATGAAAAATGTATGTAAATCGTACAAAGTAGCAAGAAGAAATGCAGGCTTTAAAGAAGCATGCAAGTCACTGTTCCATAGGGAATATGAGACCATTCAGGCATTGAAAGATGTCAGTTTCACCATTAATGAGGGTGAAATGGTCGGGTATATTGGGCCGAATGGAGCAGGAAAAAGTTCTACCATTAAAATTCTTAGTGGGATACTAACACCAGACAGTGGAACCTGTACCGTTAATGGGCGGGTACCGTGGGAGAACCGAATGCAACATGTTAAGAATATTGGCGTTGCATTTGGCCAGAAATCACAACTATGGTGGGATGTACCCGTCATCGATTCCTTTGAATTATTAAAGGACATCTATTCCATACCAGAAGAAATATATCAAGATAATCTAGAAGAGTTACAGAAGTTATTAGATCTAAAACAACTCTTACGAACACCTACAAGACAGTTATCCTTGGGACAACGTATGCGTTGCGAAATCGCAGCCTTACTTCTTCACAGTCCAGATATCCTATTCCTTGATGAACCGACAATTGGCCTCGATGCGGTTTCAAAACTTGCTGTTAGAGAATTCATCTTGCGTCTGAATGAGACACATAAGACAACAGTTATTCTAACGACCCATGATATGCAAGATATTGAAGCATTAACAAAACGTATCATCCTTGTTGGAAAAGGAAGAATCCTTCTTGATGGATCTCTAGCAGATATCAAAGAAGGCAATGCCAATATTGATGAAACGGTTGCACAGTTATACCGTTCCTATGATATATAGCAGTGGAAAGGGATAGGTGTGTTGATATGAATAAATATTTATCTTTCTTTCGGTTGCGTTTTGCTATGGGGATGCAATATCGTATGGCAGCATTTGCAGGGGTAATCACTCAATTTGTATGGGGAGCCATGGAGATTTTAATCTATAATGCATTCTATGATGCAAATGCAGTGGCTTTTCCTATGTCATTCCAAGCTACATCATCATATATATGGTTACAACAAGCCTTCCTAGCTTTCTTTATGGCATGGTTTATGGAAGAAGAGATTTTTGATTCGATTATTAGTGGGAATATTGTATATGAACTGTGTAGGCCAATTCGCATCTATAATATGTGGTTTGCTAGAAGTGTAGCGAATCGTCTATCAAGGGCGGTGTTGCGTTGCTTTCCTATATTAATAATTGCAACGTTTTTACCAAAACCATATGGAATGTCTACACCATCAAGCCCGCTTAATTTTATGCTTTTTCTAGTGACCATGATCCTTGGATTATTGGTTACGGTATCTTTTTGTATGTTAGTTTATGTATTAACGTTCTTTACCGTGTCACCGCAAGGTCTTCGAATATGCTTTGTATCCATGGTGGAATTCTTTGCAGGGGCAGTAATCCCGTTACCATTTTTCCCAGACAAGATTCAAACATTCTTGGAATTATTACCGTTCGCAGCGATGCAGAATGTACCACTTAGAATCTATAGTGGTGATTTAACAGGAGTAGCAATTGTGAAACCTATTGCGTTGCAAGTGTTCTGGCTTATCATTCTTACAGCGGTAGGTTACAACTTATGTCGATATGCAGAGAAGCGCGTAAGATTGCAAGGAGGTTGACAGATGAAGAATATGATGCAAAAATCTTTTAAATTATATGGTCATTATGTTTCAATCAATGTAAGAGGTATGATGCAATACAAATCATCGTTTATACTAACTATGATTGGACAATTTTTAGTATCGTTTAATGTATTCTTGGGAATATATTTTATGTTTCAGAGATTTTCTAGTGTAAAGGGATTTTCTTATAGTGAAGTATTATTGTGTTTCTCAATTATGTTAATGGAATTTTCTCTGGCAGAATGTTATGCTCGTGGATTCGATGCGTTTGCAGGCATGGTGAAAAGAGGAGAATTTGACCGCGTTATGGTCAGACCAAGGAATGAGATACTTCAAGTTCTTGGTAGCAAATTCGAGTTAACAAGAATCGGTAGAATATTGCAAGCAGTGGTTATGTTTATATATGGAATAATGAACAGTGACATTCACTGGACATTTAGTAAGGTTATTACAGTTGTTTTCATGTTACTTGGAGGAACTGCTTTATTCACAGGGATATTTCTTATATATGCTGCATTATGTTTCTTCACTTTGGACGGGTTGGAATTTATGAATGTATTTACTGATGGAGCAAGAGAGTATGGTAAATACCCAGTCGGAATCTATGGTAAAAGAATGTTACAATTTTGCACATTCGTTGTACCGTATGCTTTGGTGCAGTATTATCCTTTGCTGTATCTATTGGATAGAAGAACGAGTGGGATCTACGTGTTCATGCCGTTATTAGCATTTTTATTCCTGATTCCATGTTATGCACTTTGGAGATTTGGTGTAAGACATTATAAATCCTCTGGATCTTAATAATACAAACTTCGCACTTGAAGATTTCGAGGAGTAGGTATTGATATATTCAACGAAAACCCCGCTCTCGCTTAGCTTCACACGTAGCAGTACTAAGATTTCGCTTTGCTTAATCAAGTGCTGACGTGTTCAGATAGTTTTTCTTATGAATATAGCAATTACCTACTCTAAATGAAGTTTTTTATGTGCGAAGAAAAGTACTTGTCCCTTGTACAATGCAAGGGTTAAGTACTTTTCTTTATAATAGGTATTTTTATACAGTGTAAAGTTGATTATTTTGAAAAAATTGGATATACTTAGGGGAATAAGGTTGAACGTTATTAAGGATAGAGGCTATACATCAAAAGTGTACTGCATTTGTAAAGGGGGATTTATAATATGAAAACTTATAATGCAATTGATAAAATAGGACAAGCAATCATCGCTGATGGTTTATGTGAAGCCATTGTCTTGAAAGGATCAATCGGAAGGGGAGACGATGATGAGTATTCTGATGTTGATATGTATGCAATTGTAAAAGAAGAAAACTATCAACTATTTATGGAACGAAGGGAAAAGTATCTCAAATCGTATCGAGATATTGTCTTTTTGGAAGAAAATGATTTTGGAGTGAAACAAATGTTAGCAATCTATGAGGATGCATTGCATGTAGATTTATATACTACGACAATGAGACAATTGGATCACGGCAATCCAGTTAAGGTGTATTATGATCCAAAGAAATTATTTGATAATTACCAGGTTATTTACAAAACATACACGAATGATGAACTTATAAGTATCTTTAATGATTCGTTATATTATTTCGTAGAGGCAAGTTCGGCTTATGCGAGAAAGAATTATCCGTGGACTGCATGCATACTTGCAAGTGCGATTTCGGGATGTACAATTCTTCTGAGAAACCGATATGACAAAGAGTATGCTTTCCTAGGTCTAAAGAAGATTAATGAGATTTTGCCTGAGGAGGAATATGCTTTAATTGAAGGTGCTTATGCTAATCTCAATAAAGACGGATTTCAGAAGGCTAACACATACATAATAAAAATGCTTGAATTGATATTTAACAATATGGAAGAAGGCGCAAGGAGTATTTGTAACGTTAAGTTTTATGAATGGTGTAAAGAGAATGTGAATGTAACCTTGTTTGCGAGTAAGTAGTGAAGGAAAATATAACAATACATATGGCTTAACTGCAAGATGCAGTAGAGGAAGGAAAATTATATGAAATGTAATTGTGGATTTGTAAATCAAGAAGGTTCAAAATATTGCCAACATTGTGGAACTAAATTAAGAAGAAAGGAAAGTATGTTCAGTAGAGATAATATAAGTGCCACAGGAACTATAGCCGGTGCTGGGGCAAAAGGTGTATCTGTGGCTCCATTAGCTTATAAGAATGGGAAAGAAGAATCGAAGGTAGCACCTCGAGTTACGATTACTCCATTAGAAGATGGAACCTGGTTTTGTCCATTGTGTGGTGAGAAGAATAGTGGCAATGGTTGTAGAGGCTGTGAGTTTACAAGGTAGAGAGTAAGTATAATATGCTCTTATTAGTTGGTAAGATTGGTTAAATGACCCTATAGGATAGATGGTTAAAAAAGAGACATATGTCTTGAATTAACTGATTCTACCTTATAGGGTCTATTTTTAATAATTCTCAAACAAATAATAAACATTTTAAATATAGTGGTATGGTATTTTATATTTTCGATAAAAACCAAAGAGGAGGTAATACATAATGTTAGCAAAAGTAATCGCAGTAGTTGTAGTAGTTGTGGTAGTTGTTATTATTGCAGCAATTATTAAGAAAAACAAATAACCGATTAAAGCTAGTTGTAAAATGAGAAGTAAGTTATATAGGTTAAGGGGCTGGATATAATTATATCCGGTCTCTTTCTATGAATTATAGAACAGAAAAAAACGTGTCGAATATAGTCAATTTAATTAATAAAGCAATTTAAATTCTGATTAATTAGTGTAGTTACTATATTATAAAGTATAAAATTGTATTATATATATCCAAATTGCTTAATAAAAAATAAATAATTAATAAAAAAATAATACTTTTAAACAAAAATGCCATTGACGTAAGTTCCAAGATAGAATAAAATGTAATATATACTAATGACTTGGGGGGATCAGACATGAAATGTGGAAAATGCGGTTTTAGTAATTCAGAAGGATCAAGGTACTGTCAACAATGTGGTACGAGGTTATTTGTAAGAAGAGGGAATATAGCTAGGGAGCATGTTAGTGCAACCAGAACAATAGAGGGTATTAGGGCGCAAGGAGTAGCGATTACACCTCTAGCAATGAAGCATAGAAATACGTCTGGAAGAATCATGCCTCGAATCTCAATTACACCTCATGAAGATGGCACGTGGTTTTGCCCATTGTGTGGAGACAAGAACTCGGAGGAAAGCTGTAAGAATTGTGAATTCGAAAGTCAGGAGAAGGTCAAATAGAATTAAACAAGTTAGATAGACTACATAGCAACATAGCTGCGGTTCATAGGAGTATCTATTACTGATGGAATAATCAGTAATAATGATATATTTCTATGAACCTCTTTTTGTGCCTAATTTCAAGTAAGATACAAACAATTGAACGTCGAGTTTAAATAAAGATTGTGAGATTTCCCGATTTGTATTATACTAAATATGCGTTATAATAAATATTATATGGAAGTATTAACTTTATGGAAGTAATAATTTTATGATAAACAAGAGCTTTAATTAAATTGCAAAGGAGACGTTAATATGAAAGGTACAGTAGTTTCATCATGGGTAGAATCTAGTCGAATACTGTTTGGAAACAACGTAGTGAATGATGCTTTGAAGACTTTTGGATTCTCTAGTACCTATATCTTTTCACCGTTAGAAGATGTAGAAGATAGAGTCGCATTGGGAATTGTTGAGCATATCGGTAATTCCGTTGGTAAGAATAAGGACGATATATGGTTTATCATGGGAGAAGAGAATGTTAAAACGTTTAGTAAACTTTACCCTGGATTCTTCCGTCATGATTCCGCATATCAGTTCTTAAAATCTATGAATGATGTGCATGTTATTGTTATGAAGCGTTTTAGAGGTGCTAAGCCACCGATTTTAGATGTTACACCATTATCTTCGAGAGAAATTTATTTTACTTATCGATCTAAAAGAGGAATGGGGAGTTACTTAAAAGGCTTGATTAGTGGTGTAGCACATTATTTCAAGGAAAATATCGAAGTTGAAGAAGTATCTAAATCTGAGTCTGAGATAAAACTTAAGCTTAAGTTTGAGAAAGAAATTCAGAATGTTAAGAGATATTTCTTAAATAATATTTTATCCTTTGGTATTTTTAAGTCGGTTACAATTAAAACAGCAATTCTAAATTTTATATTAGTTGGATTAGCTGGTTTTGCGTTATTTCAAAGTCCTGTCAACGGATTGTTAACTGGTGTAGTTGCATTCGTTTCTTCATTGATAACAGCTTCGGCCTTAAACAGTCCTAGAAAGTTAATATTTAAGGAACTTGAGAATTTAAGTGAGAGAAATTTTATTGAGTCAACTATAATTAAATCCAATGATGAATATGAATCGTACATGGTAGAAATTAATAAGTTAAAACAGAACATACAAAAAGACTTCATAGGATTTAATTCTATTGTAGATGAAATGTATACATTCAATCAGTCTGTATCAGATATATCTAAGACTATGGGAGATACGTCGAATGATATTGCTGAAGTTCTTGAACAGGTTGCAACAGCAGCTATCAACCAAGCCAGTGATACAGAAAATGCTGTTACTATATTAAATGAAAGTATTTCAAGTATTAGTCAGATATCAGATAAGAGTGAGGAAAACAAGGGGCATATTGAGAATGCGGTATCAGATATAGAGACAAGTTTCACTAAAGTAGAACGTACTGCAACTGAAATCAATCATGTTCTGGATAAGTTTAATAGTATCAAGAATAGCGGATTTACTTTACAGGGAAATGCAAAAGACATTACAAATATTGTTACGATTGTATCTAGTATCGCAAATCAGACGAATCTATTAGCATTAAATGCTTCCATCGAAGCTGCGAGAGCTGGAGACGCGGGTAAAGGATTTGCAGTAGTAGCAGAGGAAGTTAGAAAACTTTCTGAAGAAACTAATACAGCAGTTAGTCAAATTAATGGAAGTTTAACTGGATTATTAGTAAGCATTGATGAGATTGTTAAGAATATTGATGTTCAATATGGTGTTCTAGAAGGAGAAAATACAAAACTTTCTGAAGCAGTTGTTACAAGCAATAAGTCTAATCAACATCTTAAAGTGGTATCCGAAGAGATGGTACAAACTTCAAAACGTTTGAAAAATGAGGCTCATAATATTTCATCATTATTTGCTAATATCGAGAATTTGGCTGCTATTGCAGAAGAAAACTCAGCATCCACTCAGGAAGCAAATAGTAATGTATCTATTTATGTAGAACAAATCAAAGATCTTACAAATCTAATTGAAGTATTTGAAAATATGATTGTAAACTTCAAAGAAGATTTAACTAAATATCAATTATAAGAATTATTAGAAATCCATAAGGTAGGGAGTATTGTTCCGATCTTATGGATTATTTGTTATACGGGATTAATACATAGCTTAAGATGTTGTGGTGGTTATAAAGTAAACAGTTGAGGAAACATCTAGACGGTGAAGAGGATTGCCCGATGGTAATTTTATAACAACTAATAAACGAATGTGAATAAGCCTTCTTATGTTAGGTATGAAATCTAACATAAGAAGGCTTATTCTATGTTGATTAATATCTACAATTGTTTCCTTGCCAAGGCCTCTGAAGTTGCCTCGCGGTTCTGGCTCGTATGAATAAGATCCATACGGCAGAATTCGTTAAATAGTACATCAATTATGAATAACTGTGCCATACGGACTGCGATACTGCCAGAGTTTAATGGATTTTCTTGGCTGCCACAAAGAAGAACGATGTCGGATAAAGAGGCTGCGGGGCATTTTGGGTAGTGGGTTACTAAAATTATGATAGCGCCGCGTTCTTTCGCCTTTGACAGTATATCGATTACGTCTGTTGTTGCTCCAGAATAAGAGAAAAATAAGATGACATCATTTTGCGTGCATAAGCTAGAAGCAATTAATTGCATATGACTGTCTTCAATGTATCGAAATTGTGAAGTAGCAGTGATAAATCTTGACCACGCTTCTTTAGCGATTATTCCGCCACCACCTTGTCCAAAGCAATAGACATTGTGAGCGTTGTGAAAGTATCTTACTGTTTGTGATATTGTTTCGGGATTGATTAGATCTAAAGATTGTTTCATAGCGATTATGTCTGTACTGTACAGTTTGTTTGCCATATCTATAATGCTGTCTTCGATGGTTACTGTATTATTGCTTGTCTTGTTAATTGATGAAGCAACATCATCTGAATTCTTCGCGAGTGCTAATTTGAAAGCGCTGTAACTTTGATACCCTAGAGTTTTGCAAAATCTAGATATGGTAGCATCAGCCACAGAACATTCATCAGCAAGGGAAGTGATGGACATATACTGGGCTTCGATGTAATTCTCCAATATAAAATCAGCAATTTTCTTTTCGGATTTTGTTAAATTAGAATAAATATCATTTATGTACTGAATAACGTTTGTCTCTTTCATAAAGACCCTCCCCATATTATGTAGCATTTATTAACTATATTTTAACACATAATATTACAAATGAAAATGTAAAAAAGTTTCAAAATTCTTCAAATTGAAAAATAGTTTGAATACATACTATTATACTGAAAAATAGATAATTTATAAAGTGTTTCAATATGGAGAACAAATGCAAGTATTAAAATATAGTGTATTTGTATAAAAAGAAAATAATTTTCATGAAATACTGAATTATATAAGGTTAAATGTGATGCTAACTTAATATAAAAACAAAAAAGCGATTAATATATACGATAAAATATTACTAAATCACCATAAATTCAATATAGATATTAATATAAACAATAAAAAAGTATAAAATACTAAATAATATAATGAAAATAATATATAAAATACACAAAATAAATATTGAAAATAATTTTGAAAAGTGTTATGATGTGAATGGAGATAACACATTAACAATTTAAATTAGAAATGCTTAAACGGAGGAAAGATTATGAAAAAAACAATTAAGAAACTCTTGGCATTAGGATTGTGTTTGGTAATGTCGGTAGGTGTGCTCGCAGGATGTTCTGGGGGGAATGGTGGCAATGCCACTGAAAATGATGGGAATCAAACTACTACTACAGAAGGTTCCACATCAGATACTACGGTATCAAATGATACACAACAAAGTTCTACAGATAGCGCCACTTTAAAACTTGCAGTAACAACAGGAGATGGTTCAACCACAGATGATAAGATTCCAACTCCTTGGTTAAACAGAATATTTTCAACAAATTTAATGTTTCGTAGTTTGTTTACAACAGATAGTACATTGACAGAAGTAAACCCGGATTTAGCAGAAGGCTACGAAGTATCTAGTGATGCACTTACATATACAATTACATTAAAGGAAGACTTGAAGTGGAGTGATGGGGAAGCTTTAACCGCAGATGATGTTATCTTTTCAATTAATACAGCACTTAAAACAGCAACGATTAATTCCATATATACAGCAGCATTTAGCAAAATTAGCGAATTAACTGCAGAGGGTAATGTTATTACTATTAAATTAGCAACTCCGTATTATGACATAATGAAGGTTCTTACACAGTTTGCAATTTTACCAAAACACTCACTTGAAAACGCAGATCCTCTAAAACTTGATTCAGATGCATTTTGGCAAAATCCAGTTACTTCTGGTATGTATGCTTTGGATGAATTGAAAGTAGGTAATTACTTTACACTTAAATTGAATGAGTACTATGAAGGAACTGCTCCTAAAATTACAAAAGTAATCAACTATTTTGTAGCTGACTACATAACAGCAGCACAGGCTGGCAATACCGATTATATGTATGCCAATGCGTCAGATCAAGTTGAACTTATGAAAGTTTTAGAAAACTACAAATCTCATGAAGTAGATGTACTATTCTATAAGTATTTTATTTTCAATATGAAAGGTGTAGACGGTAAAGAGAATGAAGCAATGCAAAACGTTGAAGTAAGAAAGGCAATCATGGAAGCAATCGACCGTGTATCTCTTTCAGAGTTATATCCTAATGCAACGGTATTGAACTCAGGCGTACCAAACGATTATGAATCGTACAATGGTTTTGAATATACATTTGATGCAGAGAAAGCAAAACAAGAAATTATAGCATCTGGCTATGATATGAGTAGAAAGATAAAGATTTGCTATTACAACAATGATCAAACATCTATCGATTTAATTAACATGATCGTTTATTATCTAGAACAAGCTGGTCTTACAGTAGAGGCGACATTATCTAACGATGGTACTACAGATCTATTTACAACACGTGATTATGATATTGGTTTTAAAGGTAAAGCAGCTTTCTCATTAAATGAATGGTATACAGAGTATGTAAGTAGCGATGCATTATTTGCGAATATTTTTGGAGGAGATACTGCATTCGATTCATTAATTGATGAATTGACTTCCGCTACAGATCAAAATGCAACAAATGAAGCGTTAAAGAAATTACAAGATTTAGAACAAGAAAAAGCTTATAAAGTACCACTATTTACAGTTGGTACATATGTGTTTACCAACACTAGAGTAACCATTCCAGAAGGTGTAAGTTTCTGTAATCCACTCTATAGTTGCGATATCAACTTTGCCAACTGGGAAGTTAAGTAGTTTGTGGATTTTCAAAGAATATTAGATTAATTGAAATCGGATTGATTGAAACGATTAGTAATTTTTGATTGATTACAATCAATCCGATTGAATTTAGATTGGAGGACTGGAATGTTTAAGTACATAGTAAAAAAAATACTTATGATGATTCCAATGCTGGTACTTATTAGTATGATAGTTTTTTTTGGATTGCAGCTTACAGGAATAGACCCGATTAATTTTATGGTAAGTCCGGAAGTATTGTCAGCCAATAAAGATAATGTAGATGCTCTTCGTGAATCATTAGGATTGAATGATCCTGTAATTGTACAATATTTTAGATGGCTTGGAAATTGTCTTAAGGGTGACTTTGGTTATTCTTTTGATGGTGCCTCCATAGCATCAATAATAGCGGTTCGTATGCCTTATACACTAGAATTAGCAGGGTATTCATTAGTGCTATCAGCAATTCTAGGAATTGGAATCGGTATCTTATCTGCAATTAGACAGAATGGAATTATAGATTATGTTGGCCGTGTACTTGCAGTACTTGGTCAAGCAGTGCCACAATTTTTATTAGGTATCGTACTTATACAGATTTTTGCAATAAAACTCGGTTGGTTCCCCTCAGGTAATAGAGTAAGCCCAGATGCGGCTAGTCCATTCATAGATGCAGTGCAACATCTATTCTTACCAGTATTGACATTAACAATTGGTATGGTTGCAGTTTTGATGCGTTATACAAGAAATACAATGCTAGACATATTAAACAGTGATTATATTAAAACCGCGCGAAGTAAAGGAATTCCAGAGTGGAAAGTTTACTTAAAACATGGTTTTAGAAATGCGATGAAACCAGTGCTTGTAATAGTAGTATTCCGTATTCCAATGCTGATTGGAGGATCCGTAGTAATTGAGAGTGTGTTCTCTTATCCGGGTATAGGATTAACCATGACAAATGCAATTGTGTCAGGTGATTATCCAGTGGTATTGGTTACAACATTGATTGTGGCGGCAGTAATGCTAGTATGTTCCTTTATGATTGATGTGTTCAATGCTTTATTGGATCCACGAGTGCGTTTGTCAGAATAAGAAAAGGAGGAATATCGCTTATGAGTAGTAACGCTCTAAATAGTGGATTACAAGCAGGAAATAAAAACGGTTCCACTTCATTATTAAAAAAGAAGCTACGTAAATTTCTAAATAATAAACTAGCGTTATTTGGTTTAGTAGTAGTTATTATTATGACGCTTGGTTGTGTTATAGGGGCTATTGCAGGAGTTGATTTTAAAACCCCTGATATTAAGAATTTAAAAAGCGCGCCATCATCCTTGCATATTTTTGGAACAGATACGATAGGTAGAGATTTATTTAGCAGAGTGATTTACGGCGGATGTTTTTCCATCTTCATTGGTGTGTTTTGTTCTGTAATGAGTTCGATTATTGGTACCGTTTTGGGAGCAATCTCAGGATATTTTGGTGGTAAGATTGATAAATTTATAATTCGTATATCTGAGATTTTCCAGGCATTCCCACAACTAGTTCTTGTTATGATGATTGTGGCTATCGTAGGTGAAAGAGGATTAAAGAATCTCTTAGTTATCTTTGTGATTACAGGCTGGATGACTACATATCGAATGGTTCGTAATGAGTTTTTAAGTGTGAAAGGCGAAACGTATGTTAAGGTTAGTGAGGCCTTTGGCATGAGTAAATCTAGAATTATGTTTGGACAAATTCTACCGAATGTAATGAGTCCAATCATTGTGTCTACTACAACAAATGTTGCCTTCTTCATTTTACAAGAAGCAGCACTTTCCTTTATTGGATTAGGAGTTGCAGATAGTACGCCGACTTGGGGAAATATCTTAAATGCAGCAAAATCAGTTTCAGTAGTGACAAATCAATGGTGGATTTGGGTATTCCCAGGTCTTGCTATTACATTATTCGTATTAGCAATCAATTTCCTAGGTGATGGTTTACGTGATGTACTTGATGCAAAACAACAATAAGGAGGCAAAGGGATGGAGAATAAAGATATTATATTAGATGTTAAAAATCTAAATACTAGTTTCATCTCAGATCAAAAGAAAGTTGATATTGTAAAATCGGTCTCTTTTCAGTTGAAAAGGGGAACAACCCTTGCAGTGGTAGGTGAATCCGGCTGTGGTAAGAGTGTTACTATGAATTCTATTATGAGGTTCCTAGGCAACAACGCGCAGATCACATCAGATAAGATTCAGTATAATGCATTGCAAGAGGGGAAAGTAGTAGAATATCAGATTGGTTCTATAAAGAAAGCGAATGGACCGGAGATGAGAGCATTGAGAGGACCAGAACTATCTATGATTTTTCAAGATCCAATGTCTAGTCTGAATCCGGTATATAAAGTGGGAGATCAGGTAGCCGAAGGATTATTGCAGCATACAAAATTATCAAAAAAAGAAGCAAGACAAAAGGTACTGGAATTGTTTCGTAAATTAGGAATTCCTGATCCAGAAAGTCGTATTGATTGTTATCCACATCAGTTTTCTGGTGGTATGAAGCAGCGTGTAGTAATTGCAATAGCAATGATATGTAATCCGGAATTAATTATCTGTGATGAACCAACTACTGCTCTTGATGTAACGATACAAGCGCAGATTATGGAATTGCTCAAAGGATTACAGGTTAATGAAGGTAAGTCAATCATTCTGATTACACATAACATGGGATTGGTAGCTGAGATGGCAGATGAAATCTGCGTTATGTATATGGGGCGTGTAGTTGAGTTTGGATCTTTAGAAGATTTGTTTGATCGTACTGCCCATCCTTATACCAAAGCACTACTTCGCAGTGTTCCAGTTTTAGGTCTTGCAGATGATCAACAACTAGAGACTATTCCTGGCATAACTCCAAACCCAGCGGATTTAAAAGAAGGATGTGAGTTCGCAAATCGTTGTCCTGATTGCAGTGATAAATGTCGTAAAGGTAAAATTCCTGCATTTGAAATATCAAAAGGCCATCGTGTCCGTTGCTTACAATATAGTAACTTCCCGGAGGTGGATTAAGATGACTGAGAAAAACAAAGAAGTAATATTCAAAGTAAACAATTTGAAGACCTGGTTTCCTATTAAGAAAGGCGCTTTAAAGAAGGTAGTAGGTAATGTTAAGGCAGTTGACGGAGTTAGTCTAGAAGTATATAAAGGAGAGACTCTTGGAATTGTTGGAGAATCCGGATGTGGAAAATCAACGTTTGGTAAAACAGTTATGATGTTAGAGAAACCAGTTGATGGACAGGTGGAATTTAACTATAACGGAGAGTTTAAAGATATTACAAAATTCAGTAAAGCAGAAATGTTTGATTTTCGCAAAAAAGTGCAAATGGTGTTTCAAGATCCATATTCTGCATTAAACCCTCAGAAGAAAATCTACACCTCTTTCGAAGAGCCATTAATTGTACATGGAATTAAATCAAAAGAAGAACGAGAAAGGATTATGGAACGGGTATTAAAAATGGTTAATATACAACCAGATTATTTGCAAAGATATCCTCATGAATTTTCAGGTGGTCAAAGACAACGTCTTTGTATTGCGAGAGCATTAGAGGTAATGCCAGAAGTGCTAATATGCGATGAACCAGTTTCTGCCCTAGATGTATCTATTCAGGCTCAGGTACTAAATCTGATGAAAGACATTCAAAAGGAACTGAATCTTACCTATATGTTTATTGCTCATGATTTATCTGTAGTTCAATATATGGCAGATCGAATTGTGGTTATGTACCTGGGAAAAATTGTTGAAATTGCAGACTCTAAAACACTTTATGAAGAACCTTTGCACCCATATACGAAAGCACTGCTATCTGCAATACCGGTTCCAGATATTCATACTAAGAAGAAACGTCAGATATTAGACGGTGAAGTTCCAAGTCCAATTAACAAACCATCTGGTTGTGCATTTCACAATCGATGCCCATTATGTACGGATCGATGTAAAGAAGATGATCCCGTAATGCATCTACATGGGGAAAATGGACATATAGTAGCTTGTCATAAATATGATCAGAAAAAGGATTGATTCGATGCAAAAGATAGAAACAGCATTAATCTGTGATGTACTCGTAGCTGGAGCAGGTATTGCAGGAATAATGGCAGCAATTGAAGCAGCAAAACAAGGACAAAAAGTGGTTTTAATGAGTAGTGCGCATATTTTCTCTGGTTCAAGCTTCTATCCCGGAACATGGGGACTAGGACTAGTTACTCCAGAGGACGAAGAGGATGAAGAAGATTTAATTCAAACGATTCTATCTGTTGGCTGTGGTATGGCAGAGGAATCAATGGTTCGAAGCTTTGTGAAAGAGATGCGTCCTATGACCGCGTATCTTGACGAAATAGGATTGCAACTAAAGGTTGCAAAAGAGAAGAATCAAAAGGAGTTTATCCCTTGTTTTGATTATAAGACACGAAGTTGGCATGGGGTTGTAGCAGACAAGGCAAGAGAACGATTTATGGAATTACTACAAGAATTAGAGATTACTCTATTGCCATATTGCGAACTGGTGGATTTGGTAGAAGAAGATCATCGTGTTACAGGTGCTATTATTTGTGAGAGGCATAAGGAGTTAAGATTGATAGAAGCCAAAGCAGTAATCTTGGCTACCGGGGGATACGGAGGATTATTTGAAAGAAAGTTAACTACCTCTGATATCACAGGAATTGGACAGTATATAGCGCTAGACCATGGCTGTACATTAGTTAATATGGAATTTATGCAGATGATGCCAGCCTTAGTTAATAGAGAAGGTAAGGCAAGTGAAGTGCCAATTATTTTTAATGAGAAGACATTTCGGTATGCAACATTGCAACAAGATTCTTTGATTAACCAAGTAGTAGTGGGAAGTGATAAGAAGTTATTAGAACAACGTGCTACATATGGACCTTTTACTTCAAGATTACCATCTAGAGAGATTGACTTCTTAATAGCTAGACATAACAAAGAAGCTATACAGGTGGTTTATAGCAAAGAATTACTTGACGATATGCCTGAATTTATTCGTACCTACTTTGACTGGTTAAAGGAAAAAAGACATCTAACTACTGATAGTGAGATTAGGATTTCTATGTTTGCTCATGCGGCAAATGGAGGCATAAAAATCAATGAAGATGGTGCAACTGAACTACTGGGATTATATGCTTGTGGAGAAGTAACGGGAGGAATGCATGGGGCTGACCGTATCGGTGGCTTGTCCTCTGCCAATGGTTTTGTATTTGGACGAAAGGCAGGAAAGGCAGCGGCTGAATATACGAAAGAGTTTTTGAAGCACACAGAGGTAAAGAATAAACAACAAGACATAAAACTTTCCTTGTGGGAGATACCTAACAGGGAGGAAATAAAGTTGAATTTACAACGATCTATGATGGAAAATTCCATGGTAATTCGAAGTGAGAATGGATTACAAAGAACTTTAAAGTTGATTAAAACATGGAAAGATAATTGGATTGTTAACCCTACCACCGACGTTGTAGCTTATGTAGAATCCAGAAAACTTTGGGCACAGCTTCAGTTAGCAACGGGAATTTTGAAAGCAGAAAGATTGAGAAAAGAAAGTAGAGGTTCCCATTACAGAGAAGATTTTCCTAGTATAGATACACAATATACAAAAAGAATAGAGATAAAGTTGCAAGACAATTGTGTTATTACAGAATTTGAAGAAAAGTAAGAGGGTGATGATTTGATTTATACAGAACTTAGTGATGTGAATAACTATATGGGGACTCATAAGAATCTTGATAAAGCGTTAGAGTATATAACAACAAGAAATCTTTTGGAGCTTTCAGTAGGTAAAAACGAAGTAGATGGAGAAGAAATATATGTAAATCGAATGAGTTATCAGACAATTGAAGAGAGAGACTCTTTCTATGAAGCTCATATGAATTATATTGACATACATCTAGTATTAGAGGGCAGTGAGAATATACTAGTCTCTGATATTCACAATATGACAGAAGTTAAACGAGAAATAGAAAATGATTTTATAGAGTATCAAGGAAAAAGAGAAGCAATTTGCAACATGAAGCAAAACAAAGTGCTAATTCTTTACCCAAGTGATGCCCACATGGTTAAAGTGAAAGATGAAATTGAAAAACAGGTTGATAAAGTTGTAGTAAAAGTAAAAATAAAATAATTAGGTGACTAGTGTGAAAGATAAATCTTTCACACGGCGATTTGGTGCCCAAAGTCAACAAGTTGACTTGCACAAAGTCGCCAGACTTTTGAAAGGGTAAGGTAATTAATATGAAAAAATATCAAGGAATTATCCCAGCATTCTATGCTTGTTATGATGAAGAAGGAAATGTTAGTGAACAAGGAGTTAGAAAACTTGCAAAACATTTGTTAGATAAAGGTGTTCAAGGCGTTTATGTTAATGGTTCTTCAGGAGAGTGTATCTACCAAAGTGTAGCAGAGAGAAAACTTATTTTAGAAAATGTAATGGAATTATTAAAAGGAAAGATGACAGTTATAGCTCATGTAGCTTGTAATAATACAAAAGATAGTTGTGAATTAGCGGCACATGCAGAAAGCTTAGGCGTAGATGCGATTGCAGCAATTCCTCCAATCTATTTTCATTTACCAGAACATGCAATAGCAAAGTACTGGAATGACATATCAGCAGCTGCTCCTAATACGGATTTTATTATTTATAATATTCCACAGCTTGCAGGCGTTACTCTTACTATACCTTTGTTTAAAGAGATGTTAAAAAATCCACGTGTGAAAGGTGTGAAGAATTCTTCTATGCCTGTGCAAGATATCCAGATGTTTAAAGATGCCGGAGGAGAGGATTGTGTTGTCTTTAACGGTCCAGATGAACAGCTTGTAAGTGGTCTTGCTATGGGAGCAACTGGTGGAATTGGTGGAACTTATGCGGTCATGCCAGAAGTTTATCTTGCAATCAGTAGATTAGTGGAAGAAGGTAAGATCGAAGAGGCTGCAAAAGTACAATATGAAGCGGATCGTATTATCTATGCTATGTGCGGATGCAGAGGAAATCTATATGCAGTTATGAAGGAAATTCTGAAAATAAATGAAGGTTTAGAGTTAGGTGGTGTTCGTGCACCTTTAGCTCAGATTGAAGAGAGTGATAAAGAACAAATTAATAACTGTGCCAAGATGATACAGGAAGTAATTAAAAGTTTGTAGTTAAAAGGAGAGATCAATAATGAGATTTTCAAAGGAAGAGATTTTTAAAGCAATGAAACACTCTATTATAGTCTCCTGTCAGGCGCTTCCAGGAGAGCCACTATATGTAGAGGACAAATCAATTATGTATCTGATGGCTAGAGCAGCAAAACAAGCAGGTGCTACCTGTATTCGTACGAATAGTGTAAGGGATGTAATCGCAATTAAAGGGGAAACTAATCTTCCAGTAATCGGTTTAATTAAGAAGCAATATGAAGGCTATGAGTCTTATATAACTCCAACGTTAAAAGAAGTGGCTCAATTAGTTGAAGCAGAAGCTGATGTAATTGCATTAGATTGTACCATGAGAAGAAGAGGCGATGGAACAACTATTAACGAATACATAGCTAAAATCAAAGAACTATATCCAAATCTAGTATTGATGGCTGACATCTCAACTTATGAGGAAGGTGTGAATGCATGGAATTGTGGTGTTGATTTGGTTAGTACAACAATGAGTGGATATACACCATATTCACCAAAAGTAGAAGGACCAGACTTTGAATTAGTAAAAAAATTAGTTGCTAAGCTTGATATCCCAGTAATTGCTGAGGGAAGGGTTCATACACCTACATTAGCGAAAGAGATGCTTGACGCAGGGGCCTATGCTGTTGTAGTAGGAGGAGCAATTACACGTCCATTAGAAATTGCAACAAGATTCATGAATGCAATAAAGTAAGTGCAAGTAGCAAATGGAGGCGAGATATGCGTTATTTAGGAATAGATATTGGAGGAACAGCAGTAAAGTATGGTATTGTAACAGAACAAGGAGAAATCCTCAATACTGCTGAGTATTCGGTTAATTTTGATGAATATGAAACACCTATTTTAGATACAGTGTTAAAAACAAGTAAAGTATTCCTTGATTCTATTGCTGTAGAAGATATAGAATTAGAAGGAATAGGAGTATCAGCAACTGGTCAGATTGATTCTGATGTTGGCATTGTAGACGGTGTTGGAAACAATATAAAGAACTGGAAAGGTGCAAAGATAAAGGAAGAATTAGAAAACCTATATCATTTACCTGTAGAGGTTGTTAATGATGGCAATTGCGTCGCGCTTGGTGAAAAATGGATAGGAAATGGTAAGGGGCACAAGAATATTATTGCTGTTTGCATTGGAACTGGCGTTGGTGGCGGTATTATTGTTAACGATCAAATATTACTTGGAAATCAAGGATTCGCTGGTGAAATCGGTCATTTCTCTATCGACTATAATGGAATAAATTGTGCATGTGGAAATCGTGGATGTTATGAGAGATATGCATCTATGACTGCATTAATTAACATGGTTAAAGAAACGTTACCTCTGAGTAATTATTCAGAGGTAACTGAGAAAGATATCAACGGAAAACTAATTTTTGATCTTTGCAAAAAGGAAGAACCAACGATTCTTCAAGTGGTGGAGGATTGGATAGAATATGTAGTAGATGGATTAGTCAGCTTAATACATATCTTTAACCCGGACTGTATTCTACTTGGTGGCGGTGTAAGCGTTCAACAAGAATTATTTATAGATAAAGTAAATAATAAGATTAGAGATAGAGTGATGGGAAATTTTAAGAAGTCATTGACCGTCGAAAGAGCTGCATTAGGGAATCAAGCCGGTTTAGCAGGTGCTGTTTATTATTTTATTCAAAAGAATAAAAAGGAAGCATAGGAGGAATGTCATGAGATTTCTAAAGGGAAAAGATTATAAAGACGCTAGTAGAAAGACAGCAAATATCATCTCAGCTCAGATTATTATGAAGCCAAATTGTGTACTTGGATTGGCAACTGGTTCTTCGCCAATAGGAGCGTATAATCAGCTAATTGATTGGTATAAGAAGGGGGACTTAGATTTTTCGGAAGTCAGTACCATCAATCTAGATGAATACAAGGGATTATCTGGTGAACATGAGCAAAGCTATCGTTACTTTATGAATACGAATTTATTCAATCATGTAAATATTGATAAAAATAAAACCCATGTACCAAATGGACTAGCAAAAGATGATGATAATGAATGTGCTAGATATAATGAAATTATTAAATCGAGAGGTATCGATCTACAGCTTCTAGGATTAGGACATAATGGGCATATAGGATTTAATGAACCAGATGATGCATTTGAAAAAGAGACACATATTGTAAAACTAAGTGATAATACGATCTCGGCAAATTCAAGACTTTTTGCGGAAGCATCTATGGTACCTAGGTATGCATTCACAATGGGTATTAAAAATATCATGCAGGCAAGAAAAATTGTTGTAATTGTTTCTGGAGAAGATAAAGCTGATATTGTAAAAGAAGTTTTCTTTGGTCCAGTTACACCTAAGGTGCCAGGTTCTATTTTACAGATGCATAATGATGTAACAGTAATTGGAGATGAAGCTGCATTTTCGAAAATCTGTATATAGTTGCGGTTGAAAACTTAATAATATAAGCCGCGTAATGAATGTTCAAATACATCCGATTATGCAGCGAACAAAAAGGAGGATGGAACAATGAAATTCTTAAACGGTAATGTTTTTACACCAGAGGGAACATTTGAAGAAAAAAGCTTGTATGTTATAGATAACAAGATTAGTTCTGAACATGAATATGACAGTAAAGAACAAGATGAGGTAGTGGATGTAACAGATTGCTATGTACTACCAGGATTAATTGATATTCATTTTCATGGTTGCAAGAAAGTTGATTTTTGTGATGGAACGAATCAAGTAATTGAAACTATAGCAGAATATGAGGCTTCTCAAGGAGTAACAGCCATCTGTCCTGCAACGATGACATTTTCCAAAGAGAAATTAGAATCAATCTTTCAAACTGTAAGGGAATACCCTAATGAAAAAGGAGCAATTCTTTGTGGTGTTAATATGGAAGGTCCTTATATTTCATATAAGAAAAAAGGAGCACAAAACGGACAATACATAAGAGTAGCCAGTGTTGAAGAATTTGATAAATTACAAAAACTCTCTGGCAATATGATCAAACTTGTAGATATAGCACCTGAGATTGATGGAGCTATGGAGTTTATTCAAGAAGCGAAGAAAAGCACCAATATCTCCATTGCACATACTACAGCAGGATATGACATTGCTATGAAAGCATTTGAACAAGGTGCAAGCCATGTAACACATCTATATAATGCTATGACTGGTTTTTCTCATAGAGAACCTGGTGTGGTAGGTGCGGCAGCAGAATATGAAGGCTGTTATGTGGAATTAATCTGTGATGGAGTCCACATTCATCCTAGTGCAGTAAAAAGTACGTTTAAGTTATTCGGCAAGGATCGAATTGTCTTAATTAGTGACAGTATGGAAGCAACAGGAATGCCTGACGGTGAGTATGAATTAGGTGGACAAAAGGTTATAGTTCGTGGAAACCGAGCAGAGCTTGAAGATGGAACGTTAGCAGGTTCCGTTACAAATCTGTTAAAATGTATGCAGACTGCTGTAAAAGATATGGGGATTTCATTAGAAGATGCGGTTCTATGTGCTACTAGAAATCCAGCTAAATCTATTGGAGTGTACGACACAATGGGTAGTTTAGAACCAGGAAAGTTAGCTAATATTGTAGTACTTGATAAGGAGCTTAATATTAAGTCTGTATATATTAATGGAGATAGATTTATATAAATATATATAACTCAAACTTCGCACTTGAAGATTTCAAGGAGTAGCTAACTGCTAGATTTAACGAAAACCCGCTCTCGCTTAACTTCGCTCTTTTTACATTGATTAAACAGAGGCATTTACGGATGTCTCTGTTTTGTTATATAAAAGGAGAATAATTAAGTCCAGTTGGAGTCCTCCTAGTTAGATAGATAATTTATTTGACAACCAATGAAATACATTATATTCTAAGTATATTTAGTTGAATAGTATGTACTTTAAAGTAAGATACTATCTAAAAGGAGAGTGTCAAAGATGAGAGAAAATAAGCATGAAGATGTTGATATAAGGCCATTTGGATATGCCATGTCTTTGATTGAAGGGAAGTGGAAGATGCACATACTATTTTGGTTATGGCACAAAGATGTTTTGCGTTATAGTGAATTGAAAAGATCTTTAGAGGGAATTACTCATAAGATGTTATCCAATCAGTTGAAAGAGCTAGAAAGAGATGGACTTCTTATAAGAAATGAGTATCCTCAGGTGCCACCAAAAGTAGAATATAGTCTATCTGAATTAGGAATATCTTTAATGCCTGTCTTAGATGAATTATGTCATTGGGGGCATCTACATTATAAAGGCGACGTATGAAATATACGCGCCTTTTTTCTTACTATAATTCCGTCGAAATGTGTTGAAAAAAACAAATAGAAACGGTATAATTCATATAACCTATATAAGGGAATCTATACTAATTTTTGTTTTTAGGAACAGATTTAGAGAAAAGAGGCGATAGTATGATGGGGGTAACAGGAAACAATAATTCTCGATTTTCAATGCTAATTAAATGTCCAAAATGTAATGCGGAGTGTCGTGAAGAGGATAGTCAGACTTATTTATGTCCCAAATGTGGGCACCAAGAACCTACCGATTTTGGAAAAGTAAGAACGTTTCTTGATGAACATGGTAATTCAACAGCAATGGAGATCGCAAGAGTAACGGGTGTGCCAATCGGTAAAATCCATAGTTTTTTAAGAAATGGACGATTAGAGATACCGGAAGATTCAGATATGTACATAGGTTGTAAACGTTGTGGTACAGATATTCGCTATGGAAAATACTGTCCAGAGTGTGCCAATATATTAAAAAAAGAACTACTAGATGCATTTGATCTAGGAACAGTAGGAGCAGTGCCAAAACATGTTGATGGTAAGATGCAGTTCCTTAATCGAGATGGACGAAATTGATATACGAACATACATATATATAATTACATAAAAAATAGCTTCCCTTCATCATGAGAAGAAAGCCATTTTATGTTTATATAACGTTGGAACCAAAAGGCATCAATGCTAGCTTAGCAATTTTAAAACATTGAAGACCAAAGGGAATTCCGACAATAGTTATGCAGAAGAATACACCAATTATGGTAGCTTCAATAGCAAGTGCAAGTCCAGATACAACAATCCAAATGACATTAAGTAATAAAGAGCCTGCACCACCACCATATACAATTTCCTTACCAAATGGGAAAAAAGCTAGACCAGCGAATTTAAAACATTGTAAGCCTACGGGTATTCCGATTATTGTTATACACCATATGATGCCAGCTATCAACCAGCCCATTCCCATTAAAAAACCACCAAAGACAAACCAAAGTAAGTTACCTAAACAACCCAAAATTATCCCACCTTTTTTCTTCTATTATAGCATAGGATTAAGGGATTTTAAAACCCATTAAAGATGGAAATTTTCGAACGTAGAACTACAAAGACACGGAGGTAGATAATGGAACATTCTGATAATTGGGAGGCATACTTTGAAGAAACGAAAACAAGTCCACCTAGTGAGACTGCGATGTGTGCTATGAGAGAGTATGGAGATAACAAAGGTCTTGTTATTGATCTAGGTTGTGGTGCTGGAACAGATTCGTTATATTTCCTTAAAAATGGTTGGAATGTGTTAGCGGTTGATACTAATCCAGAATTCATTGTGGAAACTAAAAGTAAAATGTCAGAGGAATTACAGAGTAGATTACAGATAGAGACGATGGAATTCGAGGATTTATCTTTACCAATGGCAGAGTGTATAATCGCAAACTTCAGCTTACCGTTTTGTAAACCGGGGCAATTTAATGCTATGTGGAGTAAGATTGTTAAAGGTATAAGAATCGGGGGAATCTTTTCGGGAATATTCTTCGGTAACCGTGATGAATGGATAAATGAATTTTACCTAGAGAGAACATTTCATACAAAGGTTGAACTAATGAATATGTTTGACCAATTTGAGATTATTAGCTTGAAGGAAGAAGAATATGACGGGAAATGTTGCGGAAGCGATGATAAACCATCACCGAAACATTGGCATTACTTCCGTGTAGTTGCACGAAGAAAAGAACTGAAGATAAGTTTATTACCTTATACAAAAGAGCGAGTACATGAATTTTACAAGCAATATGTTCCTGATACAATGATATTTTCTAAGGATGAAGATATTAGACCATATATGTATCGTGAAGATAAGGTAGAACGATATTATGAAACAAAAGTTCTTGATCCAACTAGGAGATATTTTGCTATCTGCCTAGGGGAGAAAACGATCGGAGAGATTCAACTCAAATACATTGATTTTGAGAAGCAGTGTGGTACTTTGAGTATTATTCTTTCCAATGATACGGTAAAGGGACATGGATTTGGTACGAGGGCGGAAGAGTTAATTCTAAATTATGCATTTAATGATTTTGGCTTAAGTACTGTATACGCGGATGCTGTGATCCGTAATACGAGAAGTCAACATGTCTTAGAAGCACTGGGGTTTGTATATACCCATGAAGATGATATGCTTAGATACTATGAGATACATAAAGATGGTATGCTTAGACACTATCTGATACATAAAAATGATGTATAAAGAGCTGATTTATAATAGCACTAGACTATAACATATTATGATAAAATATATCAGATAACATAACTAGAAATAATAGAAACTATAAATAATATGAATTTTACTTATGTAAAAGCAGGTGCTATACTCTGAAAGATAAACACAAAGTATTATGTGTTGGAAGTTGGAGGGGAGTAATGGCTAATATTAAGTGGGATTCAAAAAAGTACGATAGTAATTTTAGTTTTGTCTACGAATATGGACAGGGAGTGATAGACCTTCTAGATATTACATCTGGAATGACAGTTGTAGATCTAGGATGTGGGAATGGGCAATTAACAAAGCGGTTGTCAGATATGGGAATGGAAGTAATAGGAGTTGATGAATCTGAGGAGATGATTTCATTAGCAAGAAAGAGTTATCCTGAGATAAAGTTTATACGTGTTGACGCCACCAGCTTTACAGTTGATAAGAAGGTAGATGCTATATTCTCCAATGCGGTATTCCACTGGATAGATAATCAAGATGATTTGATAACAAATATTTCCTTTCAATTAAAAGAAGGCGGACAGCTTGTATGTGAATTCGGTGGCTATGGAAACACTGAATTAATTCATGCTGCATTGGAGAGGGAATTTCAAAGACGTGGATTACAGTACATACGAAATTTCTATTTTCCTACGATTGGTGAATATACCTCTCTATTAGAGGCACACGGATTACAAGTGAGATATGCAACATTATTCGATCGTCCTACGAAGCAAGTTGGTGAAGATGGACTAGCGAATTGGATTCGTATGTTTAATATGTTACCATTCGAAGGATTAGATATAGTGGAGCAAGAACATATTATACAATGTGTTGTTGACGAGTTAAGACCAGTGTTGTACCAATATGGTACCTGGTATGCGGATTATGTTAGAATACGCATAAAAGCAACTAAGATAGAGATTACCACTTAGATTTACTTATAAGTTCCTTTGAAGGAGGACAACGGATTGAAAACAGAACTAATCTTAGCGGACCAGTCAAATGGTTTTATAATAAAGAATATGTACCCATTATATTTACATGATATTGCAGGGATTCATGGAACATTACCGAATGAATATGGAATCTTTGAAGAAGATCCAGTGAAGGACTTAATGGAGCAATATGATATACAAAAAGTATGGTTTGAGCATCCAGGTGTTTTATTCCCTTATTTAATAAAGGTTGATGGACGTCCAGCAGGATTCTTTTTACTAGCAGGTGGGAAATTCGCGCAACCAGACGTAGACTACTTTTTATATGAAACATTTATATTAAGTCCGTATCGTGGACAGGGATTAGCGTATGAAGCTATGCAATCAATCTTTTCAAAACACAAAGGTAAATGGAGATTTTTTACCCATGCCACAGAAAATAATAAGCGAGCACAGGCATTCTGGCGCAAAACAGTTGGTTTCATTACTGATGAAAATTATGCAACTCACGAAGAAGAAATTGACGGAATGCCCAAATTAGTATTCGATTTTGTAGTTAAGTAAAAGATCACTTAGTTAGTATATTTTACTCAAGTAATACTTTACTCAAAATCCTTACGGTGTGATTCAAAAAAGTCATGATAAATTTTGACATTCTTTAAAGAAGTCCATGGTTTAGGTTTAACAGGCACTTGATCAAGATCATAGATCTTAGCATCCCTCATCGCCAATAAGAATGGTGAGTGTGTGGAAATTATAAATTGACAGCCAAAGAAACGAACGGAATCTTCAATGAATCTTACTAATTCTAGTTGACGTTCTGGTGATAGGCTATTTTCGGGCTCGTCTAATAGATAGAGCCCATTTTCTTCGATTTTTTCCATAAAATATTGAAAGGCATTCTCACCATTGGAATGTTCCCGAATGTTATCCATCAAGTTATTACTTACAAACTTAGATTGTGTTTTACTTCTAGCTTGATTGACCTTTTTTAATTGTTCATAGTCATTCATTGAGGTGAATTTGAAAGAGGAATACTTCGCGTCTAGATAATCTTCAAACAGATTTTCACGTTTGGTATCAATCCCTTCATTCATCATTCGTACATTTAACATATAGTCGAACACATCATCACTAGTAATCGTTCTGCTATGACTTGGAATTTCGCGTACTAGTGAATAGTCACAAAGGTTTACATAGTCAGGAAAGAAATTCGATTGATTAAATCTAGAATCGCGCATTAGATTTAACTTTTCCGATATAACATTTAAAGCAGTTGTTTTTCCAGAACCATTTCCACCGTATAGAATAGTAATTGGCTCAAAGTTTAGTATATTAAGCTCCCGTCTGGATAAGATTTTGAACGGATAGAAGCTATTGTAACAGTTTCTTTGTATGAAAAGGATAAAATCGAATTCCATACCATCATCAGGAAAAGAAAAAGAATCTAAGTAAAGCATAAGATCACCTCATCATTATAATAGTTATAAGTTTCATTATAACCAAAGATATGACAAAGATAAAGCGAAAAAAGCACTTTGTTATGTAGCGGTCTTATCCATGTAAATAACTAATCAGTTTACTTAAGGAAATTGAACATAATTTTAGAATTACCATTGAAAGGCTTAGCTAGGAATACTTGCTAGAGTGAGCAACAACTGCTATAATGTAACTTATCGGAAGCAAAACAAGCACGAACGAAGTGAGTATTTGTTTTGACCCGATAAGTTAGCGAAAGAACGAAGTTCTAGAGCAATCACACGAAGGTACGAAGTACCGATAGTGTGAAACGGAAGCAAAACAAGCACGAACGAAGTGAGTATTTGTTTTGACAAGGTAGTGTGATAAATACACAATAACAAGGAGGAGTTAACATGCTTGAATATAGATTCGATACGCAACTTTTGATTGAAGGACAAAATCTTTCAGAAGATGCAATTAATGAGTATATAACAAACAATATTGAAGGAGATTGTCTACTTGCAGTAGGTGATGAAGAGATGATTAAGATCCATTATCATACCAATACCCCATGGGTATTACTAGAGTATTGTGCTTCATTGGGCGATATCTATGATATCGTTGTTGAGAATATGGAGCGTCAAGCTAACGGACTACAAGGTTAGTTTGGAATTAGAACTTAATAACTCAAACTTCGCACACGAAATCTTCAAGTATGAAGTTTGAGTTAATAATACAAAAGATGGAGGAATAACGATGTACCAATTTGATGAAACTTATGTGATCAATAAATTGAAAGAGTTATTAGCTATTGATAGTACAACAGGATATTTTCGTGAGATACAAGATTATCTTGTGAATGAAATGAAAGAATTAGATTTTCCATGTGAAGAAGTTCATAAAGGTGGCGTAATCGCAGATATTGGTGGAGAGGGTGATTCTCTTGTGATTATGGCACATGGTGATGATATTGGACTAATGGTGCGTTATATTAAGGACAATGGAGCACTAGTTGTTACGAATGTAGGTGGACTTCGTGAGGAAGATGCTACAGGCGTATACTGTAACTTACACACTAGGAAAGGTGATGTGTACACTGGTTGTGTAAGAAGAGTGCATTCTTGTACCCATGTAAGACCAGAATCTGATAACACAGCACCATTAAGTTATGAAAAGAATGTGGAATTCGTATTAAACGAAGATGTCAAATGCAGACAAGATGTATTAGATCTTGGAATCCGCGTAGGAGACATAATTGCACTAGACCCAGCTTTTCACATGAATAATGGATATATCACTAGCCGTTTTATAGATGATAAGGCATGTATCGCTGTTTTACTTGGAGTTATGAAACACATTAAAGACAATAAATTAACTTGTAAGAGGAATGTGAAAGCATTCTTTACGATGTTTGAAGAAATAGGACATGGTGGAGCATGGTTACCAGAAGGAACCAAAGACATCATTTCACTAGATATTGCACCGGTATCACCAACACAAGTATCAAGCGAGAAGAAAGTAAGCTTATTTGCAAAAGATTCAAGATTCCCATATCATTACGAGATGTTAACAGAACTTGTGGAGGCTGCTGAGAAAGTTGGAGCTGCATACGAAGTTGATGTATTCACACCTAGATATGGAACAGATTCAGATTTCGCGATTACAGCTGGAAACAATGTAAGACATGCAGCAATTGGACCAGGTACGATTGGAAGCCATGGTTACGAAAGAACACATATTGACGGACTAAATAATATGTATCAATTGTTATTAGAATACATGATTGGATAAATATTACGAGAACCTTCCCTAACTTTACAGTTAAAGTATAGGGGAGGTTCTTTTTCTATGCATATTGATACACCTTGACTCTGCCCTGGGGACATAGTTTACAATACAAAATATAAGCTTTACCAAAGTAATCATATAAAAGGGGTATCAATTATGTCTAGTCTAAAACAAATGATCAAACAAAGGAAAATATATATTATCTCCACGCTGCTAGTAAGCATCCTATCTATTTTCATAACATTATATTGGAATTATGAATTAAGTCAGATGATCAATCAAGTTCAAGAAGGAATATCCATAACAAGTACGCAGATTGCAGTAGTGCTCATACTTATGATTGTAAGCGCACTTAGTCAGGGGAGTTTTACATATCTGTCGGGGTATACGAGTGAGTATCTAACCCATGACTTGCGAATGTATCTTGCACATATGTTGCTTAAGAAGAAATACTATGAAATAGAAGGGCTAAATGTTGGTGAGCAGTTATCACAGCTGCAGAATGAATTAACCGAAGTGTCACAGTACTTAACAGCAAACTTATTTTCGTTAATTAATGATGGAATCCGTTTTTTATTTACTTTTATCTGGTTATTATTCCTTAATAGCAAACTTACAATTCTAAGTAATCTCCCAGTGATATTAATCTTAATCTATGTGGTTTTTTCAAGTCAGGTTATTGAAAGTTTAGCGAAACAAGGTCAGAGAAAGCAACAAGAGATGAATGGTTTTACAGATACCCTATTAACTCTTTTCCCAGTAATCCGCATTTATGAGGCGTATGAGTTATTACAGAATCGATACTATGATAAAGTTGGGGAATGGCAGAAAATTACCATTCGTGGGGAGATGACCAATGCTAGATTAATGTCCCTATCGGCAGTGTTATCCTGCATACCGTTGATATTAATCATCTTGGTAGGAGGAACACTTGTCATACGTGGAGGTATTTCGATTGGCTTAGTATATATCTTCATTAATCTATCTGGAAATGTTTCAGGGATTATGATGAACATGCCTGGACATCTTGCTAGATTGCGCAGGTTCATAGGAAATCTTAAGAGACTTATGTATGAATAGGAAAGGAAGATAGAATGGAAATCTTGTTAAATAAAGCTACATTTACATATGGGGAGAAAATTATATTAGATGAAATTAGTCTATCAGTTAATAAGCAGGAACATATCGGAATACTTGGTAGTAGTGGAGGAGGTAAAAGTACTTTATTGAAAATCATCGCAGGGTTATATGAGATTACAAAGGGAACTTGCATTGTTGCAGGGTATCAAGATCTTGATTTCATACGAAAGCAAGTTGCAGTAGTTATGCAGAATCCGAGTTTGTTTCCAATGTCCATCAGGGATAACATCACTTGTGGTCATTCTATGAGCGATGAGAGGATAAGAGAAGCTATAAAAGCAGCACAATTAGAGTCGTGGATTTGTTCTTTACCAGATGGACTTGATAGCTATGTGGGAGAGAGAGCAGGTAAAGTATCGGGAGGGCAAGCGCAAAGAATTGCCATAGCCAGAGCGATTGCAAAAGATGCACCTGTTATTTTGTTAGATGAGCCAACATCAGCATTAGATGAAGAGACAGCAGGAGCAGTAATGCTTGCCTTTCAGAATCTGACGAAGGGGAAAACGGTTGTACATGTGACTCACAGAGTTGAAACATTGTGGGACTGTGATTGTATCTATGAATTGCGTGGAGGAAAGCTATATGATACGAAGTCTAAGTAGAGTAATTAGCAGGGTAGAAGAATTTCATACTTATATTAAATTGTTAATATTACGGTGTCCGTTTGATGCAATATTAACTATTATTAATGCTTATTTTCTAGGATATAGCTTTGAGTCTATTAGTCAAGGTTCTGAAATTAAATTAAGAAATACTTGTATGTATTTTGCAATTGCATGTACGTTATTATTTCTATATAATGGAAGTATATGGAGTTTGTATGCGAGGTTTGTAACAAGATTTGTAGGAAAACTACGTAAGATGGTATTTTCGTCGTTTTTACATATGCCATTTAAGAAGTTTGATGAGAAAGCATCGGGGGAATGGATGACTCGATTGAATACAGATGCACAGATGACGATTAACCTGGTAAATGCACCACTCAATATACCCCATGCGTTTGTTTCTGTTGTTAATATAGCAGTGTCAAGCCTACTTCTGTATCATATTAATACAACACTTATGTTCATTACGTTACTATTTGTAATTCCTCATGTTGTTGTGAATAGAGAGTTAGTGTATACAAAAGTTGCCAGGTTAATGGAACAATCACAAGAATATGTAGAGAGAAATGTTACCTGTTTCGCAGCTTTTATTACGTGTGCGGATATAGTCAGTTTATACGATGCCAAAGATTTCGTAATGGAAGCATATGAAGAGAGTAGTATAGAGATAGTTCGTTCTAATTTGCGTATACATAGAAAGAGGGCAATTAATAGCTTGGTTATTCCTTTGTTTGGCATGGGCGGTTATATTGTTATTTTACTGTTAGGATTAGTTATGATTCGTAGGAATGTGCTAACGTTTGGAACATTAACAGCAGCATTGCAATATCGAGGAGCAATTCTTATGGGTACAATGTTATTCATAAATCAATGACAGAGATTCGTACCAATGCAGTTGGTTTGAGACGAATGGAGGAGGCATATGGAGGAAGAGAAATTCAGTGAAGAAAGCGTACTTGAAAAAGAGCAACAATTTGAAGAAGAGGTGTTACTTAGAATTGGTGAGGTAGCTGCTTTCTTTAATGTTTCTGTTAAGGCAATACGAATTTATGAAAAGAAAGGGATTATTAAGCCGGCGAAAGTAGATGAATATACAGGATATCGTTTTTATACAGTAGGACAGGTGCAACAGTTGAACGCCCTAGTTGAACTGAAAGCATTAGGATTTTCTCTGGATGAAATTAAGGAAATTATGGTTGGTGGAATTACTAAAGAGAAATTGCTTGGTGAATTAACCCGTAAGAGAATGGTTTGGCAGGATTCAATTAGTTCTGCTGAGAACAAGATCGATGCTAGTAACAAGATTACAAAGAGGTTAAGTACTTCAAAAGAAGCATTGAAATTACAAGAGCTAACAGAAGAACAAAGAGCATGGTTATTGGTTAAGATGGTTTGCGTTGAGGATGTTAAAGTACAGAGTTTATTAAGTGAGGCAATTTGGCTGTAAAAGCTAGGAGGGAGGGGATCCTATGAATAGGAATTTAAGTATATACATTGAAGGCAGACCGGGTTGTGGGAAAACGACTCTGCTTAATAAATTAGGAGGGCTTTAGAATTAGAAAGTAAGAATTTTGATTTTGACAATCTTTTAATGTTATTAGAGGAGAAGTACTGTAAATAATAAGACAACTGTTATATAAAAAAGGTGGTAAGTATGATAATAAAATTTTATGATCAAGTCGAAGATGAACTGCTTAAATTTGCTGTTATATTTTCAAGATACCAAGGGAAGTGGGTTTATTGTAGACATAAAGAGAGAAGTACATATGAGGTGCCAGGTGGCCATCGGGAATTAGGTGAATCTATTGAGATGGCAGCAAGGAGAGAATTGTATGAAGAAAGCGGTGCAGTTGAGTATGATATCAAACCCGTTTGCGTCTATTCGGTGGAAGGGAAAACAAGGGTTGATCAAAGTGGTGAAGAATCCTTTGGAATGCTTTTTTTTGCAGATATCATTCGATTTGAAGAGTTACCTGGTTATGAAATTGAAGAAGTTAGACTTTTTGAAGACCTACCAGGGGAGTTGACTTATCCACTTATACAGCCAATTCTATTAAAGAAGTTACGGGAAAGCAACTACATAAAGGAGTGATAAAATCATGACAACGGTATATTTTGTTAGACATGCTGAACCCAATTATGATAATCATGATGATGAGTTACGTGAATTGTCTGAGAAGGGGTTAGAAGACCGTAAACTTGTAACAAATTATTTGTCAGATAAATCTATAGATGTGGTTTTATCAAGCCCATATAAAAGATCAGTAGATACCGTTAAAGATTTTGCTAGCTGTTATAATTTAACTATAGAAAAAAATGATGATTTTAAGGAAAGAAAAGTAGACAACGTGTGGATAGATGACTTTACTGGATTTTGTAAGAGGCAGTGGGCTGATTTCAATTATAAATATACTGATGGAGAAACATTAGCAGAAGTACAATTATTAATTATTACGATCCAACATATGGATATGATGATTTTGAGAAGATAAGATGTTTAATGCCTTGGATTGTGAAGTTTACTTTTGAGGGAGAGAAATTAATCAGTATGAAAAGTGAGAATGTGTTTGAAATGCTGAATGATTAATGAGTTTATATGGGGGGATTATTATTCAAATTGAATTAAGGAGATTGAATGGCAATGAAGGTTTAGAGATTTATAGTATGCTACAGGATATTGCGCAAGATGAAAATGGATTTATTAATTCGGTTCATGGTATAACATTTGAAGAATTTAAAGTATGGTTGGAGGAAAGTAATTGTTTATCACTTGAAAAAGGATTGATAGATGGTTGGAAAGTTCCAACTACAATCTACTGGCTATACATTGATGGTCAACCAGTTGGAATGGGAAAGATACGTCATTTTCTAACTAACCAATTGAAAGAAGAAGGCGGACATATAGGATACGTGATATGCGAGGCTGAACGAAATAAGGGATATGGAAAGATAATACTGAAAGAATTGGTAAATCAAGCCTCAGCGATGAGGATAGATTCAGTACTACTAACAATACGTAAGAATAATATATATTCATTAAAAGTTGCCCTTGATAATGAGGGAAAGATTATTAGAGAAAATGAAAAAAGATATTACATAAAGATTCCATGTGTAGAAGTGTTTCGCAATACCTAAGATTGGAATTAATCAAATCTATGGAGATTGTGATATACGAAACGTTGATTCGTGGAAACTTCTTGAAAGGTTAGGGTTCAAGAGAATAAAGCAAATTGATAACGAGTCGTATAAGGAGGATGCAGAGGGGAATCCGATATTAATAAGTATTTATATATACTTGTTAAAAAGCGATGATTATGGTGATTGGAACAATTGACGTTAGATGGAATAGTAAATGATGTACAAAGGTATGCTAAGGTAAAAAGAGAGGTAAAGCATGTTCGAAAAACTAGCGTGTAATATGGAAAGCTGCCCTTGTAAGCGTTTAAAATGTGAACGTCATGGAAAGTGTGAGGAATGTATTACACATCATAATGAAAAAGAAACGAAGTATGAACCATATTGTATGCGTAAATCTAGCAAAAAAAGTAAGAAATAAATGTTAGATGACAAATAATTATTCATATACGCTTGACATTTATAATTATAGGCATATAATGAAATTAATAGCATAAGAAAAGCAAAGACGGAAAGAGTAGACTAGTGGAAACATACAGAGAGAAGGACATTCGGTGAGAGTTCTTTATGAAGGAAGTTAGACGAAAACCATTCCTGAGCTGTATTGCTGAAAGTAGTAAGCATTACCGTATGCCTGCGTTAAAGGATAGGATTTGTATGAATCTGAAGTGAAAAGTTAAGGTGGAACCGTGCAGTAGTATACTTGCACCCTTACAATTGTGGAACATAGCCATAATTGTAAGGGTGTTTTTTATATTCTTCTGAGGTACAGTTGAGTTTTCTTATGTTATTCCTAAAAATAAACTAGGCAAAAGCCTAAATTTTAACCATTTGAAAGGAGTGCATGAAAATGAAAGTAAGTAGCAAAGATGGTTCTATTCAGGAACATAAATTTGAAGAAGTAGAGGGAAGAGAGGCATTTCGCCATACAACAGCACATGTTTTGGCTCAAGCAGTTAAACGCCTCTATCCAGATACAAAATGTGCCATAGGGCCAGCAATTGAGAATGGATTTTATTATGATTTTGAATTCTCTTTTCCGTTTATGCCAGAGCATCTACAAGCAGTGGAAGATGAGATGAAGAAGATCGTGAAAGAATCAATACCACTTCAAAGATTTGAAGTGAGTCGTGATGAAGCATTGAAACAAATGGAGAGTATTAACGAACCATACAAGATAGAATTGATTAAAGAACTACCAGAAGATGCGGTAATTACAATGTATCGCCAAGGAGACTATGTGGATTTATGTGCGGGACCGCATGTATCAAATACTAGCATAATTAAAGCGTTCAAATTAACTTCGGTAGCAGGTGCATATTGGAAAGGAAATGAGAAGAATAAGATGCTAACTAGAATCTATGGAACTTCTTTTCCTAAGCAGAGTGAGTTGAATGAATATCTGAAGCAAGTGGAGGAAGCAAGGTTACGTGACCATAGAAAGTTAGGTAAAGAACTTGGTTTGTTTGCACTATTAGATGAGGGGCCTGGATTTCCGTTTTTCCTTCCAAAAGGAATGGTGCTTAAGAATCTATTAATTGATTACTGGCGCAATCTTCATACAAGAGAAGGTTATGTAGAGATCTCATCACCAATGATCTTAAACCGTGAGTTATGGGAAATTTCTGGACACTGGGATCATTATAGAGAGAATATGTATACTACAGTGATTGATGATACAGATTTTGCAATTAAACCAATGAACTGTCCAGGTGGGATGCTAGTATATAAGATGCAACCACATTCATACCGTGAGTTACCAATTCGAATGGGTGAATTAGGATTAGTTCATCGTCATGAAAAATCAGGTCAGCTGCACGGATTAATGAGAGTTCGATGTTTTACTCAAGATGATGCGCATATCTTCATGACAAGAGAACAGATTACAGATGAGATCAAGGGTGTTGTAAGACTGATTGATGAAGTATATTCTAAATTCGGTTTCAAATACCATGTAGAATTATCAACTCGTCCTGAGAATAGTATGGGAAGTGATGAAGATTGGGAGGTTGCTACACATGGATTGCAGAGTGCATTAGATGACTTGCAGATGGAATATGTGGTAAACGAAGGTGATGGCGCATTCTACGGACCTAAGATTGACTTCCACTTAGAAGATTCAATCGGTAGAACATGGCAGTGTGGAACAATTCAATTGGATTTCCAACTACCACAGCGTTTTGAAGCTGAATATGTTGGAGCCGATGGAGAGAAACATCGACCAATTATGATACACCGTGTTGTGTTCGGGTCTATTGAGAGATTCATCGGTATACTTATCGAACATTATGCAGGTAAATTCCCAGTATGGCTTGCTCCAGTACAAGCGAAGATTCTACTAGTTTCTGATGTATATAGTGATTATGCAAAGGAAGTTTTAGAAGAATTGAGAAGGTCAGGAATTCGTGTAGAACTTGATGATCGTAATGAGAAACTTGGTTATAAGATTAGAGAAGCGCAGATGGATAAAGTTCCTTACATGTTGATAGTTGGTCAGAAAGAAAAAGATGAGAATCAGGTATCGATACGTAGTCGAGATGGCGGAGATGTAGGATCACTTGATGTTCATGAATTTATACAGAAGGTTAAGATGGAAACAGAGTAAAGTTAGTAATATAAAAATAATTGTAAATGAACGGTAATAATGATAGAAAGTAATTAAAAACTTATCGTAAAAAGATAACGGACAGAGAGCAAATCATTTGAAAGATGATAAACTCTCTGTTTTTGATTTTTATTCTACTAAATCATATTGACAAACTATGAAATGCAGTATATTATACAAAAATATACATTTACATATATAATAGAAGAGGAGATTGATATTATGACAAGAGAAGAAGCATGGAATCTACTTACGAAGTATAATCAAGAAGAATTCCATCTAGAGCATGCCCAGATTGTCGAGAAAACGATGCACTACTTTGCTAATGAACTTGGCTATGGAGAAGAAGCAGATTTCTGGGCAATTGTCGGGTTATTACACGATCTTGATTTTGAGATGTTTCCTGAGAAACACTGTATTAAGAGTCAAGAGATTATGCGTGAATATGGAGTGGATGAGAGAATCATCCATGCGACAGCAAGTCATGGTTATGAGCTGACGGTAGATATTAAACCGGAGCATGTGATGGAGAAAGTACTATATGCAGTTGATGAATTAACAGGACTCATTGGTGCGATTGCTATTATGAGACCATCGAAGAGTGTTCAAGATTTAGAATTGAAATCGGTTAAGAAAAAATATAAGAGTAAAGGATTTGCAGCAGGATGTTCTAGAGAAGTTATCGAGCGTGGAGCGGATATGCTTGGTTGGACCTTAGACGAATTGATAGAACGTACTATTGTGGCATTGCGAACATTTAAAGAATAGATTTATGAAACTTAATTTTTTCTTAATAGAATTTGGCTAGCTAATGTGTTAAAATCAGAGGGCTACATACTAATTAGCTAAATAACTATATAGTTAAAAGGAGTAAAAAATCACGATGCAAGATATAATTATTCAACTTATGGATCAATTCGGTTATATTGGAATCATGTTATTAATTGCTGTTGAGAATATATTTCCACCAATTCCTTCGGAAGTAGTATTAACTTTTGGTGGCTTTATGACAACATATACCAGCCTGAGTATTATTGGTGTAATAATTTTTTCTACACTGGGAGCAATATTAGGAGCCATTGCACTATATTATATTGGACGTATCTTGAATAAAGAGCGTTTAATGAGAATCGTATCTGGAAAAATAGGTAGAGTATTATGTCTAAAAGCCGATGATATTGAAAAAGCAGATCGTTGGTTTGGAACAAAGGGTGATAAGGTAGTTTTCTTTGGAAGATTTGTTCCTATAATTCGTAGTTTGATATCGATACCAGCAGGTATGAGCGGAATGCCTTTTGGAAGATTCTTGATATTAACGACCATCGGCTCAAGTATTTGGAATACGGTATTGATTGTAATTGGAAGTATTGTAGGTGAATCTTGGGAAAAGATTGTCGCAATTGTGAATGAGTATGCGGTTGTTACGGTAGTGGTATTAGCTATTGTATTTATCGTAGGTGTAATATATTTCTATAAAAAGAGAATTCGGGAACGCAAGTAGTTTCCCGAGTTTTTTTTGATTATGTAGACTTTTAGTATATTATTGTAAAATAAAGTATAATAGTGAATATAGTTATTGCATGGAACTGGTAAAAATATAGGGGGATATATGAAGAAGAAATATTATAAAGAATTCTTACCTACGAAGAAATTACTTACTAAGAAGCAAAGAGTAATCTGTTTAACTAAAAGAATATTGATTACCTTAATCATTCTTTTGTGTGTTCTAATTAGTGCCCCATTCATAGGATTACATCTTTATTTTAATCGTCATGTAAATTATAAAGGATATGAGACAACTGACTATCCATTGCAGGGGATATATGAAGCTAGTGATTATGGAATTAATGAGAAGCAAATGTATCTAACAACGGAAGATGACTATGAAATATGGTGTTCTGAAATAGGAGTTGAAAACCCAAAAGGTGTAATCATTTATTTGACAGGGATCTTGCAACCGTCTATCACGTATTTTTATGGGCATGCTTCGTGGATGGAGAAGAACGGATATGCTTCGATTTTGTTGGAAGTTAGAGGGCATGGTAAGAGTGAAGGAAATAAAATCTGTCTTGGCTATGAAGAATATAAGGACGTTCAAGCCGTAGTTGATTACATAAAGCATAATGAGGAATATAAGGATATTCCTATAATTATTCAAGGGGTTTCTATGGGAGGGGCTATTGCGATTAATTCTTTCGGTCAAATACCTGATATTGGTGTACTAATAGCAATGTCACCTTATTCTTCTTTTGAAGATGAAGTAGTGGAGTTGATGAATCTGTATTATATTCCAAAGTGGCTACAAGTATTTGAGATGCCATTCATCAAACAAGCGTTAATCTTCCAATATGGTCGAGAAAACGTGGAGAATATGACTCCTGAAAAGCAGATACAAAATGATGAAGAGAGAAGTATATTATTAGTCGCTTGTACTGGTGATGTGCAAGTGCCATTCGCCAATACGTTACGTCTTCAAAAAGCTAATCCAGAAGCTGATGTATGGATCAAAGATTCATGGGAACATTTTATTGTTAATGGATGTGATTTTAGGAATGTAATAGATGATACGGAGTATTGTGATAGGATACTTAAGTTTATTGAAGAGAGTATTAATTAGAAGGCTAGTTTTCTTAACTATCAAAGTAAGATTACAGAGGCTTTGTATGTAGTCGTGGCTTCGCCACCCCTGCAGGGAAGGGAACGCCTATACCCAAATAGTCTACCAATATTGAACAACGTAGAAGTACAGGGTCCAATAGAGAACAATGTATCTGAGAATAAGAGGATGCGAATATATTATGGGATATAGGTCGGAACACTTTTGATGAGAAGAATTTTCAGCATATTTTGCGTAAAATAGAAGTCAATTAATACTATTTATAGAAAAAATAACTTGAAATGCAAAAAAAATACAGTATACTAGAATAGGAGAAGGGGGCAAGACAAAGGAGGAAAAGTTATGAAAAAAATAGGAAAGATGAAGATATCAAAACGATTGTCTTCAGTTTTTATGATTCTAGTAGTATTAATGTTTGTTTCATCGGCATTTGCAGTAATTGGTTTCCAAATCATTGGAAGTAATATGAAGACATTCTATAATGTACAGTATGAGACAACAAAGAACCAGATGGAGATAAGAAAAGATGTGCAAACCATCAATAAAAGAATCTTATGGGCAATTATCTGTAATGATGCAGAAGTGGTACAGGAGCAGAAAGGTGAGTTTGAGACCAGGTTTAATAAGATTGATGAATATATCAACATTATAGGAAACAATCTCAAGTCAAACGATATAAGTGGGGAATTATCTACAGCTTTTAATGATTTTGAAGTGGATACATATGAAATTATAAATCTTGTAGAAGACGGGGACATACAAGGTGCAATCAATTATTATGAGACAACGTTTAATGATGTTTCGGAAGTATTAGCTAATGCATTAGATAATACAGGTAATCTGTCTGACGCAGCTGCAGAACATAAATATAAGAACAGTATAGTAGTGCAAATAGTGATTACTGTTTTTCTAGTTATCTTAACTTTTGGATCTTTAGGTGTTGCTATCATATTGGCTAAACGAATTACTAAAAGTATAGTAGCTCCTTTGAACGAGATTCAAGTTGGAACAGAAGAAATTGCGAAAGGAGAGTTGCATACAATTATTAAGTATTCAGGAGACGATGAGATTGGTCAGGTGGCTGATAGCTTGAGAGCATCAATGAATACTATTAAAACTTATATAACAGATATAGATCGTGTAATGAAAGAGATGGCAGATGGCAATTTTGATATTACATTTACGAATGAATTTATTGGTGATTTCAAGAGTATACAAACGTCATTAGAGTATTTCACAACACATATCTCTTTAAATATATTAGAGATAGGTAAAGTTTCGGAACAGGTATCTAGTGGTTCTATGCAAATAGCAGAAGCGGCTCAGACATTAGCAGAAGGAGCAACGGATCAAGCAGGAATAGTGGAGGAACTTTCGGCAACAGTATCAAATATTACTCAAAGAATCACAGATAATGCTAAGAATGCAGTTGAAATTAGTAAGGAAGTAGAAGAAGTTACACAAGGGATTTTACAGGGAAATGATAGAATGAAAGAAGTTGTTACAGCTATGGAAACCATTAATACGACTTCAAGGGAAATAGGCAATATTATTGAAACCATAAATTCAATTGCGGAACAAACTAATCTACTTTCGCTTAACGCATCAATTGAAGCCGCTCGCGCTGGAGTTGCAGGTAGGGGCTTTGCAGTTGTAGCAGATCAAGTGAGTTTATTAGCTAGCCAAAGTGCGGAAGCTGCTAATACTTCAACTAAATTAATTGAAGCTTCACTTAAGGCCGTAGATGAAGGAAAAGTCGTTGCGGATATAGCAGCCAACGAATTAAATAAGGTTGTTAATAATGCTAGTACTATTACTGAAAAGGTTGATAGCATTGCTGAAGCTTCAAGTGAGCAAGCTGACGCGGTAAAACAAATTGATATTGGAATTGAGCAAATTGCTCAAGTGGTTGAGACAAATGCCGCCACTGCAGAAGAAAGTTCTGCTTCTAGTGAAGAATTAACTAGCGAAGCACAATCACTTAAAGACTTAATTTATCAGTTTACATTAAAGAAATAATGTAACTTACTCCTTCATAAATGTAACATAGGAAAACTTTGTAGTAATCAGTTTTCATATCCGTATAATAAGCCTTATAAGAAGCCTTTATCTCAAGGAAGAAAGAGATAAGAAGCTAACGTAATAAACTATGAGGAGAATATGAATATGAAGTCAAATAGGAAAGTGCATAAGGAAGCCGAGGAAGGTATTAACATCGGTTACAAGAGGAAGAGTAGGAAAAAGAAAATCATAGGGATAACACTAGGAGTTATAGTAGCCATTATCATAATTGCTGGTTTAGGATTTAGTTATTTCTTTGGATATCAAGTTGCCTATGGATTACTCTATCAGAATGAAGGCTTAGACACTAAAGGAAATAGTGTTAAGCAATTAGCTGAATGGAATTATGATGAAGAAGAATATGAAAGAACGAATTTTGAGACGATTAATAACGGTAGAGAATTTACAGTAACAGCAAAAGATGGTAATATTATCTATGGTACACATTTTATTAGTGATAACAAAGTAGATAATAATACAGTTATATTAATTCATGGCCTAGGTGGTGACCGCGTCTGTATGGAACCAATTGCTAAGATGTATCTAGAACAAGGGTGGAATGTAATAACATTTGACCAAAGGGCAAGTGGCGAATCTCAGAATGAATGGGTGACATTCGGTTACTTTGAAAAATATGATGTAGAAGCACTTGTTGATTACGCCAAAGAATTAACTTCAGATAAGAAGATTGTTATTCATGGGCAATCTATGGGTGCTGTTACAGCAGGTTTGTACGCGGCAACAAAGCATGCCAGTGAGCATGTATATGCTGTTATTATGGATTCACCTTTTGATTCCATGGAGAGTATGTTTTTAGGTGTATGGCATGAGATGGAGGGAACAGAAGGAATTCCTGATGACTATATAATATGGTGTGGAGATTGGTATCTAAGATGGAATTATAAGTTCAATTTTGCCGATACCGATTTAGTTAATTTGTCAAAGAAGAATCATGTAAAGAGTCTTGTTATAGAGTCAATGAGGGATGACGTTGCATTACCTGAGATGAATGAAGCAATCTATGAAGCGATAGCTACAGAAGATAAAGAATTATGGCGTGTGGATGCAGAACATGTGAAAGGCTTTGTGGATTTTCCAGAGGAGTATAAGAAGGCAGTTATGGAGTTCTTGCAAAAGTAAGGGATAGGTGGTAACTCGGTGAAGATTAATCTTTTTCAGAAGAAGGAACTGTGTGAAGAATATGCAGACATCTATTATCGCGAGATGACGGAAGAGATTCGTAATATATGTTCCATATTTAGTGAGAAGAAATTCGAATTATATGGTATAGAAAACGAAGAGAAGCAATTATTGCAGATTCAAGATATCTATTATTTTGAATCTGTTGAAAAGCGAACATTTGCATATATGAAGACAAAGGTTTATCAGATTCAATATAACCTGACAGAACTTGAAGATAGGCTGAATGAGCAGGGATTTATACGAATCAATAAATCTGTAGTTATTAATATCTTTAAGATTAAGAAGATCAGATCAGAGATTAATATGAAAGTGCAAGCTCAGTTGTTGAATGGGGAAGAGATTATGATAAACCGTCATTATAAAACTGGTTTCGAGAAGTATTTAACCAAGATGCGAGGTGTCATGCATGCGAATAATTAAAGGAAAAGAAATTCTGATTACCATATGTATCTCTTATACAATCATTAATATTGGTGGCTCAATGTTCGAAGCAACTGTAGAACAGAATAGAAGTCTATGTACTAATAACATAATGATGCTTATGTGGACTAGTATCGCAGTATTTGTACTTAGTATTCATCATTTGTTTGATGAATGGTCACCACTTGCCATGATTTTAATACAATATATTATTGCTCTTTCATTGGTTTTGCTTACAATGGTTATAGGAGGATTCTTTGAACCAGTTTCAAAGGGGGGCTACAAAGATGCCTTCTTATCATTTACCATACCGTATGTATTTGGCGCAATCATATATTATATTGGAGTGTTCCAAAGTGTACGTAGACAAAATCGACTATTACAGGATATTATTAAAGATAAAGATGAGGAATTATAAGTAAGGGGAAGAGGGAGGACGTATTTATTATGAGTGGTAAAATAAAGAGTGGTAAATATGCAATTATCTTGTTGGGCTGGATATTTTTTGCTCTCGGTGTAATACTTATAATCGGTGGTGTAGCTAGTGAGTTGATTATAACGCGTATTTTACGGAATCAAGAATGGGTTATCGAATCAATGACTAGTGGGAGTGTAACCATATTTACAATATTATTTTGTAGTATTGGTGGAGTGTTTACTATTATTGGCGCATCTTTTCTAATTGTTACTTTGCTTAGTAAGAAGAAAAGGAAGAAGTTGATTGAAACCGGTCGTAAATATTATGCAGAAGTAACTGATGCAATTATTAATTATCATGTTCAAGTCAATTGTAAGAATCCATATCGCTTGGATTGCAAATATATAGATGAATTCACTGGAATTACCTATCTATATCGTAGTGATAATGTTTGGGATAATCCAGATCAATATATAGGATTACAAGTACCTGTTTATGTGAATCCGAATAAAACAAAGGAATATTATGTTGCTGTTGAAGAATTATCAAGTTCTAAGAGTACAATGTTTTGTGATTATCGTTAACATTAAAATTAATAGATGTAGAGTTATATGCGCTAGTAGAACACTTTTGAATTGTTTTACTAGCGTATTTTGTTTGATAGTTTGGGGAAAATATGGAATAGGTTAAGATGTGGAGGATTCTAAAATAGTAAGAATACTACATTAGTCAAAGGGCTGAGTTTATACTGAAAATGAATAAAATCCATATATTATGTTAAAAGTAAATCATATTATTTTTACTATCGTATATATAGTTTATTTAAAGAAAAGGAAGAAGAAAATATATGAAAAGGAAGCAATTAAGGCGGAGAATGGTAAAAAATATACGAAGATTTGAAAATAATATGCTATCTATGGAAAGATATTTGGAAAAAGAATATCTAGAGGAAGTACTAACGTAAATAGGTAAAGTTATTTCGGATTTAAAATATGTGTATTTTTTTATATAATAAAAATATTAAACTATAAATGACGGCTAATTTAGATTGGAGGATTTTGAAAGAAAAATTGAGAATAATTAAAAAAAGAATCATGTAAATTATGGTAATTTTGATGTTTTTCTTTACAAAACAAGAATGGTAAAATATAATAACATATAATTCATAGCTGAATAGTATGTTATTAGAATTATTATAGTGGGCAAAAAGAGAGGGATGTTTATATGGAACAAAGCACATTTCTAACAGAATTTTTACAATTGAGCGATGTTAGGACATATGTATTCTTAGCAGTTTTATTTATCGTGTTTTATGGCATTCGTATAATAGAGAAAAAGAAAATGAAATTTTCTTATCGGATGATTATAGGATCAGTTGTTGGTTTAATATTAGGAGTTGTTATTCAAGTAATAGCAGGGTTTCCAAGTGATCCAAGAGAAGTAGTATGGTTGTCTGAGGTATCAAGTTGGTATGGCTTGATTGGTAATGGTTTTATGGATTTATTAAAGATGCTCGTTGTACCTTTGATTTTCTTCTCAATAGTGCGAGTTATCATGAATATGCAAGGTGAGAACCTTGGAAAACTTACGTATAGAACTATTGGTATGTTGATTGGAACTACTTTGATCGCAGCTATTATAGGTACCGTGCTTGGAAATGTATTTCAACTTGGATCAGCTTTGGTGATTGAAGAGGGAGATGCCCAGATTCGTGAGATGGTTCCAATAGTAGAAACACTTAGAGGTTTATTACCTTCTAATGTAGTGAATGCTATGGCTGAGGGGAATATAGTAGCGGTTGTTATATTCGCTGGTTTTATTGGTATAGCAATTCGTAGACTTAGCAAGAAATACCTAGATGTTATTGAACCATTTACAAAGTGGGTGGAAGCTTTTTATAAGATCATATTAAGTGTAGCAATGACAATTATTAAATTCATGCCTTATGCGGTTGTGGCATTATTAGCTAATACCATTACGTCAAGAGGAATTAGTGTTCTGACATCGGTATTACGCTATATATTAGTTCTTTATCTAGGAATTATATGTATGTTTATTGTGCATCTAATTATAGCAGCAACTAGGGGAGTGAAACCATCTACTTATATTAAGAATGGGTTGGAACCACTTTTACTTGCATTCACGTCACGTTCAAGTTTAGGAACACTTCCAGTATTAATTGAGACATTGCATACAAAATTCAAGGTTGATGAAGGAGTTGCAAGTTTTGTTGGTAGCCTAGGTTCTAATATGGGGATGAATGGCTGTGCAGGCTTGTATCCGGCTATGACTACGGTTATGTTAGCACAGATGTTAGGCGTTGATATGAATCTTAGCTTTTATCTAATGCTAGCAATTATTATAGCTGTTAGTTCATTTGGTATTGCGGGACTTCCAGGAGCAGCGACAATTTCAATATCTGTTGTTATATCAGGAATGGGACTAGGTGCATATTTCCCATTAATAGGAGCAATTATTGCAATCGATCCTATATTAGATATGGGTAGAACAATGTTGAATGTAAGTGGTACAATGGTAAGTGCGATAACCGTTAATAAGTCGCTAAGTAAGGAGTAAATGTAAATGAAGATTATTATAATAGGTGGAATTGCAGCTGGTATGAGTGCGGCTGCAAAACTCCGCCGTACGGATAAAGAAGCAAGTATCACAATATATGAAAAAGGTAATTATATTTCCTTTGGAGCTTGTGGTCTACCTTATTATGTGGGAGACTATTTTAAAGACCATGAACGTATGTTAGTTCGAACTCCAGAACAAGCAATTGCCACTGGAATTAATGTTCAGCTAAAACAGGAAGTCATTAAAGTTGATACAGAAGGAAAACGCGTTTTGGTTAAGCGATTAGAAGATGAATCCCTACATTGGGATTCATACGATCGCTTAATGATAGCAACTGGAGCAAGAGCGGTTAAACCTCCAATTCAAAACATGGATAAAGAAAATGTATACTTTCTACGTAGCTTAGAAGATGGGCAGAAAGTACGTGAAAAAATGATAGACTCTTCGATTAAAACAGTAGGTATCGTTGGAGCAGGATTTATTGGATTAGAAGTAGTAGAAGCAGCGAAAAAATTAGGCAAAGAGGTTCATGTATTTCAGTTAGAAGACCGTATTCTTAATGATATATTTGAGGAAGAGATCACAAAAGTTTTACAAGATGAATTAGAAGACAAGGGAGTACATCTGCATCTGAATGCAAAAGTAGTATCTCTTGGCGGAGCTGATTGTGTAGAAGAAATCTGTACGGAAGAGGAGCAAGTTAAAGTTGATCTTGTAATACTTGCAACAGGAGTAAAACCGAATACAGAATTCTTAACGGATACCAATATTAATATGCTATCTAATGGAGCTATTGTTATAGATGAAGAAGGTAGAACATCCATAGATTCTATCTATGCAGCAGGTGACTGTGCAACTGTTCCACACAGATTAAAAGATAACCCAGCCTATCTTCCACTTGCTACCAATGCTAATAAATTGGGAAGAATTGTTGGAGAGAACCTTGCAGGAAAACATGAGAAGTTTCCTGGAACACTTGGGTCAAGTTGTATTAAAGTGCTTGATATGGAAGCAGGACGTACTGGCTTAACGGAGAAGGAAGCGAGAAATCTGGATATAGAAGTTGGAACTGTATTCATTACGGATCAAAACCATACGTCATATTATCCCGGTCAAGAAGCATTAGGAATTAAGTTAATCTATGATGCTAAGACAAAAGTACTTCTAGGTGGGCAAGTAGTAGGAAAACATGATGCTGTACAACGAACGAATGTATTGGCAGCAGCTATATATGGAAAGATGACGACAAAGGAATTAGGCATGTTAGACTTGTGTTACGCACCGCCATTTGCACGTACATGGGATGCATTGAATAACGCAGGTAATGTAGCCAAATAAATAATGATATAGATTATCTTACACAAACTTCGCACTTTAAGATTTCGGGGAGTAGGTAACTGCTATAAATGAAGTTTTTTGTGTGCGAAGTTTTTATGACCATATTATTATGAGGTCACATATAATAGACTAAAAGTATAATCAAGGGAGATATATGAAGAAGTTAAAAGACGGCATATTTATCACAGTAGGTTTATTATGTGTGGCGCTTGGAAGTATTGGAATTATGTTACCAATCTTACCGACGACCCCCTTCTTTGTGCTTGCAACAGTAATGTTCACAAAAGGTTCAAAGAGAATTTATCAGTGGTTTGTTTCCACAAGGCTATATAGAAACCACGTAGCTTCATTGGTTCAATCGAAGTCAATGACAGCTAGGGCTAAGGCATGTCTATTAGGTATGGTAACTCTAGTATTAGTGTTTACGATAATTATAGCCTCTAGTTGGTGGATCCGTTTAATATTAGTCGCGGTAGCTTTATTCCATTACTATTACTTTTTATTAAAAATCAAAACAATTAAGGAAGAACAGTAGATGAGGGAATGTGATGAGTCACATTCCTTTCTCTTATATTTAGACCATTTTAGTGTAAAATAGTGAGAATAATTACTAAATAATTTGTAAAATTGGGTTGGAAATTATGTAAATATATGGTAACATTATAATACAACCAATAACCTAGGAAATAAATCTTTAGTTTAGAAAAGAAGTGTTATTGTCGATATTAAAAATATGACGGAAGTAATAAGTACTATATGTGGGGTATAATGTGATGAAGAGAAAAATAATTAAAAGTACATATGGATTAATAAGTTTGTTAATAGTAGTATTTCTTGTAGATTTTTTTGTATTGAATCAAGAAGGAACGAAAGTGTTGTCTGTAAATCATCTATTGAAGGGCAATCAGTGGGGATACTTATCGAAGTATGGAAGACTGCTTAATGTATCGGCTATGAGCCCAGAATGGTGGCGTTTATTCACAAGTATGTTCTTACATGCGGGTATTCCACATCTTATAGTGAATTGTATCGGACTATATTGCATTGGTTCTATTGTTGAACAGAGATTAGGCGGAAGTAAACTTCTAGTAATCTATATACTTAGTGGTATAGGATCAGCGATGATTACAATGTTAGTTACATACGGAAGTGTTGGAGCAAGTGGCGCTATCTACGGTATTGGTGGAACTCTTCTAATTCTGATAATAAGAGATAGGAAAAATGTCTGGTCCTCAAGGCCAGCTATGCAGAAGATATTTATTATCGTATATCTAACTATTCCTAATTTAAGTGGGGTTAACACGTTAATCTCTCATGAGGTCGGTTTGATAATAGGTATCCTTCTAGGACTATTATTAGTTACAAGTACAAAGGAAGATAGCAGTATCGAACAAAATAGAGAGAAGCATATGAATATATTGATTGAAGAAGAAAGTTTATAGCTTATCTGTTAAATTATTGCAATTTTCTTAATAATATATATAATTAAAAAAAGTGTTGACAAATTAATTGAATTAATGTATTATATATATTGTCTTAAGCAAGACACATTATATAATATATGCGCGAGTGGCTCAGTGGTGGAGTATCGCCTTGCCAAGGCGAGGGTCGCGGGTTCGA
>JAHZFJ010000032.1 GCA_019421365.1 Lachnospiraceae bacterium
ATAGCCCCTTATAGGGGCAGAGCAAGCCACCAGCTAAGCTGGTGGTCTTGACTCTTGCACCCCTCTAAAGTCATGATATAATAACGATAAACAGATTTGTTTGCTTGCAAGAGCAAATCTGTAACGGGATCATGAACACGTTTTATGTTCATGATATAATAGAGCTAGTTAAGCGAAGGAAATCAAGCGACACGAATAAGAAAGTTGGGTATAGAAGAATGAGTGTAAATTTAGAGTATTATAAGATCTTTTATTATGTTGCAAAATATGGTGGAATAACCGCAGCAGCAGAACAATTATGTATATCTCAGCCGGCGGTCAGTCAGGCAATTAAGCAGTTAGAGAGAAATCTTGGTAGTGATTTATTCGTTCGTACAGCAAAGGGTGCGAAATTAACGATTGAAGGGGACTCTCTTTTTTCATATGTTCAAAAAGGTTACGAAACAATCTTAATAGGAGAAGAGAAATTCAAGAAGATGATGGATTTGGAAACTGGAGAGCTTCGTATCGGGGCAAGTGATATGACGTTACAATTTTGTTTATTACCTTATCTAGAACGTTTTCATGAGATGTATCCTAATATTAAAGTTAATGTTACCAATGCACCTACGCCAGAAACGATTTCGAATTTGAAGGAAGGTAAAATAGATTTTGGTTGTGTAAGTTCACCATTTGTTTCGAAACCAGATTTTAAAGTTACACAGATACAACCGATTGAAGACATCTTCGTGGCAGGAAACAAATTCTGGGTGTACAAGAATAAGATGATGCATTATCAAGAACTAGAAGATCTACCTATTATTTGTCTTGAACATAATACAAGTACTAGAAGATATATGGACGAGTTTTTGTCTAAGAATCATGTTGTACTTAATCCTGAATTTGAGTTAGCTACTAGTGATATTATCGTACAATTTGCAATACGTAACTTAGGGATTGGTTGCGTTGTGAGTGATTTTGCAAAGAAGTATTTGGACTCCGGAGAGCTATTTCAATTGCATTTTGATAAGCCAGTACCTAAGCGAAATATTTGTATTATATCAAGTGAGAAGAATTCAATTTCTGGTGCATCTAAGAAGTTATTAGCTATGTTGGAAGACGGTTAAAAATTTATTTATTGCTAGGCATAATAATAAGTATCTGACTAATAATAGTTCCTAGGAATGAAGATACTATAAGTGCCAAATGAAAAATATGCAGCAATATAAGTATTAGTTATGTACAGTATAATGAATATTGATTTTACTTATGGGTGTTATGTGGTATAATGGTTAAGTACTAGCGAGAAAATGTTGAATTAGCTAGTGAAATAGAATAATTATTGACATTATAAATACGATTTTAGGAGGATTCAGACATGGTTAAAGCAATTGTAGGTGCTAACTGGGGAGACGAAGGAAAAGGTAAGATTACAGATATGTTAGGACAAGAGTCTGACATAATTGTACGTTTCCAAGGCGGTAGTAATGCAGGACACACAATTATTAACAATTATGGAAAGTTTGCACTTCACTTATTACCTTCAGGAGTATTCTACGATCATACAACAAGTATAATCGGTAATGGTGTAGCATTGAATATACCATATTTATTTAAGGAAATCCAAGGTCTTGTTGAAAGAGGAGTACCAAAACCAAGAATCTTAGTTTCAGACCGTGCTCAAATCCTTATGCCTTATCATATATTATTTGATCAATATGAAGAAGAACGTTTAGGAAAAGCTTCATTTGGTTCAACAAAATCAGGTATTGCTCCATTCTATTCAGATAAATATGCGAAAATTGGTTTCCAAGTTTCAGAGCTATTTGCTGATGAGCAATTTATTAAAGAAAAAATTGCAAGAGTGTGTGAACAGAAGAATGTTATCTTAGAACATCTTTACCACAAACCAGCAATTGATGAGAATGAATTGTTTAACACATTAATGGAATACAAAGAAATGGTTGCTCCTTATGTTTGTGATGTTTCTACTTATTTACATCAAGCAATCAAAGAGGGTAAGAACATCTTATTAGAAGGACAATTAGGTTCATTAAAAGATCCTGATTTTGGTATTTACCCAATGGTTACATCTTCTTCTACATTAGCAGCTTATGGCGCAATTGGAGCAGGTATCCCTCCATATGAAATCAAAGAAATCGTTACTGTAGTTAAAGCGTATTCAAGTGCTGTAGGAGCTGGTGAATTCGTAAGTGAAATCTTTGGTGAGGAAGCAGACGAACTTAGAAGACGTGGTGGAGACGGTGGTGAATTCGGTGCAACAACTGGTAGACCAAGAAGAATGGGTTGGTTTGATGCTGTTGCTTCTCGTTATGGATGTAGAATCCAAGGTGCTACTGAAGTAGCTCTTACTGTACTTGATGTACTTGGATATCTTGATGAAATTCCAGTTTGTGTTGGTTATGAAATTGATGGTAAAGTAACTAAAGATTTCCCAACAACAGTAGAACTTGCAAAAGCAAAACCTGTTTATGAAGTATTACCAGGTTGGAAAGAAGAAATCCGTGGAATTACTAAGTACGAAGATCTTCCAGAGAACTGTAGAAAATACATCGAATTTATTGAAAAAGAATTAGAAGTGCCAGTTACGATGGTATCAAATGGCCCAGGTAGAGAAGAGATAATCCATCGCTAAGAATTAACTTGCTATAGACTAATAATAATAATAATAATAATAATAATAATCCTAAGAGAATTAATACTTATTAAAAGTATGGATTCTCTTGGGATTTTTTGCTTTAGAAAACCGAGGACTATAAGAAATAATTATTTTAGTTTACGAAAATATTCGAAATTTTATGTTTCTTTAAGGGTTTAATTGGTTGTAATGTTCTATCTTTGGTTGTATAATAACATTTGATTATTGATTAATTTGGTCAAGAGGTCATAATCAATGTTGAAGAAATACACTAAAATGTACCTTTTGAACCTTAAATCTTTATAGTAGAAAAGGAACGAGTAGAATGAATACAATTACGTTTGTGGCGAGTGCCATTGTCGTACTTGTTATCCTATATCTTCTAGCAATTATGCCAAGAATGATTCACCGAGCGGATGACTCTATGTTTAGAGGCTGGTATTTTGCACATAGAGGATTGTTTGACAATAAGACCAATGCGCCAGAGAATTCAATTCCTGCTTTTGAGTATGCAATTAGAAATCGTTATGGTATTGAACTGGATGTACAGTTGACTAAGGATGAAGTAATTGTGGTATTCCATGATTATTCAATCTTAAGAATGTGTGGTGTTGATAAGAAAATATATGATATGACATATGAGGAGTTATGTCAGTATACTCTATTAAAAACCAATTGTAGGATACCAAGATTTGATGAGGTGCTCAGAGTTATTGATGGTAAAGTGCCTGTAATCGTTGAGCTAAAATTAGAATATAACTATAAGAGAACATGTGAACTTGTGAATGCAATGCTAAGCAAATACAAGGGCGTTTACTGCGTAGAATCATTCAATCCATTGGGGATATTTTGGTATAGATTACATAATAACACAGTGATGAGAGGCCAATTATCTAACCTGTATTTAAAAGATAAGGAAGAGGGAAACAAATTTCTGTTTTTTCTTTTGCAAAATCTTTTGTTTAACTGGTTAGCGAAACCAGATTTTATAGCTTATAATTATAAATATCGAAGATCTATATCATTTTATATGTGTTCGAAGATCTATAGGCCATATACATTTGCCTGGACAGTACGTAGTGAACAAGCAAGACAAGAGTGTGAAGGGTATTTTGAATACATTATCTTCGAACATTTTTGTCCTAGGCTTACAAAGTAAGAAAGCAGAGGTAGTAAGATGCATTTGGTTAAAAGGTACATGGAAGAAGTTATGATATACGTAACTTTTTCTAAGAGAAAAGTGGTTAAAGAAGATATTCTTAGGAGAATTGGAGAAGTAGCTGCAGAACTGGAGAATAAGAGCATTGAAGATCTATCAGAAGAAGAAGCAATGAAGGTCTTAGATACACTTGGAAGTCCGAGAGAGTTGGGGAGAAGTTATTGCAAAGGTAAGAGTAAGATTATAGGTAGGGAAAGTGTGGCATCATATCATAGAGTGCTATTGTTGTCGATGGTTTTTGTAGTTTTCGGAAATGCCCTGGCTTATTTTTGCATGGACACCAGCAATGGTTATAAAGTGAGTGCAGGGTTCGTTTTGTCAAAACTAGTAATTAGCCTTGCCTTTTTATACATTTTCATAACATTGATTTTTTACGTTGCTAATTACATACTTAAGAATGAAGAGGAAAAAGAAGAGCATGCTAGGGGAAAGTGGACGGCATTACATCTACGTTACCCGATGAGAAAGAGACCGAACAAGAGAATGGATTACATAATTGGTTTATTTCTTAAGATAGTTGTATTAACCGTGTTTTTTGTTGCTGGTGATCGTTTATTTATAGGCGCTGTAGTAAGAGATAGTGGAAATATTCAAAGAATTCCTCTTTTTTTAGCTGAGCGTATTCAAGATTTTAAAGTATTGATTTCTATAATGCTTGTTGTATCAATAGGATATAGCATATCAGCAATTTGGAGAAATCGACCTGATTTTGTATTGTTAATTTGGAAGAGCATCTCTGCAATATTCAATGCAATTGGTTGCGTATTCTTATTCGGTTCAAAAGGAATCTGGAATACAGAATTTGCAAATCAAATGCAAAGTACAGGCATAAATGCAATGCAATCCCTTACAATGGAAAGTATAGCGAGTTTTTCAGTAGCGATTATACTGTTTTTTGCCGCAATCGATATCATGCATGCGTTCTATCGATTCTTTAGTAATATTTAATTGAATAAGTGAAGTGGTAAAAAACGACAATCTTACAGTGTGAAAATTGTCGTTTTTTCTTGTACAATTCTATGTTGATTAACGATTACAAACGTCTTTAATTACAGCGAGAAGTTCATCATTCTTCTCAGGTGACATGAAACAGAAGCGAATATAGTGATCATCTAAGAATGGAAAGGTCGAACAATCTCGAATCATTAACCCTTTGCGTATTGCCTCTTCGAATAAGTCATTAGAAGTAATTGTATCATTAAGTGTTTTGCATAGTATGAAGTTTGCTGTAGATGGATAATACTTAATGTTTGATATTTTATCAAGATAAGAACAGATCCGGTCACGCTCTTTGTTAATTAATTCCTTCGTTGAATTAATATATTCTGTATCATTAAACATAATTTCACCAGCGATTGCAGCTAGTGTGTTAATTGTCCAAGGGTTTTTCTTATTATTAATTTCTTTTATTAAATCGGCATTTCCACAGATGGCATAACCAAGACGTAAACCAGGGGCAGCAAAGAATTTTGAGATACCTCGCAAAATAATTATATTATTATAGTCATTTGTTAGAGGAACGCTGCTAATCTGATCCATATTAGGCGTAAATTCGATGTAGGTTTCATCAACCATAACAAAGATATCAGTTCGCTTACAGTGGTCAAGAATCTTGCGCATGTCTTTACGATAGATACTGCCTGATGTTGGATTATTAGGGTTGCAGATGATAAGTAAATCAATATCCGAAGTTAGTTTGGAACATAGGTTTTCAAGATTTAATTTGAAATCATCTTCCTCTTGTAAAGGAAAATACAAGGAACTACCACCACCAAGTGAAACTTCACGTTCATACTCTGAATATGTTGGTCCGATAATTAAAGCTTTTTTAGGGGCTTTGATTTGTATCATTAACGAAATAAGTTCAGTTGAACCATTACCAACTATAATATTCGAAGCATCGGAATGGGCATAGGAAGCAATGCAGTTACGTAGAGAAGTGTACTCACGATCTGGATAAGTAGTTATGGCATCTATATGGGAAGCAAGGCACTCACGTAACTGATAAGAAACGCCAAGTGGATTTACGTTCGCACTGAAAGAAGTTATGTCTTCTTTTTTGATGCCATAAACTTTCTCAATGGCTTCTAAATCACTTCCATGAAAATGATCTTTGTGTTTAATCATATTAATATATCCTTTCATATGTTATATAGGCAATTATTTGGTTATGTCTCGTGGCAAAAGCATTCTGAATACTTGCCTTCGTCAATTTTCGTATTCAGAAACCCCTAATACTAGTTTTTTATCTGAACCTATAATATCACTTTTTATTCTTAACTACAACAGTAAGCTAATTAGCAAAATAAGTTGATAGAGTTCGAAAAAAGTAGAAACCACGTTTGATGTATGATATAATATCATTCAAGATGTGAATTAGAGGTTACTATGGGAAGGTATGCCCAAAAGTAACAATAAATAATGTAGGTGATAAAAAGTGAAAGAGAAAATCACACAATTTTCTAGAGGAAATTTCGAATTCGAGTTACCAAAGGTAATGCTATCTGATGAAGAAATAATAGTGGAGGTTGAACAGGGGAGTTCTTATTATGGCTGTTTTACTATTATGACGCAAGATCATATAGAGATGAAGGGTCTTGTGTATTCGTCGAGCCGTTTATTAATAATTACAGATGAACAATTCTGTGGAGGCGAGAATGTAATTCGATATAAGTTTAGAGCCTCGGGACTACAAGTTAATGACGAAGAGAAGGGCACTATTACATGCGTAACGAGTATGGGGGAATTCGAGATACCATTTCACTTCATTGTTATTCCACCATATTGTATTACGAAGAAGGGTGAAGTAAGGGATTTATTCCACTTTACGAATTTAGCGAAAGAAGATCCTATAACAGCATTGAGTCTATTTAAGACAGATGAGTTTGTTAATGTATTCTTAAAAAAAGAACCAACTTACCTGGGGATATATAACACTTTAATGAAGAGTACCTCGCCGAGTCAGGCTATGGAAGAATTCCTGATTGCGATACATAAGAAACTGCCAGTTGAAATTGATATAGATAAGAAGGAATTATACTTTGAAGTGGACAAAGATCCCTTTATGGAAAAAATCTATATAGTTCGTAGTAATTGGGGGTATTCAGAGATTAAATTATATACCGATGCACCATTCATTCAACTAGACCATAAGGTTTTGTGGACGGACAATTTTGCCTTGAATAGTTATCCCCTTGAAGTGGTGTTAGACCCAAGCAAGATGCGTGTAGGTATTAACTATGGACGAATTTTTATTAAGACTGTACACCAGACAATTGTTGTACCCGTAATCTGTAAGGTGCCTCATAAAGATCGAATAGGCAATACATCAACCATTCATTTGAGACGATATGAATTACAATTAACTAAGAATTACCTGAATTTCCGTATGAATAAGATTGATTTGCAGGCTTACATACAAGAGACGAGTAATGTGCTCAGTAGCTTGACTATTCTTGAGGATGATATCTATTATGATTTGGCAAGGACTCAACTATACATTATATCGGATAATCATGAGATGGCAAAAGAGATGCTTGCAAATTTTGCAAATCGTATTGATGGAAGTAAAAGCAATGCGATTGCTTACTGTGCCTATCTATATCTAAATGCTTTATATACAAAGGATATGGAAGTAATTGACGCGGCGGTAGAATCAATTAGAGAATTCTACGATAGTGAAGCTGATTGGAGAATCCTTTGGTTCTTGCTCTATTTGGATAAGAGATATGATAATAAATCACACAAGTTGAAGGACATTCAAAGGATATGTGAGTTAGGATGTAAAAGTCCAATCATGTATTATGAAGCTTGTACTGTATATAATTCGGATCCTTCTTTATTGCATGAATTAGGAAACTTTGAACGTATCCTTTTAAATTGGGGGGCGAAAGAGGGCTACTTAAATCAAGAAGTAATTGTACAGTATGCATATCTAGCGGCAAGGGAGAAAACATTTTCTGGAGTTATTTATCATACGTTAATACGACTCTATCAAGAGAAGGCAATGCCAGATATTTTATATGCAATCTGTGCAATGTTAATTAAGAGTGAGAAGACAGAAAATAAATATTTTGAATGGTATCGCTTAGGTGTGGAGGCACAGTTGAAATTGACGAGTCTTCATGAGTATTATATGTATGCAATTAGTGATGATGAAGACGCATATCTTAGTCACCCAATTTATCTATACTATATATATAATAGTAATCTGTCTGATAACCGCAAGGCGTTTTTATATGCACAGATTATTAGAAATAAAGAAGAAAATCCATCGATATATAAAACTTATCAGAAGCAAATGGAACGGTTTATGTATCGTCAGTTGCAGGCAAGACAGATTAATAGGAATCTTGCAGTGATTTATAATGACTTATTACCACCAGAGAAATTAGACGCAACAGTATCGAGAGATATTTCTGTATTGATGTATTATCATGAAATAACTTGTTATAATCCCAATATCAAGGGTGTTTGTGTTGTTCACAAAGAGTTAGAGAATGAAATCTATCATCCGTTGAAAGATGGAAGGACAGTAGTGCCGGTATTTACTGAGAATGCACAGATTTTCCTCGTGGATAATAATGATAATAGGTATTATGATACTATTCCATATGAGGTAAGGCAATTAATGGATTATAGTAAATATGCGGAAGTTTGCTTTGTTTATGAAAAAGAAAATCCGTTATTAATACTGAATCTATCAGAGCTTGTTTTGAATTACCACAGAAATACACAGGATATAGTCTTACTATATAAGCTTGCTATACAGATCCCTAATCTACAGGCATGGTGTTATAAGAAGTTTTTACTTGCACTAATTAATCATTACCATGACCATTATGACGGTGAATTACTCGATGAATATCTTAAAGAAGTTGACATGAGGTTGCTTACTGCATCTGAACGTATGGATATGATGGAGTATATGATTATACGTGATTTATCAGATAAGGCGATGGAGGCAATAGGACGTTTTGGTGTTGCATTAGTGCCGAAGGATCGTCTTCACAAACTATGTCTTAAATTGGTGATGAGTACATCGGAATATAACGAGGTGCTTCTGTATCTTTGTCATGAAGTGTTTAAGACGGGGATGTATCAAGATGCTATATTAGAATATCTAGTTACGTATTACCGAGGCGCAACAAAAGAGATGTTAGAAATCTGGAAAGCAGCTAATGAACGTAATATGAAGCTTACTACTTATGAAGAAGGTCTTCTAGGGCAGGTTTTATTTACAGAAAATCATAATGTGTTACTAGGTGAGGTGTTCTCATCTTATTATCAAAAGGGCGAGAATAGAATTTTGATACGTGGATTTATCACATATTACGCATATCAGTACTTGTTAAAGGATCTAGAGATAGAAGAATCGTTATTCCCTATTATGAAGAAAGAGATTGCGATAGAAGAAAATGAGTTTTGTAATATAGCCTTATTAAGACATTATAGTACAATAGAGACATTAACAGAAGAAGAGGTTGACTTTGTAGATTTTCAAGTGCATCGATTAATGAAGAAAGGGATAGTGATGCCGTTCTTCAAAGATTTTAAAGGTAAGGTTGCTCTTTCAGAATTATTATTTAATAAATATTATGTTATGTATCGTACGGCTACAGATAAGAGTGTTATTATTCATTATTATATGGATCGTAGTGAAGAGTCGGAAAAATCTAATGAATATATTGTGGAGAAGATGAGGGAAGTATTTGCCGGCATCTATGTTAAGGAATTCATGTTATTCAGTCATGAAGAGCTGTTATATTATATTACAGAAGATAGTAGTGAAGAAGAAAAAGCGTCGGATAGTATAGAAGCGGGAGAAGTGGCCCTTATGAGTCAAGATGTTGATACAAAATTTGGTTTAATTAATCTTATGATTACGTCGTATCATATGCAAGATGAGAAAACATTATTAGATACAATGAAGCAATATGTAACCCAGAACTATATCATTGATGAATTATTAAAACCATTGTAAGTAAAGTTAGGAAGGTTAATGATTTCGGAAAGGAGTTAAAATGACAGAAGAGAGAAAACTATTGGTCGGATTTGACTTATGTAATGACTATTCGCAGATAAGCTGTTATAGTAGAAAGTCATTTGAGCCGGAATCCATCTGTTATACGGACGATGATACGAAGTATATGATACCCACTGTTCTGGGAGTAAGAAAAGATACTAATGAATGGCTGTTTGGTGAGGATGCTATAGCAAAGGCAAAGTTAGACCAAGCTCTGCTTATTGATCAATTAGTTGACAGAATCTGCAAGCGCGAAGAATTCTATATTTTTGACGTGAAGGTATCGCCGGAATCAATACTTGAAAAATACTTTAGGAAATGCCTAAGCTTGTTAAAACGCTATTATCCTAATGATATGGTAGCGAAATTAGTGGTTACAATACCTACGCTTGATATTAATTTGATTAAGACGATTTATAAAGCACTAGAAGCACTTTCTTTAGAAAAAGATCGAGTTTCAATACAAAGTCATACGCAGAGTGCAGTGAGTTTCGCTATGAGTCAAAGTCGTGATTTATGGATGAATGATGTGGGTATATTTGATTTTGAAGAAAAGGGACTACAATATTATCAATTAAAGATCAATAGAAAACATGCGCCGATGGCTATCACAGTTACACATAAAGATTTATCAGACACCTTAAGTTTTGATTTACTTGAGGATCTTGATGATAAAGAAAGTCTATCTTATATCTTTGAAAACTTGGCAAAAAGTGTACTGTTCAAGCAATTGGTGACTACCTTGTACATGACAGGAAAAGGATTTGAAGGGACTTGGGCTGATGAAGTGTTCAAGCACCTATGCACAGGACGTCGCGTGTTTAAAGGGCAAAACCTTTATACAAAGGGGGCTTGTTACTATGCGAGACAATTATCAGGTGAAGGAAAGATAGAAGACTATATATACCTAACAGAAGAGATGATAGCTAGTACTATTGGTATAACACTTTATAAAGATGCTAAGTTGAATGATTATACTTTAGTAAAAGCAGGGACGCTCTGGTATGAAGCTAGTTGCGAGGTTCAACTGATTTTAGATGACATGAATGAACTGATAATAAGTGTACAAGATTTGTATAGCAAGGAGGTTCATAAATATGAAATCTCATTGGAAGCATTAGAAAAACGACCTCCGAAGATGACAAGAATTGAACTTAGAATTGCTTTTTCGGATCCTCATACTTGTATTGTTACAGTGAAAGATATGGGATTTGGAGAGTATTATCCTTTAACCAATCAAGTATTGGAACAGACGATTATGTTGTCTTATTAAGGTTCAGAAAGGAGTACAGTATGGGTAAATTAATATTTTGTACAGGTCGAGTTACGGAAAAACCGTATACCTTTCCATTTACTAAGACGAAAATCTATTCCATGGATGAATTGAATTATTATCTATATAATAATATCTACCTAATATCAGAGGATACTTTTCAGCTTTCATTATGTGATTGGCTTGAGAACGAGTTGTTATTACCAGAAGTGGCTGAGAAGATTCGTAACTTATTAAACCGCCGTAATAGCCTAAAGGATATTGTTGTTAGTCTGTTGTGCAGTGCGGATTACTATACAGAACAACAGATTCGCGAACTTATTCAGGTCATGGAACAGATCGAGCGTATGCCATTGATTAAGAAAAGGAAGATTAAAGCGGATAGCTATCTTATGTTTGGGCAGTATGCGAAGGCTTCGTCGGAGTATGAGGCAATTGTAGATGCCAAAGAAGCGGCCGTATTTTCTGGGGTCGAATATGGAGATATCTATCACAATTTAGCCGTTGCGAAGGCAAGGACAATCTCTGCTTCAGAAGCTGCTAAATTCTATCTATTGGCGTATAGACAAAATCAAAAGGAAGAATCATTGATACAATATCTATATGCATTGTTATTATCAAAGAATATAGATGAGTTCAATGCTGCCTGTGAAGAATTCTCTATTTCGAGTGAGAGACAAGCACAGTTAGAGGAAGATATATTTATGAAAGAACTTGCAGCACTTGAAACAGCAGATTATGAAAGTATTGATCGATTAAGTGAATTGAAGAAAGAGGGTAAAGTAGCACAGTACTACAAGGAACTCAAAAACACGATACGACAATATAAGGAAACCTATCGTAAGGGAATCCTTTCATAGACTAGGAGTTAAAAAGATGGGATTATTCGGTATATTCAAGAGAAAGAAGATAGAAGAAAAAGATGCTGGTCAAGAGTTTCTAGAAATGGCGTACGCTATGAAGAAACTAAAGCAAGATGGATTTGATGAAGAAGCGGACCGTAAACCTATTAATATAGACAAGAATGGTAATCAGGATGAAGAAGATACGGTATCGACGGAGATGGAAACTTATGATGTAGATCTTAATTCTAAGCCAGACAGAGAACGTTATATTAGAGGGTATTGTGAGCAAATTATTGAAGCCGTTAGACAGAATGAAGAAGCAAAGTTAGAGTATCAAGCAGTAACGTCTTATTTGACAGATATCCAAAAGATTGATCGTATTGAAGGGGAAGAGAAAGAAGCTCTTGTTGATACTGCAAGAAACCTTGTTACTTTGTCGAGAGAACGCCATGAGTATCAGGATAAGCGTGATATTAAACTATCTGAGAAACAATATAAGTATTATGAGAAGAATGAGATGACACTTCCGGAAGATATTAAGAAGTTAGAGGAATATGAAGCATATAACACGAAAATCAAGAATGATATGCATCATCTTGAAGGGGAAAAAAGTGTGTTAAAGCATCAGAAGAAAGAATATGCCGCAACCCAACGTTATCTTAAGAAGATAGCTATAATTACTTCGATACTAGTAGTAACCATGTTTGCTTTATTCTATGTACTAGATTCAGTGGCTGGAAAAGACATGCAATTACCATATTTGTTAACAGTAGCTTTAGCAGGTATGAGTGGATTATTCATATTTTTAGAAGGTCGCAAGAATGCATATAATTTGAAATTAGCACAAATCAAATTGAATAAGGCAATTACTCTTCTTAATACTGTTAAGATCAAATATGTAAATAGTACGAATTGTATTGATTATTCTTGTAAGAAGTATAATGTTAATAGTGCATTAGAACTTCGTTTTCAATGGGAACAGTATTGTAAGGCGAAGAAGATGCAGCAAGAACTTGTTCGAAATACCGAGAGAATGAATGAGTTTAATATAAAGCTTATGGATCAATTAAAAAAATATGAAGTATCAGATCTTGATATATGGACTTATCAAGCAGCTGCGCTTATTGATAACAAAGAAATGGTAGAGATTAGACATAGGCTTAATCTAAGAAGACAAAAGATTCGTGAACGGATTGAATATAATACAGGAATTAAAGAAAAAGGTTTTGAGCAGTTAACGAATCTGGTTGAAAAGATTCCAGATGCAAAACAAGAAGTTGCCAATGTATTGGAAGAATATCATATTGGCATATCAGTTTAGGCATATAAGGAGACTTCATAGTAGTTTAGCTATAACTATATTGGTACCCAAAGTTATAGTATCTATGAATAAATAATATACAAAAAAGTTTCAGTTTTTATTGACAAAAAGTAGAAACGTGAGTATTATATAACCAATGAATATGAAAAACCGTTGAGAAAGAGGAGTAATTCGTATATGAGATCACAGAGAGCTGCTGTTGGTGGGAATGCAGTATGGAATGTATGAATGAATGGGCTTTCGAGGGCAACCCCGAATTTTATAGTAGGTGTTGACGGGAACCATACCTGTTACAAATATGGCACATATGATGGTATGTGAAAAGAGTGGGCATTAGCCAATTTGAGTGGTACCGCGGAATTGTTAGAATCCGTCTCAGGAATATTTTTCTTGAGGCGTTTTTTTTATGCCAAAATTGAAACGGTATTATTGATAATAACATTTTTGTTTGGGTAGCGCTCAATATGAGAACGGGAATTTATCATTATTCATGTTATGAATATAAGGTTGAAAGAAAAAAACAATTATGAAAGGAGCCATGTACTGCGCACTTTCAACCTATTTTTTAAGGCAGTGGCACAAAAAAGTTTGTGTTATGCATGGGTGTAGATATGAGAAAATCAAAGAAAGTTTTAGCAGTAGTTTTAAGTACGGTAATGGCAATGACAATGTTAGTAGGCTGTGGTTCTAAGATAAATAATAATAGTATTAAAGAAACAACAGGTGAAGGCGTTAATACAGAAAGTAATGGGGACGAATATACAATTGGAATTGGACAATTTGCTCAACATGGTTCACTAGATAATTGTAGAGAAGGTTTCATTGCAGGGCTAAAAGAAGAAGGAATCGAAGATGGAAAGAATCTTGTTATCAAATACGATAATGCCAATGCTGATACAGGAACTGCCGCACAAATTGCAACAAATTATGTAGCAAATAAAGTTGATCTAATCTGTGGAATCGCAACACCAATGGCACAAAGTGCATATGGTGCAGCCAGAGATGCTGGCATACCAGTAATCTTTACAGCTGTTACGGATCCAATTCTTGCGGAGCTTGCTAAGGAAGATGGAACTCCTGTTGGAGAGATTACAGGAACTTCAGATAAGTTACCAGTAAAGCAACAATTAGAGATGATCCGCAAGACTCTACCAGACGCTAAAAAGATTGGTATTATGTATACTACCAGCGAAGTTAATTCGGAATCTGCTATTGCTGATTATGAAGCAGCAGCTGCTGAATATGGATTTGAAATCGTTAAAGGTGCAATTGCAACTGCAACCGATATCCCATTAGTTGCGGATGACATACTCGGTAAAGTAGATTGTTTGACTAATATCACAGATAATACTGTAGTTAGTGGATTGCCAACAATTCTAGCAAAAGCGAATGCCAAGAATATTCCTGTATTTGGTAGTGAAATAGAGCAAGTAAAGATAGGTTGTCTAGCAGCTGTAGGTCTTGATTATTTTGAACTTGGAAAACAAACAGGCGTAATGGCCGCTAAAGTGCTAAAAGGCGAGAAAAAAGCAAGTGAGATTAACTTTGAAATTATCGAAGAAGGTAGCTTCTATGGTAATACAGCAGTTGCTGAACAATTAGGAATTACTATTCCAACTGAGTTAACTAATAAAGCGGTTGAGATGTTTAATACTATCGAAGAAGTAGCGGAATAAATGATTATGTAAGCAAATTATACTGGCTTGCCTACTACAATGAAAAGGTTAAAGTAAGTTAGTACGAAACAAAGGAGGAGCAGTTATGTTCACATATATATATAATTTATTTGTTAGTATTGGTAATCAACGAGATAGTATACTAATTCAAGGGCTAATCTTTGCTATATTGGCCCTTGGAGTATACATAACATATAAGATTCTTGATTTTCCAGATTTGTCAGTGGACGGAACGTTTCCTCTTGGAGCAGCAGTTACAGCTGTTATGATTACCAAAGGAGTTAATCCATTTGTGACATTACCTGTGGCATTCCTATGCGGAGCTTTCTTCGGTATGTTAACAGGAGTGATTCATGTTAAACTTAAGGTTCGAGATTTATTAGCTGGTATTATAATTAGTACTGCGCTTTATACAGTAAATTTAAGAATTGCGGGTAAAGCTAACGTACCATTCTTTTCAAAAGATACAATCTTCACCAGTGGCATAATAGGAAAGTTGTTAAAGAATATGGAAGCAACTTATGTAAAGATTATTGTGGTTGCGTTTATTGTAGTGTTATTAAAGGTTCTACTTGATTTATATCTCAAAACTCGTTCTGGATATCTATTACGTGCTACAGGAGATAACAGTACCTTAGTAACATCTCTTGGTAAAGATAAAGGATTGGTTAAGATTCTAGGGTTAAGTATTGCCAATGGTTTAGCAGCACTAGCAGGTTGTATCTATGCTCAAGATCAATCATATTTTGATATAACTATGGGTACTGGTATGGTAATGCTTGGACTTGCGAGTGTTATTATTGGAATTAGTGTATTCAGAGGAATTCGTTTTATGAAACCAACTACAGCAGTTGTGATTGGCAGTGTTATATATAAATTATGTATTGCTATCGCAATTGCAGCAGGTCTAGGCGCGAATGATTTGAAATTAGTGTATTCAGTATTGTTCCTAGTAATCTTAGTTTCAACTAGAGAACGTAGAAAGAAGGTGAGAGAGAATGCTTGAGTTAAAGAACATCTATAAGTATTATAATCCAGGAACTATTAGTGAAGTATGTCTATTCAAAGATTTTAATCTTCAGATTAAAGACAACGAATTCGTATCGGTAGTTGGTAGTAATGGATCAGGTAAGACTTCTATGCTGAATATAATATGTGGAAGTATACCTATTGATCAAGGTCAGATTTTAATAAATGATGTGGATATTACAAAGATGAAAGAATTCAAACGTCAAAGAAGAATTGGGCGTGTCTATCAAAATCCTGCTCTAGGTACTTGTCCACATATGACAGTACTTGAGAATATGGCAATCGCAGACAACAAAGGGAAACCATTCAATTTACGTTTTGGAACTAATCGATCACGAATTGACTATTATAGAGATAGTTTGAAATCATTGAAATTAGGTTTAGAGGATAAGATGGATCTAAAAGTCGGTTCTCTCTCTGGTGGTCAAAGGCAAGCGATGGCTTTGCTTATGACTATAATGACTCCAATTGATTTCTTGATTTTAGATGAACATACAGCAGCACTTGATCCTAAGACAGCTGATTTGATCATGGAGATTACAGGTAATATAGTCAGGGAGAAGAAGTTAACAACAATTATGGTCACGCATAATCTTCGTTATGCAATACAATATGGAAACAGACTGATTATGATGCATCAAGGAGAAGCAATTATGGATAAGAATGAGATGCAAAAGGAAGCTATGTGCGTAGAAGATATTCTTGAGGTATTCAATCGTATCAGTATTGAATGTGGGAATTAAAAAATATTTTATGCTCTTTTAAAGTTTGATAATTTGTGTATGGCACAAATTGCCGTGTGAAAAATTTATTTTTCACACTATTCCCACTTGACAGATTGCATGCTTTGTCATAACATAGTATAAAATGATAAATGTTATGATGGAGAGGATTAGATATGTAATCTTTGCAGAGAGGAATGTCCGGAGGCTGTGAGGCGTTCTAAGGTAGTGCATATTGAAGGTAGCTCTTGAACAGGATTTCTGAACAAATGCGGCTTGTGCCATGTGAAGTAGGAAATCACGCTTTAGTCCCGTTATAGACTAATAAGGTGAATTATTATGACAATAGAATTTTCTATTGTTTGGTATTCTTATTATAGTATTAGGAAACTTTGTTTAGTTAATACTTAATTAAAAGAGTACAGATTCATAAATTAAGGTGGTACCACGGCTCTTCGTCCTTTTGATGAAGAGCCTTTTTTATGTAATTTTATAATAGCATAAAAGGTACTCCTAATGCGAACTGCGTTCGCAATGAGGACTGCGTTCGCAATGCAAACAGAGTTTGCATTGGGCTGCGCACTCGCACACCAAAACCATCACCGTTTACGGTAGAATATACGAAGAAAGAAGGAATAAGACTATGGGTAAAGAGTTAGAAAAGAATTATGACCCGAAAGCCATTGAGAATAAGCTTTATGAAAAATGGTTAAATAAGAAATATTTTAGTGCAAAAGTAGATAAAAAGAAGAAGCCATTTACAATTGTGATGCCACCTCCAAACATTACAGGAAAACTTCATATGGGTCACGCACTTGATAATACATTACAAGATATCTTGATTCGTTTTAAGAGAATGCAAGGTTTTGAAGCACTTTGGATTCCTGGAACTGATCATGCAAGTATATCGACAGAAGTTAAGGTTATCAATAAGTTAAAGGATCAAGGAATTGATAAGCGTGAACTTGGACGTGAAGGTTTCTTAAAAGCTACTTGGGAATGGAAAGAAGAATACGGTAATACAATTACTAGTCAGTTAAAGAAGATTGGTTCTTCTTGTGATTGGGACAGAGAACGTTTTACAATGGACGAAGGATGTTCAAAGGCAGTAGAAGAAGTATTTGTTAATTTATATAATAGAGGATATATCTACAAAGGTTCTCGTATCATTAACTGGTGTCCAGTATGTCAAACTTCTATCTCTGATGCAGAGGTTGAACATGAAGAAAAAGCAGGACATTTCTGGCATATCAAGTATCCTATCGTAGGTACAGATGAGTACGTAGAAATCGCGACTACAAGACCAGAAACATTACTTGGTGACTCAGCAGTAGCAGTTCATCCAGAAGATGAGAGATATCAACACTTAATTGGTAAGATGGTTATGTTACCACTTGTTAATAAGGAAATCCCAGTTGTTGCGGACACTTATGTAGACAAAGAATTCGGAACTGGTGTTGTTAAGATTACTCCAGCACACGACCCTAATGATTTCGAAGTTGGTAAGAGACATAACTTGCCTGAAATCAATGTGATGAATGATGATGCAACAATTAACGAACTTGGTGGCAAATACGCTGGTATGGATCGTTATGAAGCAAGAAAAGCAATGGTAGCTGACCTTGATGCACTTGGCTTATTAGTAAAAGTAGAAGACCATACTCATAATGTTGGAACACATGATAGATGTAAAACAACAGTTGAACCATTAATCAAACAACAATGGTTTGTTAAGATGGAAGAGTTAGCAAAACCTGCAATCGAAGCATTAAAGAATGGTGATTTAGAATTCATTCCAGACCGTTTTGATAAGACTTACCTTCACTGGTTAGAGAATATTCGCGATTGGTGTATCTCAAGACAGTTATGGTGGGGACATCGTATACCAGCATATTACTGTGATAAATGTGGAGAAGTAGTAATCGCTAAAGAATCAGAAAGACCAACAGTTTGTCCTAAATGTGGTCACGATCATTTAACTCAAGATGAAGATACCTTAGATACTTGGTTTAGTTCAGCTCTATGGCCATTCTCAACACTTGGCTGGCCAGAGAATACAGAAGAATTAGATTACTTCTATCCAACAGATGTACTTGTAACTGGATATGATATTATCTTCTTCTGGGTTATCCGTATGGTATTCTCAGGATACGAGCACATGAAACAAGTACCATTCCACAAAGTATTAATTCACGGTCTTGTAAGAGATTCTGAGGGCCGTAAGATGAGTAAGTCTCTTGGAAATGGTATTGATCCACTTGAAGTTATCGACAGCTACGGTGCAGATGCTCTTCGTTTAACATTAATTACAGGTAACGCACCAGGAAATGATATGCGTTTCTACCATGAGAGAGTAGAAGCAAGTAGAAACTTTGCTAACAAAGTATGGAACGCTTCTCGTTTCATCATGATGAATATCGAAAAAGCAGAAGTTAGTGATACAATCGATTTATCTTCATTAACACAAGCAGATAAATGGATCTTATCAAAAGTGAATACTTTAGCTAAAGATGTAACAGATAATTTAGATAAGTTTGAACTTGGTATTGCAGTTCAGAAGATTTACGACTTTATCTGGGAAGAATTCTGCGATTGGTATATTGAAATGGTAAAACCAAGATTATACAACGATGAAGATGAAACAAAGGCAGCAGTTCTTTGGACACTTAAGACTGTATTAATCAACTCCCTTAAGTTATTACACCCATATATGCCATTCGTAACAGAAGAAATCTTCTGTACGCTACAAGACAAAGAAGAATCTATCATGATATCTTCTTGGCCAGAATTCAAAGAAGAATGGAATTTTGAAGCAGATGAAGAAGCAGTTGAAACAATTAAGACAGCTGTTAAAGGTATTCGAAATGTACGTTCTGAGATGAATGTACCACCAAGCAAGAAAGCAACTGTTATTGTAGTATCTGAAAGCGAAAAGGTTCGTACAATCTTTGAAGACAGTAAAGTATTCTTTGCTACTCTTGGATATGCAAGTGAAGTTAAGATTCAAGCAAACAATGAAGGAATCTCATCTGATGCGGTTTCAACAGTAATTCAAGACGCTACAATCTATATGCCATTTGCTGAATTAGTTGATATCGAGAAAGAAGTGGAACGTCTTGAAAAAGAAAAAGCACGTCTTGAAGGTGAATTAAATCGTGTTAAAGGAATGTTAAGCAACGAACGTTTCGTTAGCAAAGCTCCTCAAGCAAAGATAGATGAGGAAAAAGCTAAATTAGAGAAGTATTCAAATATGATGGAACAAGTAGTGGAAAGACTTAATCACTTTAAAGCTTAAGTAGTTTAAAAAAATAGAGTACAAAAAAGATAGAATTACATGGTTCTAAAGGAATTGTGTAGTTCTATTTTTTGTGCAGTATTATTTTGGAATGAATTAGTTATAAAGATTTCATTAAGATCTTGTCTGAAATATTGCAGATAAATACTTAAAAAGGTATTTATAGTAAACTTATTTGACGGATTGGTTATAATAGTAACTAGGAAAATGGTCTACTAATAGCGAAAAATATTGTATTATTATTTTGGAAAGGCTATAATTAGAGTAAGGATAGTGTCTATAAACGATGGTGTTGGAATCTATGGAAACAAACTGATCATAGTGGGGTGATTACTTATGAGTAAGTTACAAGGAGAAACTAACAGGATAGAAATACGTTTTACTAATGATTTTTTAAAAGCATACATAACATTAATTCCAGTAAATAAGAAGGAACCATATACAAAAGAACAAATCCTTAAAGAACTAACTACGAATAGAGTAATATATGGTATTAAGATAGAAGTAATTGAAGAAATGGTACAAAACGAATTAGTATATACAGAGATACTAATTGCTGAAGGCGATGCGCCTATTGATGGAGTAGATGGTTACTATCAATATTTCTTTCAAAAAGAGAGAGATATGAAACCGATTATATTGGAAGATGGATCCGCTGATTATAGTAGCTTGAGCAAGATTGAAACCGTATATGTTGGACAAATTATTGCGAGATACTATAAAGCAACCAAAGGTGAGCATGGTAGGAATATAAAGGGCCAACAAATGCTTGCAAGGAATGGTAGAGAATTACAACCATTAAAGGGAAAAGGATTTTCTGTTAATGAAGATAAAACAATCTATCGTTCTGATATAGATGGTAAAATTGAATATAAGAATGATAAAATAGAGATATCCAACATCCTAATTATAGAAGGTGATGTTGATACAGTAACCGGTGATGCGAATTTCTCTGGTGACATCACAGTTAAAGGTAATGTAATGACAGGCACTAGAGTTAAGGCGGGGGGGAATATACTTGTAACTGGGCATGTAGAAGCAGCCGATTTAGTAGCAGGTGGAGATGTTATCTTACAAAATGGAATGCAGGGGGGGGGCAGAGGAAAAGTCACCGCTGGAAGGCATGTTTCAGGTAAATTCTTTGAACAAGTTACAATAGAAGCCGGTGGTGATGTGAATGCTAATGCAATTATGCATTGTAATATTACATCAAAAGGTGAAGTAATTGTATCTGGTAAAAGAGGAGTTATAGTAGGTGGCGTGCTTAATGCAGTTAGTGGAGTGACAGCTACTATAATTGGAAGTATGGCTGAGGTCCTTACAGATGTGAACATTGGTTATCGTGCTGACCCTGTTCCTATGATTATTAAGAAGGAAGAAGAGATTAAGAATCTTATATCAGAGATTCGTAAGATTGATGAAGGTATTAAAACTATCATTAATTATATGGAAAAAGAGAGTCGAAAGGACCTTCTGCCACAAAAGATCCAACTTTTAAAAACTAAGATTGATCGTAATTCTCAGATAAGTGAAATAACGAAACAAAGAAATTTGCTTTTAGAGTCTTTAGAAAAGGCTAAAGATGGCAAGGTGATTGTATCTAGAGCTATTTATCCAGGAGCACGTATTAGAATTAACGGCAATATGCTTATTATTAAAGAGGAATTCAATAATGTACTAATTAAACGTAAAGGTTTAGATGTATGTTTGTTTGCTATGGAATAAAGAATGTAACTGACAGTATGTACATATAATAGTATAATATGCATGATGCGTCGAGAATTGCGAAAGAAAATACTTGATAATTGCGCTTGCTATGGTATAATTTTTGATGTACATTAATTAATTCGTAAATAAATAGAAGAATTATCATTTGTTGCTGCAGCTAATGTTTGCAGGTGTAAGAAAGGATATGGTGTTATTATGATTGATTTTGAAGAAGAATTACAGAAATTCCAACCTAGTTTGGAAGTTGAACAAGCAGAAGATGCTATATATAATAATGATTTAACAGATGTAACTGATATTATTAAAGATATGATGCGTGAGATGAAGAACAAATAAGTACGATTAAAGTTACAGTGCCATAAAAGAAAGACAGAAGGTGAAGGAAGATGAATTGTCCCAATTGTGGAAGCGCTTTAGGAAAAAAGAATAAATGTGATAAATGTGGCACCAACGTAACGGCCTTTCAAAAAGCTATCCGAATCTCTAATTTATATTATAATATGGGATTAGAGAAAGCAAAAGTTAGAGATTTAACAGGTGCAGTTTTCATATTACAAAAAAGTTTGAACTTTAATAAAGAAAATACAAATGCAAGAAACCTTTTAGGACTTGTTTATTATGAAATGGGTGAAATTGTTGCTGCTCTAAGTGAGTGGGTATTAAGTAAACATTATCAACCACAAGACAATAGCTGTGATTACTATATTAATAGTATCCAATCTAACCAAACGCGTCTAGAATCAGCAAATCAGACGATTAAGAAGTATAATGCGGCACTTCAAGCAGCAAAGCAAGGTAATGATGATTTAGCTATTATCCAGCTTAAAAAAGTAACAAACTTGAATCCACATTTCTTAAGAGCAAATCATCTTCTAGCTTTGTTATATATGAAGAATAAGGAGAATGATAAGGCTCTCAAATGCCTTATGAAGATTCGTAAGATTGATGTAACGAATACTACAACATTACGTTACTTAGAAGAATTGAAGGGTGGACAACCAATTCAAGATACGAGCGACAAAAAAGAGGATAATTCGTTAGGAAGATCATCAAATATATCTAAGATTGCACCAGTTTCAAATTATCTTGATGACAAGCCAAATATCTGGGTGTTCTTAAATTTAATTATAGGTATAGTTATTGGTGTTGGTCTATTATATTTCTTGGTTGTACCTAATGTTAAAAAACAAGCAGCGGCAGATTACAATACAAAAGTTGTGGATCTGAATTCGCAGATAGCAGTTAATAATAAAGAAGTTTCTGCATTACAAAGCGACAAAGAAAAATTACAAGAAACAATTGATAATTTACAAAAAGAGATGGATGATTTAAGCAAAGCATCTGAGAAATTTGATGCAGCTTTATATGACGAGTTGTTTAATGCTGTAAAGGTATATATATCTGGAGCAAGTAAGGATGAGGTTGTACAGGCGCTTTTAGATGTAGATATGACAAATATTGACCGACAAGCGGCAGTTGAATTATATGATTTAATGAAACAAAATACATTTACTGATGCCTCAGTATCTATTTATGAACAAGGTCATAATTTATATTCGACACGTAAGTATGAAGAAGCAATTGAAGTATTAAAGCAGGTAGTAGAGATTAATGATGAGAAAGTACCAGATGCATTGTATTTTATTGGACGTTCTTACCAGATGTTGTCTGATAATGAAAACGCTGCAAAATATTACAATCAGGTAATTGATGATTATCCAGATACATCAAGAGCTTCGCAAGCAAGAAGCAAATTAAATGAAGTCCAGTAATTACATTTAGTTAAATTCGTAAGGATAATAAGACAAGAATTATGTTTTATCACTAACTCATCGGGCATAACAAGTTCGATAAGTTACTCTAACGAAAGAAGAGACAAGTACTTCTATATTCTAATATAGAAGGAACGTCTTTTTTTATAAATAGTATATGTAAATTTATGTAAAAGAAGGGAAAACATGGACAAGAGTAAAGGATATATGGATTATTCAAATATGGGGGCTGTTATGGAATTGCGTGGCCGAAGTTTGTTGATTCAGATCAGTAAGGAGTTAGATCATCATAATGCTGTTACAATAAGAGAAAAAGCGGATCAACTAATTGATAAGAATTCTGTAAATCAAATCATATTTGATTTTACTAATTCAGAATTTATGGATAGTTCAGGAATTGGTGTAATTATGGGTAGATATAAGAAGATTATATTTACTGGGGGAAAAGTAGCAGTGACGAATGTCAATTCTTCTATTGATCGAATCTTTAAGTTATCAGGATTATATAAGATCATTGAAAAATATGCAACGATTGAAGAAGCATTAAATTTGCAATAGCAAACAGGGAGAAAGGATAGGTAGATATGGACAGAAAGAATGCAATGTCTTTGGAATTCGATAGTAAATCAGAAAACGAAAGTTTTGCAAGAACTGTAGTAGCTGTATTTGCTGCTCAGCTGAATCCTACAATCGAGGAAATTGCGGATATCAAGACCGCAGTTTCAGAGGCGGTTACTAATAGTATTATACATGGTTATGATGGTAGGGAAGGTAAAATTGTATTAACTTGTACTATTGAGGGGAGTAAAATTACGGTATCAGTAATGGACAAAGGGAAAGGAATTGAAGATATAAAACAAGCGATGGAACCTTTGTATACTACAAAACCGGAGATGGAGAGATCGGGAATGGGATTCTCGTTTATGGAAGCATTTATGGATGACTTAGAAGTGGCTTCTGTGCCAGGCGAAGGTACTACGGTAATTATGACGAAAACAATTGACGAAGATAAGTTGTTTTCCTGATAGCTGAATAAAAATATGAAAAGAAAGGTTAGACAGTGGCGGTGATAACAGGAAAGGCAAGGTGCAAGCATGGATACACTGGAATTGATTAAGTTATCAAAAACTGGTGATAAAGAAGCAAGAGACCTGCTAGTCACGGAAAATGTTGGGTTAGTTTGGAGTATTGTTAGAAGATTTGCTGGAAGAGGACATGAGCTTGAGGATTTATTCCAAATAGGCAGTATCGGATTAATTAAAGCGATTGATAAATTTGATTTATCGTATGATGTTAAATTCTCAACTTATGCAGTACCAATGATTACTGGTGAAATCAAACGATTTCTACGCGATGATGGAATCATTAAAGTAAGCCGCTCTTTAAAAGAAATTGCTGTTAAAGTAAAAATCACAAGAGAGATATTGAATAATAGACTGAACAGAGAACCTACTATAGAAGAATTGAGTATAGAAATGGTAGTACCGACAGAAGATATCGTTATGGCACTTGAATCGAATACAGAAGTAGAATCCTTATATAAGACAATCTATCAAGGCGATGGTAATGCTATTTTTTTAATTGATAAATTAGAACAAGTACAGGATGATCATGAATCTGTTGTTGATAAATTGGCTATTCAAGAGATATTAGATACATTAGAACCGAAAGAACAAGACATTATTAAATTGCGTTATTTTATGAACCGTACGCAATCGGATATAGCGAAGAAGCTTGGTATATCACAAGTGCAAGTTTCAAGATTAGAAAAGAAAATATTACGTACAATGCGAGAAAAATTAATCGGATAACTTTATTAAAGAACAATTTACCAGTATAAACAATTTGCAAAAGTAAATAATAACAGTAATGTAAGTAACATTACAACCATAGAAGCATCAATCAAAATAGTAAAATGATTGATGCTTTTATAATGCATAAGAATTGAATTTCTTAAAGGAGATGAAAAAAGTGATTGCAAAGAGGAAAAAATTCATAATTACTGGTGTTGTTATCTTGGCTATGATTACTGTGATCTGTGTCGTAATCGCTTATAGTAATAGTAAGGAAACTGATTATGTATTCGAAGGGACATTTGTTAAGGCAGAAGAATCTATAGAAGTGGCTGAAGCAACTAGTAATAATCTTGGTGATCAAGATAACCTAGATGAGAAAGATGCAAAGGATTGTTTTAAAAGAAAATCAGGAGATTGTGTCTTTGTATGATTCAAGAAATCGTTTATATTAAAATCCCTCTTCGTACCATTGTAAGTAATGAAAATGTTATTTTAAAAGATATTGCTACAGTATACTGTTCGAATGAAAGACTACTAGAAAAAATTAAAGAGCTTCCGCTCATTGATATGGAGCCTAAGAAAAATTCGCAGAATGCTTTTTCTATAATGAAAGTTATTGCATTGATAAACACAGTTGATACTAATTTGAGTGTAATAAATTTGGGTGAAGAGGATTTTTTAATTGAGTACCAGCCTGCGAAAGCAGATAATAAGATTTTTGAATATAGTAAAACATTCTTTGTTGCAGCGATAATTTTTTTTGGTGCCGCGTTCTCGATTATGACCTTTAATACAGATGTTAGTGTGCCTGATGTATTTGCAAATATATATAGTCTGATTATGGGCGAGAGTGGGAAAGGTCAAGGAATTATAGAGTTATCGTATTGTATTGGACTTCCAGTTGGAATCTTAGTTTTCTTTAATCATTTCTCAGCAAAGAAGGTACGTAAAGATCCTACACCAATTCAAATCGAGATGAGAAAATACGAAAAAGATGTGGAAAGCGCTATACTTTGTAATGCTGATAGAGAAGGGAAGACGATAGATATTGATTAGATATTGCTTGCTAGCAATTAGTGGTTTTGCTGGAGGCTTAGTTGTAGCAGCTGGTGTTTTTGCATTCATTACTTTACTTGGAGTGGTGAATCGCTTAGCTTCGAAAACTAGCACAGCGAAACATATTGTAATATATGAAAATATGGTTATCTTAGGAGGAATATTAGGTAACACATGGTTTGTATATCAATGGGATATCCCATTTGGAATGATTGGGTTAATTCTATTTGGATTGTTTAGTGGGATGTTTATAGGCTGCCAAGCAATGGCAATAGCTGAAGTATTAGATGTAATTCCGGTATTTGCAAAACGGGTTAAGATAAAATATGGTATGCCATATGTTGTTGCTACCATTGCAATGGGTAAAGCAGTGGGAGCATTTTTTCAACTATATGTATGGAAATAGAGTTTGAAAATGTATAAACAAGCAAGAAAGGTGAGTGCGTATGCAAGAAAGTAGCAAGAAGGAACCAGATAACTTGAACAAACCATCTATAAAAGATGTATTAAATCAAACTGATGTTAACACAAGACAACAGTTTTATAACCAATACGTAAAAGATATCACACCAACACATAATTGGTTTGCAAATGTGTGTAAAGCATTCTTAATTGGTGGGATTATATGTACTATAGGTCAAGGTTTTATTAATCTGTATATAGCAATGGGATTTAATAAAGAAGTAGCTGCATTATATAATATTATTACATTAGTTGGATTAAGTGCATTGTTCACGGGTTTAGGTTGGTATGCAAAGTTAGCCAAATTCGGTGGAGCTGGGACGTTAGTGCCGATTACTGGTTTTGCCAATTCTGTAGCCGCTCCTGCAATTGAATTTAAAAAAGAAGGACAGGTTTTTGGTATTGGTTGTAAGATCTTTAATATAGCAGGGCCTGTTATCTTATATGGAATTGTAATCTCGTGGATTTTGGGTGTTATCTACTATATCTTATTACGATTAGGAGTAGTTTAGAGAAAGGAGCGTATTTGTTATTATGAATAAAAAAATGATAGGAAGTCGTAGTATCAAGTTCTCTACACCACCTTATATTGTAGGAAGCTATAGTTTAGTTGGCAAGAAGGAAGGTGAGGGACCTCTTTCGTGTTATTTTGATGAGATAGATGAAGATCCAATGTTTGGTGGTGAAACATGGGAAGAAGCGGAAAGTCGTTTACAGTATAAGACTGCTAGTAAGGCGTTAGAGAATTCAGGATATAAGCAAGAAGAAATTAGATACCTTATTGCAGGTGACTTATTAGGACAGCTAATTGCAACTTCTTTTGGACTTATGGATTTACAAGTTCCATTGTTTGGTATATATGGTGCTTGTTCAACAATGGGTGAATCTATGTCATTAGGTGCTGCACTAGTAGAAGGTGGTTTTGCAGATAAAGTTATGGCTTTAACATCAAGTCATTTTGCTGGTGCAGAGAAGCAATTCCGTTTTCCGCTTGATTATGGAAATCAAAGACCGCTTGCAGCAACGTGGACAGTAACAGGTAGCGGTGCTGTAGTTATCGTATCTGAAGAAGAGATGAAGAAACATAAAGAAAAGAACAATCCACAAGATCCTTATGTCAGTATTACTGGCATTACTACGGGTAAGGTTATTGATTTTGGTGTAAAAGATGCTATGAATATGGGAGCATGTATGGCACCAGCAGCATGTGATGTAATTTATCATAATCTTAAGGATTTTAAATATAAGCCAGAAGAGTATGACAAGATTATAACTGGTGATCTGGGCTATGTTGGGAAAGATATTCTTCTCGATATGTTAAAAGAAAAGGGATACGATATTGCTAGTAGATATCTAGACTGTGGAATTGAGATCTTTAATAAAGAAGAACAGGATACTCATTCTGGTGGTAGTGGTTGTGGTTGTAGCGCTTCTACATTAACAGGATATATACTTAAGAAGATGAAGAAGAAGGAATGGAAGAAGGTCTTGTTTGTTCCGACAGGAGCATTACTTTCTCCGGTCAGTTTTAACGAAGGTAACTCTGTGCCTGGTATTGCACATGGGGTTATGTTAGAAGTGGAGTAGTAATTCGTTTTAGAGAGAAGGGAGCTGTTTATTATGGAATATGTTAAGGCATTCTTAGTAGGTGGAGCAATATGTGCAATTGTACAGATATTCATGGACAAAACAAAATTAATGCCAGGACGTATTATGGTTATATTAGTAGGATTAGGAACCATACTTGGCGCGATTGGAGTCTATGAACCGTTTGCAAAATGGGCAGGTGCAGGTGCAACTGTTCCTCTCATTGGTTTTGGATATACGTTATTTAGCGGTGTGAAGAAAGCAATTATTAGTGATGGTTTTGTTGGGGTGTTCATGGGTGGATTTACCTCAGCTGCAGTAGGAGTATCGGCTGCTCTTATATTTGGATATATCGCTTCATTAATCTTTAACCCAAAGATGAAGGAATAATGATATTTCAAGCAGCCGGCTGCTTTTAATATAGATTGGAAGATGTATTACAGCAAAGAGAGCCTCACATAGGACTTGTTCCTATGTGAGGCTCTCTTTTAACTAATATATTCTTGCATCTATTACTTGACTATTCTCCCACCGAAGGCGTTTGGTCACCAGGATTCTCTGTGCCAGGATCTGGTATAGGTGTAGTTGGTATATCTACATCTGGAATTGGAGGAATTACATCATCTTCAATTTCCTCTTCATTATCTTCATAAATCTCATCATCTGGTGTTGTTTCTTCTTCTAAATCACCAATTGATGCAGATGTATGCACGTTACAGGTAGAATCTTCTGTTGATTTAGGTAATAGATAAGGAGTATCTTTTGTTGTTCCTGTCTCTTCTTTAATTAAGAATACTTTTTCTTGAACATCTTCTACTGGGCAGTATTCACTAGCTTGCAAACCAGATACGGTACAGATCTTTAACTTAACATGCGTATCGCAATATTCAGTTGGGGCAGTTCCTTTAGCAAAATACTCTGTTTTAACTGTGCTTCCATTAGGAGCGTGATTACAGACACCATCAATTGCTAACTTACCACTCTTAGTACATATTTTAGCAGTTACAATAGAATCTGGTTTTGTGAAAGTTTTATTCTCGTATCCTTCGTGAATCTTGTTCATAATTAAGTTCCATAATCGTTTGTGATATGAAGTATTAACACTGCCTTGATTTGCGTTGTTGTTATCGTAACCACCCCATATACCAGCGGTATAATATGGTGTATATCCTACAAACCATAAATCCTTACTATCTGATGTTGTACCTGTCTTACCAGCTACAGGCATAGATCCTAAGTTTATATAAGAAGCGGCTGTACCGATTTTAACTACATCTTCCATAGCGCTAGTTAATAAGAAAGCAGTTGATTCTTTCATAACTTGGCTAGTTGTTGGTGTGTTATCGATTAGAAGTTTTCCGTTATGGTCATATATTTGAGTATATAATGATGGCTCTGTGTAGATACCATTATTGGCAATACTTGCAAATGCTGAAGTTAACTCTAAGTTCTTAACACCATACGTCAAACCACCAAGTCCCATTGGTAAATTAATATCTGAATGAACTTTACCATCTTCTGTAGTTACGCTATCGACAATAGAAGTAAAACCTAATTTCATAAGGTAAGAATAACCTAGTTGAGGAGTTATCTGCTCTAATGTCTTAACTGTTACAATATTATTAGAATTCCAAATACCTTCGCGTAAAGTTGTGAGACCATTATACACACCACGTCTCCAGTTATTTACGGTTGTATTCGTTCCAGGATATTTATATGGTGCATCGTCTTGTACTGTTGCTAAAGTCATACCTGCGTTATCAAGTGCAGGTAAATAAGTTGATAATACTTTGAAAGTAGAACCAGGTTGTCTTAATGTACGAGTAGCACGATTAAGAGTAAGACTTCCTTCCTTTTCGCCACGTCCACCAACCAATGCCAATACTTGACCATTGCTTTGATTCATAAGAACAAATGATACTTGTGGTTGTAGAGTAAAGGTTTTCTTCTCTCCAAGTATTTCATCGCCTGATTCAAGTACAGAAGCTTTGAATTCTTCAGTATATGGATCTGCGTCTTCTTTGTTCTTGAAAAACAATGAGAAATTGTTTTGTTTTGAAGTAAAGTAATTCTTTAGATGCCCTTCTGAATAGTTAATCGTCGTGCCATCTGCCTTTAGGATGGATAGGGCATACGTTAATTCGTATATATGATAAGCTTCCGGATAATTTGATTCATCATTAATTACAGTATCACATATTTCTTGTAGTTTTGTATCTTGTGTTGTATGAATTCTAAGACCACCACGATAGATTGCGTTGATGGCTTGTGTTTCTGTGTAACCTAATTTATCTTGTAAATCTTCCTGTACCTGAAGAATTAATTCATCAACAAAATAGGAGTTTGTAGTTGAAGTTGTGCTTATTTGTTCTTCATTAACTGATTGAATTCTTTCGTAAACATCATCCTTCAGTGCTTCATCATATTCATCTTGCGTTATGAGTTCTTGCTCTAACATTTTACTAAGAATAATACTTCTTTTAGCAGCATTTTCTTCTGGGTGTGTTATTGGATTCAGATATACAGGGCTTTGTGTTATACCAGCAATTACAGCAGCTTCTGATAAGGTAAGTTTGCTTACACTTTTGTTAAAATAACGTAATGATGCAGCTTGTACACCTAATGTTCCTTGACCAAGGTTAATTGTATTCAGATAATATTCAAGAATCTGCTTCTTATCTAATTTATCTTCTAATTTAATAGCTAGATATTGCTCTTGAACCTTTCGTTGAACTTTATCGAAGAATTTTTCTTCATTTCCACCTTCGAATACTTGGTTCTTTAAAAGCTGTTGGGTTAATGTACTAGCACCTTCGGTAAAACTACCTGAACTAACACCAACGAAGAAAGCGCGGAAGATACCTTTTACATCAATACCATTATGTGTCCAGAAACGTTCATCTTCAGTAGAGATGAAAGCATTTTGTACAACTTCTGGTATATCTTTTAGTTCAACATAGATACGGTTTGCTTGTGAACCAACTAGTTTTTGTATTTCATTTCCGTCACTATCATATATTATTGTTGAGAAACCGTTAGGTTTAACATCAATGGAATCGATACTTGGGGCACTGTCTAACATGCCTTTCAATGCACCAAGACCAGTGAATGTACCTATTATTGATATAGCAACTATGCAGACAATACAGGTTCGCAGAAAAGAAACAAGAGCTTTTCTTGAAAGTTTCTGTGAAGTGGAGCGTATTTCGCGCTGCTTATTCGCTGTACCACGTTTACTAAAGTCCATAATAAGCCTCCTTTTCGCTACTATTATATCAAAAATCTGTATTAAAATAAAGTAAAATAAATATCCAGCAACATATTGAGATGTGTAGTGTAAATATATAGGTATTTAGACTTATTGTTATATACTAGTATTGACAAATGACAATAGATTAGACATTTGACGAAAACGATTACTAATATCTGTCTTTATGCTTTATTTTATAAAATAAAATAAAAGCGTATCAAATCTCTCTATATATATTTAAGAAAAAAACTGATGATAAAACAATAGTTGCTAGGAATAGACAAAATAATTTGTCGGAATATTAAAATTAAGTCGAAATATTAATAAAATATAAACATTGTGCGATATTATTTTCTAGGAATTGGAATAAATTAGTAGTATAATTTCATAAGATAGTGAATTAGCATTGTCGAATTTGTGGTTATCTTATTGCAGGAGGTATTTGTATGAAACGAATTGACCTAATTGGGGAGAGGAATGTTGAGTTAGAAGACCAAAGGGAGATGGTTTTGAATTATTACTTAATTGAAGAGCCATCAAAAGCAAACGGGGATATGAATTATTTGTATGGTATCAAAATCGAGAAGCAATTTGGGGGAATTGTGGAATTGGAAGAGGTAGAAGCACTATCGTATTTGAAAGAATTTGTACTACAATTAATTGACACATTAATGGAGTGTACAGTAACTCCTATGGCTTTAGTAGAAGTTGTGGATGATCTTATCACTCTAAGGCAATGTAGCTAACAAGCACGCTGCATAGATCGCTAATTAAAAGAAGACATTCTTGCAATATGAGCTGACTTACGTTATGATATGTAACATAATCGACGTTTACAGATTGTGAGGTGCCGAGTTTATATGATAGAAAGTTACAAAGCAGTTTATGCAGAAGGAAAAGGTGAAATCGTTGAAAAGAAATCACGATTTATTGCTTCAGTTCAACCAATTGAATCAGAAGAAGAAGCGATTTCTTATATTGAGCAAATGCGTAAAAAATATTGGGATGCAACTCATAACTGCTATGCCTTCGTTGTAGGGAAAAGAAATGAAGTGCAAAGATGTAGTGATGATGGAGAACCAAACGGAACAGCAGGAAAGCCTATTTTAGATGTTATGCTAGGACAAGGTATTCATAATGCAGTCGTAGTAGTCACTAGATATTTTGGTGGAACGCTATTAGGCACGGGAGGCCTAGTACGTGCTTATACCAATGCTACAATAGAAGGGCTAAAGCAATGTGTTATTGTTGAAAAAAAGGCTGGCAAGAAGGTGCGTATTATTACCGACTATAATGGAATCGGCAAATTACAATATATTACTTGTCAGATGCAGATAACAGTTCTTGATACCATTTATACAGATATTGTTACGATGGAGTTATTGGTTACATTTGATCAGTTACATCAATTACAACAAGAAGTTATTGAAGCAACAAGTGGAAAGTCTACAATAGAAGCATTCGGAAGTACGTATTTTGCTAAGTTAAAAGATGAGATTATATTATTCGATGAAGAATTAGAAGAAAATTAAAAACGCTTGGAGAAATTAGGTTGGGCTAATTTTTCCAAGCGTTTTTATATGCTTTTCAAAAACTCGCATTCTATCTTAAACAAATTGATTGAGAGTTTCGTCATAGCTATAATCGATTGATTCAAGCTTAGCACATAATGTTTTCTCATCTATATTAAGAGATAGGCATAAGTCTTTTAGGTTTGGATAGAAATCTCTTAATTGTGTGTTTATATAGCTAAGTAACATTACTGGGTCATTTGGAATACTCATATAATCTTCCTTTCGTGATTGTCTTATAGGTTTTGAGGGTATAAAGGTCAATTCTCTCTTTTGAATGAATACTAGAGAATATTTATTCATCTGAAGGTGGTTGATGTACTTGTGTATTATTAGTTTTTGGAGCAAAACTCGTATACATTTCACAGCTTCTCAGCTGACGTACTATAACACAAAATACGCTACACACCTAAGTACTTCTAAGTGTGTACATTGAAATATCGAAATAATGCGGAACCGCCTTCAATTCGGCATCCTGCTTCAGCTCAGGCTGCCTCGGCATCCACGCCTCGCCTTCCTTGGTATCTAGTACACACTAAGAAGTACTATAGATGTTTCGCTATCATTTTTTAGTCATAGTACGTCAGCAGAGAAGCAATCTAAGGGTCTAGGAGTTTTGTCTATCTATGTTGGTGATACACAAGTACTGGTTAATCGCTGAAAGAATAAATATTCCCTAGTATTCATTTTCAACGTTGAGTATGACCTTTATACCCTAAAAACCTATTAGGGACTAATAGGTTTCTAGCACATTTATTATAGTAAATTGTTTATCAGGAAACAAGAGGGAATACATAAAACGAAAAAAGATATTGACATACTGTATATATGTGCATATACTGTACATATAGATATACACGGTTTATGTACATATATACAGTTTGTGACTGTGAGGGTATATGAAAGGAGTTTATAGTAATGGAGTATATATTAGAAGTTGATAATGTATGTAAGAAGCTTGATAAATTTTCGTTAGAAAACATTGATTTTAAGTTAGAGCCTGGTTATATCATGGGATTAATAGGTAGGAATGGTTCGGGAAAGACTAGTTTGATTAATACAATATTAGGTTTGTATCAAAAAACAACAGGAAATGTGAGAATTTGTGGACATGATCTTTCTTTGAATGAAAGTAGAGCGAAAGGTGAGATTGGATTTGTGTTGGATGAAAATCCATTTCTTGAAGATATTTCCTCACTTGATAATGCTAAAATCTATTCACCATATTACAAAAACTTCAATATGGACATATTTTTAAAATATTGTAGCAGATTTGATGTTGATCCAAAGAAGAAACTGAAGAAGTTGTCTAAAGGGACCATTATTAAGTTTCAACTTGCTTTCGCTTTATCACATGATGCAAAACTATTCGTCATGGATGAACCAGCAAGCGGTTTAGATCCAGTGTTTCGTCGTGAACTTATGGAGATTATGTATGATTCTATATTGAATGGTGATAAGAGTATATTGTTCTCTACCCATCTAACAGAAGAGATAGATATGGTAGCAGATTATGTTACAATATTACATGAAGGAAAACAAGTAATCTCTACTTCAAAGGAAGATTTGTTTGAGTCTTATCGTGTTGTGAAAGGAAGTGAAGAGAAGATTCAGTTATTACAACCTTCTGTAATTGGTAAGAAAGTAACACCATATTCTGTTGAGGCATTAGTTCGGAATGAAGAAGCAATCTTGAATAAAGGATGTCAGATAGAGGTGCCTACGATAGCAGACTTTATGTATTATTTCACAAAAGATAAAAGAGAGGTGTTTACGTATGTCCAATAATGAATTACGTAAGGCTCTTTTGATTCGATATGGCGTGATTTTGAGACGACGTTGGTATTACTTACTTTTAATTATTGTATATGTTGCTCTTGGTATTATGGAAGAGATTGGATTTTTAAGTGATAAAGGTGACAACCATTATATGTTAACGGCAGCTGTATTCGCGATTGTCGGGGTTGTGGCTATGGTGACCATTGAGGTTACACGTCATGAAAGGTGTCAATATATTGTGCCATTATCATATGACGAAAGAAAACGTTATTATCTAATTGGCGTATTGCTTAATATTACAATTATAATGATTTTTTGTTTGCTGTTTATAGGAATTACAATAGTCATTAATAAGGAGTATGGAATAGAGGTAATGAAGGTATTTGCAGCGGTAGGATTACCTTATATTATTGTAGCATCGTTTCAAAAAATAGTTATGTTCAAAGGAAAGAAGAAGAGGGACAACCCGAATCATGTATATATAAGTTATCTGTTTGGTGCTGTAGTAGGTGTTTTAGCGGCTGTTTTACTTTTTCAGTTTGAGTATCTGTTCAAAAATCCACAATATTTGAAGCTGATAATTGTTTTATTCAATGTAGCGGCAATAGGTATGGTTTTGTTTTCGATAAGAGAAATTATTATACGTGATACGGATTATGAGAATGTTAAAGTGAATCAAATGAAGGTATTGAAGAAATTAATGTAAGAGAGGTGAAGTGGTTGAATATTATCATATCGAATAGTAGTAATCTTGCTATATATGAGCAGATTATTAATCAGATAAAGTCAGCAATTATTAATAAAGAGATTGTGGCTGGAGATGCGATGCCATCAATTCGAGGGTTGGCGAAAGATTTACAGATTAGTGTTATTACGACAAAGAGAGCATACGAAGAACTAGAAAAAGAGGGATTATTGTATTCAGTTACGGGAAAAGGTTTTTATGTATGCGAGCAAAATACGGATATATTGAAGGAGAAGAAGATTAGTATGATAGAAAAACATCTGCAAGATATATTGAATGAGTGTAAGGCTGCTGGATTGTCGTTAGAGGATGTTCAAGATATGATAGAAGTATTATATCAGGAGACGGAGTAAGTTAGGGGGTAGCTTCTGTTGCAAGCAAATGAGATTATACGTGTTGAGAAGTTGAGCAAGAAATATAGAAAATTCAAGCTGAGTGATATTAGTTTTTCTCTAGACAAAGGTTTTATCATGGGGATTATCGGTAAGAATGGTGCAGGGAAAACTACATTAATGAAATTGTTATATGGTGTATGTGAAAAGAGTCAAGGCGAAGTCTATATAGATGGGAAGAGATATAATAAAAAAGATTTAAAAATCAAACAAAATATTGGATATATAGCAGAAGAAAATCGTTTTTTACTTGGAAAGACTCTGCTAGAGAATGCTAAGATGTTTGGAAGTTTCTATGACCAATTCGATATAGAGTATTTTAAGGAATTATTATGTAAGTATAATTTGGAGGAGGACAAAACTCCTGAACAGTTATCAAAAGGTATGAAGATTAAATTCCAATTGGCTTTTGTACTAGCGAACCATCCTAAATTATTGTTACTTGATGAACCTACAGGAGGATTAGATCCATTATTTCGCCAAGAGTTTCTTAACATATTACAAGGGTTAGTAGAAGAAGAAAACATGGGTGTGATTATATCGACACATATTACAACGGATCTTGATAAGGTTGCAGATTATATTATGATACTTGATAAGGGGAAAATAATTTCACTAACTACTAAAGAAGAGTTAATGGACGAATATCGATTGATTAAAGGGTCAAGAGAAATACTTCGGAGATTACCTATGGAACTCTTTATAAGTGTGAAGAGTACTAATACTGGCTTTGAAGGACTGGCACAACGCAGTAAAAAGATTATCGGACAGGAGGAATTACTACATAAAATAGTAATTGAAAATCCAGATTTAAGTGATATCTTATATTATTTAAGCAAGGAAAAGTCTACGTTAGATGAGAAATAGTCATGAAGGGGGCAAGAGGATTTGTTAGGGAAACAAATTAGATTTGATTTATCAATTTTACGAAATAATCCAATTAAGTATTTATTATTTGTAAGTCAAATAACTTTGGTATGTTTGATAGGTAGTTATACACGTACAAAGCAAGATATGATTTTTATGGCGATTGAATTCGTTATGTTATTGATTATGATTTTATTTATGGTGAGTATAAGCACAGTCTTTGAAAAACTGAGTTTAGAATTTACAGTAAAAAAATTAGCATTCTATCCAACAAAAAAAGTAACCAATCTATTTAGTAAGGCCATTTTGCTTCTCATGTTCGTTGTCCTACAAATTTTTATAAATTGTTTTGCTGTATTTCTAGGGGCTTTGATTAGTAGAAATGGATTTAATAGCATAGCATTAAATCACTTTAATCTTTATGCATTGATAGCGGGAGTGTTTGGATTTGCAACGATTTGGGGGATTCATACTATACGCGGGATATTTATGATGACTTGTTTTAGTATACCGATTTTTTTAATCGTATTTGGTGGCACTAATTTCATACAGTTAGATATCGTCGATATAATAATAGTAGCTGGTTTATTTGCATTCAATTTAGCAATTAATGTGTTTAATTATGTTAAATCTTAACGTATGAAAAGAATGGAATTGTTGTGAATTTTATCGAAATTGTGGTATACTATTCTACATGCCTACCAATTCAGCGGGGGCTATAACATAATCTGATATATAAAAGATTAAGACTATAGATTATTAGTTAAAGTATGGAGGCTACGATGTCAGAACGATTCATTCGTACTAAGATGTTAATTGGAGAAGAAGGAATTGATAAATTAAAGAAGGCAAGGGTTGCCATCTACGGAATTGGTGGAGTTGGTACCTATGTAGCAGAAGGGCTTGTTCGTGCGGGAATAGGCCATTTTCTGCTTGTTGATGATGATACTATATGTGAGAGTAATCTTAACAGACAATTGCACGCAACAGTTGATTCAATTGGTAGATCGAAAGTAGAGGCGATGAAGGAAAGAATGGAATCTATTAATCCAGAGGTTAAGATTGATACGATCAATTCTTTTGTTCTGTATAATAACGTTGATGAGGTAGTTCCTATTGAACTTACGTATATGGTAGATGCCCTTGATACAGTTACCGCAAAGATAGCACTTGCATTAAAAAGTAAAGAATTAGAGATACCTTTAATAAGCGCAATGGGGACAGGCAATAAATTTGAACCAACTATGTTAAAAGTAAGTGACCTGTTCAAGACGAATGTGTGTCCTCTGTGCAAGGTTATGAGAAAAGAATTAAAGGCGAGAGGTGTAAGTAAGTTAAAAGTGGTATATTCGGAAGAGCAACCTACGAAACCTTTGTTTCAACCGACTGATTCGGGAAATTCAGAAACTTTGAAAGATCATAACCCAGAAGAAAATCAAAATATGCACAAGAAAAGGGCGACACCAGGAAGCATGTCCTTTGTACCTTCTGTAGCAGGTATGATTATAGCTAGTGAAGTGGTGAAAGATATATTAAGTAGAAAATAGTTAAGATTCAAAGGTCAAAAGCTCTAGATTAAGTAGTTAGCATACTGTACACACATAGAAGTACTTAGGGGGATAGCGTGTTTTGTGTCATAGTGCGTTAGTTAAGAAGCTAGGAAATATAAAAAGAGTTTTACTTTAGAAAAAGTTGCACTTTTGTCCTTGAATCTAGTAGGAAAGGAGATGTTGATAAAATGGATTTATTTGATTATATGAGAGAGACAAAATTAGAGAAAGAGTCACCTCTAGCTTCAAGACTGCGTCCTACTAAATTAGAAGAAGTGGTCGGACAAGCACATATTATTGGTAAAGATAAATTATTATATCGGGCTATACAAGCAGATAAATTAAGCTCAATAATATTCTATGGACCACCTGGTACTGGGAAGACTACTTTGGCAATGGTAATTGCTAATACTACAAGTTCTTATTTTAAGCAGATTAATGCAACCAGTGCGGGAAAGAAGGATATGGAGGAAGTAGTAGAAGGCGCGAAACAAAATCTAGGTATGTTCGGTAAGAAAACAATTCTATTCGTAGATGAGATTCATCGTTTTAATAAAGGTCAACAGGATTATCTATTACCATTTGTGGAAGATGGAACAATCATACTTGTTGGGGCGACGACTGAGAATCCATATTTTGAAGTAAACTCAGCGTTATTATCACGCTCCATTATATTTGAGTTAAAGCCACTTGATAATAATGACATACGTAGTTTGTTGTTACGTGCTGTTTCCGACGAGGAAAAGGGACTTGGGGCATATGGTGCTGTAATTGAAGAAGATGCTTTGGAGTTTTTGGCGGATATGGCTAATGGGGATGCTAGAAGTGCTTTGAATGCCATTGAACTGGGTGTTCTAACTTCCGACCGAAGTGATGATGGTAAGATACATATTACCTTAGACATTGCGATGGAATGTATACAAAAGAGAGCATTGCGTTATGACAAATCTGGTGATAATCATTATGACACAATATCTGCATTTATTAAAAGTATGCGTGGGTCAGATCCGGATGCAGCGATTTACTATTTGGCAAGAATGTTACATGCAGGAGAGAGTATTACATTCATTGCGAGAAGAATTATGATCTGTGCTTCAGAAGATGTATCAAATGCAGACCCCAATGCATTAGTAGTGGCAACACAAGCAGCACAAGCTGTGGAGAGACTTGGTATGCCTGAGGCAAGAATTGTATTAGCTCAAGCAGCAGCATATGTAGCATGTGCACCGAAGAGCAATTCTGCAATAATGGCAATAGATGCGGCGATGCAGGTAGTAAATCAAGAGAAGATATCGACTATACCACCGTATCTAAAGGATGCGCATTATGGAGGAGCAGCTAAGCTTGGGCATGGAATTGGATACAAATACGCACATAATTATAAGAATCATTACGTGAAACAACAGTATCTACCAGATGAATTAGTAGGACGATCTTTCTATGAGTTATCTAATGAAGGATATGAAAAAGAAATGAAGACACATATGAATCGAATTCGTGAAGAAGCAGAGAAGGAATAAGGATTTGAGTCAATATAAGATAAAAAACCAAGAGGTGTAATAAATCTCTTGGTTTTGTCTTAGTTAGGACCATTATAATACTAATTAAGTTATTGCTTGGAATCATCTTCTTGTTGAATATCACTGTTATCCTTTGGGCGAAATACACGACAAAGCATCATATATACGTATATGAGTATCGGAATAATAATTGTACTGAAGATACTAACTTTGAATAATGCTGCAGATGCTTCTGTAGCAAAGAAAGCTGATACAAGAGAGACTACATATAAGCCAACAAGTATAACGATACCTACAATTGCTAATATTCGTTTTGATTTTTGCATTTTGAAATCCTTTCTCGTTCGATAGAGTGGTAAGGGAATGGTTGTTCATTTGAGGTTGATTATATTGCGAAACTCTTTCTAATAAAGAGGAGCTTTGCAATTATATATCATTATATTATTATAAGAGAGGAACGTATTGTTTTCAACAGTAAAGTACATAGAATATTAGATTTAACAAATATTATAAAAAACTTTTAATATATATGTATAAATACTTCGATTTGATATCATACTATAATTAATCTAATAACAAACGACTTAAGTGAGTCCGAATTCGCTATTTCGTGAATTAGATTACAACACAGTGACAATGAAGTCAACTGGTTGCACAAGATAATAATTGGACTCCCCCTCCAATTGTTATACAGTCGTCTACACGACGATATCAGATTCTTGACAAGTCACAAAAGAAAAATTAAATACTTATCCTCCCCTTTTTGAATCACATGAGTGATTCGAATACCTCTTATAATGGTAACGTTATAAGAGGTATTTTTTCGTGTAGAATTATATTAGTCGACTACTTATATTTAGGTGCTATGTGCTTTTTTCTGTATTCTCTTGGAGATAGTTTCATTACTTTGCGGAATAAATCGCCGAAATAATTACTATCATTAAAACCGCAACGTACACCAATCGTAGTTATGCTATCTTTTGTTTCGATTAATTGGTGTGCTGCTTCTTTTACACGAATATGTATTAAATATTCTTTGAATCCAAACCCAGTAGTACTTTTGAATTTCTTCGAAAAATACGTTGGCGATAGATTGACATGTCCGGCAACTTCAGCCAAAGTCAAATCATTAGCATAGTTAGTACAAATATAGCGGGCTGCATTGGTGATATCAGCGTCACTTTGGGTGTTGTCGTTAGTATGTTCCTGAGAGTTAGTAGTACGCAATAAGAAGATTAGTAATTCTTCAAAAAAATTCCTTATTAATTTTTCTGAATATCCATCAGGGGAGTTATATTCTTGTATCATCTTATGTAATAGATTATTAAAAAAGTCTTGATCTTCTTGTGGAATAGATCTTTTGTTTGTTGATAAGCACTGTTCGATCACTTCTTTTCCATATGTTTCAATAATAGTATCAAGCCACTGTTCATTAAAATACATAACGATACGCTCGTGAGATGTATCGCTGATAAATGAGGTTCTATGCAGCTCACCCTTTGCTATCAGAACTAGATCATGTGGATGGAGTGTATAGAAACTATGGTTTATAAAGAATTTACGTGTTCCTGTTAGAAGGAAGTAAAGTTCATAATGGGAGTGAAAATGATTGGACTGCATTTGGAAATAAGGTTCACGAACAATTTTATCGATATGAAAGTTTGGTACGTTGCTTGCCATAGTATACCTCCAACTTCTAAGCTTGATAATAGTACCTTAATTGCAAAATGAGATGCAACCAAACTCATTCCAATTAAGTAAGTTTTA
>JAHZFJ010000033.1 GCA_019421365.1 Lachnospiraceae bacterium
TCAGGTCTCATAATATAAAGGCGAGAAACTCTGTGTTGACAAATACTCAATATTTAGAATATCATGTAGAAAACTAACAGAAAGGTAACGATAAAAACATGATAATAACTTGTTTAATTTTATTCATAACTTCTATATTTTGCTATAAAAAATATACTAAATTAAATACTCTCTTTTCGAATAGTAACTACCTATACTTCCACGGCTTAAAGTCTTTTGTTGATAACTATAAATGTATAACTATTACAGCACTAGGAAGTATAATCACTTTTATTTTGTGTAGCGTAGTTATTACTATTTGTGCTAAAGTCAAATATCAAGATAATGATATTTTATATGAATCAATCTATTACTTCTTAATTTTTCTCAATAACTGTTTAGTATTTTTATTTTTTTTCTATAATTGCGCCTTTTCTGTTTACGCTATATCGGAGTTAAAGCATCTATCAATTAATGATGATATAGGACTGAAAATAATTAATAGTGATGTTTCAATTAGAAAACATGCAAAAAAACATTTTTTAACTATGCACTTGATTGGTTTAATAAATTTGATTTGTACTGTTGTTTTATCATCATATTTTAATTTAAAGTTTTTAGTTATTATAATTATAACTGCTTTACTACTCTACTTTTTAGGTATGGGAGATGTGTTGCAACATACTGGTTACAACTCGCCTAACTACAGTTCTAGATGTAAAAAAATGAATATTTTTCAAAAAATGCATATCCCAAACATAGTTAAAATATTTCACAACCCTAGCTATAGAAAAAAAGTTTGTTTTCTTATTAAATATAATAGCGGTAACTTTTTTGATGGGATAAAATCAATTACAAAAATTTAACTTTTATTTCAAATTGTCGTATTTCCCCTTGATTTTTATGCGCATAGTGTGTATAATATAATTGTAAGGAGGATAACAAATGAGATTTAATGAAATTGAAAAACTTCTTCAAAAAGATGGTTGGTATTTTAAAAATCAAAAAGGTTCGCATTGTCAATACATACACCCAACCAAAACTGGTAAAGTAACAATACCAAAACACAGTGGTGATATTCACCCAGACACTATTAAATCAATACTTAAACAAGCAGGGCTTAAATAGCCCTGCATAAGGAGGCATATATATGAAACTTGTTTATCCAGCTTTATTCAAGCCATTTACAGATGGTTCACAGGGTTATGTTGTTGAATTTCCTGACTTGCCAGGCTGTGTAACAGAGGGTAACGACCTGATAAACGCAATCGAAATGGGAACTGATGTTGCAAGTGGTTGGATACTAGACGAATTAGAAGATGGAAATGCAATTCCAGTACCAAGTAACTACAATGATATTACTATTCCTAAAGATTGCTTTATTAATTTTCTTGTTTTAGATATGGATAGTTATTCAGAAAAATACGGTTCTCAAACAATTAGAAAAAATATAACTATTCCTGCATGGCTTAACTCATATGGCGAAAAACAAGGAATTAACTTCTCAAAGGTATTACAAGATGCTTTATTAGAAAAAAGTAAGCAGTAATTTACACAAAGGCACTTACTTAACAGCATGTTCTATTTTTTCATTTACAATTAATACTAAATATGGTGTATTATACATGTTCTTTTGCACCATTTAAATATCCCTAAAAAGACCTTGTTTCATTTTTGTGACAAGGTCTTTTTATTGACAATTGATACCTAATATGTAATAATATGTATCGAGTTATAATATATTAACTCCCATAATATAAAGACCTTGTTAAAGATTTGCAATAAGGTCGATCTCCATATCCAAACTTTTTAATGGACATGTAAACCCATGTTAGTGTGCGAATATTTTGAACATAAGCTGCCTATGTGGTAGCCACTAACATGGTAGTGCCCATTTTTTATCTATGCCAGTAACTTCTTCAAGGTTTCTACTCCAACCTTGCCATCTTCTTTCCAGTCGAATTGACTTCTGAACTTATTGACTGCTTTAGTCGTATTTGCTCCCCACTTACCGTCAACTACTAGATTTGCATTAATCTTTTCGTTTAACAGCCTTTGTATCATCTTTGTAATATAAGTATTCGTATTACTTGCACTGTAGGATTTAGCGGTAATAGAAACACCTTTTATCTGGAAATGTGGACTGTCAGGGCTACTTGTCCAGTTCGCTCCTGCTTCGAAACCGTATTTAGTCATAATCTCAATGATCTTCTTTGTCTCGCTATCATTTACATTCCAAATAGCTGTCATTTTCCCATTTACTTTTCTCTGCGGTACCACATCAACAGCATTTCTCTTAGTATGTATACTTGTTAATGTCCATGTGACTTGTTTAGCCTTTGGATTGCAGTAAGCATTTGCAAATGTTGTTGTAATCCCTTTAGATATTGCTTGATTAATTGTTCTGCCTTGGCAATACAAATAATTTTGTCTGACCTGACTCCTATACGTCTCAACTACAAGAGGATTGATGTCTTTCGCTTTGATTTCTTTCAGTGCCTTGTTTAATAATATCTGACACAGCGGATTTAATTCCGCTATGTCTCTGCATTGTGCTGTATTACTCATTTTTCTCACCATCGCTTTCCTCTAATTTAGTCTGTGCATCTAACAATTTCTGCGTAATGTCTAATCCAGTAATAAGAAACTTTGGTACGTTGTACCCCATCTCTACACCATTCTCAATAATACTTCTGATTTCATTAATAATGTATGTTGCAAGTGTAAACCACCCAAAAAGTTGTACAAAAGCCAAGTTGATACCTAACATATCTCCCATTTGAACAAAGCAATATGATATAAAGAATGCAATCATAATAATCAACCAGTAAAATACCTTTTTAACTATCCCTTTTGCTCCAATTGCACTCGATTCGTTATGATTCCAATACTTTGCTTTGATCCACCCAGTTACGTAATCTACTATGTTGAGAAATAAAAATCCAGCAAACAGAAACCAATATTGTCCTAGAATTGCTGTTAACAATGAAACTATAGCTCCACCCAGAACATTTACTTTTTCAAATTTCATACTTTTCCATCCTTTCCTTTGTTGCGACATTGCAACAAAAAAGAGCCTCTCGACTCAAAATTTTTTCAGAACGTTCACATATTCTTCACTAACGTTCCATACTTACTACATATTTTATTGTTATTATTAATACATCAAAGGAAGCTAATAACCTTTTTATATAGATAATTTTTTTTCATAAACCTCCCTCTTTTTTATAGGAACCATCATGGTTCCTAATTTTTTTGCTGCATCCTCTCGATGCCATCAAAAAAAGACACCCTATAAGGTGCTTTAATTGATATAATATTTGATTTTTATTATCACTATTTAGTTTCTAATAACTTAGTTAATTCATTGTACTGATCTGCTGTGATTCTTTCGTTCATTATAAAGACTACCGCATATTTACGATAGACTTATCCCTTTTCATATTTTATTATTATGAAATTTTGTCTAGTTCTGCTTGAACTTTATCTATCCATTTAGGTGGAACGTCATCGATAGTAATTGTGCCTTTTTCAATTTGTCTTAAATAAAATTTAACCATTATTCTGCACCCCCAATAATTTCAGCTAATTCCATAACCGCTGTGTTTAAAGCTTCAATGTCTTGCTCTTGTTGAGATAGCCTTGTAATCTCAATGTTGTAAACGCCATCTTGATACTGTGAATTGAAATCAACTGAATAATTCTCATATTCAATTTTCAATGCTTCATCTTCGTAATAAGCAATTATATATTTACAATCTTTTAAAACGGACTTGATTTCCTCGAATGTATGAGAATTTTCCGAAATCTGAATTCTAAGAACTTCTTTACCTTTTCCATAATCATAACGGTAAGGATATATACTTTCTATATTGATTTCATTTTTATTTACTACTAATTTCTTCGACATAATATTGCCCCTTTCTATTTGCTAAATATAATATCTTTGTAAGTTTTTGTATTTACTTTTATTGATGATATTCTGAAATAATTACACGCAGTATACGTGTAACCTGAACCCATATAAAATAAAACATAAAGGTTACCGTTCGCGTTTGCAGTTATTGTGTGAGTACCATTACTTATATAAAGGTCTTGCGTAGTAGAATATTTTGTATTAGGCGATGTTTTTGCTCTAAGATAAGCACCATTGGTACTATCATATTCAATATTAGTAAACGTTATGGTATCACCAACACTAACTGTAACTCCAATAGCTTGTAGCCAAACATATCTTGACGCTCCTTGTTGACCGACAGATGTAAATGAGTAAGTCTTTCCGTCTGCACTTACTGTGTCATTTAAAGAGGCATTATTCCAATCTTCAATGGCAGAACCATTAAACGCCACTCTTTTAATAACTAATTGTTGTTCAAGTGTTTCAATCCAGTTAGTACCATCAAAACGTTTAGCAGAACTAATGTCTACCCAATTCGCTCCATCAAAACGCATTTGTGCAGATCCATCAATAAAACTTGAACCATCATATCTTTTCAAACTCATATGCTCCCCCTCTTACCATATCCAAAGGTCATTAGTTTGAGGTGATGATGGAGTTACCGATTGTACTGCTACAGTCTTAGTGGTGTGGATTTTATCAGCAACACCTATACCACATCTACCAATATCTAGCAAAGCTCCTTGATTACTAACACCACCCATGAATCTAAAATAGTTATCATACACATCAATATTAAAATTTCCACCTAAAGTTGAAGCACTAGCTGATTCCATTGTGATTTGAGCACCTTCATGTGTATGATTTTGTGTATAGAATCTGTTCTCTCTACGAACTAATAGTTGACCGTTAGCAGTAGTTTGTATCTTCTCTACCCAGTTAGACCAAGTTCCACCTAGTTTTGAGTTTGTAAACTCACGATTACTTCGGACATCCCTACCCTCAATTTTTATCCAATCATTACCCATTTTGTATACAGTGTAGTAAAAGTCATTATTATTAGCATCATAACCAAAACTGAGAGGTGCGGTTACAGAGTTACCAATTCTAAAGGTCTTAATTGACCATGAATCATTATCTGTTAAATAAGAAGAATCAAAAAGGTTAGTACCATCAGGTAGTATAATAATATCTCCTAAAACTGTCCAAGAACCCCAAACATTGCCACGTTTTCCACATGTGAACATTCTGCTAGTGTGACTTTCTCTAGCAGTTAGAATATACCAATCTTTTTGTTCTAGCCTAGTGACATCAATTATAAAATCACCACCATTGTACGTGGAAAAATCTACTTTATTAGGAAAACCATCATATGGTGTATTGCTACAATTATAGGCACGAATAGTTACATTAGAAACAGGTGGTAGTTGTTCGTCAGTTAAGGATTCTATATAAGTAAACAAGCTAACACCATTGGCTATTAATAGTCCCTTGGTTGCATAGGAACTGGCATTTTTACCGCCTAAACTATCAGCGTTACCACCGTTGGCGGGTAATGACTTTGGTATGTCGTCTTTGCTTGCTTTTCCCGAGACCGCCTCGTCAATCTTATCCATGTTAGCATTAACTAGGTCAATGTTATAAAAGTCCGTTTTATCGGGTTTGTTTAATTTTAAATTAGTTGTTTCTGTCGCCAATTGTTAACACTTCCTCTCTTAATTGTAAATGTGTATACTTAGCAAGTTGTTCATGAGTGAAATGTGATATTATCTCATGTGTGTTATACATTAACGAAATATCAAGTACTATGTTCGCCGGCACGTATTTTCTTAATGTAGATTCTACGTCAGAATATTTATTCTTTGAAGCTAAAGCAATTTTCACAACCAAAGTATACTCTTCGTTTCTAAGTACCATCGTATACCCATTATCTCCACACAAAGTTCGCAATTGTAATTCAAGCATTCGATACGTATAGGGTAACTGCTCATTCAGCCTACTTAAAATGCGAAATCGCCTGAATTCCAAGTCTTCCGTATCTTTTGCTTGTATATCCATAATACTTTCCCATCTCTTACAACCGTTTGTGGATAAGGTATTTGCAAATTGATCATTGATAGCATCTTCTACAGCCTGCCACACACATTCATGTTGTGGTTTTTCAACTTCTGACAACACTTTAAACTCTCTTATCTGCTGTATAATATTACTTTGATATGAGAGTAAATCCACTTCTTTAGCCACTTACAGTCCCCCTTACTGGTGTGCTATTCTTATCCAAAACTAGATTTACAGCTTCACCATTAATAGTTGTTCCTGATATATCTACTATACCTGTAACATTCAAAAGCCTATATTCTATCTGACTTATTCGAACCACCAATGTATCTTCATCTGCCCACGTCTTTCTTAACTCAAGAAAGTAAGCATCTATTGCTTCTTCTATATACGACTTAATTGCTTCGAATGAATAACCAGATTGATAAGTAATACTAGACGATATGTTAATCGTCGTTTCTTCTACGCTTGTAATAGTAACTATGTGACCAATCGGAGCGATTCCATACCCTTCACCAGTATGACCAACTGGATCTATATAATTCTGTACTGATTCGATTAATTCCGTAGACGCTTTCTCATAATCAGAATTGATAATTACTACCTTTACAGTTCCTCCACCATTCCACGTCGGATAAACTTTACAACCACCTACACCACTAAGATCGTTTACCTTTTCTTTGTAATCAGCTATGTTACCGCCAAACGATTGGCTACTCAGACTATTAAAGTACTTCTTTCTAATTGATTCGGTCTCTTCTTCATCTTCTCCAGGAATAAGCACCTCTGTAATAGTTGCAGTTTCTAAACCGTCAATATAATCTAATGGTATTAATGTTCCTGTATGGCTATTCGGAGCACTACCAATTGTTTCACATTCAAGTTTGTAGATACCAGTATTAACTTTCTCAATAACCTCATAATTGAAATCATCAAGTGTAAATCGCTCACCAATAGCAACATCGATATTAAACACCCCCTTAACAACTGCATAAGTAGCTGGTGTAGGTTCAATCCCTCTTTCTGCAGCACGTCTTATTAGAAACTCTCTACTCGCTGTATCTGCAAAAGATTCATCTAATATGGTATCAATCTCTGCATATGCTTGCGCTAATTCAATTGCACAGGGCATTAGGGCAATTCCAATAACACCTTCTGCTCTACTATCCAATTCTGGATACTTTGCTTTTACAGTAGCCATCATTTCGTTGTAAATAGATTCTTGTGTCTTTTCTTCATACATTTTATATACTCACCTCAGCTTCTGTTTCAAAGTCTCCTTGTGTACTCGTAACCGTAAAGTTAACACTTACTGTACTTCCACTTTTCACAAAAGAAAAAGCATCAACACTTTCGATTCTATCGTCTTGTGTTAATGCTTCCTCTATTCTTCTTTTTAGTTCTGGATATACATATCCAATTGGCATACCAATTAGATCCTGAGTCTCAAATCCATAATCCCAATCATAGACCATATTCTCATATCGTTCTGTATTAAGTATAAGGAATACGGCTTGTTTAACTGCTTCTAATCCATCAACACAACCTACAATTTTATTGTTGATAAAATCAATATAAAAAGTTTTACTAGGTTCTTCTGTTACTGTAATAGAATCATCGTCTAAGAAATTATTGCTATTTGGTAACATATCACACCATCCTATCTATAATGAGATACTTTTGACCACCTTGTGCACGTATCATCACTACACTATCATTAGTTTGCATAATCTGATTGTAAGCATATGTGGTAAATACAAACTCATCGGATAAAGTTAGTTTCTGATCAACATAAACCTTAAGAGGATTAGTTGATATAATTTTACCAAATACCAGATCACTAGGCTTACTTGCTTGTACCGCTTCAATTGCGGCTTTTTTAATTAACAGCGCTAAATTAACTATTAAAATCAGCTCCTCTCAAGGTCAAGTCCATAAAATGTGAATCCTTTGAATATATATGCTTTGCTTTCTCAACTATCATAATCCCTACAAACGAAACATTATCCACTGTAAGATTTACATAAACGCAACAACCAGCACGAATACGATTATCTCCAAAACAGTTATTTACTTTGAGTCCTTTCGTTGTCATGTTGTATAGTTCTAATAAGGCTTGAGCTTTTTGCTTCGCAAGCGTCTTATCTTGTATTGTTTCGTAGTATTGTAATACTCCCCAGTTATTAATTGATTCTGAACTTTTTTCGATATATACTTCACGCTTATTAGTTTCTGAATCTTCATAAATAAGCTTTATTTTATTATAAGTATTAGAATCAATACTAGTAGTGTATTCTAGTGATTGACCACTAGAGGAATCAATCATAATTGGTATAATCATATTCTCGATATTCTTAAGATTTAATTTACCAAAGTTATCATATAAAACATATATTATTTTCTTTGCTTTTAACGTCTCATTCATTGAATTAATGACCATATCAAACAAGGTAACATTATCCTCTACCCTTGACATTTTATATACCGTATCGTCAATACTGCCTGCTTTTAAATTGAAATCATTTATCAATATTTTAAGGAACTCACTCGTACTCTTCTTTGAATACGAATAAGTATCCTTATTTTTGAAGTATCTTAATTGATCATAGCAAGTAACTGCAATTACTCCATCACTAGTACTTTTCTTTGTAAATACATAGCCAAAGAAAATTTTATCTTTATTCTCAATAAATCTTACTTCGTTACCTTCTTCAAAATCAAGTTTTCCATCTTGATAAACTTCAAATTTTAATGTTCCAGGTGATCCACTTCTTTCAGTATCCCATGTGACATCACCTATAACAGAAGGATAATAGAGTATGTTGTTATTGCAGATTGTCAATTCATACATTACTATCCCTCCCTATTTACTAGTTATTGTATTCTTCAGACTACCATTACCGGCACCACCAACATTTTTATTCTTACTACTGTTATACCCTTTTGTACCAGTTAGACTAGTACGAGTACTTGATGATCCATAATTAAATACACTTACAATATCAACTTCCGTTATAATATTAGTGTTCTTATTCATATTTGTTTTATTACTCGAAGAACCACTTGTACTACTTGATGAAGAACTGGTTGATACTTTTTTGCTTGTACCTCTTCTTGTCTTACTACTAATACTATATCCTGCCTCACTAGCAGTCGACGCTTTTACATTTTGAATCTTAATTTTTTGACCTGGATAGATTAAATTAGGATTTTTAATTCCATTTAACTTTGCTAGATTCCAACATTTAGATCCATCACCAAGATATTTTTTGGCAATTGCCCATAAGGTGTTACCTTTTTTTACAGTATAATACTGCGTTTTTGATGTATTCTTAGATGTTCTCTTCTTTTTTGATTTCTTTTGTTTCTTTTTTGAGTCAATTTTATATGACTTTGTTCCATACTGTTCATATTGTTTAAGCTTAATACTTACCGTGAAGTCATTTCCATCTTTCGCATCTTCTGTAATTGTATAATCTTCAATAGTTACAAACATATTTGTGTTAAAGATAATGTTATTGTTGTAATCTAACCTACTTATCTTAAAATAAAATGGTTTTAAGCTTAATTTGAGATCCTCTAAATAATCCAGATAATAATTAGGATAAAGATATCCACTCGACATTACAACACTTGTAGCCACATTAAACAGCCCTGTATTTTTCTTAATATATGATATATTTGTAGGTTTTACCTTTTGATAAGTCGCAAAAGGATACTTGTGCATAGGTAATAAGGCATCAAAACTGATTTCTGTCAGTCCTGGTGCCTTAATCAAGTTGACTTCACCCTCATTTATTAGGGTGATTGTTTTATTTTGATTATGAATTTTGGTTTGCACCTTAGAAGGTGCGACTGGTAAGAGCATCTTGTCTAAATAAAATTCGTATGACATACAAATCACACCTCCTAATAATTATATTGTTCTGCAGTTGAACTTAGAGTTTCATTAAGCGTATCTTCCAAATAAGTGACAATGCCGTCTAAATCTGATTTTTCATTTACAGTATTATTAATACCTCCCATATCAACTTTGATCTCAGCAGTAGTAAATCTGTTAATAACCTCTCGTTCTGCAACATCTCTAAGGTATTTGAGTTCTTCTGTGCTATCACCAACAGATTTAGCAACTGTTGCTGTATTAGCCGCAGTATCACCAATGTCTTTACCTGCTTGTGTACCAGCCAAATCGTAAGTTGGTATACTCGCAGCACTTGCATTATCAGTCACTAAATCACTTTTGCTTCCAAGATTGCTACCGAAGTCATACCCAGAATTATAGGCATCTGTCATATCCATACGGTAATCGATTTGAGGAGCTTCTCTTGACAACGTTATGGCAGAATCATTTTTCCCCCATGATAATACACTATCTTGCAATGAACTAAGTCCTGATGTCCAATCCGTTCCAAAAATAGCATCGATTATTTTAGTTACTATTTTACCCAAAGAAAGAAACCAAGATATAATCTGTCCGATAAGATTTGCAACTGCTCCTCCAAAGGAATCAAATCCCCCCATACATACATTAAGAATCCATTCAATTATGCTAATAAACGGCTCTACAAACCTACTATATATATACTGTATTATTGCGTTTATCGTCCCTATAACAGCATTTACAATTAGTGCTAATAACCACATAATTGACCCACATATTATACCAGTAGCCGATATAGTAGTGCCTGTTAACTTATTAATTACCGCTATTACTACGTAGATTGCTGATATTACTGCTATTATAATTACTAATATCCAAGTGAGTGGGCAGGCTAATAAAGCTGTATTGAATCCATACTGTGCTGCTGTTGCCATTGCTGTAGCACTAGCTTCTGTTCCAGTTGCTGCCGCATGTGCATAAGACGCTAAACACATTGCAATCTTAATACCTTTGCTTACTAATTCTAATCCATTCGTAATACCTAAGTATGTAGTATATAATGCTAACGCTGTGGCTACACCATATACTATAGGCTCAATAATTGACCAATTGTCATACAATGCACTACCAACAGTTATAATTAAATCAAATATAACACCTACAGCTGTAGCTACTGTAGACATAGCATTCGTTACTCCTGATACAAAACTATTGAATTTATCACTGTTAGCAATTTCATTAATCTTTGTAAGTATTGGCTGAAGCGCCATTAATGCTTGATTTTGAATACTTGTAGCAACTTGTCCCCATGTCATAGGCATAGAATTAAATTTGGCATTAATATCATCGGAAGCAGAAAACATTGCATTTTTAACAATGTCAGCAGTTATCTCGCCATCCCCTGCCATTTCTCTAATCTTTCCGATTGGTACATCTAAGTAATCAGCAATAGATTGTATCAGATTAGGTGCTTGTTCAAAAATCGAATTAAGTTCATCACCACGTAATACACCAGAACCAAGTGCTTGGGTTAACTGTAAAAAAGCATTACTAGCTTCTGTACTTGACGCTCCTGCTATTGTAAATTGCTTATTTACCAATTCTGCAAAGTTAACTATTTCAGCTGTAGAACTGAATGCATCCCCAGCATTATTTCCTAACTTAGCTACTGCATCAGCTGTTGTTTGATATGCAGCACGTGAATCTTGTGCTGATTGGAATATCATCTGATTTAATTCTTGAGTGCTCTGTAATCCATCATTCATTAAGTTGAGTCTAGCTGTAGTTTGCGTCATTTCATCAGATAGACCAATAATCTTGCCCACACCAAAAGCAGTTCCAATCGTCGCAGCTACCCTCATGAGTCTATTGTTTAGCCCATCTGCAATACTGTGGCTTTCTTGAAGAGATTGATTAAACTTCTCTTGTTGATTATCTGCCTTATTTATATTATTTTGAATATCTTTTATAGCTATTTCCGCCTGATTCAATTCTGCCCTAGCCGCTTCAATCGATGTTACATCAAACATATCACTTGAAGCTGACTCTACATCATACATATTGCTAATTACAATATTCATTGCATTTGTGATAGACATAAGAGGTTGTGACATTCTGTCTTGTAATTGTATTGCAGTCATTATGCTTGACATCATTTTTCACCTCAATTCTTGATTTAGACATAACAAAACACCTACATTCCTGTAGATGGTATATTTATTACTTTTTATGTTTTCCTTTACGTTTCGCCTTATCTTGCTCTTTCTTTTCATCTTCTATCTTAATTTTAATTGATGCAATGATAAAAGCTTTTTCGTTATCATCAAGAGAGCTAAATTGTGATGGCAACATATTGAGTTTATGAAGGCAATAGTGAGCGTAGCTAAACTCACTATCACCTTCACGAATTAGTTTTTTGCTTCTTCCACCTTTTCGTCCATTGTAACATTAAATCCATTGTTTTTCTGAACGAACATTAGTAAGTCTTGATATTCCCCCGGATTATCTACTAATGCACGAAGTAGATCCTCTGGCTTTTTAACACCGTAAGAATCTTGTAACTCCGCATTATATAAATCTGGCACTATACAACTGGCACATACCATTTTAGCCATGTATGCTTTGGTATCTAGCTTAGGTCTAAACATACCTGGTTTACCTGTTATCTGCACCTCTGTTGTGCATTCATCACGAATAGTTTCGTCCTGAGCTGTTGTAATATTTTTAAACTCCCATTCTAGTGGGTTACCATTTTCATCAACTAATGACTTTGTAGCTGCAAACTTAACATTTCCCTTAACAATTTTATTCTTCTTTAAAAATCTACTTAAATTACTCATAACTCATTCCTCCTAATTTGTTTCCATACCAGCAAGTATTTTAAACTCTTCTGGAATCTCAAAATCATCAAATGTTCCCTCTACATCTTCATCTAGGTACTCTCCATCTGCATCAAACTTTGCAAGAGTTCCCCCGTCAATATTACAACCATAAAAGTTGACTGTTTGACGTCCTGCACTTGAAGAAGGATCTTCGTTGGTTATTTGAATTTCAAAGTAAACATCTTCACCTGTTTCTTTGAATTGATACATCATCTTTCGGAAGATTGATGTATTATAATGGATTGTGGCTTTGAAATCGCCATCCCAACCTGTTGCTTTGTTACCTTTCCCAGTCTTACCCAGAATTGGTACTTTTGTCTTAGATTTATTGAAGTTCGCTTCGAAGTTAATAAAATTAAAACAGTTATATCTTTTGTCACCAATTGTGACATAACATTCCGCAAGTGCTGCACCAACTGCATCTTTTGATAACATTGTGATATTTGCCATTTCTTACCCCTTCCTACTGTACAATTACAGTCATATATAATTTAGTCATACAGTTAACAGGCTGTATTGGATTAACTGCAACGACTGATTTCTTATCATTTCCTAATTCCACTGTTACTTCAGCAGAATCAAAGTTCTCTATTGCCTGGAGCTTTTCTAATTCTTTATCATATGCTACAATATCAGACCAAAAACTAATACGGCCAGATGCATTGTTTTGAATCTTACCAAGATACTTATTATTAAATAACGCAGCAATATCATTTCCCACTTGGTCAAGCACTCTGATTGTCTGATTAGATTTAAAGGCCTCTCCCTTTTCATCTGTTGTAGTTATAAGCGAATTGATGTCATCAAGTACACGAATCTCGTCTCCTACTTTATGGAACACGAACTCCCCAGCCTTTAAAGCTGTTTCAAGTTCTGATTGCTTGTAATTAGCAGATATAGCATACTCTCCTTCATAAGTAGTATTTGTCAGTGATTTATTAACTGCACAATCAGCCTCTGCACCTGTAGTCCAGTATACTAATGATGAAGCGTCTGCCCCTAAATCTGATACTGTATTCTTAACATTGATTACACCTTCGTAATCTACTGCTTTACTATATATAACAAGCTGAAATTTAACACCCATTTCATCACGTAAACGCTTTGTATAAGCTACATACAATGCTTTTACATTATCAGTTGTAGATAAACACCCTAATACGTTATATGAATATGTTTCCAAGGCATCTAGAGCATTCTGTTCTGCTGTACCATCTACAGTACCATTTGTACCAGTTGATAGTGCTAATCCAGAAGTACCTTCAAGAGATGCTTCACTCTTAAAAGTGACATATTCATTAGCTTTTAGCTCTGCAGCTGTCGCTACAGTCTGTGTATCAACTACTTTATTTTCAAGTAATGTTGACACATCAAACTTGCTAGGCTCGTCTACATTAGCCGCAATTACAATCTTTAGATCATTACCTCTTGTTCCACCATATAAAGCAGTAGCATAGGTATTTGTTGCCTTAGTACCTCCACTATTTAGTCTGTAGAAATGTACTTTCTTTGCATTAAGGAATAAGTCCCTTAATCCCTTTAATTCATTTGCATCAGATGCATATCCGAATATTTGTAAGGACTTCTCACTAAACTGTTGATTTGTTACTGTAAATACTTCTGATTCTTTACCCCAATTAAGAGATAGAGGAAGAGCAACGACACCTCTATCAGATAAAGATACCGTTGCTCTAGCTGCACTTACAAAATTAATATATGATCCAGGAAGGACCTTATTTTGTGTTACGAATAAACCGCCACCTAGTGCCATTATTTCACCTTACCTTTCTTGAAATCACTAATCATAGCAGTAACTTCATCAATTGTATATGTTTTATCATCAGCCAATAAGGCCTGAAGCAAATCTCTTTCTCCGAAGAAACGATTGCTGTTAACCAATTGACTTTTTGTAAAACTAGGTTCTATTTGGTTTACAGCTACTTTCTTTGTAGTTACTTTTTTTGTAGCCAAATTACACCACTCCTTTATACTTCAAATTGTTCATTCGCTCCTCTTCTTCTATTCGTTTTACAGAGCGTACGTTATAATCCACTTGGAAGTTTAAAACACCATTGTCAACTTTGCTTTCCATATTTGTTCCTCTTACTTTACTAGTATCAACAGATATCCATTCGAGTACATTTTCCAAACGACTAACAACATCATGAATCTCATAAAGCGCATCTGTATTAGATAAAGGAAAGTACTGAACCATGAAAGAGTTATTATCTTGATACCTATTGCATAGCTTTGCATTATGTGTATGCACTATATTTGTAATTAAAAAACAGGGTACATCAAGTCCCTGTTCTATTGACTCCGTGTAAATATTGTAATTCTCTCCAAACTCCACATAAAGTGCCTGAGACATACCAATCAATATCTTGTTAATCATTTAAAGCACTCCTTTAACAATTGATTTAATCTATTTTCTAATAACTTTGGAGCCAACTGCTCTATTTCCTTTTTTGAGATAGTTAACATAAAATGACCTGATGTCCATTTACCATTTAAATTTCTATGTCCATACTCAACATAGGAGGCATACTCGACTGGATTGATGATTTCAATTACATAAGTATCATCAAAATGGTGTAATTGTTTCATTGACCAACCTCGTCTTAATGTACCACCAACCTTACCAGTAACCTTATTCCCTTTATGCGACACATCAGAAGCACATGTATATGATGCTCCTGAATAATCTCCAACAGGAGTACGCTTGATTACTTTACGCAAAAGACGTGCTGCTAATTCCTTAGCACAAGCCTCACAAAAAGCATCGATATCTATAGTGGCAACTTTTTCAATCTGCTCTTGCAACCTTTCTAATTGTCTAACATCAACTTTTACCGACATTATGCCCACCCCTTGAACAATTCTAATGCAATTTCTTGATGTGAAAAAAAAGTACTAGGCTCACTAGAACTCTTATACACATGCTCGATATTGTCATGAGTAACTATAATCTTAGAGCCTGCCTTGATTAATATATTAGGAGATATAAATAGTTTAACTTCTTGAGATACAGTAGCAACATTATCTCCAGCATCAGTTGTCTTTGCAGTGGAAAACGATAACTTACACGGTTGGTCTGTAAGCACTATTACCTCTTGTTTTTTTGTGACCTTTGTTATAGGATCCTTTACACTCTGAAACTCAATCACTGTGCAATTATCCTCGTAAAGTTGCTCTATGGCTTTACTATGTCGTTCTCTAGCTTTTTTAATTACATCTTGTATTGACATTACCACACCAACCTTCTATATCTGTTTAGATGAGGTTTATAATTTTTTAGTAATGTATCTTTAAAGTTATCATCAACCGATTGCTTGAATGCTATTGATGTATCACCCTCGCTAATAGAAGAGATAGAACCTAGTGCCGATTCCTCATGCCCTAGGTTCTCATTACGATACAAGTCTACTGCCATACGATAAGAAGTGTTAATTAAACCTTTAGGTACTTCGTCAATATTGCAGTAATTAGTGATTGTTTCCTCTACATCGGAGATGATAAATTCAAGTTGCGTATCTTGCGAAGCATCATCTACTTTAATCCCTAGCAACTGTTTTAATTTATTGAGTTCCATCTAATCACTCCGACTCTTTCTTCTTTCGAGGAGTTTTCTTATTATCTGCTTCCTTTATTTCTTGAGAGGATTTAGCTTTCGCCTCTACCTCACGTCTCATACGTTGAAATGCTGTAGCACTCATGTTATCACCCTCTCTTATAATTTATGAACAAATTTTACCATACGAATGGCTTTATCTTCATAAACCCTTGACCAGTTTGTACCAGTAGCTAATTCAGTATTTGTAGGTGATGAACCTGCGGCTGTACCAATCCATTTAACTCCACGTGGGTGTAAAATATAGTGCTTACGATTGATTAAAATATCATCCCCTGCAAGAGAATCACGATCAGTCTCAGTTGGAACTGGTGCTGAACCATTACCAAGACCAATAGCACCTTGTCCAAATAAGTAAGTCGTATATGCTCCTGCAGATACTGGACAAGAATCATCAATAATAACTCTCTTTTCCATAAACAACGAAATAGGTTTATTGTTTGAATCTAATTCTGTTTGAATTAAGTTGTTTTTACGTAACTGTGTTTCTGTAGCAGAGTGCATGATAACACCAGTAAGCTTATCTTTTGCATCGCCCATTAATTGCAACGCATCAAGGAATGTTTCACCACTAATCTTAGCCGCTTCACCTTCTAAGGCTGAAATATCAGATACTTTCTTTGTCATATTGCTTGCTGCAAACGCACCATCTAGCAATTTGATAGCAGTTGCTTGCATACGTCTCGCCCAATACTCTGCAACTAAGTCACCAATAGCTGCCATCGGATCAGAGCCAGACAATGCTTTTGCTAAATCATTTGCACTCCACGCTTTACCACGTAGTAATAATACTGCAACATCTTGTCCAGCAGTAATTTTACCAGGAGTTAATGCTCCGTTATCAGAAAGCACTTCATCATCACCATTTAAGTCTTCCCAGTACGGCATATTGATTGTTGTACCACCAGATACAGCAAGTTTATCTAATTCAGGATTATTTGAAATAATACCGCTATTGTAGAGTGCGGATAACTCCATTGTTCTTTGTACTACATAAGGATTAAACACCTCAGGTACGATTACATCACTAATTTTTGTTCCCATCAATATCACCTTTTGCCTTTCTTATTTAGATTGTAATTCCCGCCGATGCCGCCAATTCTTTAGCTTGCGCTGGATTATCACGGATAAGTTTTCCTTGCTCCGTTAAATTAAAATGTTCTTTGCTCCATGGATTTTTAAGCATTGCATCTCCACCACCAGTAGGAGTGTACTGTGGCTTTTGTTGTTGTACAAACATATAAGCCATGCTCTTATCTTCCTTGTATGATTTGATTGATTCTTCAACTCCAATAGGCTTGTTATCCTTGTCAAAGTTGAACTTATCAATTCCACCGTGTTTGTAAATCAGATAATCTGGATCTTGTACTCCTGCCTTACTAAGCTGCTCTTTCAGAGCATATGTCTTGGCCGTTCTTTCCGACTCTGCTTTCAAATTCTCAATATCTTTGTTGAGATTTTTGATTGTAGTCTGTAACTCCTCATTATCCTTGTTGCCATTCTTAAGAGTTGTAATAGTTGAGTTGAGCGTCTTAATCTGTGCATCAAGATTGTTTTTCTCAGTCTCTAATGCTTCATACTTGCCTTTACCTACATACTCACCACTAGCAAGATTACCAAGCTTAATTTGTTTATCTTTGTTCTCTGGCTTTGCATTGTAAGTATTTATAGCTGTCTCAACAACTGTATAATTTTCTCCTAAGATTTCTTTTAGAAATTCCATGTCAATCCTTTCTATCGCAATGTTTTTAAGCGAGGTGTCTCCTCTGCGATACATGAGTTTAAAACTCATCATGCTAGAGTTATTTAGACAGTTTAAACGTCTTGTCCAGGACATAATAAAAAGCCGTATTGCTACGACCTAATTAACATTCAAATATTCTATTTCTCCACAATTTTTACACTCTTTGCGCTTCAATAACGTCCGTCTGTGATTATCTTTTAATTCGACGTATTTCCACTCATGATTACAAGTTTTACTCCATCTTAATAATTTATTTAACCATTTAAACATGTCTTCACCTACTTTCAAGCATAAAAATACCACCTAACCATTTTACTGATTGGTGGTATTACATTTTGTTATTTACTTTTTTTATTTCATTTGCATATATCTCAATCAATCCATCTTCATTCTTAATTGTCATACTTGAAATTTCAGGGTCATTATCTAGCGAATTTGTAAATTCAACGCATTCACCTTCTATAATACTTCCGTTAATTAAATCAACTTTTACAATATTATTTTGAGAATTATACATTATCAACTCTAACTCATTTAACATTAATTATATCTCCTTCATTGGAACGATATGTGTTCCTTTCTTTGAATACATAATAGCAAATCTCTTTGTATTAAACTCTTCTCCTGTTACTGGGTCTATAGCTATCCCAATAACATTATCTGTAACAATAAATTCTTTATTTGTCCAATTACCTTTCGAATCTCTTTTAATCTCACCAGTTCCAGCATATTTTTGAACCAAGCGATTTGCTTCTTGTTCATCAATAAACAAATAACTCCTACCAAGAGTATAATTATTATGCCCTATGATATGCTTTCCTTGCTTACCGGATTCAATAGTTTTAATTGTTTCGTCTGACCTTAACCTATTTCTTATTTTTTGATCATCATAAGATAACTTTAGCTTTTTCCATTTCTCACTGTCATTATACTTTATTTCTTGAAATTCTTCCAGTGATTTTGTCACATTATCACCAAGAATTTCTTTATATCTTTGATATTGTTGCTTGTCAGAAAATCTATTCTTATCTGCTATTTCCTTAAATCTATATTTTTCATCATTAGCCACATAATTCTCATACCACTCATCGTACTTCATATCCTTTACATACTGCGTCTTACCTTCTGTATCTCGATAAGCTCTTTCCTCGCCTTGAGTAAACTCATCATCAAAATAAGGACATGTTGTAGTACGACAATAAGGATGAAATGGTGGGGCTGTAACACCTGTTTGATAATCCTTCATATCAAAAACTTTACCATCTAATTCTCGGCATATCTCAGAAGTCTTAGTATCTAGGGTTGAAACAATCTCATACTGTTTTACATTTAACTCAGTAAAACAATCCTTTTGCGCTGCTGATGCAATAAAAGCAGATTCTGTCATAACTAAACGACCTACATTTGATTTTGCAGTACCCATCACCTTACTAATCTGGTTAATCGCCTTACTAGGATCTTCGCCACGAATTATTGATTGTGTTAGATTCGTATTGAGTGTATTAATAAGTTTTTGCTTGTTTGACCATAATCGGCTAGAGAAGTTATTCTTATCCACTCCCCAAGGCTTTCTAATAGCTTTCTGTACCTTGTTATCATCAATTAAAGCCATACTAGAACCAACGTTAAGGCCTTTTTGAATCTCATAGCCTGTATGATAGAAGGTATTCTTATATATTTCTCCTAACATTGTACTTAATCCATCTTCAATATTTCCATAAGTAACTTCTATCTGATTCTGCATTTGCAGCTTAATAGCTTCTAAGCGTTCTATATGGACCTTAGCTGATGCATTCTCTAGTTCCTTGGTCCACTCTTGAGTAATAGCATTTATCTCACCATATTTTATGTATTCCTCAACAGTCCACCTAAATTCCTTAAGTTCTTTACTATTAAGCATCTGCTTAGCACGTAGTAATGACACTTCATTGTTAATTGCAAGACGGTTATACCACTTCTCAATATCTGTTTCTATCGTTGCAATGGCACGATTAAGTGACTTTTCAGCCTCTTTATAATACTTAGTAGCTTCATCATTGGACAGCTGCTCTAACTGTTCAAAACGCTTCTTCCAGTAGTCACTATTTCTCATAAGTAATCACCTTTACATGATTAAGAAGTGTATGATCATAGGTCCTCTTTATTTTCTTTGCTAACCTTATCATCACTTTCACCTCCACGGCTAAATACATCGTCATATATATCAGCTTTTGCTTGAGCTTCCTGCTCTTCCTGTTCCAAATACTTAAGTTCTGCGTCTGCATCTTCTACAAGAGGGTGATTCTTAAGAATTGTACGCTTGCTTACTATACCAACACTATCCTTACAGATCTGCGCCTGTTCTGTATCGTTCTTAATGCATGTACGAGTCCATGTTTGGATAATACTCTTACACTCAATTCCTTTGTGTCTACAGATTGCTCTTACAAGCTCCGAAAATCCAAGCATAAATTCTGTTTGCATCAAGCCTACTTTCATTTCCAATAGTGAATACATGAACTTAAGTGCTTCACCACTCTGGTTACCAAATGATTCTGGCTGCGGGTCAAACCCTTGTCCTTGTTCGAATATTGCCTTGCGTGTAACGTCTAAGACTGTCTTACGTGCTTCAATCGGTATTTCGATGCTTAATGTACTTACTCCTGGATTAGAACTTTCGTCTCCATCAACTTTAATAGTCTTGTACTTCTTAAGATCTTGTAAGAAACCATTTAATTCTGTTCCACCATAACCAGATAACACAAAAATAAGCTCCTGTATATCGTCCAAATCATTAATAAAGCCACTGTAAACTTTGTCGTATACATCAATCAATCTCTTGATGTTGTCCAAGTCATTAGTGCCTATATTATTGTTTCTAAACGGTATAAAAGGAACTTTACCAAAATCATGCTTGTAATTTGAAAGTTGTTCACCACTTTGTGGATCATAAAACATATTATAAACAGCAAAGCTTTCATCAAATGTATCAGAAGTCTTGCGTCTGAACGCTTGGCACTCTGTCTCTGTCCAGTATTCATATATGGTGTAATTGTCTCCTGATTTTTCGTCAATCTCATCATATACTCTAAATACACCTATAAGCTTTTTCTTAAGGTTCTTGGACCACACTGGGATGATCTGTTTACTGTCTACTACTGCCCATTCGAATCCTTCATCTGATTCCCAATAATGCACCCACCCCATTGTACTGTTGGCTGCATTAATGCATAACTCCATGCAGTTCTTAGCGTATTCATCACCTAGGCACTCTGTAACAGCTTTATTAGCATTTACATTACCAACATCAAATAAAGGCGGTGCAGTGAACGCATAGGAAGCTTTTTGATTAACAATAAGTCCATGGAAGTTACGAGGAATACGATTATCTGCATTACGTAAAGGATTATCCTCACTGTCCTTATTCTTTTCCTGTAGTAATACATCAGTTTTATTGCGATAATAACGTTCTGCAATCATTGCATTATTGATAAATATTGCATGACCTGTTTCGTAGTTATTAATAAGTTTCTTAATTACTTCTATATCCATTTCTATCACCTCGCTTTATTTTAAGATTGAGATACCACCATTACTTCTTATTATCGTATAACAAAAGTATCTTACTGCGTCCATCGCATGATCGTGCGTCTTAATTGGTTTATCTTCTCCACGATCTGTAGCTTTCGCATCCCATATATATGAATTGAACTCTTTGATTGTATTAACACATTCTTGATTAAACAAAATTAATTCTTTATTAAGCAATGTACCTACATACCTTATTCCATCTAGTACATCATTCTTTGCTTTCTTTATACTATAACCACGCTTCTTAAGTTCAGCTATAAATGAAGCAGCCGAAGGGTCAATTATTATCTTCTGTGGCTTAATACCGTCTAACCATTCTGCTAGATCATCAGCATACTGGGAATCCGTCTTTTGACTCTCTTCATCTCTACCGCTATAGTAATACTCTTTTGTGCATACCCATTGGCCATGTGTATTCTTGCACCATAAAAGGAATACTGTTGCATTCTGAGTACCATAATCGCAACTGACATAATACTTTGTTGTAATTAAGTCTATTAACTTATTGACTGTATGCTTAGCTGCATCAAACATATCGTAAATGATACCTTCAGCAACTACCCATAAGCCTAATATATAGCGTTTATAGAATACTCCACTATACATCGAACGATAACGTTCTTTGATACGCTCTGATAGACTTAAATTATCGTCCATAGTAAAATGTAGATATAGTAAATTCTTATCCGTTATCTTGTCTATCCAATTAATCTTAAACCAATGGTACGGACCGTCTGGGTTACAGTTAAACCAGAACTTCGAACCATCTACAGAACAACGACCTGTTGCCTGATTAACAAATGACTCTGGCATCAATGCCACTTCATCAAAAAAACAGCCTGCAAGAGTGATACCTTGTATCAAGTCTTGTGACCGTTCATCTTTACCACCGAATATATAAAAGTAATTGGTTGTTTCTCCTTTGCTTACCACAACCAAATTATCAGCTCTATGATCTGTTACTCCAAATCCTCTTGACTTCAACATAAGCTTAAGCCAAAACAATACATTTCTCCTAAAGGATCCAATAGTTTTACCACACATACCGAAGTTTTGACCATTAAACGAAGTCATTGCCCACAACACATACGATAATGACATAGATAATGTTTTACCAGAACGAATAGCACCATCTGCTATAACACCATCTTTATCTTGCATTGGTGAATTAGGAAGCCACCAGGTAAGTACCTTTAATTGTTTATTACTAAAAGGTCTGAACTTAAATACAGCACGTTTTACTCGCCCCATATATCATCAACCTTTCCTTTAAGTGCATCTAGGAATCCATCATCTTCGGTTTCACCAGCATCATCAAGCTTTGCTTTAGCTTTAAGTACTGCAATACGTGCTTTCTGTTCCTCTGTAGCAAGTTCCCAATTTGAATGTAACATCTCGTCATACTGCTTAATCAGTGATCGTAATTCCGATTGTGCCCTAGCTTGTGCATTTAGAAATGTGGCTTGTCTATCCCATGCAAACTGAAACTCCCATTCAACTTCTTCACTTTCTGACATTTCAGATCTATGAATCTTTCTCTTTTTAAGTTCCTTTATCATTTCGTCTTTATCCTTAACATGCATGATGTTTTGAGCTCTTACTATAGCAGCATAAGCTATCTGTATATTCTCCCACAGTATATCTAATGGGTCCTTCTTCTCTATCTCTTTGATAATAGAAAAGGTCTCTTCTGGAAGATACTTCGAGAAGAAACCATGTTTTTCAGCATTCTTATTCTGTTTTGGTGCTCCACCATCATTTCCAACAGCGTTCTTATTATGGGGTTGTCCACCTTTTTTCCTTAGCGAACGCTCGCAATTCTTATCCGAACGTTCGCTATCCCATTTATAGATTGACTTCCATCTTCTTATTGTTCCAGAAGGCAGGTTTAGTTGACTTGCAATCTCAACTAATTTCAATCCTTTCTTATACAGATCATGAGCCTGTTCGACTCTTGAATCTGGTGCTCTTGCCATCAGGCTCACTTCCTTTCGTGTTGTTTTGGGGATGAGAAAAGACATCTAATTAATTCACTAGATGTCTTTTCAAAATAATTTATAAAAGCTTCACAAATGGCCATGGTCTTTAATCAATAGCCATCATCTAAAATAATACCCAAAATGATTATATCATTTCGAACATTTGTTTGTCTACTAATAATTCTTTATTATCAATTCTTCATATCTTGTACTCTTTGTTTTGTTTGTAAGATTATTGCAACGTTCAACATTAAGAATATTATAACCATTATACAATTTTCTAATAAATTCGCTATCATTATACGATAGAATGAATTTCCCCTTTATGTTATCCAAACATTCTTTTAATCTTATATGATCTTCTTGTGTAAATTCTACATCATAATACTTCTCTGTTTGATAATAAGGAGGGTCTAAATAAAATAATGCTTTTTCCCTATCATATGTCTTTATAATTTTTTCAAAATCTCGGTTTTCAATAACAGTCTTTTTTAATCTTTCCTGTACTTGACTTAAATAGCTAATACAGTTATCTAGGTTTCTACCTTTAACACCAAATGACCGTAAATCAGACCCAAAACTATTTTTTATCATCAAGTAATACCTTGCAGCTCTCTGTATATCTGTTAACCCTCTGGTACTTATTTGATCTCTACAATCAAAAAACTGCTCTCTTGAAACCAAGCTCCACTCAAGTTCCTTTTGTAATGCTTCACAATGATATTTCACACAACGATATAGATTTATTAAATCTCCGTTGGCATCATTGAAAACTTCTAACTTCGCATGATTCTCTATTCCGAACAATACCCAACCAGCACCACCAAATACTTCAATATATCTGTCGTACTCAGTAGCACTAGGGAATTGTTCAATTATTTTCTTTCGTAGCAATTTCTTGCCACCAATCCATGATATAAAACTATCCATTCAATCACCTCTAAATAATATTGGGTACTATTTTAGGGCGTGATAGTTTCTCCCCTATTCTGAGGAGATGGATACTCTCGGATTTGAACCGAGGACTTCGGAGTTATGAGCTCCGTGCTCTAACCATACTGAACTAAGTATCCATAATATACTTTCTCTTATACACAATAAAAAGGCATCAACTTTTTATATCAGCTAATGCCTTTTAAAATCATACACTTTTACTCTTTCATTATACCAGTCAACCAATAATGTGTCAACTGTATTATAACATATATAACATTGAGTCTAAAAAAAAAGTATTTATAATGTTTTTAACATTTCTTGCTCTATATGGTCCTCTCATTCCGTTCACTTCTGCTATATCTATATTATCCATACCATTGATGTATTTTAAATAAAGTATAGAAGATATCGTTTCATCTGGTATACTCCTAATAAAATCCTTTGCTATCTTCTCAAGTTCCTTGTAACGTATTAACATATTCATATAATTCTCTTCTAATTCTATTATCTTTGTTGCATGGTCTCCTGTTTTGTCTGATGTGCCACTTACAAATGGCATTCCAGTGATCTGTTGGCTACCAACTATACTTTTGTATGTTATGTCATCTATTTGAACCTTTACTTTCTTAATGTAAGATTTTAATTTTAACATTCTTTCAAGCTCTCTTTTTGTCAAACCACAACCTCCATATACTTATACACAATCTTATCCACGTTTTATCCACAAATTATTAATTTCCTGTGGATAATCTTCCTCCAATCACTCCTCACACCATTCAGAAAACACAGGATATATACAAAACTTATCCTTCCCAACCTTGTACTGAATTTCGCCATTAACAACTTCTTTTTCCATCTAATGCAACTCTATGTTCTTTAGGAATCCTTATTGAACATAAGTTTAATTTATGTTGCGTAAAAGTATCTAAAATATGATAGCTTGTACAACAAAGAGGGCAAGCGGAAAAATCCACTTGTTATAATTATTTATTCTTTTACAAAAAGTAATATTCTACATCTTTAATGGTTATTGTCATATTGGGATTATCTAATTTTTCTCTAATAGAAAGTATAACACGTCTAAATGCATTCCAGTAATCGTCTTTATTCGAAACTTCAAATGGATTCCTTAAACAAGTTATAGTATATGCAGCATCTCCTAAAGTACGTCCTCTGGCTTCTCCACATACAAGAGTTCCAGAAGCTATTAGAGCGGATACATATATAGAACTATTATTATACTCTTTGTCAGCAGCTTCTTCCCACAAGCACGCAACAAATTTATCTGTATAGTATTGAGTATCAATACCTAAAATTGCAACAACATATCTCTGAGTTACCATAATACCACGTATTCTCTTTTTATTTATCTTATGTCTCATATATATGCTTTGTTACTATTGAATGGAGATCTTAATTTACCGTGCTAACTCACAATACTTAGATATTACCTTTTCTGCCATATCCCACACTAAATAGTTTACGTCTTTATGATTTGTTGCCTTGGCTATATTCTCCCATACTGCCCTTTCAATATCATTCATCTTCTCAAATGCAGTATCTATGTTATTTTTCTTTACTGCTGTTAATTGACGTTTCTGCCATAGCATTAATTGATTATTCAGTTCAGTATCTTCTTGCCTTGTATAAACCATATTTCTCCTTCCTTAAATTATCATTTAGTTACTATACTCAAAATCAGAAAAGTCGTAATATCCTAATGATAGGAGTTGTTCGATGCAGTCATTAGCTATTTTTGATATTCTCATATCGACTGTGTACACTTCCTTTTGTATAGTCAAAAGAATTAATCTACTTTCGGGTGTATGTGTTGCTAAAGTACATACATGAATTCTGTTTCCTAGTTTTACTCTCATAACATTTTCCTCCTTAATATCTCAATTAGCATTCAAATTCTTTCTTTAGCCATCTCTTCTTACATTCAATACAAGGTGTATGATCACTTCCACCATCATACTTACATTCCTCTTCACTTGGACAATTTATATACTCAGCTACATATTCAAGTAATTCCTCATCTTCTTCTTTGATAGCTGTTAATAAATCCTTGGCAATAACTTCTGCATTACTCATATTCTTTCTCCTTTAAATCCTAATTAACAATACAATGTATCACCTTGCTTTATTCAACAAACGCTGTTCAAGTTCTTTATATTCTTCTTTGCTATATTCTCTTTGCTGAAAGTTATGAAATTTATTAGTGTTTTTTGTACTCTTAACTCCTGGTATAGTTTTCTGTTCTTTATTAGGCTTCTGATTCAGATAACTTTCAAACTTAGGACCAAATAACGTTTGAGGTCTTAAATATTTCTCCATATCGGTACCATTCCAATCTTGGTACTTAAGATCAATTACCTTAACAAAGTCCTCATAACTAAATCCACAGCTTAATTTGTCTAAAATCAACTGCACATATTCAATAGCTGTATTCTGATATTTTGTTCCACACTTTTGGTTCAAGTAGTCGATTACAGCCATATATATATTATTATTACTTTCCTTTACTTTACTTTGTTGATTATTACATGGATTTATTTCGTTTTTCCTTGGAATAACTCCTTTATTCCGTGGAGTATCTAAAAAATGGACAACTTTTATAAGGGTTGATACATTATCGATTTTCACAGTCACTTCTGGAACCTCATCGTCAGGTATCAACCAATATTCTTTTTCCACTATTACCGGGGATTTTCTTTTTCTAGCTCTTTCTTTCACTGCGAGCATATATCTTCTTTGAATCCCCGGGGCAGTTAGGACCTTGACCGTCTTGAAAAGTGTGCTATCGAACAGTGACCGTTCAAGAAAGTTGTTCAACATCTGCCTTATTTTATTGCAATTCATACGTAAATCCATGCTTGCAACATATATATAATCTTCATTGACCTTTACATAATAGCCATTCTTATATATGTCACAATATAAATATAAAAGAAGAGCAACTCCGTCCGCACCATACTGCGATATAATCGGCTTAATCTCTGTCTTATTATCAAAAAAATTAACGTCTAAAGGAAAGTAGTCAATACCTTCTTTCTCTGGTCTTGCCACTTATTCACCTTCTTTACGTCTATCCAACTCACTAGATAGTTTTCTTATACATTTCAATCCAATCAGCATATGTCATTGTCACTAACCAATCAGACCGATCCTTGCGATGAAATACTGTTGCGATCTCATCGTCTTTCTTATCATTCTTTGCTTGCTCTATTGCATTATATATATTAAGCTTCTCGACTCTCTTACACTCAATATGTATACCAGGGAGACCGACCACATCAGCATCACCATTGGCACCACAATACTGTTGACCTCTTCGTGTGTTAAAACCATGTTCTTTAAGTAGATTAGAAAGCTCTCTTTCACCTCTAGCACCTTTCGCTCTACTGTTTTTCTTTTTCGTTGTTTGCTTCGGCTGCTTTACCACTATTACTCCTTTCTCCACCTGCCAGGATAAGTGACAGGTGGTAAAGATGTGTTATGCCATAATAATTACATACTGTGATATATTATAATTATTGAGGTGCTTAAGTTTTAACCGATTATTGTAATCTTCTTAGTATTGATAGCTCCAACAAGTTGATTGCTTAGATACTCTTTGATACGATTCACTGCTTCATACTTCCACAGGCCACCATCTGCACCGATAAGCTTAAATGTTGGTTCTCCACCGCGTCCTTCACCAATACGGAATACAAATGCACTTACTGGTTGTTTTACCTCTAAGAACGTTCTATAAGGTGCCAAGACAACAGGATTCGGTACTTTAACATCAATCTTAGAAGCAATACCCTTCTTGATTGTTGTCTTTTGTGATACCCCATCGTCCCCAAAGTTAGCAGTTGCATTGTTCTCTACGTTACCAGCTACTTGAAGAAGAATCTTAAGGTCTTCTGTTTCTTGGAATGCTGTTTGCATATTGATAATGAAATCCTCTTGATCATAGTAATTATCAAACTGGAATCCATTCTGATTCGTGTATGATTCGAATAAGTACTCTCTGTCTCTCTCAGCATTCAGATTAGACATAAGGACAACCTTATCGGGTGATACAACATGAATAATCATGTGCTCTTTCAACTCTGAGCCGTTTTGATTGATGTAATCAACCATTGCTGTTAAAGATGCTGCCTTAATTGGTTCTGCCTTATCTTCTATGGCATATCGTTTTAATGACTTGTTGCAATAAGTCTTACCACCAATCTCAACAACCTTTGGCTCTGCGCCATCCTCTCCTAAACCTACTAAGTAACTAAAAGCTTCTCTTAAATTACCATATTCCATACTCTCTAATCCTCCACTTTCTTTAGTATCGTGCTGCTCTTAAATCTACTACATTACTTGATGTACTAACTTCTTCCTCTTTAAGTATTTCACCAGTCTCTGGATCAACTACTTCATTTGAAATATCTTGTTGCGTATTGTTACTACCCTTAAAGTCATGAATCTGTTCCGATACGTTTTTCATATCTTCAATAGTCATTTGTCCTCTAATCTGCTTACCATACTCCTCTGCATACACTTGACCAGTTTCAAGATCCTTCCCTAGTGCAAAATGCGTTTCAATTGGAGATGCAGGTGCTAACTTAGTCTTTACCTCAACTGTTGCAGTACTAGAATCCCTAAGCTCTGTTTGAGTAAATCCAATTGTAATAGTGATTCCTCTCTTTACCTTATATGGAGTATTGGGATCTTGCATATTCTGCAATACTTCATGAAAAGCTCGGTCAAACTTTTCTTGCAATGCTCCACCTGCGAATGTTTTCAAGTTCACATTTTCCATCGTGTTACCTACCTTCCTAAAATGGTACCAAATCAAGATTAACGCTCAATCCTGGTTCAGCTATATATGTTGGTTTATCAGTTATGTTCTGGCACTCTTCTTTGAACAATTGTGCATCAGAATTTCTATCACTAAGATGCAGTAAAACTACATTCTTAAGAAAACTTGAATCATTACTTCTAAGGAAGTCTTTTGTATTACTTAATTCAAAGTGAGACTTCATTGTTCTATCTCTAAGAGATTTATTAATCTTACCATCACTGAAATTATCATCTAGTATTGATTGCTTATAATTACACTCCACTAAAATATTATTAGGTCGTCCAAATCGGAAGTCACAATAATAGGAGTCTGTAAGAAATACTAAAGTTCCCATCTCATGATGTGTAATTAAATATCCAAGTGGTTCTGCCGCATCATGATGAACCACAAAAGCAAACACACCAAAACTACCAAGCTGTATATGTTCCTCACTCTTGATACACTCTGCAAAGTAACCACATGTTTTACTAGCAGTTCCCTTACTCATTACAATAGGAATACCAGTATTGAGATAATCCTTTACATATTTGGCATGATCACCATGCTCATGAGTAACAAGAAGTCCTACAATCTTTGAAACATTAAAGTCAAGTTTCTTCTTTACTTCCTTGAACGAGATACCTGCTTCCAATACAAGACACTCTGTATCGGATTCTAGTAGATAGCAGTTGCCGGAACTGCTACTCCCTAGTACATGTAACTTCATTAGAAATCCATCTCTATTTGTTCATTTACATTTATTGTATTAGGTTCAGATACCGGCTGTTGTTCCTCTATAACCTGTGACATTTGCTTTTCCTGTACTGTTGCATTGAAAGTCTTTGAATTAGCTTTATCAGTAACCTCTTCTTTGACTTCAACTGCAGTTGTATCAATCAGATCATTGTCCTGTGTGCTGTTAAACTCTTCAATTATTTCATCACCCATAAGACTTGAATCATCAGAAGAATTGATCAGTTGCTTACATGCCCTGTTAAGTACTGTTTTTTTACACATTTCTTCCGAAAACTGATTATGTGCCTTTGAATTCCCATTTGCAGCTCCCATTCCCCAAGAAGCTTTAATTTGATTAATATTCATGATTTCAACAATCACTTGGTTTTCTGTACGAATAATTGCATAAGCACCTTTTACCTTGGAATTATCAATGTTTTCAATCTTTTGTTCATGCTTTGTGATGTGCTTTTCACCAGTCATAACATCATATTCATATTCAAATACATCGCCTTCATAGATAATATTTGCAACTGGTTCACCTTTTACATTTGCTATACGCTTTGTAATTGCAAGAGTTCCAAAATAACTAGGCATTAATGTACATTTAGAACCCATGGCAATGAAATAGCATTGTTTCTTGATTGGATTAAGGCCTTGCGTTGCCATACTCATTAGCGAATTTATAACACTCTCTTGGGTACATACTTCAAGAAGTGGCTTATTATTCTTATCTACTGCCTGTTTTAGCATCAGATATGCACTATTTAGTGCATTTTGTACAGAATAGTTAGCAGGAAACTTAAGACCCTTCTTTTGTTTGTCTAACAACTGCGTCGCTAATCCTTCAATCCCCTTGTTATCAATTGCATACTTCTTAGTTGTTGCTACTTGTGTATTTTCCATTATTCTTCTACCTCCACTTTAATTTCTTTATCCTTACTTACAATCAAGTTGATTACTTGTGCTTTCATCTCTGGTATTGTATTGACACCCTCTCGATTATCTATGAATATTGGTGCATGGACTTCATAGATATCTGATAGGGTATTAATAATATCAAGTCCTGCTTGTGTCTTACCCGCACTATTTAGGTCAGAATAAGGGACACCATTTAAAGTAAGTTCACACGTTTCTTTCATGCCACCATTGATTTGTATATCAAATAACTTCCAGTTTACAAGTTTAAACTTGCTATTAATTGTGTTTGATAATAAATTCATCTTTGCCCTCATAAACTCTTCAATCAGAAAGATAATCTTTTCCGATTCTGCAACTTTCTGTGCAAGATCCCTTTGTTCCTGTTTCAACTCTTCTACTCTCTTTTTTGCACCTTCTATGTGTTGCTTATCATTGAGTACCTTTTTAACTTCATCAATCTGTCTTTGGATTTCAGAACGCTCTTGTTTAAGCATCACCGTTACATCAGTACCATTACTGCAGTTATTTTTTTCTTTCTCTAAAGCTTCAAGTTTTACCTTTAGAGAAGAATAATCTGCATTACCAGTTAAGTCACATTCAGATGGAATAGTTTCTAACTCTTTTCTCTTTCCATTAAGTTTTGTAAACACATTGGTTTTATTTTCAATAGCTGCCTTAACCTCTTCCTCAAGCGAAGCTATCCTTTGCTTGCTACTTTCAACAGAATCTTTTAGACTATGACCAAGATCTCGAATCTTTGTAAGTTCCTTCATCTTGTGTTCTTGAAACTCAATACGAAGTTCATCTTTCTTACTTTCTGGATATTCTTGACCACATACAGGGCAGATAAGACTATTTTCATCAAACTGTTTTGAATCCTGTTCCTTAAAGTCACTTCTTGTCTTCGTTAAATGCTCCTCATTACTTTCAAGTAATATCTTTTCTCTTTCGATTGATTTATTAAGAGCTGACACAGTATCAATACAAGTACTGAATTCTCTGCTATAAGCATCGATATCATTTTGTACAGCTGATCTAGCTGCACTTACTATTTGTTTTTCCTTATATTCAACATCTTGCATCTTACTCTTCGTTTCAAAAATCTCTTTATTAAGCTTATTTACTACTTCATAAGCTTTTGAAGCATCTTCAATCTTGGCATTTACTCCATCAAGAGAAACTTGTAAGCTAGCAAGTTGTTTTTCCTGTTCTGCATAATCAACTTCTTTAATTGTTCTACTTACTTCATCAATTCTTCCTGGAATTGCATCTATCTGCTTATTCCATTCGTTTAATGCTTTCGCATACTTTCCTTTCAAATCATCAGATGTACAATTAACAAGTAATGGCTGCAACACTTCTTCAAATCTCGTATCTGTCAAATATACATCTGCATCCGTTATCTCTGGTATAAGCTGCATAAGAGTTTGTCTTTGTTTCTTCCAATCTTGAGTAGGGAAGAAGAATGGATTCGTTACAATCATAAATACTGCGTCAGTAACGATATCTGCGATACTTGCATTAAACTCCTTCTCTGACTTAGGGAATCCATTCCATTCAAACTCGTTGTAGTTTCCGTCAAACACCTTATCTTCACTGCCCCGCTTCTTTGTCCATTTCTGCTTCTGAACTTTCTTAAGTGTTGTTTCTACTCCGTTAATCAGTAATACTAACTCAACCTGAATTTCAATGTAATCAATATCTTTCCCTGCAATATCTATTGGACGTATATGGAACTTACTACTACCATGACTATCCTTACCAAATAGTACCCAACAGAATGCATCGAATATGGTTGTTTTCCCCCTTGCGTTATCTGCTTTGATATTTGTAACTTGTCCAAAGTCAATATCAAGACTTGTAAGACCTTTAAAGTTTCTTATCCTAATTGATCTAAGTTCTATGTTCACGTCACTTTCCCCCTATTTAAAGATACCCAAAACTTTACTCGCACACTTCTTACAGATTACAATACCATCTGAACTAATAACATTTTCTGTTGAGCCACAATGCTTACATTTATCAGTTTCACTGTACTTTTTAAGTACGATAGTTTCTCCTTCTGTATAGATTTCTAAAGGATCTTCTTCTTTAATGTCTAAAACCTTTCTTAACTCTTTTGGTAAAACAATTCTACCTAATTGATCTACTCTTCTAACTATTCCAGTATTTTTCATTGATTTCTTCCTCCTGTTGTGATATGCTCACATTGAATGTATTAAAAGTTGCTTGAATCCTTGGAAGTTGCCGCTTCTGAGGATTCTTTTCTTATACTTTGCTTTTCGTATAAGCACTTTTCAGGCTTTTTATTGATAAGAGATGATATACTATTTTGCTTATTACATCTTCTGCTCATTATTAAGCTCCTTTCTCAATTCTTTCTTCAAAGTCATTTCAATAGCTTTTTTCACATTTTTTTCAGCACAATACGGTACTGTGTGTTGACTATCTACTGCTTTAAATACTACTTCTGTTAATTTTTCAAAGTTAATCATTGCTTTTCTTCCTTTCCCTTGTTGGATACTTTGTAATTATTTTTTTCCTACCACTATTTCTGTTAATGATGTGTAAGTAGAAATCAGTTTCACTAATAACAAACCAGTTATTTACAACAAGCATATTGCCTCTTATGATTTCCTTTTGTCTACGTGTTGGTTTCTTTGGTTGTTTCATACGTCCTCCTTTATTCTTCTGTATCAAATCCAACTACTTGTCCATTTCCAATGATTACTGCTTTACCTTTCATCACATAATTCTCAAGGCAATCCTCAATTGTAATTACTTCATAATTCATCTCTCTCACCTTCCTTTCTGTTTGTCCTAAACCATACACATCTGTGCATTACAATCGTTAATCATCATTTTAGTGTTTGTACATGGTTGCCAGTTCTTTATATACTTACATGCTTCACCAAATTTTAGCTTTGGAATATCATTTCTGCTGTTAACCAAGAAACGATCTTTGATATCTCTGTTACATTCAGCAAATACCTTTTGTCCAATTTCCTTGTACGCTAGCTTGTCTTTACCACCCAATGCTGTTACAACTGTACTGTTTACAAGCTTTGCAAGAACTCGCTGTTGACCGTAATCAATTACCATTGTATTTTCTAGCTTGTCTACTCTGCTATCAACTTGCTCCACCTTTGAGTTGATTTGTTTCATTGCTTGATAATGTAATTCCAGTTCGTCCAATGGAGATAACTTCTTACTTGCAACTTCTTTCAGCTTGTCCTCTGACTTGATAAAATAGTTTCTTGCTTCCTCGCCACGTTCATTCTTTGCAGTCATAGAAAGTTTTTTTGCAAATGTAGCAGTTAGTTTAAAGTCTTGTGCAAAGTTTCCTCTCCCTTCACTCGTACTTTGGTACGAGTGAAAATCTGTACCTTCCTCAGCAAATTCATTTTCTAAAATGTTTGTTTTACACCATTTGGAGTAATTACTCTTATTAAGTTCTAAAAACCTATATAACTTTTTTGCTGTTGTCATTCCTTTTTCGTCAATGCCTAATGCAATTTCAATTGGTGTTTGGTTTGTTACTGTTTGTAATTGATTCATATAATTTTTCCTTTCTATAAAATTTATTACTACATAACATCAGCAGACGCTTGTTCCTCTGCCTCTCTTCTTTTTCTTTCCTCTATTCGGTAGTAAAGATTTACTGCCGCTTTAGCCATTCTATCTTCCCACCCTTCTGTAAACGTTACATTTACTTTTACTGGTCCTAATTGTTTTCTAGCCATACTATTACCTCCTAATCTTTTTGCATACTTTTGAATTATGCTGATTCTTTCACCAACATATTGCGATCTACAAGTGCGCTGATATAAATTGCTACTTGCATTTTCTCTTCCTTATTGAGTTTACTCATTAGTTGAGCTATTTCTCGAGCTTCTTGTAAGTCTTCAGCTTTAAGATATTTATACTTTTGATTTACATGCATAATCTCATCTCCTCTCTTAAATATTTTTGTGGCTTATGTGACTATTATATGATTGTTTAACACATTTGTCAATCACTTTTTTGCCTGTTTCACACATTTTGTTGACAATATCACATTTTAATGCTAATCTAAATAAGAAAGGAGATGTTATCTTGAAAGACCGTATTAGAAAATTACGAAAGAATTTAGACCTCACGCAACAAGAATTTGCCGATAGGCTAGGTACAAAAAGAAATACAATAGCAAATTATGAAATAGGTAGAAATGAACCTAGTAATTCTGTATTCACATTAATATGCAGAGAATTTAATGTTAATCCAGAATGGCTACGTAATGGCGAAGGTGATATGTTTAATGTTGTTCTAGAAGAAGATGAATATTTCGCCGCTGCTACTGAAATAGCAAATGACAATGACACATTCGCTATGAATGCCATTATTGAGTATTGGAAGCTAGACCGTGCTAGTAAAGATGCAATCAAAAATTACATTATGTCTTTGGCTGATATATGCAAAAAAGATGAGCAGGCCTGATTATTTACCTGCTCATCTTTTTATTTTTCTATCCGTTTTATGACTGTATATATAATTTTTAATTTATTTAAATCGGTTATATTCTTTAACAACCTAATAATTTCATTAAGATATTCCTCTTGGATCATATGTATCAACTCCCGTAAATACTCATATAATTAATAAGTTACCACCGCTTAGCAAGAACACATGTTCTATTTTATTATAGTTAGATTTATACAATATATCAAGTATTATTTATATCATTTTCTGTATTGCTTGCTAAGTAAATATTATGTAGAATATTGTTATAAATTACTTAGGAGGAATATTATGCAAAAAAAATGGTATCTACAAACTTGGTTTATCTGCTTGCTTTCAGCATTTTGGTTTCTTATTTTTCCTGGAATTGCTGCGTTGGTATTATTAGGTATGCAATATTTACAAAATAAGAAATTGAACGAAAAATATGGTCATATTGATTCGTTAGATAGTAAAATTTTAGAACTAGATAAAATATTTTCTAAAAAAACTAAAGAATTTGACAAACATCAAACCGACTTATCAATAGATTTATTTATGAAAAAAGACCAGTTAAACAAAGAGTTTCAATCTTATTCAGATGAAATATCCCAACAAAAAAATGAGTTACTAAAAGAAATTAATAAATTACAAGAAGAAGAGAATTCACTTAATACTTCCATTTTAAATGAACACTATAATATATCTGAGTATGATGGAATTACTTCTGAAGAATGTAAAAATAAATTAACTTTATTAAAATTAGAAGAAAAAGAACTATTACAATCAAATGAATATGTAGTAATTTCTTCTTCAGGTTCTAAGCAAGAGATAAATAATAACATTAAGCAAATTGTAAGATGTATAAACTCAGAATGTGATAATATACTTATCAATATATCACTAAAAAATATTGACTCGATGCGTAATAAAATTAGTAAGTGTTATGAATCTCTTAATAAAATATTCATGATTGATGGAATACAACTCTCACCAAAAGTATTAGAATATAAACTTAACGAATTGAATTTAGTTTATACATACGAACTAAAAAAGCAACAAGAAAAAGAACAACAAAAAGCTATAAAGGAACAAATGGTTGAAGAGGAAAAGGTAAGACGAGAAATTGAAAAACAAAAGGCTAAACTAGAAAAAGATCAAACACAGTTTTCGAACGAAATTACTAAATTAATGGCATATTTACAAAAATCTCAAAATGATATTGAAAAACAACTATATGTTGATAAAATTAATGAACTAGAAGAAAAACTCAAACAATTAGAACACGAAAAGGAAACTGTATTAGAACGTGAAGCTAATGCACGTGCTGGATTTGTATATGTAATTTCTAATATTGGCTCATTTGGTGAGGATATATATAAAATAGGGATGACACGTCGATTAGAGCCAATGGATAGAATCAAAGAGCTAAGTAGTGCATCTGTTCCTTTTGAATTTGATGTACATGCAATGATTTTTTCCGACAATGCTCCCGATCTAGAGAACACTCTTCATAAACATTTTGAAAAAAAACGTGTCAATCGTGTTAATGTAAGAAAAGAATTCTTCCATGTTTCCATCGATGAAATTGAAACTGTAGTAAAGGAAAGCTATAATAACACCGCAGAATTCACAAGAATACCTGTTGCAACTGAATATCATCAAACACTTTCAATTATCGAATCTGAAAATGTCTAAAGTAAAAGGCTAGGAACTTTGTCGTGTCCTAGCCTCTTTTACTATCCACATAAAAAACATAATAATAACATTACTAAGCCTATTATCATTGGTACAGACGCCCATCTAAAAAAAGAATATTTATATACTGTAATCCTAGAATTTATAACTATCTCGTCGGATAAGTCTAAACATTCAGCATATTCTGTTTGCTGAATGTTTATGTTTTTTCCTGTGTATTTTTGAAATATCGTACTTAGGTACTCCTCTTTTGTTAAGTTACTAATATATCCATAAAACAGCAAGTTCTTCTTTTCAATATTCTTTTTGAACTGTCTTTGCATTAGCCTTGACTTGAGTATTTTTTCTTGTAATATAGGTATAAATGATATAGTAACTATAATTAACGATACTATAAATAAAGAAATCATTATACTAAAATACTTAACTGTAAGAATGCTTTTCATATCCGATATTAAAAAAGCAATTATTGCAACATTAGAAACTCCTAAAGCACTATTTTTTATTTCTGCAAAGTTAAGCCAGCTATTTATGTTTGAAAAAATATACTTTAATTCCCCTTCTATTTTATTCTCCACTATCTTGCCTCCCCAACTCCTTTATTTTTGCAAATGATTTACGTAATGTATCCTTAAAATCGGGTACAGCATTTTCATCTTCAATAGTATTAATCTGATTTTCCTCAATCCATCTTAGCTCACTATGTTTACCATCTTCTAAGAAGCTTTTCGGATTATAATCTTTATCTACTATTTCCGCAAGAAAAACAATACCTTTATGTAAATTATCTTCTTTCTTTACTTGATATATTGCTAATGGGACTGGTTCTGTATCTACTCTATTTTGGTCTGTAACTAATTTAATTTTCACTCCAAAATCACTTAAATATTCCTTTTCAATTGAATCTATTAATTTCATTTTTTTATTAGCCTTTGCACAACCAAATTCCCACAATCCTTGTAACTTTTCTGGTTTCTTTTTACTATTTCTTTTTGCAATAAGTATCTTATTATCAAGATAGCATACAGCTACGCAATGTAACTCTAATTCTGTTGCATCTATAATATAATTATCTTTACTTTGTGGAATAGCAGTTTTTATCTTTAAAATCTTTGATACAAGGTTACGATCAATAGCTATTTTCATTAAAGCCCAATTCACATCTGTATACATTCGAAGTGGCAAAACCATTAAATCTGTTTTTTCGCTCCTAATTTGAAAATATTCATTGATAAGATCATTTTCAACTATATCATCATAAATAAAGGTATCTTCAAAATCTTCATTCCTCCATTTTTCTTTGTCATGATACCAGATAATTGGATATAATTTATCCGACCATACTCCCTTTAGATTTTTATATGTAATTATATGTAATTTACTTGATTCCTTTGTATATTCATTTAATATATAAGCTAATTCAAAGCTTACTGCCAATCTTTTATCTCTAGTATACTTTGATATTCTAAACCCAGTATCAATATCATTTCCTAAGAATTCAAAAAATTGAAACTTACTTGAGTTACTGCTTGATATATATCTTACAAATACATTTTCGCTTCCCTCATCATCAAGTATTTCACCATCTGTATTATTTACTAAAGCTATCCATGCTGTTGCTTTTAGAGATAAAATATTCTGTCTTTTTTCTAATTCTAATTCTCTGTTACATTTATTTTCAATTGAAATAAATTTACCGTCTTTTAAAGCATTTAACGTATCTATAAAAATAGAATTGAATGAATTAACATATTTAATTATTTCTTCCTTGTCTCTTATTTTTACTATAAAAATAGCTTCATCACCCAAGATCCTCCACAATTGTGAAGAAACAATTTTTCTATTTACTTCGTCTTGTAATTTTAAAAAAAAATTATTAATTACTTTTGACCAACCAAAATAATTAATAGTTTTATATAAAGTCGAATTAACAACATCAAAAGAAAAGAATAATACTACATCATTCGTACTATCCTTCTTATTAGTGTTAGTATCTTTCTCGGAATTTTGTTTATCAGATATCGTCTTTACAAAATCACCAAATTCTTTTAGATCAATTACCTTATTATCATCCATCTACTACCACTCCAATATTCCAAGCCATTTTCCTCTCATAGATGCAGCATCTGCTGATACATTAAAATAATCTGCAATTTTACTAATAATAACTCTACCATCTTCTTGATTTTTCTCTATCTGTCTTATATATTCATCTTCTGGCATAAGTAAAGCCGCTGCAAATTCATTAGCTTGATATTCTTGCTCTGAGTATCCATTTCTAAAGAAAACCTCATTCTTTTGTTGATTCCAAATATCATCTGACGTAATAAAACCCATATGAAGAAATAAATGACCAATCTCATGGGCTATAGTGAAATTTCTTCTACTGTCTGATTGCCACGGAGAAACATGTATCTCAAAAGAATCTCCAATTCTACATACCTTCCCATCAAAATCTAAAGTAGGATCCTCTACTACTTTTCCTTCTAACTTTTTTACGATAGTATCAATATTATTAATAGGTATTTGTATATCATATACATCTCGAATTGCGTTTGTAAAATTTTCTATTTCTTTTCTCATCTTCCAATCCATACTGACTCACTCCTACACTAATAATATAAATACACTACAATAATGACATATAAAAACACTCTTAATAATTAACTTTAAAATAACTTTTTATAGTATAGCTATATGTATTATTCTTGTCAACTATTCTAATTAGATTCTACACTATTTTTACAGTTTTGTAAACACCTTTATACGAACACATGTTTGTTTCTTGGTATTTTTGTATACTTTTTTATAAAATAACTTATAATTACAATTATAATCTTATCTAAGGTGGTGCGTCTGTGGAATTATATTGTTATAACTACATAAATCCACAGCCGATAGACAAATCGAAACCAAAAACGAAATGGAGACTAGAATCATCTTGTAAGAGACAATACAATTATTCTTATGTGTTATTTAGTTTATAATACGATTTTACTTTTAATTTTGTTCATGTTATCGTATATATATATTAATAATATAGGAGGATTTTATACATGGTTATCGCAATTTATTCTCGTAAATCTATATACTCTGATAAATCTGATAGTACCACTACGCAAATTAAACTCTGTAAAGAATATATTTCATCTCATTATACTGACTATACAATTTTTGAATATGAAGATGAAGGGTACACAGGTGCTAATACGGACCGTCCTGGCTTTACTAAATTGATGCAAAATATATCCCTAGGAACAATCGATGTGCTAGTCTGTTACAAGATTGACCGAATTAGTAGGAATGTTATGGATTTTTCTAGTACATTTGAAACTTTACAAAAGTATAATGTAGAATTTGTAAGTATTAAAGAACAATTAGATACAAGTACACCACTTGGTAGAGCTATGATGTATATTTGCTCTGTATTTTCTCAAATGGAACGAGAAACTATAGCTGAGCGTGTAAAAGATAATATGATCGAGCTTGCGAAAGAAGGTAAATGGGCAGGTGGAAAACCTCCCATTGGTTATAAAATAGAAAGAATAATCACTAATGGTAAATCCCATGCTATACTTATCCCAGACGAGAACGAAGTACAATATGTACATAATATTTTCGACTTATTTTTTAAATTAAAAACTTTAAATGCTCTAGAAAGATATTATAGAAATAATGGTATTACAACTAAAACTGGAAGCTATTTTTCCTCTTCCCAATTTTATAATATCTTGCATAATCCTTGCTATGTAGCTGCTACAAAAGAGGTATATTTATTTTTTGAATCTCTTGGTTGCCAAATGGCATCTACAATAGATCGATTTAACGGTGAGTTTGGTGTTATTGTCTATGGTCGTACACGAGGCGGCAAAAAGAAAGGACATTATACAAATGATCCTTCTGAATGGATTGTATCAGTTGGATTACACCAGCCTATTATGTCGGATGAAAAATGGTTAAAGGCACAGTCCCAATTTGGAAACAATATTATTAATAAAACTAGAAAAAACAAAGTTGGATTACTTTATGGAATATTAAAATGTAAATGTGGTTACAGCATGAAAACTAAGCTTAAGCATTGCAATAAATGTGATAAGGACTATGCCCATTATTTTTGCACTAACAGATATAGACGTGGTATCCAATATTGTGAACAAGGATATGTTACTATTTCCTCATTAGATGATGCTATTATTGACTTACTAAATCAAATTAAATCTGATAAACAAATAATTTATAAACATATTCCTGATTCTAATCCTACTAACTCTAGCCGAACCGAAACAGCTATAAGAAAAGATATTAGCTTAACAGAAAAGAAAATCTTAAATCTAACAAGTGCTCTACAAGATAATATGAATTCATCGGCATCTAAATATATTATATTACAAATTGAAGCTCTTGATAAAACATTACAGAAATACAAAATAGAACTAAGAGAATGTAAAATTATTCAACAAACAAAAATATCAGAGGAAGAAAGAATAGACTCCATTTATAATTCTATTTGTTCTTATTTAGAAAAGTTTGACACTCTAGATTATGACGACAAAAATATGTATTTGAGAGATATAATAAAAACTTGCGTATGGGATGGAACAGAGTTACAAGTTACTCTGTAACTTCTCACCTTTTTATTCAGTACGGTTCAGGTC
>JAHZFJ010000034.1 GCA_019421365.1 Lachnospiraceae bacterium
TGACGATTCAGATAATTTATTATTTTTTATTGTCCTCTTGACAGGTAGCACACCAAAATTTTTTGAAGATTGTCTTTTCCTTGTTTACTTCTCTTTCTTAACTAACATACAGGTAATTAACGATACACACGGAACTGTTAAGATAACTCCCATACTTGATGCAATTCCTTGGATGATTTCAATCCCAATAGAATGTAGGTTAATAATCTGATTATATTGATAATTATAAGCATAGATAAACACTAACGTATTAATAGAACCACCTGTAAACGCTAATATAAGAGTGTTTGACATGGTACCCATCATATCTTTACCAACATTCATACCTGATTTAAAAAGTTCTTTCCTTGTTAACATAGAATTTTTCTCATCAATTTCTAAAATGGTAGATGCAATGGACATCGCTACATCCATAACTGCCCCAAGTGCCGCTATTAATATACCGGAAAACATTAGCTCACCAATCTGTATCGATGTTTTTTCACCTACATAAATCAGATTTTCTATATCGCTTACATTGTAGCCCGTTATTTCTGTCATCTTACTAAATAAAATAGCAAATACTCCTGCAATAATTACTCCAATAACTGTACCCGTTGAAGATGCAAGTGTCTTAATTGACCAACCACCGATCAGATACATTGTTGCACAAGTCGTAATTAAAGTAACAATTACAGCTGCAAGTACTGGAGATATACCACGGTATATGAGTGGCAAATATAAGAACAAAATACAGATAATAGTAAATCCCAAACCAATAACAGATGCAACTCCCTTTTTTCCACCAATTAATATAATTGTTAGTACGAATATCCCAATTATTAGATAAATCATCGCCGCACGGTCTACGCTATAAACCGATGCCACATAGGTCCCATTTGATTCACTTACAATAGCAATAACCTTTTTCCCAACTTCGCAATGTGTACCATACAGATAGCTACTTGAACTAGTTGCTTCAAGTAATTCACCTTTAAGTTCTCCAGATGTTATAGAAATCATAACCGTCTGATTTCCAACATAGCTACCGCTTTCTGTTTCATTATCCTCTATGATTTCAACTACTTTGGCTTTCACAAAGTTTCTTCCTTCTGTATCATAGAAGGATTCCTTATCTATATGATTGATATTATAGAGAAACAAGACAAAGAGGATGCTAGCTACTGCTAGACATCCTTTTTTGATAAAATTTTTCTTACTGACTTCTATTTTCATTATTTTACACTTACCTTAACTGCCGTAGAATATTTTCCATATACTTTCTTTCCTGATATAGTGGTATATGGTCTTACTTTAACATATGTTGTTCCTTTAGAAAGGGATTTAATTGTATAGCTTGTTTTCGTTGTAGTTACATTCTTAGAAGATTTAAAATTCTTGTTTGAAGAATAAGTAATTTGATATCCACTTACTTTATCAGTACTCTTATTAAATGATACAGTAGCTGTACCTTTCTTGCTTGATTTTACTGATTTAATCTTAACTGCTTTAGGTGCAGTAGTTTTTGTTTCCTCTTCTTTTACAATTGTAAAACTACTATCGATCGCTTTATTATTGTCTGTACGATACGTATTAATTGTAAATGAAGTATCTGTGATATCAATTACAGAATAAGTAGGAACATCTTCTTGCCAACGATTCGCAATATATGTTTGTTGTCTTGGAACTAAATCATAATATTTACTACCTGATGAAGAACTTGCTGTCATGTATAGAATACCATCTGGATTCAATACTGTATTCTTATCAATGTTGTTAACTTTTTGAACTGCAGATGCATCCATTATCTGATTTAAGTATTCAAGATATTTTAATCCATCTTCTGTAGCTTTATCTGTTGTTATGTTGCCTGGAGCCATTGTTAAAGTAACTGGGTTTTTGCCCGCATCCATATCGATATCTAATTGTTCATCAAAAGCATCATCATCATAAGATGCATCAAATGTTTTAACTCCACCTTTTAAGATTTGTGTTCTAGAGTATGCATGATCATGTCCTGTTAATACAACATCAATATCATTATCTTCTAGAATAGGAACAATTTGATATCTTAAGTTTGTAATTTCTGGTTCATTTGAATGCTCACCTGAACCATAGATATCTTGATGTAATGTAACGATTCTCCATTTACAATCTTTGTTTGCTTCTACAGTTTCTTCAATAAAGTTTTTGTGCTCTGCAACGTTAGTGTTTTGCGTATTCAACATGATGAATAATGCAGAACCATAAGCAAAGTAGTAATCTCCACCAACTTTTGTTGTATCTTCTGTTGATTTATTAACACCGTAATCGCTCTTGTTTGGTACATTAAAGTGATACGTATAATTTGCATTATCTGCGTCATGGTTACCTACCGTTGGTGCAACTGGTAATGATTTCAATACGTCTGGACTCAAATAACCCGCATATTCAATTTCGCTTTCGTAGTTCTTACCTTTTGGTGATTTTGTCTTAGTTAATTGAATTTGATCACCTGCTGATAAGATAAAACTTGCTTGGTTATTCGTTTTTGCTACTGCTTTAGTCAATGTATCGCTCCAGTTGAATGCATCATTACGAACAGCTTCATCTTGTGCTTGTAAGAATTCTGCAACCTTTGCATCTGTATTTACATCCTTACTTGATGACTTCTTGTCATTAGAAGAACCAATCTGTGGATCACCTACATAAATAAAGCTAAATTTATCTGTTGATTTTGTTGTATATACAGCTGGTTCTGAAAAAACGCCATCAACTTCATATCTATAATAATATGTAGTATTCGCTTTCAAATTTAATGCAGTTACTTTATTGGAATAATATTGAACTCCATCTGCTGAAACAGATGCCTTTTCTCTCTTCGCAACATATTCTTTTGCATTCTTCATATCAGCTGAAGTACTAATTTGTAGATTAGCTGAGCGATCTGACTTCGTATACCATGCGAAATTTAACTGGCTTTCATCTTTACCTGGGGTAAGTGATATCTGTGTCCAATCGTTTTTAATTGTATTCCACTCTTCTACCCAATTTTCCCATGCTCCATCTTTCTTTCCAGCTTCTGTATCAGAAGCTACTGTCATTCCGTCAGGTGCCGCGTCTGCAAAACTAATCATAGAATTGGTTGGAATCATTGCAAGTGCTAGTGATCCAGCTAATAAACGTTTCTTCCAAGTGTTTCTCATGTTCATTCTCCTCTTTCTTTTCTTTATAACACCTTTTTCATTATTGAATATATCAAAAGAGTATTTCCTTTTTATCAAGAGCATGTAAAGCTTTGTTAACTTTGTGTAAATGACTAATTTTCTACCCTTCATCGCTTATATAACTTCTTATATCTTGTGAAACACTACTCAGATATTGCTATCTTTCATAGAATCTATGTGATGAATACTCCCTTTCTGCTAATATGTTCTCATAGAAACTTACCATATTCTTCTTGAAGTATACTTGTATGGTTGTTAAATATATTATTACCTGTCCCTCATATTTTGCAGGTAATAGAAAGGCTTGGATATTAATATGAGCATAAAATATTTACTAAATGATCAATGGCAATTTACTAAACAAGAACTAGGATCTACACTGCAGACCATTAAATCAAACGATGTTCTATGGAACTTTATTGACTTACCTCATGATTGGTTAATTTATCAAGCAACTAATCTGTATGAGCCAAGTGAAGGTTGGTATAAAAGAACACTTTCAAAAGACTACCTATCTCCTTCCCACTGTTATAGTCTACGATTTGATGGGGTTTATATGGACTCTTCTATCTATATAAATGGCAGGCTTGTCTGCGAATGGAAATATGGGTATTCTACTTTTGAATTTGATATTACAGATTTTCTTACAGAATTTGAAAATGAAATCTTAGTAAAAGTGATATATCAATCTCCAAATTCAAGATGGTATACTGGTGCTGGAATTTATCGTAATGTGTGGCTTATTCAATACCCCACTACGCATATCACTTCAGATGGAGTCTACATATGTCCGAAATTATCAAATGATATCTGGACTGCCTACATATCAACCGAATTATCCGATCATCAATATGATACTATACCTTCGCTGGCATATCACCCATTTACCAAAGAAATAACTCACTATACAAAGGCTCCAAAACACTATGAGTTACGACAAACTATTTATTACATAGAAGCACCTACCGTACACAAGAAAATAGCTTCAATTCTCACACCAATTGAATTCAAGGATTCCTCTACTCAAATAGAACAAACCATAACGCTAGAAGATGTACATCTTTGGGATATCACATCTCCTAATCTCTACCTATTAATAACAGAACTTCTCGACCACCAAACGGTGATTGATTCAAGCTCTAATCGTTTTGGATTTCGTCAGATCTCCTTTAACTGCAACCAAGGATTCTTCCTGAATGGTCGTCATGTAAAACTACAGGGGTCATGTGAACATCATGATCTTGGAGCGCTTGGTAGCGCCGTTAACCGCGAAGCCATTCGTTACAGACTACAACTCCTCCAAGAAATGGGTGTAAATGCAATTCGTACCTCACACAATATGCCTTCTATAGAATTAATGGAATTAGCTGATGAGATGGGAATATTAATTGTATCTGAAGCCTTTGATATGTGGCGTAAGTCAAAAACACCATATGATTATGCTAGATTCTTTGACCAGTGGGCTGCCTATGATGTAGCAAGTTGGATACGTCGCGACCGAAATCATCCCTCCATTATCTTATGGAGTATTGGCAATGAAATCCTTGATACACATCAAGATGAAACAGGAATAGAAACGACTAAATATTTAAATGCACTAGTGCATCAATATGATTTCTATCACACTGCTTTTACTACAATCGGCTCAAACTATATGCCTTGGGAAAATGCTAGAAAGTGTGCAGAATTCGTGGATGTAGTTGGATACAATTATGGTGAAAAATATTATATAGAGCATCACAGAGAGCATCCAAATTGGTGTATCTATGGTAGTAAAACTTCCTCCATTGTACAAAGTCGCGGCATTTATCACTTTCCTTATCAACAATCTGTATTAGCAGATGATGATGAACAATGTTCCGCTCTCGGTAATAGTGCTACCAGTTGGGGTGCCAAAAACACTGAATTTTGTATTATTACTGAACGGAATACCCCTTACAGTGCAGGACAATTTATTTGGACTGGCTTTGATTATATCGGAGAGCCGACACCATACCATACAAAGAATTCTTACTTTGGGCAAATAGATACTACTGGTTTTAAAAAGGATTCCTTTTACTTTTACCAAGCTGCTTGGACGGATTATAAAACTGCTCCTATGATTCACATATTACCGTATTGGGATTTCTCTAAAGGACAATTAGTTGACATCCGCATTTGTTCCAATACACCCAAAATCGAACTTTTCTTCTATGATATCTATCAATCAAAAGAATTATTAATAAGTAAACAAATCAACCATCAAACAGACTCAGACTTCATCGCCCACGTTGTTCTTCCCTATCAAAGAGGTACTTTAAAAGCATTTGCCTATGATGAACAAGGTAACATAATCGCAACTGATACAGTCTCTTCTTTTGACGATCCATATGAAATTATTCTTACTCCTAACAAGCAAGAATTACTTGCAAACGGAGAAGATATAGTCTTTCTTGAAATCTCTATGATTGATAAAAACGGATTGAATGTGTCAAATGCGAACAACCGTGTAACGGTTTCTGTTACTGGTCAAGGACGTTTACTAGGATTAGATAATGGTGATAGTACAGATTCTGATGAATACAAAGGTATTAGTCGACGATTATTCTCAGGCAAATTAATGGCTATTATAGGCTCAACCATAACATCTGGCACCGCCCAAATCTCTGTCTCTTCTCCTGGTTTACCCACGAAGAAGTGCACAATTACCATCAAACCAAGTGCTTATACAAGAGGGATTAGTGCGAGTGCCTTGATTTATCTCGATACTACTATAACGGATGATACTATAACAGATATTCCAATACGAAAACTCGAACTTGTTACCCCAAACGGGACCCATCTCACAAAAGAGAATCCCTCTACTAAGGTTTACTTGTGTAAATACCCATTAAATACTACTTACTCAGATGTAGCTTGGCGTCTTACCGATTCAAAAGGTATCGATTCTACCCTTGCTAAATTAATGATATATGAAGATCATGTCTCAATAACTGCATTATATAATGGACGGGTGTATTTGCGATGTTCTTGCAACAATGGTTCGACTAACATTCGTTTACTCTCTCAGTTGGAATTTGACATTACCGATCTTCCTGATTCATCACTCGATCCATACCATTTTATATCAGCAGGGCTATATACTTTAAGTAATCTAGACTTAACCAATGGGAATGAGCGTGGCGTTGCAACTGCAAGAGATTTTGAAAGTCATGTTGGGTTTGAACAGGTGGATTTTGGTGACTATGGTTCAGATGAAATCACAATCTCTATTTTCTCATTAGATAGTGATCCCTTACCCTTAGAAATCTGGGAAGGAATGAAAGGGGAACAAAATAGTGAACTATTAGCTTCTGTTATTTACCAAAAACCAACTATATGGAATACATATCAAGAAGATACGTTTCGACTTAAAAGACGAATCAATGGACGAACTACCATTTCCTTTGTTGTGAACAAGAAAGTACATATCAAAGGGTTTGTATTCAAGAAAGTAGAAAGAGCATTCCAAAAACTATACGGTACGGACTGTGATTCTATCTACGGTGATACTTTCTCTTATAATAATGCTTCTATTGTGAATATTGGTAACAATGTTACCATAGAATTCAATGCTTTGGATTTTGGACTAAATAGTGTAACATGCTTATCAATATACGGAAAATCTCTTACCGAATGTAATTCCATTCAATTACGAATGATAACAGCGAATGAGACCTATCAGGAGTTATTAGAATTTCCATTTAGCGATACTTCTATTGAAAGGAAATATTCTCTTTCAGCTATAACAGGTATCACTACTGTACAATTGATCTTCTTACCGGGATGTAACTTTAATTTGAACTGGGTACAATTCCAATAATCCTGACACACCATTTCTTCATATATTTAGCGGCATTTTACCAACATGCACCAGTTAAATCTTAATATTTCATTAAAATCATAATAACAATCACCAAATGATATAGACATAAATTACTACATTAGTTATACTTTGAGAAGTCTACTTAGTTTTTTACTAATTGACAACAAATACAACCATAAAACAGTTGGAGGAATTTAATGAAAAAAAGACTACTGGCCCTAACAATGAGCATAATTATGTGCTTTGGAGTAATTACACCAACGATTGCATCTGCTGATAGTGTAACAGTCGTATCCGTTGGTGCTGATTTAACCGATGAACAAAAAGATAAGATGTTTGAATATTTTGGTGCTAAAGAAAATGAAGTCGCCGTGATTGAAGTAAACAACGACGAAGAAAGAGCGTACTTAGAAGGTGTAGCAACCGAACAACAAATTGGAAGACGTACTTATAGTTGTGCATTTATCGAAGAGACAGAAGAAGGAAAAGGTATTAATGTTAAGACTGCTAACCTAACTTGGGTTACATCTAACATGATTAAGTCTACGTTAACAACTGCAGGAATCTATGATTGTAACGTAGTTGCAGCCTCGCCTTTTGCCGTTTCTGGAACTGGTGCATTAACTGGTATCATGAAAGCATTCGAGATTGTAAATGGTTCTCCTCTTGAAGAAACCAAGAAAGAAATTGCAACAGAAGAAATCGTTATCTCTGGTAATCTAGCCGAGGACATTGGTTCTGATGAAGCAGTTGGTATCATTACAGATGTTAAAGACACCATCATTGGCGAAAACATCGTAGCTGCCGATGAGATAGAACAAGTAATCATCAATTCGGGTGACAAATTCGAAGTAACACTAACTGACGACCAAGTACAGATGATTCTTAATACGATGGTTAAAGTAGCATCGCAAGATTATGATTATGATCGACTTGCTTCTACTTACAGTAGTGTAATCGATAGCGCTGCTGACAATATAGGGCTTGAACTAGAACAAGCAAAGAAAGGCTTCTTTGAAAAAATCGCTGATTTCTTCCGTTCCATCGCAGATTGGTTCAAAAATCTATTCACAAATGCCAAGGAAGAAATCGAAGACAATGGTATTCTTGATCAAACCGATGAATCTATTCTTGGTGATAATGTTATTGTAGATTCTACCGTTGGGGATACAAACAAAGATGAAACTGCAAGCGATGATACATCATCAGAAGACAGTAGTACTGATAATAGTAACGAAGAAACTAACGAAACGGATTCTAATGAAGAAGATACTAATAAAACAGAAACTAACGAAGCAGAAACCACAAATCCTGAAGATGCAGATTCTGAGACAACAGCACCTGAGGTAGTGGAACCTGATGCAAGTTCTCCTGAAGATACTACTTCTGATGCAAATCAAGCTATTAATCAATCTGTATGTGATGAGTACAATATACCTGATGGTGACACAGAGGGAAGTAATACTAATTAGTAATTGATAATTTTCTATTGTATTAATTATAAGAGAAGGGATTGTCGCAGTGCGACAATCCCTTCTCTCTTTGATTACAAAGGCTTTTAAGTTGAATAGTATACTAATTGGTGGAGATTTCACCTATTGCTGAACTATACGTCCAATTGCCACCATTAAAGCCTGAATTGGAAGTCCATACATTCTTTTCACTTAAAAGTGATATTGTTAGAGTATTATAGATATTACCATTCGGCACCAGCCTACCTAGAGTAACACTTGTAGCCCCTTCTGGTACTACCACTTTATAATATACAGAATTATTATATGTTATCTTATCGCATTTTGTATAATTACTCTCATTATTAAACTTAACTGCTGCTACAGCACTATCATTACCAAACCAGTTACACGCACTCACATTCAGATATACATAGTTTCCAACCTCATTAAGTTTTGTGTACGTATATGTAAATACATAATTCTTGGTCCCCTTCGTTATGGTGATCGTATAAGTCGTAGTACCTTTAGCTGTAACACTAATCGAATCTTTAAATGATGTTGTCGTTGTCCCATCTGAAATTGTAGCAGTTAAAGCATTGGTAACTGTAAATGAAATATCTAACGAATCAGTAAACGTAGTTCCACTTGGAACAGAAGCTGTAACTACTGGATCTGTATAATCCATCGTATATTGGTATGTAGCTGTCTTCGTTTTAGTTCCATTTTGTGCATTGATTACAACAGTATCCGTTGCTCCTTCGGCAAGATTATCTCCTACCTTTACTGTCACAGTCCCCTGAAAACTTACTGGTTCATTACCATTAATTGAATATGTTGCATACTGCGCATCCTTAACAGTGAATGTTATATCCATTGCAGCTTTAATAACGGCTGACTCTTTAGATGCTGCTATTGTAGGAGTTTTATCCCCTTCTTCTTTGTAAAGTTCCCATGATCCGGTACTCATATTATACAGATAACCAATATTACCCATTGATAGGTCTTTTGTCTGTGACGCCCCTTTGTTACTAAATATTATTTTCGTATATCCTGCTTCTGGATCTATCTTAAGAGCGTAGATACCATTTTGAGCATCACATTTAAACATCTCTTCGCCAGGCCATGAAGCATTATTCTTTATAGGAGTTACCTTATCATTCCATGCATATGCTGTAACTGTAGACCAACCTGATGTATTCTTAAAGAATATACAATTTTCCAAATCATATTCAATCTTCGTATATGTGTATACTTGTGTTACAGTTCCTCTGGCATTAGTGCCTGTTACTGTTAATGTAACAGATTCACCACTTGACAACCCTTTCCCTATATCAATTGTTTTTGAACCACTGAATGTTCCTGATTCACCAGTACTAGCAGAGTATGTTGCACTGTTAGCATATAATGCTTCAATAGTAACGCTTAATGACTCCCCATAGAAATTGGTACCGTTACCGACGCTGGCCTTAATTTGAACAGGATAGGAGTCACTAGGATTTGACATTACATTCTGGTAAACAACCGCTATACCATAATCACTATTAATTCTTCCTGAAATGGTTCCATTAGCAACTGTAAAAGTATTTCCTGATACTTCATCAGTGTATGTACCATTTGCCATTCCATGTGATGACATTGAAATCTGTCCTGATCCACCAAAATTAGCTAGTACCACACCATTTCCTCGGAAACAATATGCAATGTTACCTTCGGTGCCCATGTTTTCCTGTTTATTAACCATTCTATTATTAAAATGGTTAATTGCTGCTACTTCTTTAGACGCCCATGTATAAGTTTCACAAGCTCCCATGGTAGCTGGTGTCAAAGAAGTCTTTAAATCCCCCTTCATTGCACCATCTACATCCCCTACAAGAACATCAGCTGAATAATATGGCCTTACAAAAAATAGTTTTGCTGCATTATCTTTGTTTGCTACCATAGCCCATGTTCGTACAATAGATTTATCAGAAGCGTATCTCGATGATTCATTCATATATGTATCATGTGATTCTGCCCATAGTACAGAAACATTTGGAGCATAGTTCATATTTAATGTGTTAACATTATTGTTTCGAAATGCCTCAAGAAGATGATTTCCTGCAGAATTATCTGTTACTGACATATATTTTGTATAGGAATTTATACTAAAATTATCACCTACTGTATTGAGAATTTCGCCATATACATAGAGCTCTCCACCCGTTTTTGTCTTATAATATGATCTTGCTTCACCAAGTACAGTTGGCCAGAAATCACTTGCAAAAGCTGGATCATCATCAGGAGTTTCGATATGCTTTGCTGCATCAAATCGGTAGCCATCAACACCACAGTCAATTAACTCTTTAAGATAATCAGATATATATGCTTGTACCCTCTTATCTGCTGTATTCAAATCTGGCATACCAAGACTGCCCATTGTAAAATGAAGTCTACTATCACTCATCCATACTTGATATGAATTAATATGCCAGAATGATTCATCCGTAAGCATATCTTTGTTCCAGTACTCACCAATTTGAGGTGAAACATCTGAAAGTGAATTTTTCCAACCAGTTATGTTACCCATGTGATTAGCAACAATATCAACAATTACTTTAATACCGTATTTCTCGGCTGTTTGGCACATTGACTCAAGTTCTTCTTTCGTTCCTAGCCATGTCTGCCCGTTATCGCAAACACTTTGTGTAACAGGTTGATACAGTTTCCACCAGTTACCTGTTCCTCCATACCCTGGTATTCCTACCTCTGAGTCAACAACACCTTTGTAAGTATAGTCCTTAGGTTGTGTTGCTGGAGATGTCTGTATTGCAGAGTACCCGGATTCAGCTATCAACTGCATATTGTCTTCAATGGTCTTATAAGACCAGTTCCAGCAATGTAAGATAGATGCATCCTGAATATTATCCACTAGTTCATAGCCATTTGTACTTGCTGCTTGTGTACTTACTTGTGTACTTGCTACTTGAGTACTTGCAGCAACATACTTATTCGCTACACCTACATCTAGAAGCACCATGACTACACTCAGGATAATTGCGCATATGCTATAAAGCATACGCCTGTTTCTTTGATTTTTCATTGAAAAACCTCCTTATAATACATTATTTGTAATGAAAAATACTTAAGTTAAAATACCTTCTCTTTATTTAAATAAGCATTTCTCACTACATTATCTATTATAACAAAATCAGAGGTTTTTTGTAATATATTGCCATAGTAATATATTCCTATATTGTTTGTATTTTTTTCTTTTAACTTATTTTAAGCCCTTCTTTATCTTCCTTTATTCTCTTTCTTGTATCGTAACCTTCACCATATCCCCTGGCTGTTTATTAATCGACGCCCGGATATCCTTTCTAAGTCCGATAATGTGACACGGTGTTTTCATACGTACTAAGCTACCATCATATTCTACACCATCAAACGTGGCTTTCACCTTCACTCTTCCTATACCGAATTCCTGCTTTACATCATAAGGAAATTCAACATATGCTCCATCTATATCAGGAACCTTTTTTATCTGTGCTTCAAATTCATATATTTTGTCATTCATATGTTTATCTCCATTCGTTCAATTTTACTTATCATGTTCTTTGATACAATCTTCAGGATTAATTTGTATTAACTTCCATTCTCCGTTAGCATCCATTCTAAACTGCGCTATTATTATATCATTATCATTCGTTAATTGAAAGAATACTATACAATAGTAATATCCATCTGTTCCTATAAAACAAATATATTTGACATAATCTTTTTGCACTGCCTGGAATGTCTCTTCGACTAAAGAACACCAGCCACTATATTCAATCTGGACAACAGCTTCTGCATCATAAGACCAGCCATGATAAGGTGCACATAGATAATTTTCTCCATAGAATTTCAAATTATTTATTTTATATTCTCCATTCTCTTCTATTAAGTCAACAAAACCATAATAGTAAGCAAACACTCCCATTTGTTTATCAGTACCTTCAATTGCTTCTATTTCAACAAAATATCTAACAATATTCTCCTTATTATCATAGACTGGTACTTCCTTATATTTAATCAAATTAATATGTAGTATATTCTTAAACATATCTACAAACTGTTCATAACTCAGTCTCTTCTTATATTCCGGTGATAAAAAATTATACGCAAAGGGATAAGGGATCGTGGCATATCCAATCGTTCCACAACCAATATATTTTCCTTCTTCTGGATTAGCAGCCTCCCGTAATATTCCAAAATAATTGAGTACGGTATCCCCTGGACTATTCATATAATCCTTGGGTATTATTATTGAGTCTCCCGGTTGAAGATAATTAGAAAATAACGCGTTATAACTACCAGTATTAAGTACAGGTTCATTAGATGGACGAAAGTACTTCTCTACGTCTATTCTTGTATCATTAGAATCTCCTGAATTTTCTATTATAATTCCCCCAATATCTATGTTTACTAATTAACATTATGAGATTATTACCTTTGATATTCTTTTAATATTTTTATAATGAATTAATAGAATACACGCTAGGTAATCTTATACAAATCTATTTTATTTTCCTAATTCTAACTGCCATATATTCTTTACCCGGTAGCGTTAAACGGAATTTACCTTCATGAATTCCCACATCAGTAATTTTCATATCCCATGTATCAATAATCTCAACATGATACTTACATTCCTCTTCCAGATATTCAAATATTCTATAACTAGGACGGCAGAATCCATAATAGAAGATCATATAATTCTCATCTTCTTCTGCACAAGCCACAACTTCATCCCAACAGCATGTAATATTCCTCAAACCAATTCCTGGTACTTGTTCTAATATACCTCTCAAAAACTTAATTCTTTCTGCACTTTCTCCATGCAAAATTCCACCATGGCTCCACCAGATAATCTCATCCTCCGTAAGATATGTTTCACCATGAGTCGCGTAACCCCCTCTAATTGTTGCTTCCCAAAACCGTCGTACTAATTCCTGCGCGCTAATATTCCCCCATGCATATGGGAAATCCCCCTCATAAGCAATCTCATCTAGAACAACTGGTTTACCATACTTTTCACGATATTCCTCTGTATACTCTGCGCACTTATATACATCTTGCCTTTGAATACTTACATGTGTTATCCAAGGTCTTGTATGATCATAAAATGGTCCACAATTATGTATACTTCTAAGATGTCCATAAGCATCATTTTCAACCACTATTTTAGCATAGTACTCCCAATCCTCGTTCGATATATTGTTCATAATGTCATACTCATTCGCCATACTCCACCATACATTGGAATATGCAGAGAGTCTAGCAATTACATATTTTAAATAAGCCTCGTTTACTTCAGTTGGCATTTTTGAAAATCCCCATCTATCATAAGGATGGAATAATATAATATCCGCTTCTATACCAAGTTTCATAAGTTCATCTAGATATTCATCAAAAACCTTAAAATAAGATGGATTAAATCTAGTGTAATCCCATTGATATAATCCCTCCTGTTGATTATCACACGCTAAACGTTCAAATGGAAATAGCTCTGGATCTTCTCGATTAAAATCATAGTATTTTGGAAAAATACAAAAACGAATTTTATTAAAATACCCTTCTTTAAGAGTAGCTAATGTCTGTTTTCGAAGTTCTGGCTTTTGAAAAAGCCATGCATAACAGGTTGTTCCCACTGGATAAAAAGCCGTACCATCTTCATAAGCAAAATGGTATTTTCTATTTACCTTAACAATTCCATGTTTATCTTCTGCAGCTTCTACTACTTGAAAATCTCCATTAAAACATTCCTCATTAAAACTCCCTTTCACATTATACTGGTACGTTCCTATGAAAGATGGCATAAATCGGATTTTATAAATTCCATCTCCATCATAAAAACCTGATACTGTCTTTGATTCTTTCTCACACTCAAAAGTACCCCTTATTTCATAATCTGTGAATGGATTTCCTTCCTTTTTTCCATGAAAGGATAACTCAATTACAGACCATCTTTCATAAACCATCATCTTTTTTTCCATAATAGCAAAATTCTCCTTATACCTTCTATATTTTAAACTGTATCTTAATTCTATTCATATCACTACTTAATTTCAATCAATTATTTAGTAAATCAACTAAATAATTGACTTAATTTACTTAATACCATATAGTAAGTCATAGAACTTACATAAAGATTTTATATAATCTATTTACTTAATAATGATATCATTTTAAAACCAAGGAAGGAGAATTCATTATTATGTCCATATCATCAAAAGAACTAGCTAGGATATTGAATTTATCTGAAGCCGCTATTTCTATGGCACTAAACAATAAGCCCGGAGTCAGCACTATAACTCGAAAAAAGGTAATAGAAACTGCTACACAATATGGTTATGATTTTACTCGTAAACATAATTTCAATGAATTCAAAACAACTACGAAAAATATTTCATTTATTATTTTTAAAAAACATGGAGCCGTCGTTACCGATACTCCCTTTTTCAACCAACTCACTGACAGTATCGAACAAAGTTGTAGAAAACTTAATTGTCAGTTGCATATATGCTACCTCTATGGAGATGCAGATATTGAACGCCAATTTAATAGCCTATCTTTCTATGATGGTATTATCCTATTAGCGACAGAAATGAAAAAAGAGGACTTTTCCCCTTTTACTAGGATAAAAAAGCCCGTTGTAGTACTTGATACTTATTATCATAATTTGAATTTTGATTGTATTTTAATTAATAATTTTCAAGGCGCTTATCAAGCAACTAATTTTATTATTCAAAAAACAAAAACTCAACCGGGATATCTACACTCTTCTTATTCAATTGTTAATTTTGATGAGCGATCAGATGGTTTTTACAAAGCCATCCGTGAAAGTGGAATGTCTTCCTCTAAATCTCCTGTTTTGTCACTAGCTCCCTCTCTAGACGGAGCCTATCACGATATGCTTGATTTACTGAATCGCGGTGAAGATCCATCTCGTTGCTATTTTGCCGATAATGACCTTATTGCCGCTGGAGCAATGAAGGCACTAAAAGAAAAAGGCTACCATATTCCAGACGATGTTGCCATAATCGGTTTTGATGATATGCCTTTTTGTACCTATATAGAACCCGCACTAACAACGGTTAGCGTCCCAAAACAATATATGGGTGAAATTGCAGTGAAGCGCTTGATACAAATTATTGATAGCTCTGATAATTATCCCATCAAGATTCAAGTTTCAACGACACTTGTCAATCGAAAATCCGTATAGTAGTATTCCTTGTATAATAATACAAATTTCGTTAAAGATAACATCTAGGAATATAAAAACGAAAGGATCATATATGGAATATTTATTTGAAACTTATCTACCTATTCTAATTCACATCTTTGAACTTATGGGTATTATCATATTGAGCATTGGAGGGTTCAAAGCATTTTGGTCATACATGAAAGCACTACGTACCAAAGAACCATATAAAATCAAATATCAATTCGCAGCATCACTTGCTACTGCCCTAGAATTTAAGTTAGCTGCTGAAATATTGAAAACTGTACTGATTAAATCCTTTGATGAATTGATCATATTAGCTTCGATCTTTATATTACGTATACTTATGACATTCGTTTTGGAATGGGAAATAAAACAAGAAAAGAAACATGAGGATAGCCAATAATCCGTTTAGGTCAACTGTTAGCATAATTTTCAATCCCTTGGTTATACTATTTATGCAAATAAATTTAAGGAGGTATCCTATGCCAAGTTTATCATGTACCGTTTATAATTGTAGACATAACGATTCTAAATTATGTAATCTCAATACTATCGATGTATCTGGTGGAGCAACTAGAGAGAACACTTGTTGCAGCAGTTTCATCGAATCTTCAGGAACTTCTAATTGTAGTGGCTCTGGTTTTCCTGAAACGAATATATCATGCAAAGCTCACGATTGTACCTATAATGAAAATTGTTCATGCCATGCAGACAATGTTGATGTCTGTTCATGTGGTTCAGCTTGTGACTGTCATGATACAGAGTGTAATACCTACACTAAGGGTTAACATCTTACTTGATGATATTCGGGCTAATAATAACACAAGCCACAAGTAGAGCTAAAATCTCTATCTTGTGGCTTTTTATTATCCTTAATCATCGTCTTCACTTGAGCACATCTTATTACAAAAATCGCAGTGTTCCATCAACTTGAGTAACTTATCAGTTAATTTTATTTCTTGATTTGCTGCTCTATTAATTAATCTACATAATAATGTCATTGCAGTATTAATTTCACACTCGTTGTTGGAAGAATGTATAATATTTATTAGTCTTTCGCTTTCTTCTTTAAGACAATGTGCAATCATAGCTTCTTCTGAGGCAATCGAATCTAGTGCTTCAGTACAACATCTTTCACGTTCACACATAATACAATCCTCCACTAAGAATTCCATAACAAATTGTTCACCATTCCTATTCGTTAATAAAACATAAAGGTGGCTTTTACCGTAATGCCTAACATTTGAAACCGAAACCATTGATTCAATACGAAAACAGGAAGGAACTCGAATCCTCTTAATTAAACTACCACGCAAGGAAGATATTCGAATTTCTTGTCTTGGTCTTGTTATACCAAAACAAATGTCAGATGAGAAGATATCTGTCACACCATGTATTCTCCTGTTACAGCTACTACATAAAATACTGCATCCGTTTACAGAATATTTATCCATACATACTATCGCATTTGAAAAAGAAATGAATAACTTATTAGATCTACAATTATGAGAAATACCATTTACATTTCTCCCTCTAACCCCAGGTACTGAAATATCAAGTTTATCTATCTCTACAAACAAATTATTTAACTTGTATATACATGATGAGTCCTCACGATCGCTTGCCCAGAAGCAATTATCATTTGAATCATAACAAATATAAGTATAACATCTACATGTCTCATAGCATTCTATCTGATTAAAAGAATCGTCGCATTTTGCTATTATGTTCTCATCATCTACTGTTAAATAAAACCAGAATCCGTCATATGCAATTCCTCTAAAACCATGGATAGCACTTAACACTAATGCTTTTTTTCTTTCTACTTTCAACATATTATCTAACCCCCATCTTAATCACTTAATTACACATTGTTACTCTTCCAAAGGTTCAAATCGGTTTTGCTTTATATTGACGGAAGTTAACTCTATATCTTCCCGTATTCATAGAATACGGGAAGATATTATTTCAACTACCAAGAGTGCTTCACATCATAATACATTGATTTCTATCCGTAGAGTTCATATTCTATACTTATCTTATTTAATCGTGTTTTCTGTGTTCTTTGCAGCCCTCATTAGGACAAGCACAATCAAGGAAGATAGAAGTCTTAAATGCTAATATAAACTCAATACGTGCAACTGCATTTACTAATTTCAGCTGTTTATCTTCTTTATTTCTTGTATCTGAAGTACTATCATCTGTAAAATCTGAATAACATTCGGAATCTTTTCCATAACCTGGTTTGTGTTTCACTTTTTCCAATATATCTGCTAATGCTTCTTGCTCCTTAGCAACAGAATCAATAAGATTTGTAATAGCCTGGCAACGTGTAACTGGATAATTTTTTTGTTGTGTCATGGTTAATCTAACCTTTCTATTAATAATAATTATCGATTGTTTAACTCATCAATATAATGTATTATATGCACTGATTCGACATGGTGACTCTAATTTCGTCAATATTTTATTTTAATTTACAAATATAATCAGTTACGTTGAACTTAAGCAAGTTAACCATTAAATTTACCATTTGAAGTTTCACCCTATTTATGATATTATTTTATAGTTAGTATCTACTAACTACATATCTATCTATAAGATAGTAATTTAAATTAGGGAGGGATACTTGTGGAAAATTCATTCATTTTATTAAAAGAATTGGCCAAGGAATATGCGTGTAACTCCATTAACATATCAAACGTAAGCAAGTTTTGTAGATTACCAAACGAAAACCATATGCAATATTTGACTACGAAAGGAGCTTTTATCTTTCCCATTAGTGGAAAAGGCATAATTCACTTTGGTGATCGTGCCTTTGTTGCGACGCGTGGAAAGATGATTCACGGTTGTCCTGGACAACAGTTAGAATTTGAAGTTTTAGGAGATGAACCATTTCACCATATAAACTTATATTATGATAGTAATAGTAAAATCTTATTTGATATTGAATTAGATAATGCAGAGAAGATAATTGACATCTTAGAAAATGTTGTTAAGCTAAGTCAAAAGAAATCACTTAAGTCAACCTATCAAACCGAACAGTTGCTAGACCAAGCATTTGAAACTATATTTGCAGAGTATTTGAACAGCAGTGTAAAGACCAACCAACAATTAATAAAAGAAGTGGTTGATTATATACACAACTCTTATCAAAAGAATATTACTCTAAAAACTCTAGCTGAATACTCTGGTAAAAAACCAGATCAACTTAGCTACTTATTCTATCAATACATGGGAATTAGACCAATCAATTATCTTATTGAATATCGATTAGAACAGGCAATTGAACTTCTAAAAGAAGGCGATTATTCGGTACAAGAAGTGGCTGCATTGGTGGGTTATTCAGACCCCTTATATTTCAGTCGAATTTTCAAAAAGCATGTTGGTTATTCTCCAAGTCAAGTAAAGAATAATATTTAATCTTTGCAATTTGCACATATTTATATGTGAACATGTTATACCAAACATAGTTCGGCATAACATTAGCCAAGTTTTATCCATAATAAAATGTCCTCCATACCTTACTAATAACGAAAGTATAAAGGACATTTATGAGGATTTTATATGGATATAACACATTACTGAGTTATTCCATTAAGCTTTTAATTACTCGTTCTACTCAAACTTTTAATAATTGACGAAATACTATCCCAAATATTGATAACAATTAAAACAACACCAAATACCATTTTACTTGTATCCATCCAAGCTGATATCTCTAGAGGTGTACCGTTCGTATACTCAGCGATTTTTGAAAAAAATTCCGTGTTTAATAAGGCATGATCGCTTAACATTACAATAATAAGAATGCAAAAGGCCACATTATAGATTGCATTCACTATAGCTAATGGCAAGTTCCAGCTTCCAGCAATATACTTCCAGATAAATATTCCAAACTGGACTATTAAGAACATAAAGAATATAGCCAAATAGGATTGTAATCTATCAACATCAAATAATGGTGTTGGATTCAAAACTCCATTATCATCTTTAGCATATAATGCAATAAGCTGTGGCTTTACATATATAAGTGCAGTAAAGAGTAACGTACAGAACATTGAAAAAACAGTCTCACTACGAGATATCTTCTTTTTGTAATCCACTGGAAATTCCGGCAAATCATCAGGGGTCCATTGTTTATAGCTAAATAACACCTGCCCCGATTCTACCCCTGACCGCTCTAATATTACAAATACTAGAGTAACCCATAAAGCACCTTGTATTGCTCCTTCAAAAACTGCTGATATTAAATCTACAAATACCATAAGAAGATTATTATAAGTATAACCATCAACCGGTGGTTCAAAAGCAAAATCAAGTATTGCAATCCCAACAAATACAGTTACACAGATACCTATTACTAATTTTAGTATAGATAAATAATCATCATAATATCCCGGTCCGATTAAATACCTCTTCTGGGGATTGTATTCATTAGCCAGCTTTCGTGGACTTCCTAGTTCTTCTAATACCTGATATACGTCTTTATCTGTATAATTTTCAGGAAGCATATCTTCTATATTAGCACGAAGTTCCTTGCCAACCTCCTCTCTGGTATCCTTCTGAAAATGTTTCGTAACAGCATATACATAACGATCAATTAGATTCATTATTCTCATCCTCCTTTAATAACTCCTCCATTAAATTTGACATTGCTCTCCACTCCGTTTTAAGTTGCTTATAAACTTCTTTTCCTTCTTCACTTAATGTATAAAATTTACGTGGTCTACTTTCACTCGTATCCCATTTACTAATTAAAAGCTTCTGTTTTTCTAATCTTCTCAATAATGGATAAAGCGTTCCCGCTTCTATTGGGGCGTTCTTCTTCTCTAACTTTTGCACAAGTGAATACCCATATTCATATGTACTAAGCTGACTTAGTACTAAAAGAACCAATGTACCTCTTTTTAATTCTACTGTAAGTGAACTGACTAGTTCATTCTTTGAATCCATGTATTATCACCTCAAACTCAGTATACTGTACGACATACATTATTGTCAACTTTATATTGTTATATTATTCATAATAATAAATCATGTTACTTCTAAGACTATTCTTCTTACAATGAAAACATAACAAAAAGCCTATGATAATGTCTTAATGAAACATTTTCATAGGCTTCTTGCTACTCTATTATTTTAACTATAATTACATATCCGTAATAATCTAGTCTTTTTTAAGATTATTATTTAACCAACGTAATGCATTTTGATATCGCTCATACGTATTTGCATGATGCCCACCTTCATCCCAAGTAATTGTTACATTAGATGAGCTTACATCTGAAACTAAGTTTTCATAGATATGCTTAGTATAAGTAACGGCATCCTTTTTTACATCTTTATGCCCTACTCCTTCACTATCGCCACTTGACATATAAAATCTAGCTTCACGATTTCTAACAGATTGCTTTGTAGCGTATGGAACAAAGTCTGGATACCAGAATGAACCTGACATACTTGCAAAGCAGCCAAAACTTGTGCTGTGATAAGCAGAATAGATAGAGATAAGACCACCAAGGGAATATCCTATAATACCTGTAGATTCTGGCAATGTCAGAGTCCGATAGTTTTGATCTACTTCCTGTTTTAGCTTGGTTTCAATAAATTGTATATATTCCTCCCCTTTTCCCCCAAAGTTCGGAAACTTTGGGTGAAGAGAAGGACTTGGCCAAGGTGTTAAGTCATCCAAACGCTTTTCTGAGATTATACCTACTATAATAAAAGATATATCAGAAAGGAAAGCAGCCTCTTTTAACAATGAATACGTAGATTTATCGCCATGTAAATATGCTACCGGATAGGCTTTCTCTTCATCTTCGTAGTTGTCTGGCAGAAAGACAAAACATTCCCTTCCTGCAATTGTAGTAAGTTCAATATTATGTTTCAAGATAAAGACTCCTTATTCTTGGTAAATGAAATCATATAATGTTTCTAATGTATCGAAAATTCTTACACCATAATCCATAAGTTCATCATAACCGATTTCAATAATTTTTTCATTTTCAATGGCAGGTACTGATTGTATTGTTTCATCATTTAAAAGACTTTCGACAGCCACTTTATCAGTTTCAGCATTACGGTCTGATTTAATATAAACAATTACATCAGGATTAAGTGACACAAGGTTCTCACTTGTTAAAGAACTTGTACCTGTTTCTAATACGTTTTCTGCATTAATAGTTTTTAACATTTCACTTTGTAGTGTTGAATTAGCACCAAATGTGTTAAAAGTACCATCAACATAAGTAACCATGAATAATACTTTAACAGGTTCTTCTTGAGATGTGCTAGAAACTTTATCTTTTATTGTATCTAAACGTGTTTGTAAAGAATCGGCATATGTATTTGCCTTTTCAGATACATTGAATATCTGACCAATATTGCGAACATCTAGTATAACATTATCAAGAGATTGATCAATTACGAAGTTACTTGCAAGTTGAGTATACACATTGATACCCATATCATTTAAATCTTTTATATTTCCCATAGATTCATCAGTAAATGGCATAGTACGTCCGTATATAAAGTCTGGTTCTGCACCAATAATAACTTCTTTAGACATAGTCATCTTATCACCTAATACATTTAGATTTTCATAAACTGATGCCCATTTTTCATCAGGTGCATTATCAGGTTTTAAGATACCGATAATTTTATCTTCAAGGCCAAGTTCTAATAATAAGTCTGTTGAAGAAGGATTATTAGTAATTACTTTTGATGGAGCCTCTGTAAATGTTTGTGTATACTTCTCTCCATCTGGCCCATAAGCATCAATTGTTAATGGATATACTGTTTCACTAGAATCAGTAGTTTCTGTTGTTTCTTCAGTGCCAGCAGTTTCATCTGTCGCCTGTTCTGTCGCTGCATTATTAGAATTATTACCTGTAGATGAATCCGTATTAGATGTTTTAGCACATCCTGTTGCTAATATTGCAACTAGTAAAGTTGAAGCAGTAAGTTTGTAAATATTTTCCTTCATAATAATCTCCTTTTATTTTGTTTTTATTTATTTACGATGAAATCTTAGGTGGGTAATAACTAATTAATACCCCATCTGTATTTGGTGCTTTGATAATTTCACAGTCAATCTCATAAACTCTTTTTATTGTTTCTTTCGTTAGAACGTCATCTGGTTTACCTTGTGAATCTATTTCACCATCTTTTAATAGATATAAGTAATCGCAGAATTGAGAAGCTAACGTTAAATCATGCAACGCTGCTAATACATTAATCCCCAAATCCTTAACTATCGAAAGAATTTGTAATTGATATCTGACATCAAGATGATTGGTCGGCTCATCTAGAATTAACAATTTAGGTTCTTGTGCAATGGCTCTTGCTAACATAATTCGTTGCTTTTCACCACCGGAAAGTGAGGCGTAACTTCTATTGCCATACTGTTTCATTCCTACCTTTTCAAGTGCTGAATCTACAATTGCATAATCTTTAGTACTTTCGGCTTGTAACATATTCAGATGAGGTGTTCGCCCCATCATTACAATTTCTCTTACGGTAAAATCAAAATTCATATTATTAAATTGTGCTACAACCGCCATTTCTTTTGCTAATTTCTTGTTCGTTATCTGCGTGGAATCTTTCCCATCTATTAAAATAATTCCTCCACTTGGTTTTAAAACTCTATATATCGAGCGCAATAATGTGGATTTTCCACTTCCATTGGGACCAAGTAGAGCAACAAAAGAATTGTCGTTTGTCATCAAAGAAACCTTTTTTACAATTTCTTTTTCACCAAGATTGACACTTAGATCTTTTACTGTTAAGTCCATAATAACCTCCATTTTGTCGAAACACTGCGAATTTGGACGTCAGCACAAATTCGCGTGTGAAAGATTCATCTTTCACACTAACCTCCACTCTAATTGTTTGCTCCAAAGCCATAGCCTCTTCTTACTAGAATGTATACAAAGAATGGTGCTCCAACCAATGCCGTTATAATTCCAATTGGTAACTCTGCATTCGGTATAAGAATTCTAGCAATGGCATCCGCCCACATCAAGAATATGGCACCCGCCAGTAAGGAAGTTATTATTAACCTTCTATGATCTGCACCAACTAGTGAGCGCACAATATGTGGAATAATTAACCCAACAAACCCAACAATTCCACAAGTTGCAACAAGTATACCAGTAAGTAATGAAACAACGACCATATACAATCTTCTGTATAGACTTAAATTAATCCCCAATGTAATGGCTGCTTCGTCACCAGCTAGCATGGTATTAAGGATACGATACTGCGTAATGAAAAAGATACTACATAAAACAACAGCGATGATTGGTAGTCCGATATTGTCCCATTTTGCACGTGTTAGCGAACCCATTGTCCAAAACTTAATAGACATTGTACCTTCCGAATCCCCAGCCAACGAAATTATGAAATTGGAAATCGCGCTAAATAACGCATTTATAACCATTCCTGATAGTACTAGCTTGGCAGAAGTCATACGATTTCCATAAGAAGCCAATGATAATACTGCTACCGTTGCGGCAATTGACCCTACAAACGCACCAAATGCAGTCCCTACTCCAAAACCAATAAATATGGCGAAGGTTGCTCCAAGAGATGCCCCAGAGGAAATTCCTAATATGTAAGGCTCCGCCATAGGATTTTGTACAGTAGCTTGCATAACTCCACCACAAAGTGCAAGCCCAGCACCAACGAATAAAGAGAGTAATACTCTTGGAAAACGAATTTTCCATATTATGTTCATTTCTGCTTCTGTTGGCATATTCGCTGTACTTGGTGAAATTCCGAATAATTTATCCATGATTATATGGAATGTGCTACTTGGAGATATCTTCATGGCACCTAAACATAAGGTAAATAAAAACGATATTACCAGGATAACAACCAAACTTATAATTACCAAGCGAAAGCGTCTTGCAGAAACTTTAGATTTGTCTGTCATATTAACAACAATACTCCTTTCAAGGTCTTACATATAAGCCCAGACTATTTCTGGTTAGTCTTTGCTAACTACATTAGATAATACAATCATTTTAATACTAATGGAATGGACAATTATTTAAAATATGGACAATTATTAAAAATAATTAAAATTAGATAAAAAAATGCCTACCATTCTATCTATTTATTGGCAGACATTTCTTTCTTCATTCTTCATTTTTAATTATCTATTTCAAATCCCAGTTTCTTATCTCCTTATATGGATTCGTTTTTGCTAAACCAATTTTAGTGACTGTTCCATCAAACATTCTAAAATTATTCTGTAACGTCTTAAATGCCATAAGCATTTCTTCTACTGATAACTTTTTACCAATCGTAGTATGTGGCATCCACTGCAATGGTAAATAAAATCGGCTAATTGATACCCGATCAATACAGGAAACTGTTGCATTCACTAATACCGAAAGATTATGCAAATATTCATTTAATACTGGAGATAAAAAAATTACATGCGGATTAAAAACCCCAATAGAAACCCATTGTAACTTACCACACTTGATTTCTTGGATCTTACTATCGAATAATTCGATTATTTTGTTCTCTTGATCGGTTTCAAATGCAGAAACCGTTATATGTGGTGGTACTTTGGCTTCTTCCATATAATGATTCCCGCTTTTTTCAGCTACCTTGTGTACAAGCCGTCTGATTTTATTATCCGTATTCTCATCAAAATATATAGAAATTAAATACATATTCTTCTCACTTTCAATATTAAAACATTAGTTCCATTCTAAAGAGATTAATCATTTTTATCCTCTAATAACTTGTACATCCATATATGAGGACAATCTTCATCCAAATAAGTCTCCCCCATAGCAATGAACCCTTGCTTTTCATAAAATTCCATTGCTCGTTGCTGTGCTGATAGGCTTACCTTTTTCTCACCAATTTCTCGTATTTGTTTTTCTGCTTCTTTTAAAATACATGCACCAATTTTCTTACCTCTATAATTCTTTCCCACAGCTATACGCCCTATAACGTATGAGCCTATTTCTTCATTCCAAAAATATCGACAAGTGGCTATTGGTAAAGAATTTTCATAGCAAACCAGATGAGTTGCATAGTCATCAATTACGTCAAACTCCATAGTAAATCCTTGCTCTTCTACAAACACTTCTTTTCGTATCTGTATAGCCCCTTCTGGCAAATAATCGTATTTATTAATTAGCATATTAACCTCCAAAAAATAAGCATCCAAAAATAAGCCTTATAGTGTAATAACACCGTACCTGCAGCTTACTCTTGAATGCCTTAATAATGTTTCTATCCGGTGATAAAAACATCAGCTTCTATTTATTAGGATTTATTATATCCCAGTTGTCCTATAATGTCAATTTGTGATAATTCTTAATTTCTTTTCTTAATATTAAGATTTCACTTGGCTATCTTTCTTCCTTAACTCCAAAATTCATACTTATTGAAAGGGAGAACATAACAATCATAAGAAAGACACCAGAAACTATAAATACATATGATATAGATACTACTGATACAGTTGCACTTATTATAAATGAAATATTGCTATAATTAATCTTCTATAAAACCATTCTCAACTAAGAAATCTCTAGCAACTACATCTGGTTCCATTTGAAGTTCATCGACTTTATAATTTAATTCCATCATGATATCATCTGTTAACTTAGAACCTAATTCCTCTATAATAGGAACTATCTCCGGATATTCTTCTACAATATCATCCCTTACTACTGGGATTGCATAATATGGTGGGAAGAAATTTTCATCATCTTCTAATGTTACTAAATCAAACTTCTTAAGTAATCCATCTGTTGAAAAGGCATCTAATACATCTGTTTCGTTATTAGTTAATGCTAAGTATCTTGTAGCACCATCTAAACCAAGTGTATCCTTAAATTGAAATCCATAATGTTTTGTAAGACCTAATAATCCATCTTCTCTGTTTAAGAATTCAAAAGTGGTTCCTGCTGTCAATTGAGATGCAACATTTTTTAGATCACTAATTGATTTTAAGTTATACTGTTTAGCTGTTTCTTCTTTAACTGCGACTACATACGTATTATTAAATCCCATCTGTTCTAATACATCTATGTTATATTGCTCTTTTAAATCTTCCTTTACTGTATTATATACCTCTTCCATATCTGTACTTGGTGGATAATTAAGTGTATCTCCATAGACAGTTCCACTATAATCAAAATACATATCAATGCTTCCTGAATTAAGTGCAGAGAAACATACCTGTGTACCACCTAAGTTAATCTTTCTCTCTACAGTAATATCTGTTTTTTCTTCAATTAAATCAGAGAACATGTTTGCCAATATATGTTGTTCGGTAAAATCTTTACTACCAATCTTAATCACTTTATTCGATCTATTCATACTAGATAATCCTGACACTACAAAAGTAATAATAAGAAGAATTGCTGTTGCAGACAGTATACCCTTTTGTATCTTTCTTTGTTGCTTTTGTTTTTCTTTGGAATTTACAGTCTTTTGTAAGCTGATTGGAGTCACTAGCTTTTCTACTAATCCTACTAGATAATCTACAAATAAAGCCAAAATACATGCAGGTATAGCACCAGCTAAAATCTGATTATTATTTACAGTTCTAATACCAGAGAATACTAGGAAACCAAGTCCTCCAGCACCGATAAAAGCTGCCATTGTCATAAGACCTACTGCAGTAACTGCCGAAATTCTTACTCCTGCCATAATGACTGGAAGCGCTAATGGAATTTGCACCTTAGTAAGGATTTGTAATTTCGTAAGTCCTATCCCCTTTGAAGCTTCTATAATATCGGGATTAATACTTTGAATTCCCGTATAGGTATTCTTTATAATAGGTAATAAGGAATACAGTATAACCATAACGATAGCAGGTAACGTTCCAATTCCCAGGAACGGTATTGCAAAACCTAATAGCGCCATACTTGGTATTGCTTGAATAACATTGGCTACTCCCAATATGGGTTTGTTTAATTTCTTCACATAACTAATTAAAATACCTAGTGGTACACCAATTAGGATAGCAAAACCAACAGCAATTGCCGTAAGCTTAATGTGTTCTATTGTTAAGGAGAAAATTTGATCTTTGTTTTGGATTATATAATTTATGAAATTCATATTATACTAATACCTCCTCTTCCTCTAAATAAGGTTGGCTTAATGTTGTTACTAAGCTACTCTTAGTGATTAGACCTAGGAGAATATTCTCATCAGACAATACTGGAATGTTAGAAACGTTATTATCATCTACTACTTTTAATATGTGAACTATGTTATCTTCCAAACGAACTCCTAAGAAATCCGTATTCATAATCTTACCTACTTCTTGTGTCCTGTCAACCTGTCTTTGTAATTGTTTTGCATTCACTATGCCTAATAGTTTATTGGTTTTGTTTTCAACTACCATTAAACTATCCACTTTATAGGAACGCATTCTTTCCACACAACGAAGCACTGTCATATTGGCACTGCAAGTAACTGGTGAATCAATCATAATATCTTCCGCCTTAATATACTCTGGCGAAGCCCATATTCGGTTTTTACCAACGAATTCTGACACGAATTCATTCTTTGGATTTTTTAGAATATTTTCTGGTGTATCGTATTGAAGTATCTCACCATCTTTCATAATACAAATCATATCTGCAATTTTTACAGCCTCATCCATATCATGTGTAACAAACACAATAGTTTTCTTCAATTGCGATTGTAAATTCACTAACTCATCTTGGAGTCCAGTACGAGTTATTGGATCAAGTGCTGAGAATGGTTCATCCATTAATATGATATCTGGATCTGTCGAAAAGGCTCTAGCTACTCCAACTCTCTGTTGCTGCCCACCACTTAATTCAACTGGATAACGATTTAGATATTCATCTGGATTAAGACCTACCATATCCATTAATCTAATTGTTGTTTCAATTATAGCTTTGGAATCGTATTTTTCAGTTCTAGGAATTAATTCGATATTCTCCTTCACTGTCATATGTGGAAGCAATCCTGTTTGTTGAATAACATACCCCATATTACGTCGTAATTTTATTACATCTTTTTTCTCAATATCTTCGCCATTAATGTAGATACGTCCAGATGATGGTTTTACTAATCGATTAATCATCTTTAATGTAGTCGTTTTTCCACACCCACTTGCTCCGATAAATGCAACTAATTTTCCTCTCTCAATTTCAATCGATATATTCTTTAATATCGTTTTATCTTTATATGTCTTTGTAACATTTTCAAATTTTATCATACTTTTACCTCCCTTTATTTCGATAACAGTACTTCAAATTTTTTAATAGTAACAACCTTATGTTATACTAAAGTTGTTGCTTTGTCAAATTGTTAAATTTTAGGTTGCTATAGAAAACCTGTTTTATGTAGTTGTATTTACACAAAAAAATCTGATAAAATAATCAAATATATCCTTAATTTGCGGAATATATATTTGATCATTAAATCAGATTTTTGCTGTATATAATGAACTCTTCTAACCCAAACTACTCTTCTTCTAACCTCTGCGGATAAATGAAATTATAAACTCTCTCTGTACTCTTTTCATCCCCAACATAATATACAATATCATCTTGCAAAAATGCAGTATAAGGACCAGGAGATCTTAACAACTCATTATTTCTTTTAATGGCAATAATAGTTGCCGATGTATTATGCCAAAAATTCATTTCAGAAATAGTTTTGTTTATCAGAGGTGTATCTGCTGTGATTTCAATTTCATAAGGTACAAAAGGATTGCTTGAACGATATCTATCCATCTTATCAATTAATTTTGTTAAACTTTCATTGAAGTAGTCAATCTCTTTTAATTGTCTGTCAACACTCCCCATGATATCTTTTTTCAAATCATTAATGGTTTGTATATCATTGTACTGATGAACAAATTGGACTGCCTTTTCGTGGGATTTAATGACTACTCCACTGCCTTTTGTACTCTCAACAATATCAAGGTCAACTAAGATACTAATCGCTCTTCTTGCAGTTTCGGCAGAAACCCCATACTGACTTGCTATAGAAGAACGAGCATATATCTTATCTCCTTCCTTGTATTTCCTATCTACTATTTTAGCCGCAATATCCGTAGCTATTTGCTGATATCTTGGACTTGTTAACTTAGATTTTTTTATCATTTGGCTGCTTCTCCATAGATTCTGAATAGTTTCAGATAATTTATTCTATTATCCACATAATATATTAGTATTATTCTATGTAATTAGCAATAGCTAGTTATCTTTTGTTTCTCCTTATTGATTTCCATAGTATTCATTTAAAGAGATACCATTGTTGCCTACTAACCTTGTAACTTTTGGTATATAATGGTACAATATAAACATTACATACAATAAGAGGTGGAGTTATGAAAAAAAGAATTATATCAAGTTTATTGATATTACTAATGGTTGTATCAGTATTAATACCAAATGTGAATGTACAAGCTGCTTCAGTGAAATTAAATAAAACTAAGGCGACCTTATATGTTACCGAATCTATTAAATTAAAGTTAACTGGTACTAAAAGTAAGATTATTTGGAAGACAAGTGATAAATCGATTGCATCCGTATCTAACGGTAAAGTAACTGCAGAGAGTTCTGGTACTGCAACTATAACCGCAATTACAACTAATAATAAGAAAAAATACTCATGCAAGATAACTGTTAAGAAAAGGTTATCCGCAAATAAATATACTGTAAATTGTGGGTTGAATGATGATTTTCAAGAAATTACAGTATCTTATAAAAAACTAAAGAAAAATGAAGCTATGGATTGGTGAAGAAACCTTAGATAGTGTTTATGATATATTTTTAACTATTTATGATGACCAGATAGGCATATACAGACGTAGAAAAAATTCTATTTCCGGACTTACTGATTACTTATACCAATTAGAATTTGAAACAAACTATAAAGATAACACGGTATATGGTACTGAGTTAAGATATAAGTTTGTAGATGATGAAATATTCTTTAATATATCTGATTTAGAGAACTTAAACATAATAAACTAATAATAAAAACGATAGACTCATGAATTGCACCTCCCCTATTCGATTAAATATCTAATATGGGGAGGTGTAATTTATTATAGTTGGGTCTAATTATTCAAATAAATAACTAGTCATAGAAAGAGAACCCAATGCGTATGCTTTGTTAAATACTGTGATCTTGTCTTGGTTGTTTGTTGCTCCCAAGACGTATAACAATGGGGCAAAATGATCCATTGTGGTAAATGCTAGTGAAGCAGAATTTCCAGCTTTTTGATAATCTATAACATTTTGGTCCTTTCGCACCAAGATATTCTCACTAATATAGTTGTCAAATTCTTCTGCCCAAGAGTATCCTTCATTCTCTTTATTCCAGTCGATTTTCGCTAAATTGTGAACTACATTTCCACTACCGAATATTAATACACCTTGTTCTCTAAGTTTATAAAGTTCTTGACCCATTCTATAATGTTGAGCTGCAGTTGCATTTCTATCCACGCTAAGTTGGAAAACAGGAATATCAGCTTCAGGATAAATTCTGTGAAGAACGGACCATGTTCCATGGTCATACCCCCAAGAATTATCTATCATAACCTCCCTACTAATCATTGATTTCACTTCTTTTGCATAATGTGGGGAGCCTTTCGCATTATAGACTACTCTATAAAGCTCCTCTGGAAAACCATACATATCGTAAATTGTTTTTGCAGTCTCAGAACTCATTACCCTAGTACCATCTGTAAACCAATGTGCAGAAACTGACAATATCGCTTCTGGCTTAGGAATTTTATTACTAAGCGCTCTCCATTCTTCAACGAATTGATTTTCTTCAATTGCATTCATTGGAGAACCGTGTCCGACAAATAATGCAGGCATTTTATTCATACTATTACCTTCTTTTCTCGATTATTCTATTCTTATGTAAACTTAATTAATTGAATTAAACTACTTTTATATTATCTATTGTATCATATCACTGCTGATGTGGTCGATTATTTTTTAAGTTGTTAGATGTTATCAAATTTAGCTCACTATAAATCTATACGATAATTCCAAGAGAATATTCTTTAAAGATTTATATGCATACATAGAAGGAAACCTCGAGACTTCTTATTGAACAATCCCTGTCTACCTGATAGGGAACCGTTCGATAAGATGTCTCGAGGTTTCTTATTATTTTTTGTGTGAATCTATAACTTTTCTTCGATTGTACATTCTCTCGCTGTTTTGTCATTTCTAAATCCCTTAAACACGGGTTGTCTAAAAGATTCTTTATCACTTGGCATCGATTCAACAACACATACAAGATTGGGCTCTAACCATTTTGCATCTTCATTCCCTTTTGGGATATCTCCAAAGGGACTATAGTCAATAATAGTATAATTTTGTTGATTTAGAATTCTAAGACTGACTCCTAGAGTAACATGCCCTTTATAAATCAAAACTCCTTCATTATTATATTGACCAAGTACCAAACTTGTCATGTTATTACTTTTTTCTATATAACCACAAACGACACAATCATCGGAACTCATCAACTTACACTTAATCCAGTCCTTTGTTCTCTTATCAAACCAATATAAACTCGCTTTTTTCTTACCAACAATTCCTTCGAGTTGTTGCTTCTTTGCTAATTCAAAAAGTAGTATCCCATTTTTCTCTACATAACGAGATACGGATATTTGCTCTGATTCCTCTACTACATTAGATAATATACTTTTTCGTTCTAATAACGGTAGCTTAGTTACTTCTTTGTCCTTATAGTACAATATATCATAAGCAACAAAACTAGCTGGATATTTACTACTGGCTAATTGTATCTTAAATGGATCAGACATTAATGTTCTTCTTTGAAGTTCATAAAAATCTGGAACACCATTTTTTACGACGATTAGTTCTCCATCTAATATACACTTCTCTTTACAATTTTTATTAATATCCTTAAGCTCAGGAAACCTTGGTAGTAATTTCATGTCTCGTTTATTTCTCAAATCAGTACTGTCGCTACAATATGCTATGCAGCGAATTCCATCTAGTTTTAATTCAAAGATACTATCTAGATCATCATATGGTTCTAATTGTTCCGATATAAGCATAGGCTTAATACCCTTTGCCTCGAATATATCCATTACGCAGTACCTTTCTTGGCTTGCTCAACAGTTTTTTGTAATGCCTCCATAAGATTAATTACATTATTCGGTCTACTGTTATCGCTACTTACAATTTCTTGACCTTGTATCTTTTGCGTGATAGCATTTCTTAATTTTTCTTGATACTCATCATGATAAGAAGATATATTAAAATCTTTAGTCATTGTGTCAATCATGGTATTGGCCATACCCATCTCCTCATTGGAGATTTCTACTTTGGTGATTGATTTTGGAATCTCTTGTATCTCTTCTTGATAAAATAACATCTTCGCTATAATGCATTCTGTCGTAGGATAAAGAATAAGTAATTCTTCCTTCGTAGTAAAAACTGTTTGAGCTATTGCAACTTCGTTTTTATTAAGAAGAGCTTGTCTTAATAATTCATATGCCTTTTCTGCACCTGCTTCTGGAATTACATAATAGTTTTTTTCAAAGTAAATTGAATCAATATCACTCATCTTTGCAAAATGTTCAATGTGAATTGTCTTATCTCGCTTTGACTTGATATTCTCTAATTCATCTTCTGTGAAGGTAATATATTTTCCATCTTCGAATTCATAGCCCTTTATTATATCATTACTACTTACCTCTTTATTACAAGAAGGGCATATCTTCTTATACTTAATCCGTTCATGTGTATCTTTACAAAGTTGATTAAATGATATACCTATGTCACGTGTTGTCTTATATAAGCCAACAGGTATATATAATAAACCTACGCTGATTGCGCTCTTATGTGCAACTGCCATACTATCACCTCTTGATTGGAATTTTTATTAGTATGTGCAGATTTATGGAATTAATTACACAAAAGCTTGTCTAATATGCGTTAAATGCACAAGAGGCAAATAGAAAATTAATTCTATTTGCCTCTTGCATCACTTTATCTTATTATTATTTTAGAATTTTTCTATCCAAGCTGTAAAAGCATCTACATAGGATTTTAAGAATCCTTTAGTATCTTCGTTTACTAAATTTCCTTTTTCATCAAGTAAGCCCATTACATTTCCAATATATGCTTCAGGTTGCTGCAATGGATATACATCTAAAAACGAAAGTGTTTGTCTTAAGTGATGGTTTGCACCGAAACCCGCAAGACCTCCCATTGACACACTTACAATTCCTGCAGGCTTATGTGCCCATACATTTTGTCCGTATGGTCTAGAAGCTACATCTAATACATTTTTTAAAACCGCAGGAATGGAACGGTTATATTCTGGTGTAAAGAAAAGGTAAGCATCAGCAGCTTTAACCTCTTCTCTTAAACGTTTCCAAGACGCAGGTGGATTGCTCTCTAAATCTTGATTAAACATATCAATATCACTAATATCAATGAATTTCACTTCATATTCTGCCGGTATCACTGATGCTACATAATTTGCAATTGATTTGTTAAAAGATTCTTTTCTTAAACTTCCTACTACTATACCGATTGTTTTTTTGCTCATAATTTTTTCCTCCTAATATATTTGATAGTTATGTAAATATTACCCTGATTCTACTAATCTCATAAATTCATGAGATATACTTACATCTTTTTATATGCCTACGTTACCATCTGCATGATTACTTTTGAATTATCCTGTGTAATCTGCTGAAGATAACGTAGAATTATTATTGTTCTCGATTGCCTAATCCCTCTAAAATATTGGATAAATGCAAGGTTTCTAATTCTTCCTCAAAACTTGACTGGATATTTCCATTAATATTCTCCCCTAACCTACTTGGTATAATAGCTTAATTCTAAACATAATCATATAAAAGAAAGTAATAAGAAGGATGAGGTTAGATGAAAAAAGTTAAAGTTCATTTACAACCTATGGTTACTAATATAAATCTACCCACTGTTTTAAAAACAGCTATACTTCCAGGAGACTCCATTGAAAGGCTATTTATCGCTACCCAGATAGGGGAGATTTTTTATATTGGAAATGGAGTTATGGAGGTTTTTCTAGATATTCGCTCTCAAATCATAGCACTCGGTGTTTCTACTGGTGGTTACGATGAACGAGGATTATTAGGTCTAGCATTCCATCCTGAATTTAATAATAATGGTTTGTTTTATCTTCATTATTCATTAGCTGGAACGCAAGGTCCCGGTGCTCTTCCTCATTCATTTCAACCAAATCCGTGCGATTCTAGTACTTTAAATCTAACGTGGTCTAATAGAGAAACACAATATGATCATATTGATACAGTAGAAGAATGGATTTTCCAATTAGGTAGACAACCACAGAGAAAGCGGGCATTACTTAATCTAAGAAGACCTTTTTTAAATCATAATGGTGTCAATAGCTTAAACTTTTCACCAGAAACAGGAAAACTTGTTTTAACAACTGGAGATGGAGGATCAGGTTATGATCCATTTAATTTAAGTCAGGATGATATGGAACTCGCAGGGAAAATACTTGAAATTGATATAGCTAAGAATACGTCAACCGATAATCCCCCTGTTGTTACACGTTTTAATGAACTTCCTATACCTATTCAGGAAACACTTACAGTAATCGCCAAAGGTGTACGTAATATACCTGGAATCTCATTTCAAAGGTTTTATGATATGTATATCAAATATGTTGGAAATGTCGGTCAGGATCTGGTAGAGTCAATCTTCTCCTTCCTTCAATATAAACCTATACCGGTTACTGAGATTGTTAGGGCATCACTAATGCAATCTGAATCTGCCCCAGAAGGCTTTATTAATCTTGGCTGGCGAGGATGGGAAGGTGATTTTCCTACTGCTATAATAAGGAATTGCTCTGATAACTCAACTTTAGATATGAAAACAATCGCTTATTACGATGAAGCAGTGAAAACTTCTGTGCAACGACTTCTGCCTCTCACCTGCTACTATCATAAAGATTCTAGACCAGATAGATTTGGAGCAACGGCACTTACAGGTATTCAGGCGTATATGGGAAATGAAATCTCCGATTTAACAGGAAGCGTTGTATTTACTGATCTTGCTAGGAACGAAGAATCTCCACCTCCAAACAGAGGGGTTTTGGCTTACACTAAAGTACGTTCAGATTGTAAATTAAATGATTTCAGTATTATAGAAACTGATTATAATTTTGGGTCTCAATCTTCTTATTATGTAAGTTTGGGAACAAATATGGATCAAACCAGATTATATCTTGGAGTTTATAGTTCTATGAATGTATCTAATTTGAATCAAGGCACTATTTTTGAAATTATCTCTTGATTTGTATAACGAAATAGCTCTTAGTGTGAGACAAATTTCTTGTAGAATCTATGGGATAGTTATCTAAAATATTTATAAGCATGATAGGGGGTATTTCAATTGAAAAAGATTGATGTCATTCGGTTTGTTTGTGTCGGGGGCATGTTAACAGCCTTAACTGTAATATTCCAAGCAGCACCCGTGTTTTTACCTGCGATTGGATTAGTACTTAGCCCATTGAGTACACTCCCTATTGCTATAGCTGCTGCTTCAAATATTTTGCTTGGCTTTTCAGTATTATTTTCTTCTGCAATACTTCTTACTATAGTTAGTGTGCAGGAAACTCTCATTCTCCTTTTTACCACTGGGATGTTAGGTATCGTTATTGGTGCGTTCCTTAATAAGAAGGGATTAATAATTTCCACTTTGATTTCAGGTCTAACATTATCTTTTGGAATGATAGTTTTAACCTACATAGTAGGTATTCCGGCATTTGTGGATTTGACTAGATCGTTATCTACACCTTTAATACTTTTCATCTTTTTCTTATTCTCACTGGTCTACGCTAGTATATGGAATTTTTGTATAAGGAAATTGATGAAATATCTTTGCAATTTTATATGAACAGAAGCCGATTATTCGTCATCGGCTTCTGTATTCCAAAAATCTGCCTTTTATTAAAAGCAAGTTAATCCGTTCACTAACAACCATTCTTTCATCGTATACCCATTCTTCTTCAAATGGTATCTTAAAATTCTTAGAAAAAGAGTAATACAGATTAATCTTCTGATAATAGATTTCTAAATCTTCTAAGCTCTGGCCATCTTCTACTGGTTTATATATAGCTTCATTTTTTCTTATGAAATACTGTTCTACATAGTCATTAAAAGCTGCGAATACTCGTTCATTGTGTACATCAAATGGTAATCTCATAAGCCTCCATTCTACTGCCTCTTCTAACTTATATTGCTTAATTTTATCAAGAGTAAAAATATAATCCCGGATATCCATCTTTTTATATAGCGGGACTTTCTCCTCTCTTGTGGCCCATAGCGCTAATTTATCTCTAAGCGGAAGACCTTTGATTTTTAGTAATACTTCACTTGGACCTACCACTGCCTCTATTAAAGGATCATCCTTTTTCTCTATATTCCTTTTTATAAACTCATATTGCTCTCCTGTAGAAGCTACATATCCTATCTCATATATACCCTTTCTACCGGCCCGACCTGCAATTTGCTTTATCTCTTGTGACGTTAACGTACGAATTTCATCTCCATCAAACTTCTTACTATTCAGAAAGATGATACGCCTAATTGGTAGATTTACTCCCATTCCTATGGCATCAGTAGAGACTAAAATCTTATTCCTTCCTTCTACAAAATCACGATATTGTATCTTTCTAACTTCTGGAGGCAAATCTCCATAAATCATACTGGTTGCTACCTTATTATCCATAAACATCTTAGCAATCTCTAACACTCTTTTCTTCGAGAATACAATAATCGCATCTCCTTCTTTTACTTCCTTCAATTCAAAGGGCTTTTCTTCTATCTGTAGTGGTACATTTCTCACATATTCCTTAATCTCATAATTATCCTCACAAGATTCCAGGATTTCTTGTAATAACTCTTTCGCATTCAATGCACCGCAAACATGAATCTCAGGACACCTAAGTCCAAGTAACGCTCTCGTCCAAGCAGCTCCTCTTTGGTTATCTCCTATCATCTGAATCTCATCGATCACTGCGACTTTGTATTCTTTATCTATATTCAATTTTTCCACAGTACAACTCTTATGTTTTGCACCTTCTATTATTATCTCTTCTTCACCTGTCACCAAATCACATGCAACTCCACTTTCATTCAATTTCTCGAATATCTCTAGAGCTAGGATTCTTAGTGGTGCTAGATATATCCCATTGTTACTCTCTTTTAAACATTCGATAGCTTCATAGGTCTTACCAGTATTGGTTTCGCCAAGATGCAGATAGACTACTCTTCTCATGCCTCTTGCTTTCAGATAATCATCCTTTGGGTTATCCGGGATATAGCGATCAAAATCATCTGCTAACATCTTCGGAATATGAGATGTTACAAGTACGGTCATAATTCCTGATTTAACATAATCATCTAAGTTTTCACGAACAATTTCATCAAACACAAAATCCGTTTTATTTCTCTTATTATAATCGTCTAGTAGGCGGATTGATATGTCATCTAATAGTTCTCGGTATTCCTCGTAAACTCGTCCAAATCCTTTTATGTTCTCTCCTTGCATCATTGTCATGGCTTTTAATTTTTTACGTACTGCTGCCTCATGACTCCATAAGTTAGCAGTCTTCGTATTCGTAACAATTTGCTTCATATTATTAAGTTGATCTTTAAAGATTAGAAACTCTCTTGCTTCTTTGCGATTCTTCTTCAAAAATTACACCTACTATTCACTTTCTTTTATTGTCTGAATAATATCAACGCTTACGTTATAGTTATACTATATAATTTTCAAAAATCTGATCATTATACACATTGTTTTAGAATAAAAAGAACCTATTTACTGAAAATCCTTTCTAAAAAATACAAGGATTTTCATGTAAATAGGTCTTTTGTTTATTTATTCTACTTTAATTATAAACTACGTGCTACTTCATAAGCATCCCAAATAGCTCCGCGGATATTTCTTACCTGTCTAGAATCGCCAATGTTATAAATATGATTATAATCATACTTGATTTCATCATATAAAGAATGTTCCGATCTGTAACCAATTGCAATAATAACCTGGTCACTTGTAATGGTTTCTTCTACATTACCATTTGTAACAATTGCACCTTCATCAGTTATAGCAGCTAAACGACAATTAGCTTTGATTTCTACTTTATTAAATGCAAGTAAATCTCTTAACATCCATTCGTTCATCGATGGAAGGGTTATACCTGAGGATAAAATATCAGAAAGTGCTTCTACAAGCGTAACTTTCTTCCCTTGTTTCGCAAGATGCAATGCTAATTCTGCACCTACAAGGCCTCCTCCAATAACAATAACATTATCTTTTGCTTCTACTTTTTCTAGTAAAACATCCTGTGCAAGAACTGCTTTTTCAATTCCTTTTACATGAGGAATGATAGGACAAGAACCTTCAGAAACAAACAGTGTATCTGGTTTTAAGTCAGAAATCATTTCTTTAGTTGCTTTTGTACTCTTTCTGATATCAACTCCAAGACTCACTAACTGTTTCTCATACCATGCAACCAAACTTCTATCGTCCTCTTTAAAATCAGGAACACCACCTGGTACAAGAGAACCACCTAATTGATCTTTTGCCTCAAATAAGGTAACATAATGACCTCTTAGAGCTGAAACTCTAGCAGCTTCCATACCTCCTGGTCCGCCTCCTACAACAACTACCTTCTTCTTTTCCTCAGCTTTCCTGATACCAACTGCAACTTCACGTCCACATTCAGGGTTTACTGCACAACTACCTACACCGCCTTCTAATGCACGGCCAAAACATCCGTCGTGGCAGCCAAGGCAAGGTCGTATCATTTCGCTCTCATCTGCTCTTATTTTGTTGACAAATTCAGGATCTGCCAATAGTGGACGACCAAGACCTATCATATCAATGATCCCATCTTCCAATGCTCTCGCAGACTTATCCATATCATCCATACGTCCAGCAACAAGTACAGGCACCTTTGCTACTTCTTTCAATCGTTTTGCTAATGGTAAATACATTCCTTTTTCAAAGTACATAGGTGGATGAGCCCAGTACCAGGAATCATATGTTCCAGCATCAGCATCAAATGCATCATAACCGGCTTCCTGTAATATCTTTGCAGCTTCCAAAGATTCTTCAATATCGCGTCCTAATTCTTCAAAATCTTCGCCAGGTACTGCTCCCTTACGAAAATCTTTCATGTAACTCTTTATTGAAAAACGTAAGATAACTGGAAAATCAGCTCCACATACCTGCTTGATTTTCTGTACAATTTCGATTGCGAAAGTTAATCTTCCTTTTAAATCTCCACCATATTTATCAGTACGTTTATTGAATACACTCATGGCAAAACAATCTAACAGATACCCTTCATGTACTGCATGAACTTCAACACCGTCAAAGCCTGCTTTTTTAACAATTGCAGCAGCTTCGCCAAATTGTTCAACTATATGCTCTATTTCCTCTGTTTTTAATTCTCGACATGTAAGGCTAGGTACCCAACGATTATCTATCGTACTCGGAGCAACCAAACGATCCACTGGCACTACTGTTCCAGGTATACCAGACCTTCCAAGACCTGCAGTCAGCTGACAAAAAATCTTGCTACCGAAAGCATGTACTCTATCTGTCATTTCTTTTCCTTTTTTTTCATAATAGCTAGGAAGTTTAACTGGACATGGGAAAACACAGGGTTCATGTGGTTCAATATCATTATCTACCCAATTTGCTCCGGTAATAATTAATCCGGTACCCCCTTTTGCTCTTTGAACATAGTACTCTGTGGATTTTTCTGTATAAGCACCCTGGTCATCACTTTCTGCAGTTGGTCCCATAGGAGCCATAAAAAATCTGTTATTAAGCTCTACTTTACCAATCTTAATTGGCTCAAATAATGATTTAAATTTCTCTTGCATATTTACCTCCTGTACTCTTGATATGTATCTTATAAGTTTTTATTGAACACATTCATTGAACATGTTCAATGTTATTAATTTAACATTCAAGAGTTGCAATGTCAAGAGTTATTGTGTAAAATTGTTATAAAAATTATTAAGTAAAATTTAATAAAATCAAGGACAAAATCACCTAAGAACAGAGTAGGGGTGAAAGAAAGGATAGTATTGATGTATTTAACTCATGCATCAAGAAAGAATATATGACTACATCAAAAAGAAAACTGCAAACCGTTGAAACTAGAAAAAGAATCATCAATTCCGTTAAATTATTATTGTCTACTACAGATATAAAAGATATTAAAATTCGTGACATCTGTAAAAAAGCCGACGTTTCCGTAGGTACATTCTATGTCTATTTTTCCTGTAAGGAGGAAGCAATTCTCTATATTTACCGGGAATGTGATCAGGATTTTGAGGCATTAGATTTGACTGATGATATCATGAGTAATATCTCTTCCATTTTAAGAACATATTTTGAAATGGTAACTTTAGATGATATGTTACTTGTCAGACACGTTTATATTTGTCATCTAACTTATTATGATAGTTATTTTTTTGACGAAAACCGAATTCTATTTCAACTGTTGAATCATCAGCTCTATTTATTGACAAAACGAAACGATACAAAAGACATAACTTGGCAAGTGCTAGATTATTCCCGTGGTTGCATTTATAATTTATGTATTCGTTTTGATGCCAATATAACAGGCTGGGTTGAAAAACAGGTTAATCAAACCTGTAATTATATTCAATTTCTTATTAGCCAGTCAGCAGAAAAATGATAAAAACAACCTTTATAAATGGATTTTAATCCATGATATGCTACCCCTATATAGGACAATTAAATATAATAGTCCTATATGGGGGTA
>JAHZFJ010000035.1 GCA_019421365.1 Lachnospiraceae bacterium
GCTGGCTGGGGACACACCGGCAGAGCCGGTGGTTTATTTTGCTTCTATACAAAAATAGGCCACCGTTTCATTCAATTACGAAACGGTGGCCTATTGTCTGATGGTTATTACAAAATATGGTTTAAGTGTTTTAGCAACAGCTATTATTGCATTTTATTCATCACAAAATGTCTTCCTTTAGGAACGATAAAAGGTGAACCCGATACAGGATCATCTATAACAACACATTCCAAATCAAATACATCTTTAATTAATTCCTTATTAATAATATCTTTTGGAGTTCCCTGGGCAATGAGTTTACCCTTCTTTACTGCAAATATATAGTCTGCATAACGTGCAGATAAATTAATATCATGAAGTACCATAACAATAGTTGTTTTTCTTCTCTTATTGAGATCCGTTAATAAATCTAAGATTTCTATCTGATAGGTTATATCTAAGTAAGTAGTTGGTTCATCTAATAATAAAATCTCTGTCTGCTGTGCAAGTGCCATAGCAATCCAAACTCTTTGACGTTGTCCACCTGATAATTCATCTACACTTCGGTTGGCAAGATCGGATATTCCCATAATCGACAAAGCTTCTTCTACTGCTTCAAAATCTTTCTTGCCCATTCCTTTTAACAAGGTTTGGTACGGGAATCTTCCTCTAGATATTAAGTCAAATACCGTAATTCCTTCCGGTACTACCGGTGACTGTGGAAGTAATCCAAGTACTTTAGCTAGTTCTTTGGGAGGCATACTTGTTATCTTCTTTCCATCTAAGGTCACGACACCTTCTTCTGGTTTAATAAGTCTAGCTAAAGTCTTTAAAAGTGTGGATTTTCCACAGGCATTGGCGCCGATAATTACGCTTACCTGATTCTTAGGAATCTCAATATCCACCCCTTCTAGAATAATCTTCTTATCATATCCAGCTGTTAATTTGCTTGCTTGTAATGTCGGTGTCTGTATCATGCAGATTCCCCCCTTTTGTTCATTTGTATTAGTAAAAAGATTAGATATGGTGCACCAAGAATACCCGTTATAACCCCAACTGTGTATCTAGTGCTGAAAGCATATTGTCCAATCAAATCTGCTCCAAGAACTAAAATTGCTCCAACCAATCCTGAACATATAACACTGGAGTTTCCGTATCCAACGATTTTCTTAGCAATTGGTCCTGATAAGAAGGCCACAAAGGCAATAGGTCCAGTAACTGCTGTTGCAAACGCGATTAAACATACCGCACTTATCACGATAAGAAGTCTAGTTTGATCCGCCTTTAAACCAAGTGTAATTGCAGACTGCTCTCCTAATTCTAATACTTTTAACCGTTCACTGAGAACTACTAGCATTATTCCACCCATACAGACAACGAAAAACAATGCGGGCATCTTATTCATCTGCATCCCATTTAAACTTCCACTTAACCAGCGCATGGCTCCAGGTACATCATACTGAGAAGCCTTTAATAAGATATATGATATGACAGCTTGAAGCATAGCCTGTACACCTATTCCTATTAGAATAAGTCTACCTCCCGAAAAACTTCCTCCTCTAGAAAGTATATAGATCACTGCTGCTACTATAAGCCCAACGATAACAGAAACAAGGGAGACCATACTGCCACTCCAATGTAATACTAAGATACAAAACACCGCTGCGACACTAGATCCCGAGGTTACCCCCACTACATCTGGACTAGCTAAAGGGTTTCTTAACATGGTCTGGAATGCATTTCCTGCCATCCCAAATGCAAGTCCGCTAAGTACAGCTGCAAGCATTCTTGGTAAACGTATAGAATTAATTGCAAAAGAGGCTCCTTTTATTTCTTCTCCCATAAGCACTTTTGCTATTGTATCAATTGAATAGAATGTATTACCAAGTATTAACATACAACCCATCAAAATTAGCGTGATAGCCGCAAGGAATAGACAGACTATAATCCGTCTTTTTTTCCTTTTGTGGTATCCCGCTACTATCATACTTTCTCTTTGCGCTTTATCTCTTTTTATCATATAGAGCTCACCTTCTCTCTCATAGCTATAAAAACAAGAATTGGTGCTCCTATAAACGCTGTAACAATACCCGCTTCTAACTCACCTGGATAGCCAATTAAACGACCAATAACATCTGCAACAGTCAGTAAAATTGCTCCACCGACAGCGGACATCGGGATTACATATCTTAAATCGGGTCCACAGATCAGTCGCACAATATGAGGTACCATAAGCCCAACAAATCCAATTGGTCCTGCTAGTGCCGTTGTTGCACCACACAGTAAAACACCTGCCAATGCCGCGAGTATACGAACTACTCCGGTACGGACACCTAGGCCGACTGCCATATCATCACCAAGTGCCATTGCATTTAATGCCGGGGCAGCAATAAAACCAATCACGATACCAACAATAAGAAATGGCAATACTGTAGCAATTCCTTCCCACGTAGCACCACTGACACTGCCTACTTGCCAAAACCGAAACGAATTCAATACATTTTCTCTTGGTAATACAATTGCACTCACTAAAGATGATAGTGCTGCACTTGTCGCTGCTCCCGCAAGTGCTAACTTAATTGGTGTAGCACCTCCTGAGCCAAGAGAACCGATACCATATACAAAAACAGCTGTAATCGCTGCTCCTGCTAAAGCAAACCAGATATATTCACTAGCCGTACTGATCTGGAAAAAGGCGATTCCACTAACAACAAATAGTGACGCACCAGTGTTTACTCCAAGAATACTTGGGTCTGCAATAGGGTTTCTTGTAACTGCTTGCATAAGCGAACCAGAGACTCCAAGGGAGCCTCCAGCTAATATACAAAAAACAGTTCTTGGAATTCGTTCTTTTACTACAATTGTATTAAAAGAGCCATCATTGATATTATTAAATACATTAAAAACCTCATGTATATCTACATATCGTGCACCAAATGCTAATGAACCTAGAACAGCAAGTAATAGACAAACTATACTTCCTATAATTATAACTATTTTTTTTGAATGAATCATTGTACTTTATCCGCTGCTTCGCCTAATATTTTTAGATAATCATCTATTGTTGCAGGAATAGAAAGTGCACTTGGTGTACTAGAAGCCGCAAGAGGTGTTCCATCTTCAACTATTGCTACAGCACCATTTTTAATTGCTGGTACTGTCCCAAGAAGTGGATCAGCCTGCAATGCCTTTAGTAAATTCTCATCTCCATAAGTTACCACTATATCAGTATCGTTTAATAAATCTGCATTCTCTGCACTTAATTCTACCGAAAATCCATTATTATCATCGCTTAATCCAGCTATTGCTTCTGGGAATTCAAAGCCCAAATCTGTTAGGTAAGCTGCTCTAGGATCTGCTGTTAGATATACATAAAATTTTCCTAAATCAGAAGCCGTAAAGTAGAAGAATGCAGCTGTTTTATCTTGGAACTGAGGATATTGTGCTGTTTTATCACTAATCAATTCATCCAAATCAGCAACTAGTTCTTTACCTTCTGTCGCCAATCCCATCCCTTTTGAATTCACTAAAATCTGATCTCTCCATGCTGCCTGCCAAGCGGCTGTAGGGTATGCAATCACTGGTGCTATCTGGCTTAATAAATCATATTCTTCTTGTGTGATTCCAGAATAGGCTGCTAAAATCACATCTGGTTTCGCATCACTGATTGCTTCATAATCTAAGCCATCTGTATCTTTGAAAACATTCGGAGTATCAACTCCTAGTTTACTAAACTTCTCTGCTGTCCATGGTAAGAGATTTTCTCCTTCAGCCACACCATAGTTTGCCTCAGAAACACCAACAGGTATAACTCCTAGGGCAAGTGCAACGTCTTGATTACCCCAAGCAATACTAACAACATTATTCGGTTTTTCTTCAATTACTGTCTCACCTAATGCATGCTGAATAGTAATTGGATATGTAACATCTGCGCTCTCTTGTGCCTGATTATTCTCAGTATCGTCTACACCTTCGGAAGGTTTCGTTTCACTTGTACTGTCATTCCCTTTTGGAGCATTAGAAGTTTTAGAACAACCCACTAACGTGAAAGCTGTTAACATCATAATTATAATACCTAATTTTTTTATTTTCATTATATCTCCTTTTCCTAGTAACTTACTAAGTTAGTTAATTCTAACTTCTGTAGTATACATCGAACAGGTTGAGCTGTCAATAGCATTATTTTGGTCAGATATAACGTGAATACAACCTTGACTAGCTTATTGTATAGAAAAAACAACTAGCTTTCACCAGTTGCTTCATCAGTTATTATTTATAATTTGGTATTCTCACAATAAACTTTGTGCCCTTCCCCCATTCACTTTCACATTGAATCGTTCCATAGAGCATTGTTACAATACGTTTTACAATAGAAAGTCCCAGACCATTCCCTTTCTTTTTATGTGATTCATCACACTGATAAAACTTATCAAAAATCTTATCCATCTTATCCGAGTCAATACCAATTCCCTCATCTTTTATTTCTACAACAATTTCATTTTCATTACTTGTTTCTTTTATCCATATCCTTTTGCCTGCCTCCGAATATTTTATGGCATTATCAATGAGATTCATCCACACCTGAGAAAGTAAATCCTCATTACTTTTTACACGATTTTTTTCTAGATCTAGATGAAATACCATTCCCTTTTCCTGCCATTTCTCAGATAAGACAATAACTGTTTTACGTATCTGTTCATCTACCTGAACTATATCACTTTGTGGAACGATTTCCTGATTATCTAATCTAGATAGTCGTAACATATTTTCACATAAGTTTGATAACCTAATGGACTGTTCATTTACTAAACTTAAATATTCCTTCTGTTCTTTTTCCGATAATCCTCCATCTAATAATATTTCTGTAAAACCAGTAATTGCTGCTACCGGCGTCTTTACCTCATGGGATACATTACTCATAAAATCTTTTCGCATATAATCCATATTATTAAGTTCTTTAACCATCCGGTTAAAATTCTCTGTAAGTTCATCCAGTTCGTTTGAATATTGATAATTTCCTCGGTATTTAGAGTTTCTATCTATAACTACATTAAAATTACCGTCTGTTACCTGACGAAAACCATCCCTTAATTTAATAATAGGCTTAATCAAATAGCTACTTCCAAACCACATGATTACACTTCCAATAATCGCCGTTAGTAAACAAACTAAAATGCATATTATAACAATAACTTTAACCGTTATTTCACCGTGATAAAACGAAAGGAATCCAGAACAGACAATCAGGCCAGCCATCAAACAAGAACAACACAGAATTATAGTGAATATGAATGCGAAATAATTGCTTAAAGGAATTCTGAACTTTTCATTCCTCCTATTTTTCATAATTGCCTCCTTTATCGGTAACCCACTTTATATCCAAGGCCTCTAACCGTGATGATTTCAAAGTCCGGACTTGTCTCAAATTTTCTGCGTAATTTTTTTATATGAGAATCTACTGTTCTGTCATCCACTTCCGTATCCATTCCCCATATTTCATCAAGCAAATCAATTCTTGTAAAAATCTTATTAGGATTACTCAGCAATTTATACAGAAGATAGAATTCTTTCGGTGGAAGTGTCTTTATTCCTTCTTCATCTTGAACTGTCAATGCTTCATAGTCCAATACAGTATTTCCTACCTTTAACTTTTTTTCATTAGCAATCTGTGCACGGCGTAATAATGCTTTTACACGCATTACAAGCTCTTTTAAGTTAACCGGTTTAATCATATAATCATCTGTACCAGCTACAAAACCTTTTTCCATATCTTCTATCTGATCTTTTGCAGTTATCATTAGCACTGGAGTAGTATATGCTGCATCTCTTAATTCTTTTGTAAGTTCATATCCATTCATATTAGGCATCATAATATCACTAATTATTAGATCAATATATTCCTGATCCATCAATTTAAGCGCTTCTTCTCCATCAAACGCAGAAAAGGTTTCAAATGCCTCCTGCTTTAGTTTTGTACATACCATTTTATTCAAAACTTCATCATCTTCTACAACAAGAATCTTGAACATACCATCACCTTCTTCAATCTATTTATATATACATTGTAATTTCACTTCTTCAGCTTCTGATACAACTGGAAGTAAATACTTTATATCCAAATCATAGCTAATAATTGATAATGCTTTGTAAAAGAAGTTGTTTACCTTCTCATCTTCCTCTCCAAGCACAAGGGCTTGATATGCATAAGCAGCGATTTCTCTAATACTAAAAAGAATTAGGGATTTTAACGAACGGATATCTTCATCCGCATTCCACAGCTGCTTCATGTTATACTCGTCTGTGTTACCACAAGGCGAAGCACAGCAACTACAATTTGGTGCAATAATATTCTTTTCTGCGCGTACTTTAGCTATCATTTCCTTTAATATATCATCATTGAAATTCACATTCTCAATGGTCGTAAACAAACCTTCAATAATAATTCTCGTGGTATTCTCGGTCTTTGATTTATTGCCACATGCCTTGGCAAGACCAATTAAAGCTCCTGTAAGTTCATCCCGAAGTTCTGCTGTAGATACGTCACTACCACTTACACTTCCATCTCCTGTACAACTAGAGCCGCCTGTTGTCTGCTCACTGTGAAAATCTAGTTTCTTATTTTCCATTCTATTTATCCTCTTTAACTTTTCAATCTACATTCTTTGGAACAACTTCAAATACTCACCATATCCCTCTTGATCCATCTTTTCCTTTGGAATAAACTTTAGGGATGCGCTATTAATGCAATACCGCAATCCGCCTCTATCTCTAGGACCATCTTCAAACACGTGACCAAGATGTGAATCACCGTTCTTGCTTCTTACTTCTGTTCGCACCATTCCATGGCTCCTATCGATAATATTGGTAATCAAATCAGAGTCAATTGGCCTAGAAAAGCTGGGCCAACCACATCCTGACTCAAACTTATCATCTGACATAAAAAGAGGTTCGCCTGTGGTTATATCAACATAGATCCCTTCCTCGAATTTATCAAAATACTCATTCCTAAATGGTGGTTCCGTTGCATTATTCTGCGTTACTGCAAACTGTGTTTCAGTCAATGTCTTTTTCAGTTCCTCGATTGGTTTCTTCACAAATTTTTTACTTGTATCCACTGCCTTTTTAGCTTTTTCAAATTTATCTGCTCCAATATGACAGTAACCATCTGGGTTTTTATTTAGATATTTTTGATGGTACTCCTCTGCTTTATAATAATTAATAAGAGGTTTTACTTCAATTGCAATTTTCTCTTTATATTTTTTCTGAAGCTCGTCTATGGACTCCTGAATAACAGCCTCATCACTATCATCGACAAAATAAATTCCCGTTCTGTACTGGGAACCAACATCACCGCCCTGACGATTGATGCTTACTGGATTAATTACATCATAATAAAGCTCTAATATATACCGTAACCCAATTCTATCATCATCATATTCGACCTTTACCGCCTCCGCATGACCTGTATTATTGTAACACACTTCTTCGTAAGTCGGATTAATTGTATTACCATTGGCATATCCCACCTCTGTAGACAGGATACCCGGTATGTTTTCTAGGTACTTTTCTGTTCCCCAAAAGCAGCCGCCTGCTAGGTATATTTCTTTTTTCATAGGATCTATTCCCCTTTCTTAAATGTGATACTCGGTTTCGATTATCAAAACGTCGATATTCTCTTTTAGATGAATACTCAACTAGATTATGTCTATATATGAGATAAACCTTGCAAGGTATTTTTACCATATCTGTACTTAAGTATCCTTATTCTACAATCATACTCTTATATTATACTCGTCAATCAAGTTCACCGCAGACTTTACGATCTGTGCTGTCATACCCCAAATTGTGCAACTCTCATATTGGTAAAACAAAATCTCATAAGTACCTTTTGCCCAGGGATATTTTGTTCCTCCCTGAATCCATTCATAAGGGAAATCCTTAGGCAGTTCATGATTCAACTTACTATCATACTTCTCTGGCTGCTTATTACGAAAGAAGTCTAATGGGACTTTTATGATTTCCTCTACTTCGTCTGTACTATAAGTATTCTGATAATCTCTTATTACACCAACAAAAGAATGTATCATTAAGTTAAATGGTGATATATAGATATCTCCCGGTCCTATCACCTCAATTTGCTTCTTTTGAACTAGTAGTTCTTCTACTGTTTCGCGAACAGCACACTCCTGCAAGGTTTCATCTACATCAAGTTTTCCACCAGGAAAACATATCTCACCAGGGTGATGTCTCAATTTATTTGACCTCTTTTCGAATAACAAATAAGTAATACCATTTATATCAATCATGGGAATCAATACTGCATACTGCCTGAATTTTTCTTCGCCAATGATTCTCGGTTGCCTTACCATAAATTGCTCTTTCTCCAGAATGATAACCTCCCTCGCACTATTTATTAAGCTGAAATCCATCCATAGGAAGTTAAGCTTATTGAATACAGAATCTACTTTCTAGTTTAATATCCATTCTTCTGCATCTTTTAGATTTTGACAAAATCTAAGGTCAGTTCCTTTATTTAACTCCAACGCTAATTCCTTAAATCTATCGTTATTAGTTCTTTCTTCATGAATTAAAAAAACTACCTTTACCCTATAATTAATAAGTTTTTGCAAAAACGTTCCTAACAACTTTGTTTTTAAATCATAGAATTCTTCTGCAATAATACTACCATCAATAATAACTGAATTTATTCCAGTTTCAAAGCATGCTGATATGACATCTAACATATCCTGTTCTGAACATATCTTTGATCCTGTTTCATTATACATAATGTAACTTTTATTATTTTTATTAACAATACTATACTTCATTATTATCATTTCCTCCATCTTTATCTTCTTCTACAAGCATTACTATCTCATCTAAAAAATCTTTTGTTTCTTCAATGTTTGCCCATATCATAATTCTTAGCCTATTGGTATTTTCATTATATTTCAAATTAAGAGTTTGCCTATGCATCCTTACATCTTTACAATTCATAATTGCTAAGAGCATATTTGAGACTCTTAAATATGCATCTTTACTTATATTGTTTAAATCTACAACGCTAGAGACTCTAATTTCATTATCTAATTCTAATTTATCGTCATCACTTGAAAACTCTATTTCTTCATCGAAAGCAAGTCCTTTATTATCTATAGTAGAATTCTTATTTTCTGTGAATGCTTCTAAATCTATCTGGGATATTCTCCATTGCTTCCCAACCTTATTTGCTTTGAGCCTACCTTCTTTTATGAACTTTCTTACTGTTTTATGATGAATGTCTAAAATTTCTGCAACCTGATCTATTGTATAAAATTTATTCTCCATTTTAAGCTTCCTCTTTCCAGATGATATGCTTATAGTATAGTCTTATCTTATTAATGTCAACACTTTTATTGTACTTTAATGTATTTTGTTGCGTATTATTGAGCTTTACTCCCTTTCTGTTCCACTTTCTTTTAATAAACATTTGTACTTAATATATAAAAAAAAGAGTCATTTCATAATCATCATGCGATTAATAAAATAACTCTTTTTTACGAAATAGCTCTCTTCTTAGAACTAGAAGATACTAAAACTCTTTATACATTTCCTTCTTAACACCACAGACTGGGCATTTATCAGGAGCTTCATCAAGAATGGTATGTCCACAAATAGGGCAGATATATACATTTGTCAATTCTATATCTTTCCCTTCTCTTGCACAATCCTGTGCTTTCTGAAATAATTCAACATGAATCTTTTCAGCTTCTAAAGAATAATGGAAAGAACGCTCTGCGCTTTTTTCTTCTTGGAACTGAGCTGCATTTAGATAAACTGGATACATCTGATCAACTTCATGACGTTCTCCATCAATTGCTCCCTGAAGATTGTCTACGGTCTTCCCAGTACCAAACTCTGCCCCTGATGTTACAGAAACGCTTTGAGTTTCACCTGCAATTGCGTGGAAATGATTGTTCGCATGTACTTGTTCAGCATAAGCAATCGCAATAAAGAGCTTTGCAATATTCGGAAACCCTTCCTTTTCTGCCATAGTTGCCCAAGTAAGGTATCTCATATGTGCCATACTTTCGCCACCGTACGCTGAATGTAAAAATTCATTTGTCATTGCATTTTTTACTGCCATGTATTATTCCTCCTATATAAATATATTTATTCAGGGACTATTACATTATAAAATAACAGTCCCGTTTTAACTTGAAATATATTACTTTAAAAAGCTTTATACAAACTCGTGAATTAATCTATCTATTACCTTCATATCTGTCTTTTGATCTAACAAAGGCTCTTTTCCTTCTAGTACAATATTCTTCTTATGAAAGTCTTCTTTTTCTTCCTTGTATATCACACCAATAGGTATCTTTTCATCAAACTCCATTGCTCTCTTCATAGCTTCCAGTCGATCTGTCGGATCATAATCAGCTTCTAATTTATATACTCTGTCTTTATAATAAGCAAAAGTATTGATCTTGTTATACGTTACGCATGGTTGCAAGATATCTACCATAGCGTATCCCTTGTATGAAATTGCTTCTTTCATAATTTGCTTTAAATGATCCCTATCTCCACTAAATGATCTGGCAACAAAACCAGCTCCTGCTGCGATTGCCAACAAGATTGGATTAAGAGGTGTATTTATGCTACCAGTAACTTGAACACCAGTAATCTGACCTTCTGCAGTCGTAGGAGATGCCTGCCCTTTGGTTAATCCATATATCTGATTATCATGTATAAAATGAGTTATATCAACATTTCTACGTATATTATGTATAAAATGATTGCCGCCTTCACCATATGAATCGCCATCACCAGTATTAACAATAACTGTTAGCTTTTCATTGGCAATCTTTGCTGCCGCCGCTGCTGGAAGTGACCTTCCATGTAAACCACAGAAGCTATTTCCACTAAGATATTGAGGTGTCTTTGCTGCCTGACCAATTCCACCAACTAATAGTACTTCATGAGGGTCTTTCCCTAATTCTTCTAAGGTTTCCTTTAAGCTAGATAATATTCCAAAGTTACCGCATCCGGGACACCATGCTGTTTGAAAGGTTTGAAAATCTCCCATATTATAGCGCACCTCCTTGTTGTATTCTTTCTACGATTTCCTCACCAGATATCTGACGTCCATCGTATTTTAAAATACTACTATCAAAAACAATTCCAGTATGCTCCCTGATTAATCCACCTAACTGACCTGTTGCATTTTGCTCTATATTAATCAATTGTTTAGCCTGAGTTGCTTTTTCTACTAATAATTTTGTTGGTAATGGGAATACGTCTCCAAAAATCAATCCAGCGTACTTACCTGGTTCTTTATCATTCAGTACTCCTACAGCCTCTCTAATTGGTCCATATGTAGAACCCCAACCAACCAATAAGGTCTCAAAGGTTTCTCCACCAATATATTCTGGTTCTTGTAATTCTTCCATTAATTTATCAAGTTTTCGCATACGTTTATCCATCATCTGAGTTCGTTCTTCTGATGATTCGATTATAAAACCACGTTCATCATGCTCATCACTATCTGCTGAGACAAGATTCTTTGATTTTCCTGGAATTAATCTTGGAGATATACCATCCTCAGTAATCTTATAACGTAGATATTCTCCTTCATTGTACTTCTCCCCGCATGGCTCAGCAACTTGAATATCACTGAGATCATATGGTTCCACCGTAGCTGTGGAGTCCCCTAAATATTGATCACTTAATAATATTACTGGTATCTGATATCGTTCCGCAAGATCAAATGCTCGAATTGTTTGATAGAATGCATCTGTATGATTACGAAGAGCTATTACCATTCTTGGAAATTCACCTTGAGCAGCAGAAATAACAAATTTCAAGTCACTTTGCTCTGTTCTAGTTGGAAGCCCAGTAGCTGGACCCGGACGCTGAACATCGATAACTACCAATGGTATCTCAGCGATTCCTGATAATCCTAGAGCCTCTACCTTTAAACAAAAGCCTCCACCAGAGGTACCAGTCATTGCTCTAGCACCTGCAAAAGAAGCGCCAATTGCCATATTAATTCCTGCTATTTCATCTTCTGCTTGCTCCACAACAATACCAGCTTCAACACTTTTTGATGCTAAAAACTCCATTACTGCTGTAGATGGTGACATTGGATAAGCTGAATAAAATTTCAACCCAGCTGCTAATGCACCAAGTCCAACCGCTTCACTTCCGGATAAAACTATGTACTCACCATTTGTGCCTTCAATAAATTTAAATCTAGTATCTACACTTTCATAACCAATACGTACGGCTTTTAAATTCATCTCCAAATAAGCTTCTTTCACAAGATGCTTCATGGTCTCCTCCACATGATCTAATCCGATTCCAAACAGTTTTAAAACTGCGCCAATTGCTATACTTCCCGAAACTTTTGGATTACCAAGCTCCTTTGCCATACTATCCATGTTTAATTTGATGGCTTTTTCATTTATTGTTTTTAGTTTAGTATCACATAGGATAAATCCATCCTTGTTTAACTCTTCTTTATGTATCTCTACAGTATCATCGTCCAGTGCTATAATGCCATCCAGTTTAGCACTGTGAGAAAAGATTGGTTCATTCCCAAATCTTATAATTGAAAAGTTATGACCACCCCGTACTCGAGACATAAAGTCTCTCATTGTAAATACATAATATCCTGCTTTTTTTAAAAGCCTTTCAAGGTTTGCAGCTGTAGTGTCTATTCCTTGCCCAGCTGCTCCTCCTACTAAAATATTATACATCAAAACACCTCCTTAATTATGTGTTAATTGTATTATATTCCTCATTTTTTGTGAAATCAACCTTTATAACAGAAGATTTGTATAATTATTTTTCTTTTTATAAAAAAATGACAGTTAATTAAAGGCCAATTAAGTAATAATTAGTCACACTGAAATCCCACTAAGCGATTCTATATAATTCTATATAAACATCTACTTGTTTATGTCAAATATTTCTCTAACATCTTCTTTAAACGTCTTTGTAACTCAACGCGAACATATTCGGGTTCTATGCAAGTTAACTTATCTCCAATACTCATTAGAAACGTTATTGATTTTTATCCATTACCCCATAAGAATAGTTTCCCATTTCAAATCACAGTGGAAAAAATAATTTCTAAGTATGAAGAAACTTTAGTTTTGACACCTATTACTAATTCTCAGGTGATACTCATCAATGACAACGATATACGCATCAGCGAATAAATATAGACAAAAGCCACCTGTTCTATAAAACAGATGGCTCTCGTTACTCTTTACCTTTTATTCAGATCTTAATGCTTCTACTGCATCTTTTTTAGATGCCATTCTTGCTGGGATATGTCCACCCATAACTGTTAACACTGTACTAATTACAACTAATAATAATGCATGTTCCGGTAGTAGTGTTGCTACATTTTCAAGTCCCGTCATGTTGTATAACACGGAGTTAATAGGGAATGTTAGTGCCCAAGCAATAATAATACCAAGTATTCCTGAGAATAAACCTAATATAAATGTTTCCGCATCGAATACACGTGTAATATCTTTCTTTCTTGCACCAAGTGCCCTTAATACTCCGATTTCTTTTGTTCTTTCAAGCACTGATGTATAAGTAATAATACATATCATAATTAAACTTACAACTAATGATATTGCTGCAAACGCAACTAAAACAATCGTAATCGCATCCATAATACCACTTGTCATACTTGACATAGTTCCTGCCATATCAGTATAGACAATTGCATCATCCGAATCCTTATCTTCATTATATGCATCTATATATTCTAGCACTTGGTCTTTGGCTTCAAATGTTTCTGGATACACCATGACCATATAAGGAATTGACGTTCCGCCAAGGTATCCCATAAATTGTGTTTTAGCTGTGTCATCGTCAAATTTTTGCATTGACATAACATTTACATCGCTGTCTTGTTGTGCTTTAACAATATCTGATTCTTGATTTAATTCGATCAGTCTACCAGCTAAATTATCACTATAAGCGATACCAGTTGATAAAAGTCCAATAGTAACATCTGCTTTTTGTCTAACTACTGCTGAGATTTTAATAGTAATAGCATCTTTAGAATCATACATTGCCTGATAATCTGTTCCTGGTACATAATTACCCATATCAGTCTTTGTATAATAATCGTTGTTCGGTATAATCTTCATCTCTGTTCCAACGATATCATCAAATTTTATCGATTCAGCATCTTTTACGTCATATCCTAAAGCTTCCATAATGTTTTGTGCTATTCTGTTTTTATCATCTATTACTAATACTACTTCATTATCATTAGTTGGATACTCACCTGCCAATACGTCGTAACATTTTTCAAGATAAGATTCACTAGTATCTTCTAATTGCTGTGGATATGATGAAAGTCCTAATGACATGGAAGATGATGAAGTCATTGCTGACATCGCATTATCGTTAGAGGATGCACTCGATATACTAACTGGTATCACTTCACTATCTGTCTTTCTTACCATGTTAAGATTAACTAATCTAGTATAACCTAAACTTCCACATATTTCTGGATCAATCTTTTCGAGATAATCTATAAATTCATCTGTGAAAACATTCGTATGCATCTGTGTCATCTCAGTTGGATCATACAAATAAACTTCTTCTGTATCTTCAAACTCTGCCGTCCCTTTTACCAACGCCATTCTATCATCTGCTAACTTACGCATAGTTTCTTCATCTATCTGCTGCGTACTTTGCGTGATAATAATTGGCATATCTGCCATTGCATCCGATTGGAATTGTAATATCTGCTCCTTAAATCCTGATGATAAACTTAAGATAACCGCGATACCTATAATACCTATACTTGACGCAAATGAAGTTAAAAATGTTCTTCCTTTCTTAGTCTTTAAGTTATTAAGAGATAAACCTAGTGCTGTTTTAAACTTCATGGCAGTTTTCTTAAGATGAAACTGATCCTCTTTCGGTCTTTCCTGATGAGGATTTGTGTCATCAATTATATTACCATCTTTAAATTTAATAATTCTATCTGCATACTCCTCTGCTAACTCAGGGTTATGAGTAACCATTATTACAAGTCTGTCTCCAGCAACTTCTTTAATAAGGTCCATAATCTGTATACTTGTAGCAGTATCTAGGGCACCAGTTGGTTCATCACATAAAAGTATCTCTGGATCATTGGCCAGTGCTCTTGCTATAGCAACTCTTTGCATCTGTCCACCTGATAATTGGTTAGGTTTTTTATGTAGATGTTCTTTAAGCCCAACCTGTTCTAACACTTCTACTGCTCTTTTGTGTTTCTGTTCTTTGGACACTCCACTAAGTGTCATACCCAGCTCAACGTTTTCCACAATACTAAGATGCATAATAAGATTATAGCTTTGGAATATAAATCCAACCGAATTATTTCTGTATGAATCCCAATCGATATCTTTAAAATCTTTCGTTTTCTTACCTTTGATTACTAGATCACCAGAATCATATTTATCAAGTCCACCTATAATATTTAGGCATGTTGTTTTTCCAGATCCACTTGTACCTAGAATAGCTACGAATTCTCTCTCTCTAAATGCTACGCTGATGTCATTCAGGGCTATTGTTTCCATATCACCCACATGGTAAACCTTACGTATGTTTTTCAGTTCTAACATATTTACCTCCGTCTACTATTAGCCTGTTTTAATAAGTCTTGATTCGAGTGTCAAATGGTATTACCACATAAATCAAATTTTATAACTTCGTATATAGTATTCTCAATAGATTAATCTGTCAACGCTGTTTATACTAATTTAATGAATTGTTTTACTATTTTTATAAATTAGCACTTGGACCATACAAAAAGCTGCTGCAATTACGGTATTACCCGTTTGCAGCAGCTCTGATAATTCAACTTAATTCAATTGAAATTAATGCACAGCAAATTAATATAAATTATTTAATCATAAAATTAGCTACGCCAACATTTTTCAAAATAATGATTGGTTTGCACTGGAATCTATTGCAACAATTATCAATCGGCCTTACTTTTAAGATATAACAGCCTTCATATGGAACTTCAAATTCAAAGTAACCACAGTCATTAATCTGTACACAGAACAGAAACGTCTTACAGCCGTTACCTCTCTTGTATAATTCTACCTCCCATTCATGGACATTACCACAGTGGCAACCTAAAATACAGCCTCTAATAAAACCGGGTTTGATCAGGCAATCCTGACAAACTGGGCAAACTGGACAAGGTCTTGGTTCTGGGCATGTTGGGCATACCGGACATACAGGACAAGGTTCCGGTATTGGACAAGGTCTAGGTTCTGGACATGTTGGGCATACCGGGCATGTTGGACAAGGTCTAGGTGTAGGGCATACCGGACATGGTTCTGGCGTTGGACACGTCGGGCATACTGGACAAGGTTCTGGTGTTGGGCACGCCGGGCATACTGGACAAGGTTCCGGTGTTGGACAAGGAGTAGGTGTAGGACATGTTGGGCATGGTTCTGGCGTTGGACAAGGAGTAGGTACCGGACATGGTTCTGGCGCTGGGCAAGGAGTAGGTACCGGACATGGTTCTGGTGTTGGGCAAGGTGTAGGTGCCGGACATGGTTCTGGCGTTGGACAAGGTGTAGGTGCTGGGCATTCCGGACACACTTTCTCTGTTTCCGGTGATACCTGAGGTACTTGCGGAGCTGGAACCACAGGGGTTGGTGGTACTGGAGCCGGTGGTACTGGAGCTGGTGCTACGGCTTGACATACCACTCCTCCAACAAATGGATAATAATGAAATTCAAATCCACTTGCAGGATTTACTGCAAAACCTCCAAGGGCAGCATTACCACTTACATGACCACCTGTAGGATGAGCATGGAACATTGCCTGTGGTGCCAGTATACTTCCCCAGAAGTCAGATGACTTCTCCATAAAGATATTAGTTGCATCCTCAAACACATACAACGTCTCATTCGCCTTACTCTTTTCCCCATAAACACCGTATTGTAAATGAGCATTTGCCCCTGTCCTTAGCCTTACAATAACTTTACTACCTTGAGGAACTTCCGCACGTATTCCTTTGTTAATTAAGCCATTTGGTCTTACATCGATAAGGAATACATTCTGTACAGGGTCATTTCCTCTTAAAATCCATTCGTAATTATTATCCACCACTCTTCCATTAGGAGTTAAATCTTCAATACATTTCTTATAGTCTCCAATGCTTTCTCTAGCATCGTTAAAAAATCTTGGTATGTCAGCACCTATCCTTCCTGCAGGTATATATCTTGGTACATCATAACTTGGAACCACATAGTGATCACCTTTATCTGTTGGTGTCCAATATTGACTGCCGCCATTGGCCTGATACAAAAACTTTAGTTCCTTTATCCCATCAGTCTTACCATCTTTTCCGATTAAGTAAGTGCTTCCCTTAGCTGCATGGAATCCACCGCCTGCAACCACATGGCCAATAACAACCAAAGGGCCGGTCATAGATACATTACCTCCAGCTAAAAAGCGTACTAAATCCGGTGAATAATCGATTTTTCTGTATCCGTTTTCTCTACCAAAACCAACACTTAGACCCCTTTGGCTGTAAAAATTTCTACCTATAGCCACAGGACCTTCAATATCTACAATGTTATTAGCATCATTAAATACAATAACATTAAATCTGGATGCTGAACCAAAAGGCTGACCTTCAATATTATACCAATTTATATTATTAAAAGGTAATCCAGCGCTTTCCATAGCATCACCACTATAACTGCTACTATCCATATAAACTCCTTTAAATCGCTTGAATTGCAACATTTTATTCTCATTTCATTTTATTCTAATGAAAAAAGTTTGTGCAAGTTTCTATGCAATCGGAGTAAATTTTATGATTGACAGCTCCCTTTTTAGGGTAAATAAGAAAAACTCTTTTAGGGCTGTACGAACTTCCATTCATCATTTGTGTCTGATGTTTCGTAGGTCCACTGGATAATCGGTGCATTTTCCTCTTTAGATGCATTTTTGACACACATTGCTTTTCCACTGAGTGCAGACACAATTCTAAAATAGCCGTTATCCGTAGGCACAATGTACCATCTTTGATTGGTGCCTCCATGATATCCATACTGTGTAATGGTATTTCCGTTTGAAGTCACACCCGCATCAGCAGTCAAATCTACATATTTTGCAGTTGCAGTATTCTGCATACAATACGTTCCATCTTCGTTTTTAGTCAGTCTCCACCTTGCACTGGCATTGCCATTGTCTGTGGACTGCACCAGCTGTTTTTTATCCTCCATGGATGATTCTAGAACATTTAAAACCTTTCCGCTACCTCGGTTTACCAACTGATAAACACCTTCCGTTGGAACACCTGCAAAATCACTGTTATAATAAGTTCTCACATAGTCAATTATGAATTCTCCTGGAAGATATGCATCAACCGGATTTCCAAGGTGTCCCTCAAGACTTAATACCATGTGTCTGGAAAGCTGTACAAAAGAATCTTCTAATGGCGTCTTTTCCCATGCCAATTTTCCATCAAAGTAAAATCTCAGTTTTCCATTGCGACGCTCCAGTCCATAAGTATGATAGTCTGCACTAATATCATCAAGACCTGTTTTCCAAGCATTAGTGCCCATCTGTAAATGTATAGATGGGTTTTGTCTCCAAGTATGTATTGTACTTGTCATTTTACTGTAGTCAAAGGTCTCCATAATGTCGATTTCCGGATTCGGATTCAGTGCTTTTGTCAATGGAGAGGATTGCATCCAGATTGCGCTAAGTACATTAGCAGATTTATTCAATGCCTTTGCTCTTACTTCCACATAAGAATCGGTGCCCGGCACTTCGAATTTGGATTCCACAGCACCTGCCGTATATGACTTGCCATTATAATTTTCTTTCTTTGCAGTAAGAATAAGTTTTCCATCTCTAATACTAACATTATCCTTCTTAAATGCAAGATCCGTACTAACATCATACCAAATACCATTATTCCATTTTTCTGCATCCAGTTCATTCCCATTAAATTCATCAGATGCCTCAGGTAACAGTGTCCAGTTTCCTTCCGGCATGGATTCAGCCTTCACTAAAAACTGCTGTGCTGGCATTTGCAACAACAGTACTGTCCCCATAACCAATACTGCTAATTTCTTTGATATCACTCTTAATTTTATCATCTTTGTCTTCTCCTTTCCAAAGTTAACTATTGCGAGAGCGGATTTTTCGCCTATTATAGCTGTTACCTATTCTTCGAAACCTTCAAGTACGAAGTTTGAGTAATTTTTACTATTAAAGCAAGGTTGCATAGATCTTATTATTTTCTTCCGTACAATCTGATGCCTTCTCAAACTGAATAATCCCGTGGTACTCCTCCCCATAAATCGGAGCTTCCATCGTACTGGATCCATAGTTATGTTTTTCAAGGGGAAGCTTACCTGCATTCACTATCACATTGTCCTGTACTATCACATCCCTACATGAGGATAAATACATGGCAAGACGCGGACAGTCAATAAAAGAATTTTTTTCGATTAGGATATTTTCAAAAACACTTTCTTTTGTACGTCCATCTGGCAAGTAAACTCCCATATAAAGCACTGCCATCTGCCAAGCATTCAGGTCGCAATGGCGAATTACATTATTACGAATAATCAGATTCTTTACACCATGCCCTTCACTCCATCTTGATTCACACCCTGTCTCAATTTGAATAGCAGCTCCCTGAATATTTTCAAACACATTGTCCTCCACCAATCCATTGGAACCTTGAAGTAGAATTCCTCTTGCTCGGTTGTTCACAAAACGGCAGCCTCTGATGATGTAATCATGCGTCTGAAAACGTTTATTCCAAAGAACGGTATCTCTTGATAACCCTTCTGGCAATTTTTCTTCAAAGGTCAATAAACAAGTACGGTCCTCAGGCTGATAAGAAACTTCCGTGAGCCTTGAGCTATATCCTACAGGAGACAGATCTGGATTACGAAGCTCAACCATATACCCTCTTTCAAACAAAACTGAATCTCTCATAACCCTTCTAGCAAGCAGAGTATAGGAATCCACTACTTCAATTCCCATAGAAGAATTGTCATGGATATTAATACAATCATCTCCCGCATAACCAAACTCACAGTTTTCAATAATAAATTTTCCCTGTGAGTTACATACATGCAGGCAATCCGTAGCTGTGGAGATACTCCGTGCTGTCCCCGGTCTTACCGTAACCTTGCAGTTTTTAAAATGTAGACCGCAGATATCTCCATTTCCCACGAAACCGCTGCCCGGTGAAGAATAAAGTGTAATGTTCTCCATTGTGATATCTGTTGCATCCACTATTGGCACCGTCAGAATATCATATTCATAATGTCGAAACCGGAAGCAGTCCCCTCTATGAAAATACTTTTTTGTAAAATCTGGACTTACCGTATAGAACCGAAGTACTCCCTTACTAGCTTTTTCTTGCTTTGGTAAAAAGACATTGGATAGCTCTCTTACAAGCTCTTGCATTTTACTATCCGATGCCTCATCCTCACTTTTTTTAACATGGTCGTTCTGATAAGGGCGAAACTCGATACCTCCCTTACAACCCGGCGTATAGCGCTCTTTATCGAAGGGACCTACAATAGAGAATTTCATATCTTCAGAAACATCCTCATACTCAGGAAAGCTGCATTCGATATAACCTCCGTCCTCTGCTACTTTTGTAATAACACCCACACTTGCTAACGGTGCCTTCTCCCAATTCCAGTCCAAAATCAGATTCTTTACTAAAATCCGCTTGCTGCCGCGAATGGATATATAGGAATGGAGCGTCTCGAAAACAAATTCACTCCCCTCTCCATCCAGCACGAAATTCTCCATACCATCTAACATCAAATGAGCGGTTGTGTCACACTCTTTAAAATAATAGGTCCCCTTTGGCACGGTCAGCTTTCCTATTTTATTCTCGCGACAATAGTCAATTGCCGTCGCAAATGCCTTTGTATTGCAAAAATTGATAAGAGGTTTAGCACCAAAAGTATCTACGCTAACCTCAGATACTTCCTTATTATCTGATAAAGCGGCATCTGGCAGTTGGATTGTAAGTTTGTTTAATTTTAGTTCCAATTCTTTTAATGTATTTGTTTTCATTCTTACGTAATTCCTCTCTACTTATTAGTTTTAAACTTCTCTACATGTGTCCTACTTGCTTTTGTATCGTATTCATAGCACTCCCTCCACTTTTTATATTGCTTACAAGTATAAAGGTTTTCCACCAAAATAAAATGTTTAGAACTAACTTCTGTGTCACTTTTTTTAATTACTTTTAGTAGCTTTTTTATAATCTTCAAAAAAATGAACTTTTTATTTGCTATCGGTTAATTTTATTGCATTTTCAATTACCAAATTAATTGTTATAATGATGTCAAGGGCAAACTTGAATAGTAATAACTGGTTCGGGTGTCACAAGCCTCTTCTAAAATTGACGAGTCCATATTAAAACTGTTTTTTGACACCCTAACCAGATAGCAATCTATGTGAATCATGGAGGTACTATGAAACTTATTTTTAAAATTAGACAACTACAATCAAACTTAAATACTCTTGTCAAAACACAACTGAGAAGAGTTGGTATTTTTAAAAGATTAAATGTCACCTTTCTGTTGCTTCTCCTGACATCTTCCTCTTTTTTGACTTTTTTTTCTTTTTTTAAATATTCTGAAGAGATTAATTTGAATATGAACCGTTATGTATCCCTACTAGTCCAAAATGTTGAGTTAAAAATAAAGGACACCTTGACGGATTATGAAGATGTTACGCTGCGTTTCTACGATGATAGTCAGGTAATCAAAGCTCTTGAAGAAAATGCTAATCTCTCCCCTCTAGACACCAAAGAAAAGCAGGCAAAGTATGAGGAAAACCGCTATACAATTGAAAGTAAGCTTTACAATATACGTTCAGGCCGAAAAAACATTGTAAACATTCAGTTTGTGACTCCCACTCACCAGTATCATATGGTGGAACCAAATGGATACCAGCGAGGTGGAACAATTAAGGATTTGGAAAGCTTCTATCAAAGTGAATTTTATTTGTTACCTCAGGAAAAACAGGGGTACCCTGTATGGTTTGACAGTGCTGCACAGTCGAAAGTTTTTTACAAGAATGCACAAAATGTCTATGGAATGGGTAACATCATCACTCTGGGTGTCGCTGTATATGCACCCGAAAACCGAGAATTCTTAGGGGTATTACTACTCAACATTGATTTAAATGCCTTTTCTGGTGCAATGGAAGGTTACGAGTCCTACAATGACGGTAACACATTTATCATTGGTCAGGACGGCGTTCTTACCTGGTTCAACCCTAGCATTTCCGCCCCTTCTTTTCCAAAGGATAAGGTACCGTTCTCTGAAATGATGAAAAATGAGCAGCACATCCTTCGGACGAAATTAGACCACCAGAATGTACTATTAGCCTATGAAAAAATACCTGGTACTAAGATTTTTGTGGCTTATATTGCAGACCTGGCCGTTTTGCTTAAACATACTTACCAAATCCGCAATTTATGCATCGCGGTGCTCTTTGGAACTGTTATTGCAAGCTTTATCATATCCTACTATGTAAACATCAGTATTTCGGACCCCATTCGTCAATTGGTAAGCGTTTTAAAAAAATCAGGGGATGGAAAATGGACTACGAGATATTCCAACTCCGGTCACGATGAAATAACGATTCTTGGCGATCGTTTTAACGAAATGGCAGATAAGACCAATCAGCTCATTGAACAGGTGTATCTCTCTGAAATCAAGAGACAACGTACACTCCTAAGCTGGAAAAATGCTCAGTTAGATGCCATGCTGATGCAAATTAATCCGCATTTTCTCTACAACACATTGGATATTATCCGCTGGGAAGCCATGTATGAAAACAACGGGGAAAGTCACGTTACCCAGATGATTGAACAATTCAGCAATCTTTGTCGAATGGGTATGCGTACTGGCAGCAACACAATCTGCCTACGTGAGGGTATTGAGCATGCAACTGCATACATAAATGTAATTAATTTCCGCCATAACGACAAAATCAAACTTACAGTTGATACTCAGGTAGATACTGATAATACCTACATTCCTCAGTTCATGCTACAACCAATCATGGAAAATGCGGTTGTCCACGCCTTTGGGGATGCCAGCAAAGGCTGCTTTATCGAAATATATGCCTACAGTGAAGAAGACGACCTTCACATTCTTGTAAAAGACAATGGTAGAGGAATGGCAGAGAATGAGTTGCATACCTTACAATCCTCCCTTTTAAATGCAGATCTAACTGAAAAAAGTATTGGTTTAATTAACGTTCATCAGCGTATACAGCTTTTCTACGGTGAGGAATACGGTATTAGAATCTCTAGCGAAATTGGACTTGGTTCTCAGATTGAAATTACACTACCTCTACGAAATTTTTCTGAGAACATGAAGAACAGTACAGGATTATAAACAAACCTGGACGATATGGTTATACCATATCGTCCAGGTTTTTCAGTAATTCTTCATATACGTTTTGAAATTCAGCCGGGTCATCACTGTATGTATAATTGTTTGTAAACATCTTTCCCAGCAATTTATCATGTAACTCACTGTCTTTTTCCCTTAGAAGCTGCCATAGTGCCGCATCTTCGGCACCACGCCGCGAAGCTTCCATTCGCATTCCGAGTTCCGGTCCATCATCTCCCGGATAAACTAGGAACGAGTCACCACAAGGGAAGTTTGTTCCTATTCCAGTATGATTTGGACAACTTGTTCCCTCATATGGATTCATCTGCTGTGGGAACTGATTCAGACCCCAATGTAGAAATCCTGAAATCCGGTTTTTCGCACATCCCCAAAATAATAATCTTCCTTTTATTAATGCAAAATCTAGAAACCTATTAAGCCAGTACCCTTCCGGACCGCAGCAAACATAAGTCCACACAGTTTCACCCAGTTCAATTAATTTATCAAATTCTTCTTTTTTCTTTTCATATCCGGCTGTTCCAGGCACCCATATATCAATTCCTCCTCGAAACTGTGTAGAATCCACTGCCTCGATAATTTTCACGCCTGGTATATATTTTCTTAAGATTCCGGCTGCCATATAATACTGGCGTTTTCTAGCATCTAGAACTTCCTGACTCTTATAGTGAATGTCCGGTTCATCATGAATATGAAACAGAACCTTGTCTTCCCAACCATGTGTTTTCAGGTAATTTGCCAGGCTCTGAACAAATCTAACTGTAATCTCATAACCTTCCAAAGAATCTACTGGGACATCTTTTGCCATAGAACAGGTAAAACTGTCTGTATACATATCCGGCATTCCGTCTTTTAGCATTCCACGGTCTAAAAGTACCCCTAATTCCATGTACTGCATTCCCTCCGCAAAAAAGCAGGAAATAACAGGAGTCAAATACTCAAAATCAAACTCATACGGATTTCTAGAAACAACACACTGTTCATCTAATTGAATAAAAAATACGTTTTGATGTATTCTTCTCATTACCTGTACATATTTCTTTAGCATTTTAAGATATGACTCTGTCCCCTTCTCTACATTATGAAACCGAGTTATTGCGTCTTCAGAAAACCAGTTTGTTACCCAGAATGTATTTTCCGGAATCTTTGTCTTATATACCTGTATTGTAATGCAGCATCTGTATACCCCTTCGTTGGAACTTGCATTCACATACACAGTATGTTCTCCAGACCTTATTCCTTCGTCTGCCTTCAGACAGAAATAAACTGCTGCCTTTCCATCTTTTACTTGAATACGTCCATCTTCTTTTCTCTGAAGACAGTCATACACCAAGAAAGGCGCTTGCCGGGTTGCATATCCCGGCTTTTTATCCTGTCTTTCTTTAAAAACCATAGCACCGCCCTGATTTTCTCCGTCTCCCGTATTATATTCTACCGGGATTTCACGCATTTCGTACCATTCTGCCTCAAAACCCTCCCCATCTATACTCATCTGTACTTCTAGCGCCTGTGTTTGAAGCAAAAGCTGAATTCCTGGCTTTCCATTTGCTGGCATAACCACACGTAGCTTTTCCGCGAGGTCTCCAAGTTGACTATCCGGATATAAAAATTCTTCTTTACCTGTCAATATTCCACGGTACGGTTTTTCCATAACTTCATCTCCTCTCCCGTCTTATCCTAGAAATATCACACTGCCGTTTTCCTGTCTGGATTTTTCTGCAGCAAGTGCAATAAAATGACTCTCTAACGAAACTTCTAGATTAGTAATAGACGGACTCTCTTTTCCTGTCATAATATAATCCCGGAACTGTTTCACCATTCTAACATCTCCACCACCATGACCGCTGAAATCTTCTGTTAGTTTAGTAAGATCAATTTCATCTGTTTCTTTTCCAAATGGGGTATAGTAAATTTTATTTTTTCCCATATCCCCTTCCAGCTGTCCCATTGTTCCCATAATTTTAATAGTTCTGTTACAAGTTGCACTAAATGCACACATGGAAAAAGTAACTGTAATTCCATTCTCCATCTGCAAGTTTACAACCTGATGATCAACTACGTCATTGTCACATTGATACACACATCTTCCATAAGGACCATCTTGCAAAGCTTTTCTCACAGAATCTTCATTCGGATGCATAACCAACATATTAGATGGCCAGCCCGCACCAGAACGGATTCCTGTATCTTTATCTGTAATATAAATCTTCTCTGCGTCATATGGGCATTTCTCTTTTGCAAGACATCCACCAAGACATCTTTTTGCTGAGCCCTGTGGTGCATTTTCCTCTTTAAACCAGGACAACTCTCCAAAAGAAGAAACTCTATTGCATCGAGAATCAGACAACCACACAAGAATATCCATATCATGACAGCATTTCGCTAGAATCATAGGACTGGTTTCCTCAGAACTTCTCCAATTTCCTCTTACAAATGAATGCGCCTGATGAAAAAATCCCACATCTTCTCTGGCTTGAATATTCATCACCCTGCCAACAGCTCCATCAAGAATCATTTCTTTAATTTTACTATAGAAAGGTGTATATCTCAGCACATGACATACACACACTTTGCGATTGTATTCCCGCGCTGTCTTTAACAGAATACTGCACTCTTTGGCATCCGGAGAAACCGGTTTTTCCAGAAGAATATGATATCCTTTCTGAATAGCCGCCACCGCATGTCGTACGTGATCCCGATCCTGCGTGCAGATGAACATCACATCTGCAAGGCGCTCTGAACTCAGCAAATCTTCCGCATTATAGAAGCAATTCTCTTCTTTTAGATTATATTTTTCTTTTGCCTCTAAAACTCGATCTTCTAGAATATCTGCCACTGCCGTCAATTCCATGTCATCGGCATATTTTTGTATTATCGGGGCATAGACTTGTAGCCCCCTGCTTCCTAGTCCTAATATTGCAATTTTCATTTTCTCTGACATTTATTATTCCTCCGAAATTCTATTCTGTATCTGCACAAATGTCCAATATTGCTATGCCGTTCTTACCAGATTTCATTTTTTCCATTTATTCTCGTTGCAGGTTGTTATCCTTTGACACCGGATGCCACAATACTTTGTTTCAACTGTTTTGAGAACAAAATTGACAACAGAATAACTGGTGTAATCGTAACCACTGCAAGTCCCATCAATGCATTTTGTTTGGTTGCAACATTGTTTGAGATATTGTAAAGTGCCACATTTAATGTCCACAACTTCTGGTCCTCTGTAACCAGCCATGCCCAGAAGAAATCATTCCAATTTCCTATAAATGTCTGCAACGCAATCAATGAAATAATTGGTTTTGACAGAGGCATACATATTTTTGAATATAAATAGAAACTTCCCGCTCCATCTAGTTCTGCCGCTTCAAAATAACTTGCCGGAATCCGATCGAAAAATCCTTTGTACAGATACACATAGAATCCATACGGATATAAGAACGGAAGAAGAAGTGCCGCATAGTTATTGTAAGCACCAATTTGTCTGTACATAATCAACTGAGGAAGCATGATACTTGCAAAAGGAACCATCATACCACCAAGAAAGAACATAAGTACGAACTTGCCTGCTCGTTTTGACAGCTTACGGCTGATTACAAATGCACAAATTGAGCATAGCAATACTTGTGCAACCATGGCAAATCCAATTACAATCACACTGTTAAAGACAAATGTCATAAAACCAAATTTCTGAATCATTTCACTTTGTGGATAGATATATGATGGCATCTGTAAATAATATTTGAAACTTTCTAGATTTAAGCTGTTCTTTACTTTATCTCCGACACTTACTAGTGTTCCTGTTGTCTGATACTTTTCAGCCAGTATTTCGGATACTTTATCAGAAAAATGATTTGCAAGTCCCTTCGGAGCTTTTTGTGAAACTCCATCCATGTCGAATTCATATCCGATAGAATCACATGCACGCACATAGCGATCCTCGTGAAGAAGAACTTCTTTCTTAATTGCAGTTCCTTGATAAATTCCGTAGTCTTTTTCCATCTGCAATTTCATCTGATGTGCTCTAGAATAATAGATGGTCTCTCCATCTTTTGTACCATATACTTTAATTTCCAAAATAGATTCATCTGGCATCTTATAGCTCAACCCCATCATTACCAGAATACTGTCCTGCATCATCTTGTCTTTCAGCTGTTCCGCATCTATGTCTTTGTCTGAATAGTCCAAAACAACGGATAGACTGTTTGCCTTATCCGGAAGGAGTTTTGGCGGAACATCGTATATTTTTGAGTTATCTTTCATAGCACTGGAAACTGCAAAAATCATAGGATACAGCATCAACGCAGCAAACAGCAGCGAGACAATTACAGCAACCACTTTCAGTCTCTGCTCTGATTTTCCTAGCCTGACTTTTGTTCTCTTTTTGCCTATTGTTTTCATCATTCTGCCTCCTATTCTGTTTCTGTCTTTTCAAAATGCATTTGTATCATTGTAATTGCCGCGATCACAAGTAAAAGAATTACTGATGCTGCAGAACCTCTTCCATAATTTAAGTCCTGATTAAATGCATTGTAGATAAAGATTCCCTGCGTGGTTGAAGCACCGCTTGGTCCTCCAGATGCATACATATATGGTACATCTAAAAGCTGCATAGTTGTAATTACGCACATAATTAACTGAATAAAAATCATAAACGATATATTAGGTAAAATAATATGTATAATCTTACTAAAACCAGTGCAGCCATCTAGTGCCGCAGATTCTTGAATATCCTGCGAAACTCCTTGAATTGCTGACAAATATAAAAGCACTGTCAATCCTCCGCCCAGTACCCCGGGGAAGATAATACAGAATTTTACCAGGTTCGGGTCACTTAACCATGTCTGCGCTTCCCCACCAAAGAATTTTACAATCTGGTTTGCAACACCGTAATCCGGATGCCAGATCCATTTCCAGATGATTACATTTACAGAAGTTGGAATCAGTGCTGGAAGAATATACAGCGTTGTCAGACATTTCTGAAGTCGAACAAGCTCATTCAGAAGAAGTGCCTGTATAAGTGGAATCAAAAAGCACATACACAACTGTAGTGCCAAAAGAATAAATGTATTCTTCCATGAACTCCAATAATTTTGCATGTGGAATATATCAGAATAATTTGCAAATCCCACAAATTTTCCCGGTGAATTGATTGGATCATAATCAAATAATGAAATAAAAAATGCACTGAATATTGGATAATACTTCAGCCACAATGTAAATGCCATTGGCACAAACAAAATACACCAAGGTGTTATCTTTTTTCTGAGCTGATAGCTGCCTGCTTTTGTTGTTATTTTACGCGGACTTCTCTTCATCAGTAATACCTCCCTTTTTTCTTCTCCCACAAGTATATACACAATTTTTTCAGAATAAAATATCCCGGACTTACTACAGAGTCACCATTTTTAATCTCTTTTTCACTTTTCTTCATTACCTTAAAAAACGTGACTTATTCGGTTAATATAAGGTCATTTTCATTCTTATTAAAATTTGATATGATAGATACAGCACCAAATGAAACATATAAGGAGGATATGATTTATGAAAAAGAAATTACTTGCCGTAGTGCTCTGCCTTGCAATGGCAGCTACATCTCTGGTAGGATGCGGCGGTTCTAAGGAACCAGCACAGACTGATGCATCACAGTCTGATGCATCACAGTCTTCAGCAGAAGGATCTGACAAAGAAAAAGTAGAACTGACCCTTTGGGTTACAAGCCGTAACAAAGATGACTGGTACAATTCTATGGAAGAAAAATTCCTGAAAGAACATCCTTGGATTACTCTAAACAAGGTCGTAAAAGAAGGAGATCCTGGAAATGAATTCTATCAAGCAGTTGCATCTGGTACTGCACCAGATCTTGTAAACTGTTCCTTTACTATGATGGATTCATACATAGCATCCGGTATTCTAGAACCACTGAACAAGTACACAGATGAGTGGGAAGAATGGGGCAATTATACAAAAGAATATGTTGACATGTTTACAAAGGACGGAAATATTTACGGAGTTCCAAACCTAGTTTCACCAATGCTTTTTGGATACAACAAAGCATTGTTTGAAGCGGCTGGAATCAAAGAACCACCAAAAACATGGGATGAAGCAATTGAAATAGCAAAGAAGCTTAATGACCCTGATAATCAGGTTACTGGATATGCAACATTGGCTGCTGAGTGGACTGAATGGTTCTTTCAATATTATGTATGGCAGGCAGGTGGAGATCTAACAAAAGAAAATGAAGACGGAACTGCTGAATTGACATTTACAGATCCTGCAGTTATCGAAGCAGCTGAGTATTATCAAAAATTAAAGAACGAAGGCGTTTTACAAAGCGATTTAACTTTAAAATTCTCTAATCTTGTTACAAACTTTGGTCTTGGTAAAATCGCTATGATGCCATTTGCAGGCGACTGGGTTTCTGAAGCTATTACAAACGGAATTGATCCAGATGACATCGGACTCTGTCTGCCACCAGTTGGACCTTCTGGCAAACAGACTACTGCAATCGGTGGTGACTGCTACGTAATTAATGCCAAAACAGATCAGGCAAAAAAAGATGCAGCTTGGGAATACATCAGCTACTTGACAGGAAAAGAATACCGCTCTTCTTATTTCATTAATCTAGCAACTAAAGGAGCTCCAAACCCTGTTATCATTCCTAGAGATGATATGAGTATCACAGATTTCTATGAGTTCCCAGAAGAGTATGCAACTATACTAGAAGCTGCAAAATCTGTCGGACGCCTAGAGTTCTATGGAAAAGCCGACTTTGGTTCTTATGTAGACCGTGCAGTTCAAAAAATCCTGGTTGATCCGAATGCAGATCCTAAGACAGAATTTGCAGAAGCTCAAAAACAGTGTGAGAAAGAAGCTCTTGAAAAATTTAACGAAACAAATAAAAAATAAGTAATATCAAAGAGGACATCGCTTCATTGCAATGTCCTCTTTTTTACACTAAACTTTAACAAATATCTGTTCGGCTACTCTCCCTAAACTCTCTCGGAGTCATTCCCGTATAATGTTTAAATGCCTTACTGAAAGAGCGGGGATTGTCATAGCCAACCATTCCACAAATTTCAATAATCTTATAATCTGAGTTTTTAAGAAAATCCTGGACTTTTCTCATCCTTACTTCTGTCAGATAATCCACAAAATTATCTCCTGTTTTTTCTTTAAACAGGCGGCTAAGATAATTTGGATGCATATAAAACTGTTTAGCTAACATATTCAAACTGATATTTTCACTGTAATGCTGTCTGATAAAACTCTGAATTTCAAAAATAACACCTTTGTTAATCCTCTGACTACTGACCTGATCCATTTCTGTGACTATCCACTCTAAATATGAAGACATACAGTGCATAACTTCCTGTCCGTTTCCACAGGAAAGCAGATCCTGAAGCACTTCATTCAATCTATCATGCATATTAATATTCTCAAAACCTGCCCCCTGAAGGTGTCCATTTACTTCAATAAGAAAACGAATGCAGACTGTCTGGAATTCCAATACACTCATCTGCTCTCTACTTTCCATCGCAGTCAACACACTTTTTATCCAATATATAGCTTGTTTTCTACTTTCTGCACCATTGAGCTTTTGTAGAAATTCCGTAATAATCTCTTGAATTTCAGAGGATTTTTCAGAAAATAATGTATCTATGTTTTGATAGTAGATAACCTTCTTATGTGTATCTGCCAACAGATACCTCATCGCCTGTTCTGTCTCTTTCCATGCCTCCGGCAATGACTGGATTCCATCTTTCTCTTTACTTACTCCCATTGCCCAACGCTCCTCCGAACAGCATACCTGCTCAAGAATTGAAACAAAATATGTAAACTCAGAATCCGATTTAACCGGTACAATTGCAAACAATGCATACATTGAACAGTCCAGTATTATGGAATCCGGTATTACCGCTGTGATGCGGCTCTGCATTGCATTTTTTTCCTGTTCCACTTCCTCTGGATTCAGATTTCTCTCTGTCATAAATATAGAAATTCCATACTATTTTTCCAGAACAGGAAGACAATATTTCTCTATCTCTGCATCCGCATATCCTCTTGCTATAGAGAGAAGCAACCCTTCCATATGGTATGTATGCATCCGAATCTCTTTCTGCCTGCTATCCAGATCCGCTGACAGCCTCCCAAGCAGCTCTTCCACTTCTCCCAGATTCACTGGTTTTGTGAGATACTGCACTGCTCTATAACGCATAGCTTCTATGGCATAATCAAAATCACTGTATCCACTGAGAACTACTGTCTGAATATCCGGATAAAGCTCTTGGATCTGTTTCAGCAAATCTATACCCGATTTCTCTGGCATCCGGATATCCGTAAGAACTACATCAATGTGCATCTTCTTCAGCATCAGTAAAGCTTCATCTACACTGACAGCAATTCCTGCAACCTCAAATCCGTGTTCTTCCCATTTTACAAACTGAGCCATACCACGGCAAACAATTTCTTCGTCATCTACTATCAGAACCTGATATATCATTTCATTCAACCTCTTCCCCAATTGTATTATATTTACCGAACATAGCCTTACGGGCAAAGTGGTTTGCCTCTCTATTCTAACCTGATCTCTGCTGTGATTCGTATTCCGTAATCTTCCCCATAAAGAAACGGATTCTCTGATTTACATTGACCATTACAATACTCTTATATCCGGAGTTTAGTGTAAGACTCCAGATGCATGTTCGATATTCTCCATAGTAATTTCTATTATAACTCTAAAACACTAGACTTACCAGTGCTTACTACTACCTTATATGCCCATTCATCAAGTAAGACAACAGCAGCTATGCAATTGAAACACTCTACTGGTGGTTAGAAACTGGTATGAAAACTCTTCGATATACAGAAGTGGAAAATATTATTGTTGGTTGTCTTGTAGATGGTATGGCTCCAGCATTAACAGATTTCTTTTATTTTAAAACCATTTCTTCCATTACGCTTGACTTCATAAAGCATTTTGTCTGCTTCATGATATAACTCACTAAAGTCATAATCCTGATTCGTAACAACCGCACCGATACTAAGCGATATAGTTTGGCTATGCCCCTTATAACTAACTTCTTTGTTCATTATTAGTCCGATTTCTTCTAACTTTTCATTAACAATAAAAAGGTCACTTGATTTAAGATTCGCCATAAATACAATGAATTCATCTCCCCCTAATCGGAAAATAATATTTTCATGGGAGAATACCTTCTTTAATAATTGACTAAATTCTATTAATAACTCATCTCCTTTTTGATGACCTAAATAATCATTGATTTGCTTAAAGAAATCAATATCCATAATGATGAAAGCACTGTATAAGGAGGCCCCTTTTTCCTGAAGCGAAGCTGTGACTAGATCTGTACCAGTTGAACGATTATACACCCCTGTTATGACATCAATCTGTGATTTTTCGAGTAAAATCAATTTATCTTTTTTCAGACGTTTATATCTTGTTCCAACTATAATACAAATCAAGAGCACAAATACCATAATAACTGCAATACAAAAGGTTGAATTGTCTATAAAAAATTGTTTTAAAGTTACGTCATTTTTCACATTAAGTGTATTAGAATAAATAATGTTATTAATTTCACTGTCTGATAAATTGGACGCTGTTTTATTAATAATGTCCAATAAGATTGTATTAGTAGGTTTGGAAATTCCAATTACAGAATTGATTGGGACCTCATTAAAAGTAATTGATAAATTAGGATAATACCCCAATGAAATATACTTAGATATGGAATAGCTATTTCCATAAGTTAAATTTGCTTTCCCTTTGTTAACAGCTATTAAGCAGTCCTCAATGCTATCATAGTACTGGATTTCATACTCACCATCGAATTCAGTCAAAGGGTAACCTGTAGGAAGAGCAATAATTTGCTTATCACCTTGATTTTTTTCCTTAACGTTAAACACTTTAACCATATTCACTTCAAAATACCCTAGCGTTTGTGTATATCCATATTCGGTTGCTTTCATATAATTTTCGGGGCAACTAATTATTAAATCGACTTCTTTATTTTTTAACATTTGAAAGGCTTCGTCGTGACTACTTGCCTTCACCAATTCGTATTGAATACCTGATTTTTGAGCAATTAGATCCATAATATCTATAAAAATTCCTTCTGCCTTCATGGTTTTTGGATTATAATCTTGCATCGGAGCAAAACCATCCACATAAACAGCTTTTAAAGGAGTCATATGTTTTATAAAGTCTACTTCCTCTTGTGTAAAATAAAGATCGTCATCAATATTATCTTGAAAATACTTATGGTATAGTTGTTTTACAAAGTCCGAATTGTTATTATTTATTTTAACAAGTGCTTTATTTAACCCAGTGAAGATTTCTTTATTTCCTTTAGTGGTTGCAAAATAGTAGGGCGTAGCTCCAAATTTAGCTACTACCTTTTCTTCTTCATTTATTAATAAATCTCCAGTAATAATTCCATCTACCTCTTTCGATTTTAACGCTTCTAAAAGAATAGTCTTTGAATCAAGGGGATATGGGACTAGTTCAACATCTTCAATTCCGTTATCTTCACAAAACTTAATAAAATTACTTAGTTTTTTTTTATCATTTTCAAAATATCCAACTTTAATACCATTAAAGGTTTCATAATTAGAACCACTGATAGAGTGATTATCTCTCAAAACAGACAAGGTAGTGTAGGTATAGCCGGCATTCTCTTCTGGTATGTCATATAATTCTAGCGTTTGATCATTTCTATACATCCCGGCTGCTAGATCTATCTCCCCATCTCGTAACTTATAAATCATGTCGTTGAGATTCATCTCAATAAACTCATATTCCCAACCTGTATATTTAGCTATTTCTGTTAGATATTCATAGGCATAGCCTGAATAAACTCCATCTTCAACTTCTGTGAAGCCATTAACAGTTGGATATCCCACTTTAACTACGGTATTTTCAGTAGCACTTATACGATATGGTTGAATACATACTGCTATTGAAATCACAAAAATCAGAATCATACTGCTTTTTATAATATTAGGCTTTCTAAAACATTTCATATTACTAACCTCTCCATCCATTAATATAGTAATGAATACTTTAAACAATACGTTTATCAATTGTGTGCATTTTCCGAATTATTATAAATCGTAGTTTTTAGTTTTTCAAGATTTTATTGAGATTAAGTCTTATTATTATAGGATTAATATTACAAAACGGACACCCTTTCGAGTGTCCGTAAAAGTATTCTTTAATATACAACCAGCAATTTTTTTCTTAAACTAAAAATAATCTTCTTACTTTAAAATATTACTTCTTTAACCTTTTAGCAATTTCCTTAAAATAAGCATTTTTCTTTCTCAGATACCCTTCCTTATCCATGGCAAACTCTGCTTCTTGTTTCAACTTATTATATGAAAGCCAACGTTTTTCTGATATTTCACCGTTCTCAATTGCCTTATATATAGCGCAACCTGGTTCTGACGTATGGGTACAATTTCGAAACTTGCACTCAGAAAAATATTTCTCAATGTCATCAAAACTTTTACTTAGGGAATTAGAATCTCCTGTCATACCAAATTCATGTCAATGTAACATACCGTTCTAATCGTTTTAAATTAAAGTCTAAATTTAGTGACATACAGATAAAAACATAATCTATATTAGCCGCCAATACCTGTTCCTTATTTGTGGTTCCACTTGACATTCGAACAAATAAACTTTTTCTTGGTAATACTTTATGAATAATAGCATTTCCATTTGTATTTATATATCGATCAAGTATTACAAAATCACCAACTGTAGGATAATCTACGTTCTTAGCAACCTCATAGCGAAATTTTCCAGAAATCTCGGCGTATAATTCCGATTCCTTGGTTATCACTCTGTAGATACTTTTTGATTGAGATACCACTCTAGCAACATACATATTTTCGTATTCCAAGCTGGCTTTTTCAAAAAAACTATCAAATCCATAATCTTGCATATTATGAACCATTTTATCTTCCCTCCACTACTTCTTGGGGTTGAGGGATTGTGATATTTTCTATTGGAAACGCTGGTTGTACCAATGGCTTTAGTGCAATTGAAATTAGTTTCAGCTGACTATCATCAGCTGCTATTCTATTAGAACTTAGATGCCCACACTTACTGCATCTATGCACAATAGCCCATTCGCCATTTTTTCTTACCCATACTCCTATTGCTTCCATAATTCCACCACAATGTGCAGCCCTATCACCTGGCTTATCATCAACATGTACGCTACATAGGCAATGAGGGCAATGATTTCTATGGTTACTTCCTGCACCCTCTGGGCTAATTAACATTCCACAGGATTTACATATAAAACTATCTTGACAGGCATTTTCTTTATAAAATGCTCTTTTTCTTTCTCTATAATTCAATTTATTTTCCTCCAAAATTAAATCTATTAAACTGGAACTCTCAAAAGAAGTTCCTTCTTAATTTCTACAATTTAATAAAGTTAGGAGGCAATTCAACTGTTTGTGTTGTAAACCTCCTAGCTTACAACAATCTCCAGTACACAATAATTCTTCATAAACTATTCCTTTCTAATTTAAGTTATTATAATAACACATTATTTGAATCTTTGATAGAAGTCCTGTAGATGAAGCTCGAATAACTCCTCTATTTCATCTTTATTCTCTACCGTATCATATAGACTTAAAAGCATATAAAATGTAGCATAGAATTCAAGTGCTATATGCTTTGGATTCTCAATTTTCCCTTTATCGGGAACATTAATAAACTTAAAGATATCTTGTAAATAAGATAGAACTCCCTCTAATATATGTTTTTGATATAATTGCTGTAACTCTTTATCCTTATATTGCTCTATGGTAAGCATTTTTCTAAAGGAAGAAGCAAATTCGTCTTTTGTCCAATACGCAAATTCTTCCTTTGCATATATTATTAATTTTTCAACTGTTATTTCTTGATACACTTGTGGCATTTGATCATAGGAGCCATCTGGAACTCCGAATATTTTTGCTCGATTAATATCCTCTTGCTCCATTCTTTTTACAATGCAATCTAATATATCTCTCTTTGATACATAATGCCGATATAATGCACCTTTTGACAAGCCTAATGCACCTGAAATATCAGAAACTGATACTGCATCATACCCACTTTTTGCAAATAACTGTAATGCAGTTATCATTATAGTTTCCTTCGTATCCAAAATAATTCTCCTTTTCAAATCAAATAAACGGTCGTTTACATTATTATAGTAAACGACCGTTTATTTGTCAATAATTATATATTTTACTGATAATATTACTATCTAAAAGAAGTCGATAGATACTATCCTCTTATAAAGCACCAACAATTTTATGCGGAACATATGCTTCTTCTAGATAGCTGATATCTTCATCTGTCAGCTTAACATCAAAAGCACCAACTGCATCATCAAGATATTTCATCTTTGTTGCACCGATAATCGGAGATGCCACCCCCTTAGCAAACTGCCATGCTAGTGCGATCTGTGTCATGGTAACACCATATTTTTCAGCCAACTCATGTACCCGGAGAACAATACCGTAATCTGTTACCTCTGTACTGTCATATTTTACTTCCGCGGTCTTATCCGTCTGACTGCGAAGGGTATCTGTTTTCCAGCCCAACCGTGAAAGTCTTCCGGCTGCTAGCGGACTATATGGTGTACGGGCAACATTCATCTGATTACAAATTGGTATTAATTCTCGTTCATCTTCACGATATAGAAGATTGTAGTGATTCTGCATAGATGAAAATGGGGTAAATCCATTTTCTTTTGCTACCATCTGCATATTATAGAATTGGTAACCATACATAGCTGATGCACCAAGGGCACGCACCTTTCCTGCTTTAACGAGACCATCTAGTGCTTCCATTGTCTCTTCTATCGGAGTTGTAGCATCGAAGCGGTGAATAATGTATAAATCTAAGTAATCTGTTCCCAATCTTCTTAGGGTTCCTTCTATTTCTCTGCCAATTGCTTCTTTACTGAGATGTCCTTCGTTAAAGTACACTTTAGAAGCAAGTACAACCTTATCCCTGGAAATATTGTTCTTTATTGCCTTACCAAGGTATTCCTCACTAGTTCCGGCAGAGTAACAGTTCGCCGTATCAAAAAAGTTAATTCCCAATTCTAGTGAGTGCTTTATGATTACTTCACTTTCTTCTGGATTTAAAGTCCACGCATGCATCTTGCTTGCCGGATCACCAAAGCTCATGCAACCGACGCAAAAACGGGACACCTCAATTTCAGAGTTCCCTAATTTTGTATATTTCATTATTCATCATCCTTTCCTATTGTTCTATGAGATAATAACTCGTTAAAATATGTATTGGAGTCTCCTCAAAGAAATGATTTCAATAACATCAACCACTTATGTTGATTAATTGTAATTTTACAACCTTGAGTTAACTCTAAGTCAAGAGTTTTAGATAAAATATTTGTAAAATATTTTTCTTGATATGAAAAAGCTAAAACTTAGTGCATAAGAAATGCGACCAACAATGTGGTCGCATCTGCTTATACATTTTTAATTATTTAACTCGTCTACTTGACAGAGGTCGGTTCACATTGCGGTTGCTTTTTCCCTGTAGCTGTCCTGGTATAATTAAGTTGTAACACCTTGGTATAAAATTTTGATATAATAAA
>JAHZFJ010000036.1:0-32341 GCA_019421365.1 Lachnospiraceae bacterium
TATTATATCAAAATTTTATACCAAGGTGTTACAACTTAATTATACCAGGACACATATGGAGGAAAGTGATAGAATTCATACTTGCTTAGTGTGTGTAGTCTTAGATATCGAGATGTTATTATTAGTTGTAGAGCCGTGGCATGCGGTCTTATTGGAAACGATATCAATTACTTGATTGTATTAGATAAGGAAGAGAGAGTGAAGGTGAAGGAAATGTACAAAAGAAGTTATTAAGTAATAATAAGAGGATAATAGCCTGGAGGTTTCGTATTGTATCTTTCACTTTAGTTGACAAAAAATATAGAACAATTTATAATAGATAACTAGAATAAGGACTAGTGTTGCGTTTGTGGTTGAGAAAACACATACCAATATAATATATATACGCAGGAGGCAAACACAGTGAAAGTGTATGGACTTAACGAATTAAGAAGAATGTATTTAGAGTTTTTTGAAAGCAAGGATCATTTACGATTAAACAGCTTTTCTTTAGTACCACAAAATGATAAAAGTTTATTATTAATCAATTCAGGTATGGCACCACTTAAACCATACTTTACAGGACAAGAGATACCTCCTAAAAAAAGAGTAACAACTTGTCAAAAATGTATCCGTACAGGTGATATTGAGAACGTAGGAAAGACTGCTCGTCACCTTACTTTCTTTGAGATGCTTGGTAATTTCTCGTTTGGAGATTACTTCAAGAAAGAAGCAATTGCATGGTCATGGGAGTTTTTAACAGAAGTTGTTGGGTTAGAAGCTGACCGCCTCTATCCTTCTATTTACGTTGAAGATGATGAAGCATTCGATATCTGGACTAATGATATCCATGTAGCTGCAGATAGAATTACTCGCTTCGAAAGAGATGAGAATGGTGACTGTGATAATTTCTGGGAACATGGTGCAGGTCCATGTGGTCCATGTTCGGAAATCTATTATGACCGTGGTGAAAAATACGGTTGTGGAAGTCCAGATTGTAAAGTAGGTTGCGAATGTGATCGTTTTATGGAAGTATGGAATAACGTATTCACACAATTCGAAAGTGATGGAAATGGTCATTATACAGAATTAGCTCAAAAGAATATTGATACTGGTATGGGACTTGAACGTTTAGCAGTTGTAGTTCAAGATGTTGATACTGTATATGATGTAGATACAATGAAAGCAATTCGTGATAAAGTATGTGGAATTGCAGGAGTAACATACCAAACCAATGAAAAGCATGATGTTTCTATTCGTTTGATTACAGACCATATTCGTTCTGTAACATTTATGGTTTCTGATGGTATCATTCCTTCTAATGAAGGAAGAGGTTATGTTCTTAGAAGATTACTTCGTAGAGCTGCTCGTCATGGTAAATTACTAGGGATCAGTGGTAAGTTCCTTGCAGATTTATGTAAGACAGTTATTGCTGAATCAAAAGATGGTTATCCAGAACTTGAAGACAAGAAAGATTATATCTTAAAGTTAATAACAATTGAAGAAGATAATTTTAATAAAACAATCGATCAAGGACTTAGTATCTTAGCAGATTTAGAAGAAAATCTTGTAAAAGAAGGCAAGAATACATTAGATGGAGAAGATGCATTCAAGTTATATGATACTTATGGCTTCCCACTTGATTTAACAAAAGAAATCTTAGAAGAAAAAGGTTTCTTAGTTGACGAAGAAGGATTCCAAAAGGCAATGAATGTTCAAAGAGAAACTGCAAGAAGTGCTCGCGAAGTGACTAACTATATGGGTGCTGATGTTACAGTTTATCAATCAATCGATCCAGCAATCACTTCTGCTTTCGTAGGATATGATCGTTTATCACATGATAGCAAAGTTACTGTACTTACTACAGAATCAGAAATCGTAGAAGAACTAGTAGCTGGACAATCAGGTACAATCATCGTTGACGAAACTCCTTTCTATGCAACAATGGGTGGTCAGTTAAACGATGCTGGTGTGATTAAAACTGCAAACGCTACATTTGTAGTTGAAGATGTTATCAAATTACAAGGTGGCAAAGTAGGTCACGTTGGTAAGATGGAAGAAGGAATTATTAAAGTTAACGATACGGTTACTTTAGTAGTTGATGAAGATAGAAGAAACTCAACAGGAAAGAATCATACTGCAACACATTTACTTCAAAAAGCACTTAAGATGGTTCTTGGAAATCATGTTGAACAAGCAGGTTCTTATGTAAGTAAAGATCGTCTTCGTTTTGATTTTACGCATTTCTCAGCTTTAACAAAAGAAGAGATTGCAAAGGTAGAAGCAATTGTAAATGAACAAATTGAAGCAAGCATCGCAATTCAAACTAACGTAATGACAATTGAAGAAGCTAAAAAATCTGGTGCAATGGCATTATTCGGTGAGAAATATGGAGATACTGTTCGTGTAGTATCAGCAGGAGATTTCAGTAGAGAATTATGTGGTGGTACACATGTTGGCAATACTAGTTCAATCGCTGCATTCAAGATTATTGCTGAGCAGGGTGTTGCTGCTGGTGTAAGAAGAATTGAAGCTTTAACAGGTAAAGGCGTATTCGAGTATTATAACCATATGGAAGAAACACTTAATGAAGCATCAAAAGTTGCAAAAGCAGAACCTGCTATGTTATCTAAGAAAATCGAAACTATGCAAGAAGAAATCAAAGCTCTTCAAGCAGAAAACGAAAAGCTTAAAAACAAATTAGCTAAAGATGCTCTTGGTGATGTTATGAATCAAGTAGTAGAAGTTAAAGGTTTGAAAGTACTTGCTACAAAAGTACCTGATGTAGATATGAATGGTCTTCGTAATTTAGGTGACCAATTAAAAGAAAAATTAGGTGAAGGTGTAATTGTACTTGCTTCTTCTCAAGGTAGTGATAAAGTAAACTTAATTGCTATGGCAACAGATGGAGCTATGAAGCAAGGTGCACATGCTGGTAACTTAATTAAAGCAATTGCAGCAATCGTTGGTGGTGGCGGCGGTGGTCGTCCTAACATGGCCCAAGCTGGCGGAAAGAACCCTGCTGGAATTGATGAAGCAATAGCAAAAGTAGTGGAAGTAGTGGAACAACAATTATAAGAAATTTTGCAAAAATATGTTGACATTTATGATTATAAATACTATAATCTTAATAGTGCTATTCAAATTATACCCAAACAGTTGTATAGGCACAATACACAACTGGAGGGAGGTTAGGTGTGAGACTATGTCAAATGTAATTGTTAAAGACAATGAAACTTTAGATAGTGCTCTACGCAGATTCAAAAGAAACTGTGCTAAAGCAGGTATCCAACAAGAAATACGTAAAAGAGAGCATTATGAAAAGCCAAGCGTAAGACGTAAGAAAAAATCTGAGGCTGCTCGTAAACGTAAATTTAAATAGTTTTAAAATAGTGTAGCATGCACTACGTAAAAGCCAATAAACCCTTAATCATTTTATGATTAGGGGTTTTTTACGATTATAGAGGTTGTATTTTAATGGAAAATTGATGGGAAAATAAGGACGTTATCAATTTGGATGAGCTGACTTGAAACTGATTTGAATTTGATAATAAACTGTGTATATACTTTTTGTCTTCAAACATATACTGTTATAGTACTACTATGTGCGAGAGGCTAAGTTGAAAAAATGATATTTTTTCAACTGGAGAAATGTGCTAATGCAAATCTCTAGTCTTTCGAAAGGAGTAAGTTGGCTATATGGGTAAAAGTTTAAAATCGAGTCATGATACATTCAAAAAGAAGTCTAAAAAGACTCTCTATAAACAGTTTGATAATTCCACTAAGAAAGTTTCACCGGAGGAAAAGGAAACATATCTTGAATCCCTTTCTAATAGTCTACATTTACCAGGTGATATGATTGCGGGTGCGCCAATCATTACGACTACGGGCCGTTGTAGTCTATGTATAGAGAATTATAAAGGGATTATAGAGTATAATGCTACAGTTATAAAAGTACAGACGAAAACAGGAAAGATTTGTGTGGAGGGAACTAACCTTACAATCAAATATTTTACGAATGATGAGATGAGAGTTTCTGGGATTATACATTCGATCAAATATTGTTAGTAAGGAGGTTTTCGTTTGCTGATTCGAATCGTAAAATGGTTTCGTGGATACCTTCTGGTGCGTATTAAAGGGTATTCACCGGAACGTTTCGTTAATCTTTGTAGTGCTAAAGATATATTAATATGGGATCTAAAACAGGTTGAAAACGGTTATGAGTTTTTTATAAGTGTACAGGGTTTTCGGCAGTTAAAGCAAATTGCAAAGAAAACAAAGACAAGACAATATATTAAAAAGAGATATGGATTACCATTCTTATTACATAGATATCGAAAAAGAAAAGTGTTTGCCATTGGGGTGGTATTATGCTGCTTTTTAGTATATATCATGTCATTATTCATCTGGGAGATAAGTATTTCAGGTGAACTAAAACATACAGATGAGGCAATTATAAAATTTCTTAAGAGTAATAATGTATATACAGGAATACAAAAAGACAAAGTAAGCTGCCAAGAAATCGAAGATGAAATTCGCGCTAAGTATCCGGATATTGGTTGGGTATCTGCAGAGATACGAGGAACGAGGTTATTAATAAAGATAAAAGAAACGAATATGCCAAAGACAGTTGAGAAAAGAACAGATCCATGTCACATTATAGCTGATAAGGATGGGATAATTACTTCAATTATTACACGCAATGGTATCCCACAAGTAAAAACAGGGACAGTAGTGAAAAAAGGAGATATTATAGTCTCCGGAGTGGTAGATATTATGGGAGACTTTGATGTTTTAATTCGAAAAGATACGGTTGTTTCTGATGCGGATATAAAAATGAAGACCTTTTATGAATATTCGGACAGTTTTGATTTAAAATATGATAAGAAGCAATACACAGGCGAAGAGAAGAAAGCGTATAGTATGTCGATTAATGAAAATAAAATATTTTTATATAGTCCTTTTAAAGTCTATAAGAAGTATGATATAATTGACAATGATGAAAAAATAAGGATAGGTAAGAATTTTTATTTACCTATTGCATTTGGAACTACCTGTTATAAGGAATATGAAATGATTCCGTCTACTTATTCGAAAGAAGAAGCGGATAAGATTGCTAATGAGAATTTGCAACTCTACATTGACAAATTAGTTGAAAATGGGGTTACAATTCTAGAAAATAATGTTAAAATAGAGATTAAAGGTACGAAATGTGTTGCTTCTGGCAAGCTTATTGTCGAAGAAGACGCTACGACCTATCGATCTATTGATGACAGCGAGTGGAGGAATATAGAGACTGATGAGCATAGTGGAAACGATGATTGACATACCTGTAGAACATACCAAGAATGTCTTTGGTCAGTTTGATTCTTATATTAAAATTATAGAGAAGACATTGAATGTAACAATTGTAGCAAGAGATGGTGCTCTTAAAGTGATTGGTCAAGATGCTAAAGTGGCCAAAGCTAAAAGTGTATTCTCACAATTATTAGAGCTCTCAAAAAGAGGGAACGAAATTACAGAGCAGCAAGTGAATTATGCACTTGCTCTAGGTATGGACGATAACGAACAAGCTATCGTCGAAATTGATACGGATTTAATCTGTCATACAATTAACGGAAAACCGATTAAACCAAAAACAATTGGACAGAAGACTTATATTGATGCAATTCGCAAGAAAATGATTGTATTTGGTATTGGGCCTGCTGGAACGGGTAAGACTTATTTGGCAATGGCAATGGCTATTACTGCGTTCAAGAACAATGAAGTAAATAAAATTATTATGACTCGTCCTGCAATTGAAGCGGGAGAAAAACTAGGTTTTTTACCAGGAGATTTACAGAGTAAAGTTGATCCTTATCTAAGACCATTATACGATGCGTTGTATCAAATCATGGGTGCTGAATCATATGTAAGAAATTCGGAAAAAGGTTTAATAGAAGTTGCACCTTTAGCTTATATGAGAGGGCGTACGTTAGATAACGCGTTTATCATATTAGATGAGGCACAGAATACAACACCAGCCCAGATGAAGATGTTCTTAACACGTATCGGATTTGGGTCAAAAGTTATTATAACGGGTGACTTATCACAAAAGGATTTACCAGCAGGTCAAAAATCAGGTTTGGATCATGCAATTAAAGTTCTTAAGAAGGTTGAGGATATTGGCTTTTGCTATTTAACTAGTCAGGACGTTGTACGTCATCCATTGGTACAAAAGATTGTTAAGGCTTATGATGATTATGAATCAAAAGTTGGTATAACACAAAGGGCTAATCGTGACGGACAGGAAGTTAACAAGTCTACTAATAGAACGAACGATAAAGATTATAGTAATAAGAAAACCAGAAAGGTAAGGTCTTAAGGAATGACAATTAACTTTGAGTATGAGACAGAGATACCATTAGACCTTGATTATGAGAAGATTATAACAAGTGTTGTAGAAATGGCATCAGACTATGAAGAATGTCCATATGAGATTGAAGTAAGTGTAGTGCTTACAGATAATGAGGCAATACGTCAAATTAATGCAGAAAATAGGCAGATTGATAAGGCAACAGATGTACTATCATTTCCTATGCTAGAATATGAAGCTCCATCTGATTTTACTAAGATAGAAGAGGAAGAACCAGATTATTTGTTCAATCCGGATTCGGGTGAACTAGTTCTAGGAGATATTGTTATCTCTGTTGAGAAGGTAATGGAACAGGCTGAAAAGTATGGTCACTCTAATAAAAGAGAGCTTGCATTCTTAACAGCACACAGTATGTTACATCTCTTTGGATATGACCATATGGTAGATGAAGAGCGTGTGGTTATGGAAGAAAAACAGAATGAGATATTGAATAAACTTGGAATCGTAAGGGAGTAAATATATGAGAAAATACAAAAGTATCATAGTAATGCTTCTTGTTGCACTTCTATTAGTAGGCTGTAAGAAAAAAGCAGATAAGCAACCAGATGAGATAAGGGAAGAAACGACTGAACCGGAGGTTGTAGAGCCTGTGGAACCTGAAGAACCAGCAGAAGAACCAGAAGAAAATCATGATGGTATGGTGATTAGTAAACTTACTGGGGAGTGGGTGCCTGAAGAAGTAGGTACAAGAAGGCCCTATGCAGTTATGCTAAATAATATACAATATGCTTCACCACAAAGTGGTACGTCAGAAGCATCAATTCTCTATGAGGCAATTGTTGAAGGTGGCATTACAAGATTGATGGGGATTTTCGAACAATTCTCATCTGACCGAATTGGTTCAACACGTAGTGCAAGACATTATTTTGTTAGCTTTGCTGATGAATATGATGCAATTTACGTTCATTATGGACAAACCAAATATGCAACCGCTAAGATCAATGAATTAGGTGTAGATAACTTGAGTGGTTTGTCAGGAATTGGAACAACAGTTTTCTATCGAGATAATTCGATCAAGGCTCCACATAATGCGTTTGCTAGTTATGAGGGGATCATAAAAGGTACAGAAGCATTAAAATATCGTACCGAATATAGAGAGGACTCAGAGAATCATTTTACTTTCTACACAGAAGATACGGATTTAAAGAGTGATACGATTGCAAACAAGGTAACATTGAATTTCTCTAATTCAGCGAAACCTTATCTAGTATATAATAGTGATGATAAATTATATTATCGTTATCAGTTTGGCGACAAGCATATTGATTACAATACAAAGGAACAATTGACTTTTAAGAATATTATTGTTCAATATGTGAAAGAGTGGAATATCGATAAAAATGGTTATCAAACGATGGATATCGAGAATTCGTCAGGAAGTGGCTATTATATAACGAATGGGAAAGCAGTTCCTATAACATGGAAGAAGAATGAATCTACTAAAAAGATGCATTACTACGATGAAGATGGTAAAATTCTAACAATTAACCCTGGAAAGACTTACATTGCGATATTCCCAACAGACCGTCAAAGTGATGTGGTTTTTGCAGAAAATACATCTGAATAGTTTACCAATGATAGGAGCAGATTATGAGTTATACAACAAACAGAAAACAGAATAATTTTATCATACAAGGAAGTATTCTAGCGGTTGCTTCCTTGTTAAGTCGTATTATCGGCTTGTTGTATCGTGTTCCAATGACCAACATTATTGGGGACGAAGGAATGGGATACTATAATATTGCTTTCCAGATTTACAACATAGCATTAATTATTTCTTCTTATAGTATGCCATTAGCAGTTTCTAAATTAGTTGCTGCGTATACTGTGAAAAGAGAATACAAAAATTCATATCGTGTTCTTAAAGCTGCAACCCTAATTTCAGCCATTTCTGGATTAGTGGTATCGATAATTATCTATATAGGTGCTGATTTTTTTGCAGGAGTTATTTTTAAAAGTCCAAGAAGCGCTATACCTTTACGAATGGTTGCTCCCAATATATTCTTAATGGCCGTCATAGGAACTTTAAGAGGATACTTCCAAGGTAAGAATACCATGATGCCTACCAGTGCATCTCAGTTATTAGAGCAAATTGTTAATGCGTTTGTTAGTGTATTTGCAGCGTATAATTTCATGGTTGCTAATAGTGCATCAGCTGATATAGCCGCATATGGTGCATCTGGTGGTACATTAGGTACAGTAATTGGAGCCAGTGCCGCATTACTATTCTTAGGCTTTGTATTTTTTGCATACAGTCCTATTATTAGGAAGCAGAATAGAAGAGACACTATGTCTCCGATTGTAGAATATCCAGACATTTATAAGATGCTATTGTTAACAATTGCACCGGTAATTCTTAGTCAAACAGTTTATCAGTTAAGTGGATTACTTGATAATGCGATATTTGGTAATATTATGGATGCGAAAGGATTTACATCAGAAGAACATTCCGCTTTGCTCGGTATCTATTCTTCAAAATATAATCTATTAGTAAACGTGCCGGTTGCCATTGCATCAGCCATTGCAGCCTCTATGGTTCCAGCAATTGTTAGAGCACGAGTACAGGGTGCACATAAGGAGGTAAAGAATAAAATACATGTTGCAATCAAATTCAATATGATTATTGCAATACCATCAGCTGTAGGTATGACAGTATTAGCTGAGCCAATACTTAATATGTTATTTCCTACGAAAGATGAAGATGCCGCTAGGTTGGCTATACGATTATTAATGATTGGATCAATAGCGATTGTATTCTATGCATTATCAACTATTAGTAATGCAGTTTTACAAGGGATCAATAAGATGAGTATTCCGGTTAGACATTCTGCAATATCACTCGCAATCCATGTTGTCCTAGTAACTGTCTTATTGAAATTTACTGATATGGGAGTTTACGCTCTTGTTATTGGTAACATAACATTTCCGTTGGTAGTGTGTGTTCTTAACTGGATTTCTATAGGAAGATTATTACGTTATCAACAGGAACTACTAGAGAGTTTTATTATACCTACCATATGTTCTTTCTTAATGGGACTAGTTGCTTTTCTTGTTTATAAAGGTACGCATTTTGTTATTTCTTCGAATGCATTTGCAACTATTGTGTCTATAAGTTTAGCTGCTATTTCGTATTTTGCATTCTTAATTTTATTCAAAGGCATAACAGAAAATGAGTTGTATGGTCTTCCAAAAGGACATCTTATCGTTAAGATGGCAAAGAAATTACATTTAATGTAAAACAATAGAGTTCTTTATATATAAACTGTATAATTAATGTAAAACTGGTAATAACTTTATCCAAAGGAGTGAATACACATGAAAAGGATATATGTTATTATCAGTGGTTTTTTTACGTTAACAATAATATTTACTTTATGCTTTTATTTTAGTTATTCTGCTGCGCTTAAGCAATTTAATCGCAATGCAAATGAGATGAATATGCTATCTGTAAAGAATACTGTAGAAGAGGCAACAGAAGCTGTAGATACGGTAAAAATCGATACTATAACGCCGTTTACTAATTTGGTTATAGAGAGTTATGATACTGCAACGGATATAACAACCACAACCAATCAGAATGTAAACGAAGAACTATTAGGTTACACTAGAGAGGATTTAGCTTCATATTGTGATCGTTATATGAGAAATATTCCAGTTGACGAACAAAGTCAAGGGCTGATATCTTTTAAGGTGGAGTCTTTTTCTGAAAATAAAGTTGTATTAAAGAAAAGTTATAATAGTCAGAATACTCAGTACAAATTCTATATGGCAATCCAGAATGGATATATAACCGTATTTTACAATGATAAAACGACAGTTTTTGAATACACCAATATTGAGGCGAAAGATTTACCACAAGAAGAGATTGATAAACTCTATGTTGGAATCTATATAAAAGATGAACAAGAACTATATTCGATTCTAGAAGGATATTCTAGTTAATCTGGAATCACTGATTTATATGCATAGGTAGGAGGTACTGCGTGAAGAAAGAAATTATAATTATCGGTGGTGGAGCTGCTGGTATGGTAGCAGCTATTTCCGCCGCTAGGAATGGTGCTAAAGTCACCATTCTAGAACATAAAGAGAAATTAGGTAAGAAAATATTGGCTACAGGTAATGGTAAATGTAATTATACAAACTTACATCAAACCATTGACTGTTATAGGAGTGAGAATATTCCTTTTGTTGAGGAGGTATTCTCACATTTTAATGAAAAGGATACGATTGACTTCTTTAAAAAACTTGGAATCTATCCTAAGTCTAGAAATGGTTATATGTATCCCAATAGTGAGCAAGCTTCTTCTATTGTTGATGTGTTAGTAATGGAATTAAAGCACTTACAAGTTGAGGTTCGTTGTAACGAAGAAGTGAAGAAAATAAAACCTATAGAAGATGGATATCAGATTGATACTATAGTGACAGTTACTGAACCTAAGAAGAGTAAAGATAAGAATAGCAAGCCCCCCGCAAAGAATAAAAGTGAGAAACGAGTGGCGGTTGAAACTTATCCTAGTAGTTATCTTGCGAAGAAAGTTATTATTGCGGCTGGAGGTATGGCTTCTAGTAAATTAGGTTCCGATGGAAGTGGTTATTACCTATTGAAACAACTTGGACATACCATTATTCCTGTTGTTCCAGCCCTAGTGCAACTAAAAGCAGAAGGTGATTTTTTTGAAATGATTTCAGGTGTACGTTGCGATGTAGCATTACAAATATTCATAGATGGAAACAAAATTACCTCGGAAGAAGGAGAATTGCAGTTGACTAATTATGGAATATCAGGAATCCCTGTATTTCAAATTAGTAGATTCGCTGGAAAAGCGTTACTTGAGAAGAAGAAGGTTGAGGTTTTAATTGACTTCCTACCACAAATGACGACTTCGGAGGTTAAGGAATTACTTAGACAGCGCATTAACAATTCTGAATATAAAACGCCAGAAGAAGCATTAATTGGCTTGCTTAATCAAAAATTAATACAGATGCTGATGACTCAGTTAGATAAACAACATAAGGATCAAAGTGACATCAACATATTAACAAAGTTACTTAAAGAATTTAAGGTGAAGATCATTGATACTAATTCGTTCGATAATGCACAAATATGTGCAGGTGGTGTAGATACTACTGAGATTGCGGGTTACAGATTAGAATCTAAGTTGCATAAAGGCTTATATGTTGTAGGTGAATTGCTTGATGTAGATGGAATATGCGGCGGCTATAATCTACAATGGGCATGGGCTACTGGTTATCTTGCTGGTGAAGCTGCTTCACGCAAAACTCATCTCCAAGACGGCTGACATACAAGACACTGATATGCTTATAACAATTACAGAGAGTTTAGCAAGTAATTAGCCCTGATAGAAAGGATAAAGTACCATGATTAAGATAAATCAATTAAAATTAAGTATTGAACACTCGAAAGAGTCGTTAGAAGATAAGATAGCGAAGACGCTTAAGATATCAAAAGGACAAATCTTAAGATATGAGATTGTAAAACGTTCGATTGACGCTAGAAAGAAGAATGAGATTTTATACATCTATTCGATCGAAGTAGAAGTAGGCGACGAGAAAAAGGTAGTAGACCGTTGCAAAAATCAAAATGTTATGATTGCTAAGAAAACAGTGTATCAAACAATTAAAGATGGTACAGAGACAATGAAACATCGGCCGGTAGTAGTAGGAAGTGGACCAGCTGGAATTTTCTGCGCTTTAAAACTTGCTGAAGATGGTTTTAAACCGATTGTTATTGAACGTGGTGAAGATGTAGATAAACGTATTGAGACAGTTAATAAGTTTTGGAAAGATAATAAGTTAAATACGGAATCAAATGTTCAATTTGGCGAAGGTGGAGCTGGTACTTTCTCTGATGGTAAGTTAAATACATTAGTTAAAGATGTGACTGGAAGAAACACGGAAGTTCTTCGTATGTTTGTGGAACACGGTGCTCCAGCGGAGATTATATATCTTAATAAACCCCATATTGGAACAGACCGATTACGTGGTGTTGTAAAAGCCATGAGAAATCGTATAATTGAGCTTGGTGGTGAAGTAAGATTCGAAACAAAACTAACAGATATCCAATTTGAAAATGAACAATTAACATCAATAGAAGTTAATGAAAATGAAAATATATCTTGCGATGTACTCGTATTAGCTATTGGACATAGTGCTAGAGATACCTTTGAGATGTTATATAAAAAACAATTTGATATAAAGAGCAAACCTTTTGCCATTGGTGTTCGTATTGAACACCCACAAGAGATAATAAGTAAATCCCAATATGGAGATAGTTATACGAAATTACCAGCAGCAGACTATAAGGTTACACATCAAACAAGTAACGGTAGAGGGGTATATTCTTTCTGTATGTGCCCAGGTGGATTCGTAGTTAATGCTTCTAGTGAAACGGAAAGATTGGTAGTTAACGGTATGAGCAACTATGACCGTGATGAGAAGAATGCGAATAGTGCTATTATTGTTACGGTTAATCCTGAAGATTTTGATGGGGATTCTCCACTTGCAGGTATGGAATTCCAAAGAAAATGGGAACGTCTTGCTTATCAAGAAGGTAAGGGAAAAGTACCTGTACAATTATTCGGTGATTTTGAAGCAAACAGACCAAGTACTGAACTAGGAAGTATAACACCTAATCTAAAAGGTGAATATACATTAGGAAACATTCGCAATTGTTTGCCTGATTATGTATGTGATTCCATTATCGAGGGAATACATGCATTTGATAAGAAGATTCATGGATTCAACAAACCAGATGCTATCTTATTAGGAGTTGAGTCAAGAACTTCATCTCCAATTAAAATGATACGTAATGAAACATTTGAGTCTAATATCGCTGGGGTTTATCCATGCGGCGAAGGTGCTGGTTATGCAGGGGGTATAACATCAGCAGCTATGGATGGAATAAAAGTTTATGAGATGATAGTGCATAAATATAAATCTTTGTAATAGTTATGAGTTGCGAGTGATTTATCTATGTGTTATTATTGGTAAGTAGCTATTCAGCTAACCAGCCATTTTTATTAATTGACGCTGGCTAACTCGAAAAAGCAATTTTTCTCGATGTTTCTAGATAGTTACGTACTAAACTATGGGGGAAGGAATTGTAGAAGAATGAACAAGAGAGAGTTTTTACAAGATAAGAAACGAATTGTCATTAAAATAGGATCATCAACAATTACGCATCCAACAACTGGTAGCTTGAACTTGAGAAAGATGGAACAGTTGGTTCGTGTATTAACTGACCTTAGAAATCAAGGGAAAGATGTTGTATTAGTTTCTTCAGGAGCTATTGCTGTTGGACGTAAGACTTTAGGATTTATAGAAAAACCTACACAGACGAAGGCTAAACAAGCATGTGCTGCTGTTGGTCAAGCAAGTTTAATGATGGTATACCAAAAATTATTTGCAGAATATAATCAAGTTCCTGCCCAGATCTTGATGACTAAGTATACAATGATTAATGATATAAGTAGAGAAAACGCAAGAAATACATTTGAGGAATTATTACATTATGGAGTAATTCCTATCGTTAATGAGAATGATACAGTTAGTACAGATGAACTGGAACTAGAATTTGGGGATAATGATACGTTATCTGCGATTGTAGCATCAGTTATTGATGCTGACTTATTAATATTAATGTCGGACATTGAAGGGCTTTATACAGATGATCCACATAAAAATCCAAATGCCAAATTCATAGATGAAGTAGAAGAAGTAACAGAGGAGCTATGTTCAATGGGAAAAGGTTCTTCTAGTAGTGTCGGAACTGGAGGAATGGCAACTAAGTTGTCAGCAGCAAAGATTGCAACAAATTCAGGAACGGATATGATTATAGCGAATGGAGAAGATGTCTACATTATTAATGATATAATGGAAGGCAAATCTATTGGAACCCTGTTCAAACAACACAAGAGTGAACAATTTAATATACTAGATTATATAGCAACGAAACAATATAGAGTATAAGAAATAGAGAAGCTATTTCTTATACTCTAACGAGGGAAATTACGAAGTAATTTCTCAAGTCTAACAAAGAATAATAGAAGCTATATCTACACAAACACGGAGGCAAAGTATGGACGAATTATCAATTAAAAGAATTAATGAATTATATAAGAAGATGAAAGAAGTAGGATTAACAGAAGAAGAAAAGAAAGAACAAGCAGAGTTACGTAGTGCTTATATAGCAGCAATTAGAGCTGATCTTCAAAGTACGCTAGATAATATTTCAATTCAGAATGAAGATGGAACGATAACACCATTAACAAAGAAAAATAAACAATAGAATTATTGTTTGTAGAAGAAGCTGGTGATAAGAGATGACGAATAAAACGGAGATTAGAAAGTATATCAAAGAAATGAAGAAGAATCTAACTGAAGAAGAGATTCGATTAAGAAGCAACCGCATTGCTAAGAAACTCTTTTCGCAACCGTTTTATGAGCAAGCAGAGTGTATCTATCTATATGTATCTTATAATCAAGAAATTGATACGCTTGGAATTATTGAGCATATCTTAGAAGATATGAAGCGTGTAGCTGTACCAAAAGTAGTAGATAAGAATATGGAATTTCATGAGATAACCAGTTTGAATCAATTATCCGAAGGAGCATTCGGGATTAAAGAACCTACAGTTAACAAACCTGTAAGTGAGGATCCTGAATGGGCTTCTTCTAATCTAATGATAATACCAGGGCTCGCATTCGATAAGAATGGAAGTCGCATCGGATATGGTGGAGGGTATTATGATCGTTATTTACATAAGTATCATGATAGAATCGGATTGAAGATTGCGTTGGCATATGATTTTCAAGTACTTGAACATATCGATATAGAGAGTTATGATGAGAAGATTGATGGTATAATTACGGATGAAGATTGAATAATCATGAAAGGAGTAGATTATATGAGTTATCTAGAAGAGATAGGTAGTAAAGCAAAAGAAGCTGCTAGTTTTATGAATCGTATAGGAATAACGAAGAAGAACGAAGGTCTACTGGCTGCTGCGGATGCCTTACGAGTACATGCGGAAGAATTAATAGCAGCCAATGAAATCGATGTTACTACAGCAATAGAAAATGGTATGAAAGAATCTTTGGTAGATCGATTACGACTTACAAAAGAACGTATTGAGGGTATGGCGATTGGATTAGAACAGATCGTCGGTTTGGAAGATCCAATTGGTGAAATGATTTCTATGAAAACAAGACCAAACGGTCTTCAGATAGGACAAAAGCGAGTGCCACTTGGAGTGGTAGGCATTATCTATGAATCAAGACCTAACGTAACAGCAGATGCATTTGGACTTTGTTTTAAAACTGGTAATGCAGTAATTCTGCGTGGCGGTAGCGATGCAATACATTCTAATAAAGCAATTGTCAATGTTATTCAGGGTGCGTTAAAAGAATCTGGATTATGTGAATACGCCATTCAATTACTAGAAAAAACCGATCGAGAAACAGCAAGAGAATTCATGCGTTTAAATCAATATGTTGATGTTTTAATACCTAGAGGTGGAGCAGGACTAATTAAAACGGTTGTTGAGAATAGTACAATTCCCGTTATTGAGACAGGGACAGGAAACTGTCATGTATATGTAGATGAATACGCTGATATAGAGATGGCATTAGATATCATTGAGAATGCAAAGACACAACGTTATGGAGTGTGTAATGCATGTGAATCTCTTGTGATTCATAGGAATATAGCGAGAGAAATCATTCCGCTTATCAGCAAGCGATTAGCAATGAAACAAGTGGAGATTCGTGGTGATGAAGAAGCTTGTGGAATCTGTAAAGAACTAGTTCATGCAACGCAAGAAGATTGGGGAACGGAATACTTAGATGCGATCATTTCTTTACGAATTGTGAACGATATTGATGAAGCTATTGCTCATATCAATCGTTATAACACGAAACATTCAGAATCGATTATAACGAAAGATTATGCTAACTCTATGAAATTCTTGAATGAAATTGATGCAGCTGCAGTATATGTGAATGCGTCAACAAGATTCACAGATGGATTTGAATTTGGATTTGGTGCTGAGATTGGTATTAGTACACAAAAGCTTCATGCTCGTGGACCTATGGGTTTACATGCGTTAACTACGACTAAGTATGTCATTATGGGAAATGGACAGATAAGATAAATATTTGAAGAAAGAAGCGTAAAAATGGCTTATATACGAGATGTAAAGTATTATGAGACAGATAAGATGGGTATTGTACATCATTCTAATTATGTACGCTGGTTTGAAGAGGCGCGTATGGACTTTCTAACAAAGATAGGTTATCCATATGATAAGATGGAAGAGATGGGGATATTATCACCAGTACTTGCTGTAAGTAGTAAGTATAAATCTGTAATAAAATTCGGAGAAAATGTAGAGATAGACACAAAAGTAATATCTTTTAATGGAATAAAGTTAGTACTTGGTTATGAAATTAGGAGACTTGGTACTGATGAGGTTACAACAGTTGGAGAATCGGAACATTGTTTTGTTGATGAACAGTTCAAGCCAGTTAACATGAAAAAAATGAATAAGGAATTCTATGAAGCAATCGCTTCCAATGTAGAATAGATAATAGCTCTTTACTTAGCAATAGGTAAGGAGTTTTTTTTATGTCGAATTTTATCTCAAATATTTACATATTAATTACATTATATTTACACAAACAAGATAGATGGCTAAACATTATTACAATACAATAAAGGTAATAGGATGGATTTAAGTATAATAGTATTCTTTGGGAGAGTGTATGTTACAAAAAATTAAGAATATAAGTAAAAAAGTTGCAAAGAGTGGTTATCGTCTGATTACTTCATTAAACGAAGATACGCTCTATTACAGTAGAATCTATATTGATAAGAATAGGGAGAAGGTCAGGAAAAATCCTATAAAGTTTATAGGCAAGTTAATAAAGATTAATTGGATGTGCTATAGAGGAAAAATGGAAACTTTACAGAAAGAACTAATATTACATGAAGAAGGAATTGATAGCTATATAAACAGGCCTAAAGTGTTTCGTTTTGCAGAGCAATTCATTGGTTATACAGATTTGATCATCGATATGGAAAATTGCGTATTTGTTATGACTAAGTCATTGAATCAAATCTATCAAGAGGTAGAAGAGCGCCTTGAAATTAAAGATTTTGCAATGATAAGATCAGAATATAGTTCTAATATAATGACAATAAAGCAAATTTATCAGGAAATTTCTTCATTACTAAACAGAGAGGTTTTACCAGATGTGGAAATAGCATTATATCAAAAATCAATTATGATAAATCCGTATATAGCGAAAGCTTTAAGTATTGTAGCTTTTAATTCTGTTCGAATTACGGCGTATCTAGATACTAGTTATGATAAGGAAATATACGATGAGATATGTAAGAGGGCAGGAATTGTTATTGATTATATTGAAACTACTGCAGAAAAGAATAGGACTTTTGAAGAGATTATGCGTCTAAAAGGTCGCATGGTAAGTGAAGCAAAAGGCAAACGATATATATTCCTAACGTCTAACTACTCCAAATTCAAGAAACTATACAAAAAAGTAGAAGGCAAGATGATATTCTATCCTTCAACGAGTGTATATGCAGATGAAATAGTTAGCAAATATCTAACAGTTGGTGTTAGTAAGGAAGAGAAAGAGCTTATAGCGATGCATCTATTTAGTGGTTTAAAACTATATGAACATGAATATACCATGATGTATCTTAGTAGGACTCCAGTGTTCTTTCATCTATTAGAACGTATTAGAAAAAGAGCAGCAACACTTGATGCTACGGTTGTTATTCTTGGAGATAGAGAGTCAGAGTTGGTGAATATGTATATGAAGTTTTTCGAAGCATGCAGAATTGTTTTGTGGTCACCACTTGCTGCGTATGAACCTAAAACACATCAGGAGTGGAGGGAATTAGTAAGTCAATACCCGAGATTGAATAAGATTCCTGTAGAGAGAATTATGTATGCATTAGGAGTAGGAGATCTGTTAGATGGAAAAGACACAATCCGTACAATGATGCCTAAGGTAATTCAATATAGTCAACCTAGAAACCAAGAAGAAGCGATTCGATATATTAATGAAGCATGTGGGGATATTAATTCCTTGTTGTTATGGAATCCAATCGGAGGAAAAATAATGACAAGTACTTTTATAGATGGTTTACAAGCAAGTAATCTTAACAAGAGGATCTATTCCATTGGGGACTTAAGTGATATGGAGTCAGAGATTATTAGTAATATTGTGGAGGAAATGGAAGAGCATCTACCGGTGTTGCTTGGAATATTTGATGACAATTACACCTTTGCATTACCAGAATCCTCAAGGAGGAGAAATGGTTTATTGAATAGAGTTCTAGAGGATTATTTCCATACAATGTATGAGTAATATAATACATTTATTTAGATCTTAGGAGGAATGAGAATGATATTATATCATGCTTCAACAGTGTACCATACTTTATGCTGTATTGTTCATAAATTATCGAACCATCGTGAAGAAGATGCCGTATTGTTTATTGTTGAGTATATGCTACCAACGGATGTATTACATGCTTATGTGAAGAATTTAAAGAGAATGGATTGGTTTCGTGATATACGGATTGTTCCCGAGAAGAATTTTAGATTTCAAAGAGGATTTGAATTAACAGACAATAGCAGCAAAGAAGATATAGAACAGGTAATACAAAATATCAGTTATTCTTTAGAAAAATGGTATAAGCCAGGATTCAAACATTTTAGCGAATATAACATAGCGGCGGATAACTGGTCCATTGGAATATATTTGTTATATCATAAAATTCCGTATAACTACTTCGAAGATGCTTGTGGGATTATGGGAGATACCGAAAGGTTTCTGCGGATAATACGCAATTTTAATGAAACGAACTACATAATATCTAATTATCTTGGTGGGATTGGAAGATGTAGTACAGTGGAACAACTTTACTGCAGTTTAGAGAGCCAAAACAAGGATTTCTATGATGAACGTGCTATTGATTTTACAATCTATGATAGTGTACTACGAATGAATCCTTTCGATGTTAATCAATTATTAGATTTGTATGGTTGTGATACATATCCAATAAAACAAGATCAGAAAAATGTCCTTTTCTTATCACAACGCCTGCCAACTCTAACTATTCAAAAGATTGAAGTGCAGGAGAGAATGACAGTTTTGATTATGGATTATTTTTGTAAAGGATGTAACATTATTGTAAAACCACATCCTAAGGATGTATGGATTGATTATAAAAAGCTTGTTCCTGAGTGTCAAGTGGTTGATAGAAGCGTTCCTAGTGAATTGTTACCATTCATCTTGAAAAGAGAGGTTAATAATGAAGAGGAATTGATTCATACTATGAAATTTTCCTTGTGTATCACGCCGAATTCTACTTCGATACATGGATTATCACATATAACAGAAGCAATTATGTATTTTGGAAATGATTTTGAAGTGAATTATGAACGACTTCATATCTATTACATCGTTTCAAAATTCATACAAGAAATATATAGTGAGGAACACATATTAACGGATGCTATAACTGAAGGGTACATGAAACATTTTTTCTCTCAACAAGAATTTGATATCTATTTTGATAAGGAATTCAAGTTTAAGTATAGGTATATATTCATTAAATCAGACTCTAACAAAGAAACAGAAAGTTATGACATAGAAGGAATTGAGACAATTATTTTCTTAAATGAAGAATGTTCCTATACTTTCTTGTTAGATGATATGTTTAAACAAGAAGAGTTTCAAATAATTGATTATGAAGTAATGAATACTATTGATGAAAAGATAGAATTCAGTGGTTCCATATGGATTAATATTAGTAATAAAGGGGTGAGGGATAAGATGAAAGACTGGAATGGTTCGTATGACCTTGAACATACAGGTTCTACATTAAGTTATCAGCTTAAAGAATGTAATGAATTAAGGATTGCTAAGGGGAAGATAAAAGCAATGGAGTATGCTATGCAACACCCAGCTGAGAAAAATAAGAATGAAGAGAAAGAAGTGATTATATGAGTAGAATAAAATTACTAGATTGCACCCTTCGTGATGGAGGATACGTTAATAGTTGGAACTTTGGTAAAGATACAATCAAAACACTAATTACCGGTTTAAGTACAGCGAAGATGGACATAGTCGAATGTGGATTCTTAACAGACTGTATCTATGATGAACAATTCTCTCTATTTGCAGACAATAAGGATTTTATGAATGTTATAGAAAATCCTGATCCTTCTATATTATATGTGGCTATGATTGCGATTGGAGAAAAGGAAATTAATCCCATTAATTTATCTCCAGCCAGTGAAGGACCTATTAAAGGAGTGCGTTTGACATTCCACCAAAATGAGATTGAGAAGGCATTCTATTATGCACACATATTAATGGATAAGGGATATCAAGTATTCATGCAACCTGTAGGATCAGCGAATTATAAAGATCAGGCATTAATGGACTTAATTAGAAGAATTAATGATTTAAAACCACAAGCGTTTTACCTTGTAGATACCTTAGGTACGATGTATCAAAATGATGTAAGACGGTTGCTTTACTTACTTGATAACAATCTAGATTCATCTATTGCGCTTGGATTACATTCACATAATAATTTACAGATGTCTTTTGCAAATGCGCAGGATTTGATTGGTTTTTGTACTGCAAGAACAATTCTAATAGATACTTCTATCTATGGAATGGGAAGAGGAGCTGGTAATCTGTGTACCGAGTTATTAACTGATTATATGAATACTAACTACAAAGCAAATTATGAAGTATTACCATTACTTGAGTGTATAGATGAATGCTTAATGCCAATCTATATGCAACGTCCATGGGGATATTCAGTGGCGTACTTCTTAGCCTCCTCTAAGAATTGCCACCCCAATTATGCCTCATATCTATTATCGAAGCAAACAGTTTCTGTAAGAACAATAAGCAATATCCTTGATGAGATACCGATGGAACGTAGATTTTTATTTGATAAGAAATACATAGAAGCATTATATCAAAGTTATCAAAAACATAATGTAGATGACCTAGATGTTCTAAAACAATTACGCAATGGTATGATAGGAAAAGAAGTACTAGTAATTGGTACAGGAAAAACGGTAAGAGAAGAGAGAGAACTAATTGAATCTTATATAGATGAAAAACACCCATATGTTATCTCTGTAAATTCCGTACCGGATTTCCAGGTGGATCTTATCTTTATTAGCAATGAAAGAAGATACCGAAAAATCGCGAATCGTGTTGATCATAAGAAAGCAATATTTACTTCAAATCTTATGCATCTAAAACAGGAAGTTAAATATGTTAATTACGCAGAATTACTGAATACTTCTATGGATGTATCAGATCAAGCAGGTATGATGGTTCTGAAATTACTTGTCAAAACTTCCACAAAATCAGTTGTTCTAGCTGGATTTGATGGATTTAGCGGAAACCAAGTTAATAATTATAGTGAGAATAGATTTATAGGTTCATCAGAACCAGAAGAATTTTCAAAGAAGAATGAAGCAACGGCAATTCAAATTAGTAAACGTGCTAAGGACTATAAGATTACATTCTTGACCAAATCATTATATGATCAAGAAATGGCATTAGCCTAGTATAAGTATTCGGGGGTCAAAAGCCTTTTTAGATTTTGATTCGTTAATTTGCACAATTTACGGAGTAGTATATGATACAAACTATGTTCTGCATCACATTAGTTAGGTCTGTGAATGTGCAAATTGACGATGGCAAGTTTTTGGCTGGCTTTTGACAATCGAATTTTATCTTAGATACTTATAAGGAAGGATTTTTATGAATGATAAGAAGATCAAACTAATAGCTGTTGATATAGATGGTACATTAGTGAATTCTAAAAAGCAATTAACAAGTAAAACGAAAGAGGTTGTTAGTAGAGCAATTCAAGATGGAATCCTTGTTATTCCTTGTACTGGTAGAGTTGCAAGTGGGATTCCTGCATGCATCACTAAGGAACTTGATATTCAGTATATAATATCTGCCAACGGAGCGAATGTATGGGATGTTAAACAGAAACGGTCTATATATTCAGAAGGTATGGATAACAAATATGCAGCTTGTATGCTTTCTATTATTGAGGAGTATGATTGTTTTTTTGATGTATTTATAGCTGGAAGTGCATTTGCAGAAGAAGATCGATTAATTATCAGTAATCGCTATGTCGGCAATAACGAATTTAATCAATATATTATAAACACAAGGTACGGCGTTAATAATTTGAAGAATTTTGTTATTGCTGGCAATCAACAAGTAGAAAAAATCAATTTGTTTTTCCATGACTTAGAGATTAGAACAAAAGTACTTAAGAGGCTGCAACCCTTTTCGGAATGTCAGATATCTAGTGGAATACCTACGAATATTGAGATTACTAGAAAAGGAATTCATAAAGGTCAAACCCTAAAGGACTTAGCAGCTAGATTTAATATTACGACAGATGAGATTATGGCTATTGGCGACGGTGAGAATGATCTTGATATGTTAGAAATTGCAGGGGTGTCCGTTGCAATGGAGAATGGAGTTGATTCTGTGCGTAGAATTGCTGACTATGTCACTAAGAGCAATGAGGCGGATGGTGTCGCTTATGCCATTGAAAGATTTATTGGAAGATAAGTTAGAGACAGTGATATCAATATAAAAACATGAGCATATATACAGTTTGCAAAGGGGTATAGGTTAACCTTATCAACCTAAATATATTATAAGGAGTATATTTATTAATATGAAGATAGTTGGAATTATACCTGCAAGATATCAATCGACACGTTTTGAAGGTAAACCATTAGCAGATATTTGTGGGAAACCTATGATATGGTGGGTTCACCATCAATTTAAAAAAGTTGAAGAGATTGAGGAAATCTATGTAGCAACTGATGATGAACGTATTGAAAAAGTTTGTAATGATTTTGGTATTAAAACGATTATGACAAAGAATACGCATCCGACACATCTTGACAGGTTAAGTGAGGTGGCTGAGAAAATTGATGCGGATTATTACATCAATATAAATGGTGATGAACCACTTATGATGCCTGAATATATCCGTTGTTTACTACCGAAAGAGACAGATTCATCGAAGTTCTATGCAGCAAATGCTATGACTATGATCAAAACTCCTGTTGAAGTAGTAGATACAGCAAGAATTAAGATAGCTACTGACATGCAAGGATATGGTATGTATATGGCAAGAACACCTATTCCGTATCCGAAAGCTTCAGCTAATATAGTGTACAAGAAATTCGTCGGGATTCAATGCTTTAGTCGTTCCGCCCTATTGTTTTGTGGTGAAACCAAACGTGGTACCTTAGAAAGTATAGAGGATATTGATGAATATCGTTTTCTTGAGAATGGGAAGAAGTTGAAGTTTATAATGACTGACGCTACTACATTGTCTGTTGATACGAAGAAGGATCTTGAAAAGGTAAGAGAGATCCTAGCAGAGCGCATTCAGAATGGAGAAATCTAGATATGAACGTTTTTGTTTGTGGAACAATATTTCAAGTAATAACAGCAATTAATATAACAGTTTCAAGTTTGAATGGCAACACTGATTTGATATTAACTGATTCAACTGATTTTAGTGACATTGAGAAGAATCTTGAGGAACTGGAGATTTTTCGTCAGATATACCATATGAAAGATGATGCTTGTAAGAAAGATTACTGGTCAATGAATGAACAGCAACGCAAACAATTAAGTAAGAATCCTTCAAAAGTAATTGACCCTATTGTATTGAATGACATGTATGATCAACTATATCTTCCTTCATTGAGTGCTTATAACAAGTTGTTTTACTATTATCTTATTAAGAGAGGAATGAAGTTAAAAGTTCATCTGTATGAGGAGGGAATTACTACTTATGTAATTGATGTAATGGAGAATCTTCAGACGGATGGAATGCTTCATAGACATTATGGTAGACAAGCCCTAGGGCAGAATATAGTGGAAATTATGTTATATGAACCAGAATTATATTCTGTGCCAAGTTTGGGGGAAATCGTTACTTCTATTCCTAAATTATCGGAAGAGAATAAGGAATTGTCCGCTATTTATCGAAAGATATTTGGGGAGTGCTCATTGTCTACAGAGAAATACATCTTCTTAGAAGAAGCATTTGTAAAAGACGGTATATTAAGTATGGATATAGAATTAGTCGAGGAGTTAGCTTCAGTGGTTGGAAAAGAGAATATTGTGGTGAAATTACACCCAAGAAATCCTGTCGATCGTTTTTCTATGAGAGGTTTCGCTTTGTTCCCGAATTCGAGGATACCATGGGAAATCATCTTGCTAACTAATGATTTAAGGGATAAAGTTCTCGTTACAGTTTCGTCAAGTTCTTCAATTACGGCGAAGTTGATTTTGAATAAACCTATGTATGCGATTCAGTTGTATTCCATGATGTATATCGGTAGAGCTCAACATATTAAACAGAAGGCATTTCAGAACTATTATACAAAATTATATGAAGTACTTAATCGAGATGAAAAGTGTCTCTATACGCCAGATACGAAAGAGGAATTACATCAAATCATTCGATATCTAGAGAATGGTCGAGTTTGTTTGTAGAATATAACAATTATGAAGGAGTTATCTATGGAAAGTAAACCAAAGGTTTCTGTCCTATTATTAGTAAATCGTTATGCGGATAGTAAAGAAGGTATTTCTTCATTGTCTCGTTGCATTGATAGCTTGGTGTATCAGACATTAGAGGAGATTGAGATACTAGTATTACTGCATAAAGATAGGAAAGAGTATGCAGAAGTCCTATCTACTTACTGTAATAAATTTGGGGAGAAGATTCGTATATGCAATAGGAAAGAAGAAGATTTACTCGAAGCCATAGGTGAAGGATTGAATATGGCTGAGGGTGAATATATCAGTATTCTTTGTGAATACGTGGTATTAGAATATCACGCATATGCTACTTTATATGAAGAAGTTATGAACGAGCATACGTTTGATCTCATATATGGAGGATATAAATTCTATGAAGCTGGCTTATTACTTGGCTGCAAGGACAAAAGGCAATCGGAGGACACTCCATATAAATATATTCTAAAAGGTGAGTTAATTCTGTTTAATAAAATTATCCATAGAACGAAAATGGAGGAGTTAATTCAAACGGAAGGTGGAAATTATGATCGGAATTTCACGAAAAAACAAATCTGGAACGAATATGGTTTATCACTTAGAATAATCAATTTATGTAATGAAATACGTAGTTGTAATACCGTGCTCTTTCATCAGATTCTTGATGATTCAGCTATTGAGTACAAAAACAGTGAAGTTTATCTTGAAGCGGCCGTTGGAGGTATTGAGAAAACAATGCAATGGGGGAATAGTCAAGAGATGAAGGAGATTCACGAACAAAACTATGGAATTCCTTTTGTTGACAAAAGGGAGTATTTGTTTGCAAGAGTAGGAATCGAATTAGTTCGATTAATGCAATCATACTGGCTTTATAGTAATCAAATCTTGCCGCTTTTAAAAAAACATAGATATTCAATAACAAAGAACATAGTTTTCGGAGCATATACATTTACATTAGCAATGTTTGAAAGAGCTTCAAATCTTAAAGTCGATGCAATACCAAGAATATTGTATATTGGTGCATTTGATCAACAAATGTCACAAAATAATAGGGGGCAAGGGGAGGAAGTCTTTTTTAATGAATTTGGAGAAATACATCTATTAAATGCATCAACATGCAATATGTCAGAGAATTCAATTATTGAAAAGGCCTTTTATGAAGGAAAATATCAATTTGTGCAGGAATATTTTGCAGTGAAATCCATTGTAAAAAATGGTGGATTTTATATTAGTCAAAACACACATTTATTACACTCATTAGATGGGCTTTGCTGCTATGATGGTGTGTTTGGATTTGAAGATCGTATTACAATTACTTCTGGGTTCTTTGCGGCTAGAAAAGGTCATCCAGTTTTGCGAGCTATTCTAACTAGTTATAATGAAGATTACTTTGAACAGATGGGATATTTACCACTAAGTGACCGAATTCGCCTATACCTATTAGGAACTGAGGAGTTTAAATTAGATGGAAGATCATCGATATTAAAATCAGGTATTTTTATTCTATCACCAGAACAATGTATAGTTCCAAGATATCAAGAGTTAAAATCGGAGATGCAGCCTTCTCTAAGTATAATTGATCAGGCGGATAAAGAGGCGGATGAGGAATATATCGTTATTAAGAAATCAACTTTAGAATATCTTCTATCTACTACTAATGATGCAAGAACAATGAATAAGCTTAAGAATAACAATACGCAACTAAAAAAGACACTTGATAAATTATTAACTTCTCGTTCTATACGCATAACAAAGCCATTAAGAGCGGGGTATCAAAAGTTAAAGAACTTTTCACATGTTTTTAAGGGATAAATATTATCTTTAAGTGCGAAGTTTGAGTATATAAAATAAGACGAAATAGGTATAATAAAAATCCCCTTCGCATATATTGTACAAATGACGTAGTCATGTACATTTATGGAAGGGGTATATTCATGGACAATATTTCTATAGCAAATAGCTATAATGTATACAAAGATATACAGGTCCGTACAGGTGGTGATATCTATATCGGTGTAGTTGGTCCTGTTAGAACAGGTAAATCAACATTCATTAAGCGATTTATGGATTTGCTGGTTATTCCGAATATTGAAGATGTTCATAGTAAAGAACGTGCTATTGATGAACTTCCTCAAAGCGCAGCTGGCAAGACAATAATGACAACAGAGCCAAAGTTCATTCCAAAAGAAGCAGCACAGATTAGTTTGTCAGACGAGACGAAAGTTAACATACGTTTGATAGATTGTGTTGGATTCATGGTAGATGGTGCGTCTGGCCATATAGAGAATGAACAAGAACGTTTGGTTAAAACACCATGGTTTGATCATGAGATTCCATTTACACAGGCAGCAGAGCTTGGAACGCAAAAGGTAATCAATGAACACTCCACAATTGGTATTGTAGTTACAACAGATGGAAGCTTTGGTGATTTAGGTAGAGAAAACTATCTGAAAGCAGAAGAGAAGACTATTGCAGAATTAAGGAAAATGAACAAACCATTTATCGTTCTCCTTAATACCAATAAGCCACATTCTGATGATACGAGAGCTCTTGCAGATAGTCTGATGGAGAAATATAATGTAGCAGTAATTCCTGTCAATTGTGAACAGTTAAGGAAAGATGATATCAATTCGATCATGGAAACTATACTTAATGAATTTCCAATAGCAGAATTAGATTTCTTCATTCCAAAATGGGTTGAGATGTTGCCTCAGACTCATTGGCTTAAGATGGACCTGATTAATGGTGTTAAAGAAATCATGAGGAAGGTTAATCTAATCCGTGATGTAAAATCTGAGAATGTGAAGTATGATTCTGAATACATAAAACGATGTAAAATTGACAAAGTTTCTATGCAGGATGGTAGTGTTAAGATCTTTATTGACTTTGATGATAAATATTATTATCAGATATTAAGCGACCTTATTGGTACTCCAATCGAAGGTGAATATCAATTGATTTCTACATTGCGTGAGTTAGCAGCTATGAAGAATGAATATTCTAAGGTTGGTACAGCTATGGAAGAGGTTCGTTATAAGGGCTATGGCGTCGTTACCCCTATGCGTGAAGAAATCACGATTGATCAACCAGAAGTAATCAAACATGGTAACAAATATGGTGTAAAGATCAAAGCTGTTGCACCTTCTATTCATATGATTCGTGCAAATATTGAAACGGAAATTGCACCAATTGTTGGAAGCGAAGAACAAGCTAACGATTTAATTAACTACATTAAAGAAAGTGCAGAGGAAGAACCAGAAGGAATCTGGGATACTAATATATTTGGTAAATCCATTAAACAGCTTGTAGATGAAGGTATTAATAACAAGGTTCATAATATGAATGATGAAAGTCAAGTTAAGTTACAAGAGACATTACAGAAGGTTATTAATGATAGTAACGGAGGATTGATCTGTATTATCATTTAAATAACTGATTTGGGTGTCAAAAGGTCAATTTGCACTAATTTATGTTTGAGCATGTTATATATGTGCAAATTGACAAATGCAACTTTACGAGAGACTTTTGATCCCGAATTAGCGATTAAGTTAAAAATGTTCAATAATCATATAATAGCTGCCAAACTTATAAGTTAAGTACTTGTTAGTTTGGCAGTTTTTGTCTTGGGCTGGATTTAGTTTGGGATGTCTTATAGTTGCAATTTGACCAAATTCTCAGTATAATTACGAAAAGTAAAACTTAAACACTTAGAAGATTATAATGGAGGTTTACAATGAATATTCAGATTTTTGGTAAGTCAAAATGTTTTGATACAAAGAAGGCACAACGTTACTTCAAAGAAAGAGGAATATCATTTCAATTTATAGATATGACTCAAAAAGGCATGAGTAAAGGTGAATATAATAGTGTAAAACAAGCAGTTGGCGGTATGGACAAGCTAATTGATGAAAAAACAAAAGATCAGCAAACCTATCTATTGATTAAATACCTTGCAGAAGAAGATAAAGAAGAGAAATTATTAGAAAACCCTAAATTGTTTAAGACACCTATCGTAAGAAATGGAAAAAAAGCAACAGTCGGTTATGAACCAGAAATATGGAACAAATGGGAATAAGCAGAAAGAAAATGGCATAATAATTATGTATTTATTTCGTAATATTTGATTAGTTCATTAGTCCTAATAAGTTACACATTATGGTTAAAATGCATACTCTTTCCATAATTATTAAAAAGTTTTGACATATAGTTGACAAATTTAATAAGTATTGGTATAATAACCTCGTAATATATTTAACATTTATGTAACATATGGATCGTAACTACTTAACTTGTTAAGTCGCTATTTAATCAGTTACATAATAATTCGTTAATGGTTTTATAAGTTACAACTGATAAGATAAAAGGATTGTATCGAATAAGAGGGGTAGCTGAATAGTTACCAATAGAGTTACGATTATCTCAATATATATTAATTCTGATTATGTACGGTACGAGAGAGTTTCGTAGCGATAGTTTCAAAACGAGAAGCGTTTAGGAGGCGTAATATGAACTTTAACAAGAAAGTGCTTAAGATTTCAACACTTTGTGTTGCAGGAGCAATTACAATTGCTGCTGGCGCAGTTGGAATGAGTGCAGTTTCATATACTACAGAGGAACCGGTAGCGGGTATTTCCGTTTCTTTGGATAATTATTATACTTCAAAAAGTTCAGCAAAAGAAGTTGCTTTTGCTGGAGCATTAGCTAGAACAGTTGGAACTGAGATGGCTGCATACGAAGGTGATTCTGAAGATGTAACAGTCGATGAGGGCGAATCTTCGGATGTAACAGAAGAAGCTCCAGAAGAAGAACCTACAGAAGCAGAAGCTACTGAGAAGGAAAAGGAAGATGCAATTGCCCTTAATTATGAGAATTTAGGAATTGCAAAAGTTGATAATTATCTTAATATCCGTGAAGGTGCTGGTGAAAGTAAGAAAGTTATTGGTAAACTTCCTAAGAATGCAGGTTGTGAAATCTATAGTATCTCTGATGATGGTTGGGCTAAGATTAAGTCAGGAAAAGTAACTGGATACGTATCGTCAGAATATCTTGTAACAGGTGATAAAGCAAAAGAATTAGCAAAAGAAGTAGGTATGATTGTTGCGACAGTTAATACTGAAACTTTAAAAGTTCGTGAAGAAGCGGATACGGATTCTACTTGTTTAACTCTAGTTCCACAAGGTGAGGAACTTGAAGTTAAGAAAGTGAATGACGAATGGGTCAAAGTAGTTATTGATAATGATAAAGGTTATGTAGCAAAAGAATATGTTGATTTATCTTATCAATTAGCAAAAGGTGTATTTGTTGAAGAAGTAGAAGCTGGAACGAATGGTGTTTCTTCTGTTCGTGCGAACATGGTAGCATATGCAAAACAATTCCTTGGAAACCGCTATGTATGGGGAGGTACTAGTTTAACAAGTGGTACTGACTGTTCAGGTTTAACAATGAGAATTTATCAACATTTTGGTTACAACATAAGCAGAACGTCTCGTTCACAAGCAGCTAGTGGTGCATCAATTCCAACTTCAAGTGTTAAACCTGGAGATTTAGTGTTCTATAGTAACGGTGGTGGAATAAACCACGTAGCTATGTATATTGGCGGTGGTCAGGTTATTCATGCAAGTAATCCAAGAAGTGGTATTAAGATTAGTAATATGTATTATCGTACACCTGTGAAGGCTGTAAGATTTATTAATGACTAATATTTTTATATAATAGAAAAGGTGAGGACGTAGGACATTTGTCTAGGTTCCCCACCTTTTTTTGATTCTTGAATTCATTTGAATTATTAAAGTCTGTATTGTATAATTAGAAAATGATGATGAGGAGGAAACGATAATGAAATTTTTGATATTCGTTCTACTAGTTATAATCGTTCTTATGATAATTAGCCGAAAAGAAGAAAAACGGCGTATGTTAATGTGGAGGGAACGTATTAAAAATGCGTTTGGTGAAGTGCCTGAACAAGAATATACCTCTGAGTATTTTGAAGGCCTTAAGGGATATTATAAAAGTAAGAAAAATGATAAAGGAAATATTGATGATATCACATATAATGATCTTGATTTGAAAAACATCTACATGTTACTTAATAATACAGGTAGTTCTGTTGGTGAAGAGTACTTATACTATCTATTAAGACAGATGAATTTTGATGCAGATGAACTTCAAGAACGTGACCGTATTATGAAATACTTCGCGGAACATGAAGAGGAGAGAATTCAGTTTCAGTTAACGATGCACCGTTTAGGAAAACTTACGAATATCTCGGTGTTTGAGTATATGAATCGAATGAAGAAATTAGAAAAATATTCTCTAGGTCAACACTATTTCTGTATTGCCTCTTTATTACTTTCATTTGGCATAATTGCACTAGATCCAAGGATTGGTATACTAGCTGTTTGTGTAACCATTTCAAACAACGTATATCAATATTATAAGAGAAAAGGTGCTATCGATGATTATATCAAAACACTCTCATTCATAGTTCGTATTCTTCGTAGTGTTGATGAGCTCAATAATAATAAGGATCCTTTCTTACAGCCTTATGTTGACAAAATGGTGGAAGCGGCTAAGAGTTTTGGTTACGTAAAACGAAATGCAAAGTGGATTAGCTGTGGAAATTCTATGAATGGAAGTTTAGTTGATAGTCTTATGGACTATGAAAGAATGCTTTTGCATACGGATTTAATTAAATTCAGTAAAATGATTGATATCATAAATCAAAATAGCGCACAACTTGAAATTATCTATGAAACAATTGGTTACCTTGAAAGTATGGTAGCGGCTGCTTCATTCCGTGAATTACTAGATTATTATTGTGTGCCAGAACTGGTAAAAGCCAGCAAACCATTTATTGATACAAAGGATATTTACCATCCATTAATTGATGAACCTGTTGCAAACTCAATTAGCGAAAAACAAAGTGTATTAATTACGGGATCCAATGCATCAGGTAAGTCTACTTTTATCAAGACACTTGCTATTAATGCAATATTGTCTCAAACAATCTATACGAGTACAAGCCGTTCGTATCGAGGAAATTATTATAGAGTATTTACTTCGATGGCGTTACGTGATGACTTATTCAATAATGAAAGTTACTATATTGTTGAGATTAAATCTTTAAAACGGATTATAGATGCAATGAATGATGAGACACCAATATTATGCTTCGTTGATGAGGTACTACGTGGTACGAATACATTAGAGAGGGTAGCGGCATCTGCTCAGATTCTTAAGAGCTTATCAAAAGGCTATGTACTTTGTTTTGCAGCTACACATGAT
>JAHZFJ010000036.1:32351-37737 GCA_019421365.1 Lachnospiraceae bacterium
ATATATTAGACAAGCATTTTTCGAATTATCATTTCCAAGAAGAAGTTATAGATAACGATGTGTTATTCGATTATAATTTATGTACGGGAAGAGCGCAATCTAGAAATGCAATTAAACTGTTGGGTATGATTGGTTATAAGAAAGATATAATTGATCAAGCAACGAATGCGGCAAATGATTTCCTTGAAAAGGGAACATGGGATACCATATAACATTGAAATACAAGGGAAAAGGAAAGGTTGATAATATGCAATTAACTCCAATGATGCAACAATATATGGAGATAAAGAACCAATATAAAGATTGTATTCTGTTCTATCGCTTAGGAGATTTCTATGAGATGTTCTTTGAAGATGCAACAATCTGTGCGAAAGAATTAGAGATTACATTAACAGGAAAGAATTATGGACAAGAGGAACGTGCACCTATGTGTGGCGTTCCTTATCATGCCGTTGAGGGTTATCTTAGTAAGATGATTAGTCGCGGTTATAAAGTTGCAATATGTGAGCAAGTAGAAGATCCAAAGCTTGCGAAAGGAATTGTAAAACGTGATGTGATTCGTATCGTTACACCAGGTACGAATTTGAATACGCAAGCACTAGATGAAACAAAGAATAATTATCTCTGTGGTATCTTTTATTCAGAGAGTGGTATTGGCGTATCCTTTGTTGATATTACAACAGGTGACTACTATGTAACAGAAGTTGATTCGAAGAAGAAACTTCTAGATGAAGTAAATAAGTTTCTTCCAACAGAAATTATCTGTAACGAGGCATTCTTAATTTCAGGGGTTGATATCGTTGATTTAAGAGAACGTCTTAAGATTGCTATATCGTCACAAGAGTCATGGTATTTCGATGATGAGATGTGTAAGAATGGCCTGAAAGAACATTTTGCGGTATCCTCATTAGATGGGCTTGGATTACGGGATTATCAATACGGTGTTATAGCCGCTGGGGCTGTATTAAAGTATTTATATGAGACACAGAAGAATTCACTGTCACATCTTACACATATTCAACCATATATCACAAGTAAGTACATGCTTCTTGATAGTTCAACAAGAAGAAATCTAGAGTTAACAGAGACGTTACGAGAAAAACAAAAACGAGGTTCCCTATTATGGGTTCTAGATAAAACTAAGACAGCTATGGGGGCCAGATTACTTCGTAATTATGTTGAGCAGCCTTTAATTGACATGGATTTAATCAAGGAAAGACTTGATTGTGTGGAAGAGATTAATCAATCTACAATCACTAGAGAGGAATTAAGAGAGTACTTAAATCCGATCTATGATTTAGAGCGTTTGATCAGTAAAGTAAGTTATAAGAGTGCAAATCCAAGAGATTTGATTGCCTTTCGGGCTTCATTATCTATGTTACCTTCCATCAAATATCTACTATCTGATTTTACTTGTTCTTTATTGAAAGAGATTGACTCTGAATTAGATACTCTTGAAGATATCTGTTCTCTTATTACAAATTCAATCGACGAGGAACCACCGATTTCGGTTAAAGAAGGTGGAATAATTAAAGAAGGATATAATGAGGAAGTGGACCGTCTTAGACGTGCTAAAACAGACGGTAAGTCATGGTTAGCTGATCTTGAAGCAAAGGAAAGAGAACAGACAGGGATTAAAAACCTTAAGATAAAGTTCAATAAAGTATTTGGTTATTATCTTGAAGTAACGAATTCCTATCAAAATATGGTTCCTGAAACCTGGACAAGAAAACAAACATTAGCAAATGCGGAAAGATATATTACTCCAGAACTGAAAGAATTAGAAGATATGATTCTTGGCGCTGAAGATAAATTATTTACCTTAGAATACAATTTATTCAGTGAAGTTCGTGATCAAATTGCAGAACAGGTAAAGCGTATACAGACTACAGCAAAAGCCGTTGCTAAGATTGATGTATTTGCTTCACTAGCATTTGTAGCTGAACGTAATAATTTTGTGAAACCTGAGATGAATGAAAGTGGAATGATCGATATTAAAAACGGGCGCCATCCTGTAGTAGAGAAGATGATTAATAATGATTTATTCGTTGCTAATGACACTTTCTTAGACAATGAAGATAACCGTGTATCAATTATTACAGGCCCCAATATGGCAGGTAAATCAACATACATGAGACAGACTGCATTGATTGTTTTAATGGCGCAAGTAGGAAGTTATGTGCCTGCAGAATACGCTAAGATTGGTATAGTAGACCGTATCTTTACGAGAGTTGGTGCTTCTGATGATTTAGCATCTGGTCAAAGTACATTCATGGTAGAGATGACCGAGGTTGCTAATATTCTTAGAAATGCAACGAAGAATAGTTTGTTAATCCTAGATGAAATTGGTCGAGGAACAAGTACATTTGATGGTTTGAGTATTGCATGGGCAGTAATTGAACATATCAGTAATAAGAAGTTACTTGGTGCTAAGACGTTATTCGCGACTCATTATCATGAACTTACTGAATTAGAAGGTAAATTAAGTGGCGTAAACAACTATTGTATCGCTGTTAAAGAACAAGGCGAAGACATTGTATTCCTTCGAAAGATTATCAAAGGTGGTGCTGATAAGAGTTATGGTATACAAGTTGCTAAATTGGCCGGAGTTCCTGATGCTGTACTAAGTCGTGCTAGAGAAATCGTTGATGAATTAAGTAATAACGATATCACTTATAAAGTAAAACAGATGTCGGATTCTCTTCTTGATAAAGAGTGTCAAACTGCTTCAATTAATAATTATGCTTCAAATATTAATGAAGCTTCTGTAAGGGAAGACAATGAACAACAAGAAACACTTCAATCAGTTGATATAATTGATTCAAAAAAAGCTTCGGTGAATAAAAAGTCGAAGAAGGATTTAGATGGACAGATATCTTTCTTTACCGTAGATTCAACAAATCAAGTAATAGAGGAAATTAGAAACTTAGATGTAGCTAATATGACACCAATGGACGCGATGAATATGTTATATCAGTTACAAAAACAGATCAAAGGATAGAAAGAACGGTGAGTAACAATGGCAAAAATTGAGTTGTTAGACCAAAATACCATTAATCAGATTGCTGCAGGGGAAGTTATTGAACGCCCTGCAGCTGTTGTTAAGGAATTAATTGAGAATGCCATAGATGCCAAAGCCAATGCCATTACAGTAGAAATCAAAGAAGGTGGAATTAGCTTCATACGTATCACTGATAACGGCGGTGGAATTGCCAAAGATGATATCAAAGTTGCATTCCTTAGACACTCTACTAGTAAGATTCGCTCAGCACTTGACTTATTACATGTATCAAGTCTTGGGTTTCGAGGAGAAGCACTTTCAAGTATAGCGGCTATAGCACAAGTAGAACTAGTTACGAAAACACCTGGTGAATTAACAGGAATTCGATATGTAATCGAAGGTGGTGTTGAGAAAACCATGGAGGAGATTGGGTGCCCTGAGGGTACAACATTTTTAATTCGTAATCTTTTCTATAATACACCGGCAAGACGTAAGTTCTTGAAAAGTGCTACAACAGAAGCTTCTTATATAGGAGACATTATTGAAAGAATAGCTGTATCTCATCCTAATATTTCATTCAAATTCATGAGTAACAATCAAGTGAAACTACACACTTCTGGAAACGGTAATCTCAAAGACATTGTATATAATATCTATGGCCGTGAGATTGCATCTAATGTAGTAGAAGTGAAAGAGTCTAGCGAGAATGTTGAAGTGTATGGTTATATAGGGAAACCAATAATATCTCGTGGAAATAGAAATTATGAAAACTATTATATCAATGGGCGTTATGTAAAGAGTGCTATTATTACTAAGGCTATTGAAGAGGCATATAAAGCCTATACTATGTCACACAGATATCCATTTACTGCACTCCACCTTACTATACCAGGAGAATATATTGATGTGAATGTTCATCCAACAAAGATGGAAATCCGATTCCGTAACAACGATGAAGTATATGGAATGGTGTATCACTCTATTAAGGACATACTAGCAGGGAAAGAATTGATACCAGCAGTTACCTTAGTGGAAGAGAAAGAAAAAGCAAAACGAATTGAGAATGTGCCAGAGCCATTTGAGAAGAGGCGTTTGCAAGAAATGAAACCAAGGTTTATTAATGATAAACCTAGTGTGCAAAACGAAGGATCTAGAGTAATAAGTTGCAATACTACAAATGTAGACAATACACAATCAAAATATACAACAAGAGTAGAAAATAATTCGTTCGCGTCGAATAATAGTTCTACCAAAGTAGAAGCTGGTCAAAAAGCTCTTGTGAATAAAACAGAGATTGGTAAATTCGATACAATTATAAAGCATCCACATGAAGCAATAGCAGAGAATCTGCAAACAATCCGTGAAACTCCGGATTACAATATTACGCTTAATAAGAGTAATGAGAGTAATGATGATCGTATTGCAATGCAAGATTTAAAGAATGATTCATTGCCTGAAGTAGAAGTAAATGAATCACAACCAGGTAAAGTGGAGGCAAAATCGGAAAATGTGATTGTAGAGAATACTCTAAGTATTGAGAACACTGTAAAAGATGAGATGGAACAACTAGCTGAGAAAAAAGCAGAACAAATTAGTTTCTTTGAAGAAAAACTAATCTCTGAAGAAGCTAGAAGTAAACATCGAATTATAGGACAATTATTCAATACGTATTGGATTGTTGAATACGAAGAAAAGATGTTCATGATTGATCAGCATGCTGCACACGAAAAGGTTTTATATGAAAAACTTTTAGCTTCATATAAGAGCAAAGAAGTTGCCTCACAGATGTTACAGCCACCGATTATTTTATCTTTGTCTATGCGTGAAGAAGAGACTTTGAAGAAGCAAATGTCAGTATTGCAAGAGATTGGGTTTGAAATTGAACATTTTGGTGGGAAAGAATACTCGGTTCGTGCAATCCCTAACAACCTTTTAGGTATAGCAGAAAAAGACTACTTAATTGAGTTGATTGATTCATTAGTGGAAGAAAGCCATTCTAATATTGTAGAATCCATATTAGAAAAAGCTGCGTCTATGTCTTGCAAAGCTGCAGTAAAAGGTAATAATAGATTATCCGTTGAGGAAGCCAATGCCTTGATTGATCAATTATTACATCTTGAAAATCCATATCATTGTCCACATGGTAGACCAACAATAATCTCCATGAGTAAGTATGAGATCGAGAAGAAATTCAAACGTATTGTATAAAGGAGATCAGTTTAAGACTTTGTAGTAACTAAAAACGACAATAGAAAGTTTTGATAATTACTTTCTATTGTCGTTTTTTAAGTTATTAGTATTTATGTATATTTATATAGCTTGATGTTTACGGCTCTTTGTCAACTGTTGGGGCGCGAGGTACGTTGTACCCGCACCAATACTGAC
>JAHZFJ010000037.1 GCA_019421365.1 Lachnospiraceae bacterium
ATAGCGGAGAACGGATTTGAACCGCCGACACTGCGGGTATGAACCGCATGCTCTAGCCAACTGAGCTACTCCGCCGCACTGACAAGATTTATTATACTTAAAGAAATAATAAATGTCAACTACTTTTTTGAATTTTTTTATTAATTTGTTCAATTCAGAATATTATAGTTAATATTAGTTTCTCAAATTCACAGAATTCTATTCATGTTACTTATTTCCCTGGGTCTAAAATAATCTCATTTTCATAAACAAGTCCCAGCTTTTCTCTAGCTACCTCTTCTATGTATTTCTTAGTTTGAACGTAAGCACGTCTATCCTCAATCTCTTCTGCACGTTCTGTTTCTGCATCTATCTGTTCTTGTAATACTTTGTCTCTCTCTTGATAAGCCATTCTCTTCTTATCCAGATTTTCTTTTTGATAAACGATTATGCCACAGATCATAAGGACTAAGCACATGGTCGTAAATAAACCTGTCCTTTTTTTCGTCTTTCGTCCAATAATCATACTCTTCACCTTTCTTTCATGACTCGCTTATTGTACTTCTCTAAGTAACTATCGAGCTGCATCCTTGTATCATTTTTTCTTTACTGATATTTTAACTGTTTTGGCAGCATTTTTCAATTGTTTTGCAGAACTCTTTCCAATTTTTTTGAAATTACTTCCAATTTTATAATTCACCTTACTAACTTTTCTCGATGCAAAACCAAAAACCTTCCCTAGTTTCTTAGCTAAGAATGCAAAAGGTTTAAACAGTATGGACAATACTTTCTTAATTACCTTAATAATTGTCTTAATGATTAGAGTAATCCCCTTAACGACAAACTTACTAAGTAGCTGATTGTATATAACCATTCCTAGTAACATACCAAGTATTGCAAAGCCACGAATTGTTCCATTATTACGTTCATAAATCATAATGAATATAACAACACTCGCCGCAAGCCAAAAAATTATATCTTCAAGTGCGACAAAGAATCCTCTATGTGGGACAATTCTTCGAATGATTCGAATACAGTCATACACAACCAGTAAAAGAATTCCATACAGGATTGATGTCAAAAAGAATTGGACCTCCAAATTAATGATCTCTGTCATATCGCCCTACCCTCCTACTTGAATAGTCTTCCAAAGAATGATTCTCCACCTTTAGAATATCCTCCATCGGAGTAGGTTAAGCTGTCAACTCTTCCATCGATATCCACTTCTCCTTTTTCTAACGTAAGCCTATTAACATGTAATTCGTCACCGCGAATCATTAAAATCCCTTGTTCCGTCTCTAACAACACTTCATTCGCATCAAAAGATAAAACATCATTCACGCCAGTAATTATAGCACTCTTACGACTTGTTAATGTTATCTTATGATTAGCCTTTGGTAATTGCTTCTCTTCCATAAAACAACCTCCTAAATATACATCTATCATAAGTATATTAGGAGGTCCTTAAAATCATGCACATAGCTTCTATAGATATCGAAACAATTCTTTTGCGTCATCTTTACGCACAGTTTCTTGTACATCAAGTATCTCTACTTTTACTTCTTTGTTACCAAATGCGATTTCTAATATATCGCCTTCTTTAACATTAGCAGATGCCTTCGCAGTCTTGCCATTAATCATTACTCTTCCTGCATCACATGCTTCATTGGCTACCGTTCTTCTCTTAATGATACGTGATACTTTAAGAAATTTATCTAATCTCATATTCACAACAACCTTCCTAAAATGGGTTTAAAAAAAGTTGCTCCGCATGGAGCAACCTAACTATTAATTATTTACACTCAATTAAGCGTTGATAACATCTTTTAATGCTTTACCAGCTTTGAATTTAGGAGATTTAGATGCTTCGATCTTCATAGTTTCTCCAGTTTGTGGATTTCTTCCTTCTCTAGCTGCTCTTTCAGAAACTTCGAAAGTTCCAAATCCAACTAATTGAATTTTTTCACCTTTTGCTAATTCTTCTGTTACTACATCGATAAATGCTTTTAATGCTTTTTCGGAATCTTTCTTTGATAATTCTGTTTTTTCTGCAATTGCTGCAACTAATTCTGTTTTGTTCATGGATAAACTCCTCCTCTGAATAATTAAAATCACTTAAATAATATTTTTTATAACTCGTCCCCATAGAGCAGTCTGCTCATCTATGGACATGTCCTTAAGATGCTTGCCTTCTCCTTCAGCGAGCCGTTCAACACCTATAAATCTATTTATAAACTTATCTGTGGCATTTGTCAAGGAATTTTCAGCATTTACCCCTAATTTTCTCGATAAATCCGTTATCAAAAAGAGCATCTTCCCAATTTCGTCTTCAATATGAGAACTATTACCTATTGCACTTCTCTTTTCTATATCGTTTATTGACGTTTTTAGTAAATTTATAACGGTCCTTGTATCCTCTCCTTCAACTCCAACCTTAGCAGCTTTTTTCTGAATTTTAGTTGCTCTTACTAAAGCAGGTAATGCCTCTGCAACTCGTAACATACCGTCAGAAACCGTCTCTTCTTTCTTTTCTTTTTCTTTAATGGCTTCCCAATTTCTAAGTACTTCACTAGAACTCTCTGCGTTAACATCAGAAAAGACATGAGGATGTCGATGGATCATCTTCTTACTTATATCCGTTGTCACTTGATCTATGGTAAACTCACCCGTTTCCTCTGCTATGACAGTATGTAACGCTACTTGTAATAACACATCTCCAAGTTCTTCTTTTAAGTTTTCTATATCATTCTTATTAATAGCATCAACTGCCTCATAAGCTTCTTCTAACATACACTCTCTAAGACTTTCATGGGTTTGTTCTCTATCCCAAGGGCACCCATGTTCGCTACGTAATTCACGGATTATATCGACAAACTCATCAAAGCTATATATATCCTTATTGCAATCGATTTTAACCCCATTAGAAGGCTTTTCATACATATCTTGCTCTATATTCTTCATCTTGTACTCCTCCTCATTTTATCCTCTACAAATTAATACATATTGATTTATAATGTTATACTAATTCCCAAGTTTTTTGGAATTACAACTGCACGCCATTGCTAATAAACAGCTTTTTAGTTTGTTTGCAAAGTAAGCTCTAGAAGTCTAACGTATGTTATTGAAATCAAATGAAATGCAACATCAAAAAAACAAGTTACTTGCGCTGTGTGACATATGCGAACATTCCATGTTCGCTAAATGTCATACTGCATAAGGAAGTTGTTCTTTTTGCTGGTGTGTGAATGCATTTGCTTTCAATAACATACATAAACAACACAATTTTGCAAACGCACTAAAAAGCGTCCACTATAAATACGTGCAGCGTCCCATCCCAAAAACTTTACTGCTCCATCTGTCTTCCTAGGAAATTAGAAGCTGTGGCTGCAAGTTTAATCTCTACTTCACCTAATTTAGTCTTTGGTTCTTTTGTAAGTATAATAACAGCTCCTATTGCGTCACCCTCACAGATGATAGGGCTAATAACTTCTGATGTATATTCACTATCTTCATCAGTTCCAACCTTAATGAAGGACTTATCAGTGGAGACAGCTGATATACTCTCTCTTTCATTAACTGCATCCTCAAGCTCTTTACTAATTTGCTTTCCGACCAAATCTTTCTTGGTTGTTCCGGATACAGATACGAATTGATCACGATCTGTTATAAATACAACATGGCCTGTTGTTTGTGATAATGCATCGCCGTATTGCTTTGCGAATTGACTAAGTTCTCCAATTGGAGAATACTTTTTAAGTATAATCTCTCCTTCACGATCTGTAAATATCTCAAGTGGATCTCCTTCACGAATTCTAAGTGTACGTCTTATTTCTTTTGGTACTACAACTCTTCCCAAATCATCTATTCTTCTTACAATACCAGTTGCCTTCATAAAAATTTCCTCCATTTAACGTAATATCATTATCAATTAATCTAGTGATATTGATATTATTTGTTAAATGGAGGAAATTATACACTTTATTAAATATTTTCCTAAATTAATTACGAATGCCTCAACTAATTTTGCTCACCGTGACCTAGGTTGCCTTCGTGGTAATGCTTACGACATAATGCGATATATTTGTCATTCCCACCAAGTACTACTTGATCGCCAGAACGAACAATCTTTCCATCTTCACCGATTCTCGCATTGCATGTTGCTCCTTTACCGCACCAACAAACCGTCTTAATCTCTTCAATACGGTCTGCCCAAGCCATTAACCAAAGGCTTCCTTCAAATGGTTCATTACGAAAATCTGCACGTAATCCATAGCAGATTACTGGAATCTCAAGATCATCTACAATGTGAACAAGGAATTCCACTTGCTCTTTTGTTGCAAATTGCGCTTCATCTACGATGATACAATCGTATTCTTTAATTTCCTCATCGCTCATCCTTACTAGATGCTCTAAGAAGTCACATTTACTCTCCAACCCCATACGTGAACGTATAACCAGTTCGCCATCACGATTATCAATTCTAGGCTTCACAAGATAGGCTTTTTTACCTCTTTCATAATAATTATAATCAACCATCAAGGCATTGGCAGTCTTCGAACTTCCCATTGCTCCATAACGATAGTATAACTTTGCCATTGTAACCTCCAAATTTTCGTCTTCTGTGGTAAGACTTTCTTTCATTGCCGATTTTATCGACTATCTAATACGAATTCCTCAAGGCACTGTATTCATAATATTCAGTACTATATCTGTGTCTACACCTGCTATACGATGCGTTATAATTTCTCCATCTGATGCTATCAGTTGTCTCGTTACTATAGATGTTTCTTCATCAACACTCGATATCCAAACATGAATCTCAGACCATTCGGAACCTTCCTGTGCTATTATATCATATTGCCTTACAAATTGTCCCTCTTGTTTTTCATTTTGAACTTCTTCAATTTGATCCTTGCTGTCAACTTTTGCAAATGTATTATAAACGTTCTCAATATCTGATGCATCCGTCACATTATACATAACTAATCCATTCTCATCATAAACAATAATTTTCTCAATCCCAGCAACTTCAACTGAATACAGATTCCCCTCTTCATCTGCAATATCAAAGAACAAAGGTACTGCTTTGCTTTCTTCGGTATTCACTGTCGAATCAGAACCATTGTATCCTGTGTCTTGTGATGTACTTTCCTCACCGGCTTCTCCTTCGCTAGTATCTGTGGTTCCAGTAGATTCCATATCATCCATGGCTGTTGAAGAATCTGTAGTGGTTTCCTCCTGTGCTGCCATATCACTTTTGGAATCCTTCATACCCATAGGTGGATTAGCTATTAAACTAATACCTGCCACAAGTAAAATACAAGCACATGCCGCAACCATTCCATAGCGGAAAGGAATTCCTTTCTTACTTCGTGTAGGTTGTTTGTTTTGTATTGGTTCTATATTTTGTATTGGTTGCTTACTTTGTTCTGCTTCTTCATTTGCTCTTTTTAAGGTTGCCTGAATTAAAGATTCTGATACAGTGATATCCTCTATGTTAAGTATTTCATCTAAATCATGCTTTAGATTGTCGATGTCATATAATCCATTTAATAAAACCTTGTTAATTTCTTTATTGTTCTCTTCTAACTTCTTCATATGACACCTTCCTTTCTAATGAATTCTTTATCTTCTGTCTAGCCCGGTTCAGCCTACTCTTAACAGTACCTGATGCAATGTGCAACACATCTGCTGCCTCTTCAATACTCATTTCCTGATAATATACACATAGAACAACCTCTTTGTACTTGTCTGGCAGTTCCATTACTGCATTCTTTACGACCAGATTATCTTCCTCTTTTTCAATTTTCTCATAACCTTCTTCTACTACTTGCTGTGTCTTAAATTCATCTGTGGTTTCTACCTTTTGATTCCAAGCACTCTTTAAATAATCTTTACAAGTATTAATTGTTATCTGTATAAGCCATGTTTTAAGTGAGCATTCCCCTCGGAAACTATCATACCGACTGTTTACCTTTAGAAAAACCTCTTGAAAGATATCCTCTGCTAAGTGTATATCTTTCACATATAGATATGCGGTTCTCAAAACATCATTTCCATATGTACGCATGAGGCTCTCTAAATCGAGAGTCTCCATACTTCTAGCAACCATACCCTCTCCCCTTTCGTTGACTAATAACTCCTTCGGTTAGAGTATCAAAAACCAATTTTTAATTTTGATTTCGTCAATTTGCAAAAATTTATGTGTGACTATGTTATACCAAACGTAATTCACTCGCAACACGCTCTCGCTTGGATGAAGTTCGTAGTGGTACATAAGCCTCTAAAATACAGAGCCTAAGTACCAACGACTTCATACAGTTGCTCATCAAACTACGTTCGGCATAACATTAGTCAAGTTTTATATGTGCAAATTGACGAAGGCAAGTTTTTCCGAATGGGTTTTGACATGCTAACTCTCCTAAGGTTATCGAGAAATCACTCCGTAATTTCCCTCGTTGACTAATAACTCCTCCGGAGCAAGCTCTAGAACTCTGTTCTATCGCTGACTTATCGGGTTAAATCAAATACTCACTTCGTTCGTGCTTGATTTACTTCCGATAAGTCATGTTATACAACTCAGCATAGATTCCTTCTAGTTCTAGTAACTCTTCGTGTGTACCCTTTTCGCTAATCCCATCTTCTGTTAACACAATTATATTCTCTGCGTTACGAATTGTCGATAGTCTATGAGCGATTACAAATGTGGTTCTATTCTTTGCTAACTTCTCTAATGATTCCTGTACAACCTTTTCTGACTCATTATCAAGGGCTGAGGTTGCCTCGTCAAATATTAAAATTGGTGGATTTTTCAAGAATACTCTAGCTATACTTAAACGCTGTTTCTGACCCCCTGATAATTTAACTCCCCGTTGTCCTATATACGTATTGTACCCATCTGGGAGTTCCATTATGAATTCATGTGCGTTAGCATTCTTTGCTGCCTCTATGATTTCTTCATCAGAAGCATCCATATTACCATATCGTATATTATCCATAACTGTTCCAGCGAATAGATATACATCTTGTTGTACAATACCGATGTTCTTACGTAACGAATACAAGCAAATATCTTTAACATCTGTTCCATCGATGCGGATACTTCCGTTAGTAACCTCATAAAAACGTGGTATCAAGCTACACATAGTGGTTTTTCCCACACCTGATGGGCCAACCAATGCTACATATTCACCTGGTCTAACATGAAGATTTATGTCACGAAATACTTCCGATATCGTGTCGTTATATTGATATGCAACATCTTTGAATTCAATCTCACCTTTTACATCGGCAAGAGTAATAGCATCTTTGTTATCAACGATGTCTGGCTCAACTGCTAAAATTTCTAAGTAACGATCAAATCCAGTAATTCCGTTTTGAAATTGTTCTGTAAAGTTAATTAACTGTTTTACAGGATCAACTAAGTTATTAATATATAACAGATAAGTCAGTAAATCGGACAATTGAATAATATCTTTTACGATAAATACTCCACCACCAATGATAACTGCTACATTGATTAACGTTGTGAATGCTCCTAACCCAGAATGAAAGATTGCCATAATAAAGTAACTGTTACTCTTCGCTTCAACAAATTGTCCATTGCTTTTATGAAATTTTTCTAATTCTACATCTTCATTAGCAAATGATTTCACAACTCGTATTCCAGATAGAGTATCTTCAATTTGCGAATTAATATCAGCAACACGCTCTCTATTACCTTTGAATGCGTGATGCATCTTCGATTTTAGCCTATATGCAAAAATGAACATAACTGGGATTATTGAGAACACAATTAGTGTTAGTGGTACATTGATAAATAAAAGAATAACAAATGCTCCAATGAATTTGATTAATGAGATTACGATATCTTCTGGTCCATGATGACACAGTTCCGTAAGATCGAATAGATCATTGGTGACTCTAGACATTAATTGTCCTATTTTTTGATTATCATAAAAGTTAAAAGATAGTTTCTGATAATGTGCAAATATTTCGTCTCTCATATCATGCTCCATCTTTGCACCCATCACATGACCTTGGTAATTGATAAAGAATTTGCAAACAAATTCAACTACAATTAATCCAATCATAACAAATGTTAATTTGATAATAATTTGTAACGCTTCGCTCATTTCGTACTGAACCAACACAGTATTCGTTATATATCTTACAATCATAGGATATACTAGTGTGATTGCTGCTGCCATTATAGCAAAGAACATATCTGCAAAGAATAATCCTTTGTACGGCTTATAGTACGATATGAATTTTTTAGCCTTTGAACTCATATTTTCCTCCTACTAATAGTAATCGCTTCTTTAAGTAGCCTTACTACTTCCCTTTACTTATATAAAGAGCTGTCACACTGGGGATAAACTCCTGTTCATGTGACAGCTCTCATTTACTCAATAACAAATTTACACATTAATTATCTAGATAATTTTTTTGAGATATCGAATAAATATTGATCGATATCCTTAGTCATGTTAAGTGCTTCTTCGATATCATAATCTACGAATTCACCATTTCTATATCCTACTACACGGTTTGTAGCTCCTGCACATAGTAAATCAACTGCTTTTGCACCCATAGCAGACGCATAAACTCTATCTTTACATGTTGGACTTCCACCTCTTTGGATATGACCAATGACAGTTGCTCTAGTTTCCATACCAGTAGCCGCTTCGATTCTCTTAGCCATTGCATAAGAGTCACCAATACCTTCAGCATTAATGATGATATGATGTTTTTTACCGATTTTTCTCTTTTCAATGATGTTGTTAATAATTCTATTCTCATTGTGATCGTATCTTTCAGTAATAAGAATATCTTCTGCACCATTAGCAATACCACACCATAAAGCGATGTAACCAGCATTTCTTCCCATTACTTCAATGATACTACATCTTTCATGTGAAGTTGAAGTATCTCTTACTTTATCAATCGCTTCCATAGCTGTATTAACTGCTGTATCGAAACCGATTGTATAGTCTGTGCAAGCGATATCTAAGTCAATTGTTCCTGGAAGTGCTATTGTGTTAATTCCTAAATTAGCAAGTTTTTTCGCTCCTTGGAATGAACCGTCACCACCAATAACTACAACACCATCGATACCATGTTTCTTACAGATCTCAGCACCTTTTTTTTGTCCTTCTTCTGTTCTGAATTCAGCACAACGAGCTGTGTAAAGAAGTGTTCCACCTCTTGAAATGATATCTGCAACACTTTTAGCGTCCATGTCAAATATATCTTCTTCTAAGAGACCACTATAACCTCTTCTGATACCTTTAACCTTTTTACCTGCTGCAAGTGCTGTTCTTACGACTGCTCTGATTGCGGCGTTCATACCAGGCGCATCACCACCACTTGTCAATATACCAATTGTATTGATTTCTTTTGCCATAATAAAAAACCTCCATGAGATATTTATTTATAGTAACTGTATAGCTATGCAACTTCTCAAAAGTTGAATGCACAAAATGAATGCCCTTCATCTTGATCATTACTATTCACTTGTAACTGCTTATAATCTTCTACATTTTAATCCATTTTACCACGTTTTTCAATACTCTTTTCGATAATTTTCACATTATCGGGGCCATAAACCCCTTTTAATTTCTGTATTATTTCAAGGTTCGCATGAATGGTTCTGCTTCTTGGCAATACTTTCTTTGCTTTTTCTGCTTCACAATAGACGATAACCTGATCTTTCCCATCACTTTCACTTAATAACTCGTATAACTCTTGCTCTTTTAATAAGAATTCGTCTTTTGTAGGAAACTTAATCCATACATCTTTTGGAATAGAATCAAAAGGTATAATCTCACTACAAATCATCTTCGCAGGTTTATCCTCTTCCACTGTAATCTTACCTTTAATAAATACTTTATTATCTTCTAATAAGTGTTCTTTATAACGTTCATAATCTCTAGGGAAGATGATTACTTCCACATTACCGAATAAATCTTCTAACGTGATAAATGCCATCATTGAGTTATTCCTAGTAGCTTTAACCGTTTTTGCTGTAATCATCCCACCAATTATAGCCGTTTCACCATCTTCTACCTTCACGCAGTTTGTTTCTTCATCTAATACAAAATCAGTTGAATATGCAGTAATATTCTTTTTCCACAAGGATTCGAATTCTTGTAATGGATGTCCACTTACATATATTCCAAGAACTTCTTTTTCAAACCCTAGTAACATATCCATTGTAAACTCACCTACATCAGGCATCTGAATCTCTTCCACTTTTTCTTCCTCGCCCATAAAATCAAACAAGGAAAATTGACCTGTGATAGAATCCTTCTTCTCACGATTCACATCTTCTAATACTTTAACATAGACCATCATCTTCTGTCTTCTTGTCCCAGGCAAACTATCTACAGCACCTGATTTAATGAAACTTTCGATGGTCCTTTTGTTAATCTCTTTGCCTGTTAATCGCTTCGCAAAATCCTTTAGATTAAGGAACTTACCATTCTCATCTCTCTCAGTTACAATCGCATCAATAACAGGTCTACCAAGCCCCTTAATTGCGCTCAAGCCATAACGAATATCCGTTCCAGAAACAGAGAAACTACCTTCTCCTTCATTGATATCTGGCGGAAGGATCTGAATTCCCATCTGTCTACAACTATAGATATACTCTGATACTTTTGATGGATTATCCATTACCGATGTCATTAACGCAGCCATAAATTCTACTGGATAATAATGCTTTAGATAGGCTGTTTGATAAGAAACAACGGCATAAGCTGCTGCGTGCGACTTGTTAAATGCGTATTTCGCAAAGTCAGTCATCTCATCGTAGATATGGTTTGCAACTGCTTCAGGTATTCCGTTATTTACGCAGCCCTTAACGCCTTCTTCTTCATTACCATATACAAAGTTCTGACGCTCTTTTTCCATAACAGAAGCTTTCTTCTTAGACATGGCACGACGTACTAAGTCACTTCGTCCATAGCTATATCCTGCAAGATCACGAACAATCTGCATAACCTGTTCTTGATATACAATACAACCATAAGTTGGTGCAAGAATCGGCTCTAATTGTGGACACTCGTATACGATGGAATTCTGTTCATTCTTACCTCTTATATACTTTGGTATGAAGTCCATTGGACCCGGTCTGTATAATGAGATACCCGCTATAATATCTTCAAGACTTTGGGGTTTTAATTCCTTCATGAAGTTCTTCATACCAGCACTTTCAAGCTGGAATATTCCATCTGTTTTACCAGAACCAATTAATTCAAATACACCTTTATCTGCATAGTCAATATGATCAATATCTAGTTGCTTATCCTCTGGCAACTTCCTATTCACTAATCTGACTGCGTTCTGTATAACCGTTAGAGTACGTAGCCCTAAGAAATCCATTTTTAATAGTCCTAATTCCTCTAGCGTTGTCATGGTGAACTGCGTTGTGATTGTTTCATCCGATGCTCTAGATAACGGTACATATTCATCAACAGATTCTTTACTGATTACAACACCCGCTGCATGCATAGAAGTATGCCTTGGCAACCCTTCTAGTTTCATAGACATATCTAGAAGATACTTTGCTTGTTCATCCGAATTATATAATGTCTTTAACTCCGGATTCATATCGATTGCTTTCTTAATCGTGATACCAAGTTCTGTTGGAATCATCTTGGCAATACTATCTACATAGGCATATGGTAAATCAAGTGCTCGTCCTATATCACGAATAACCATCTTTGCTGCCATTGTTCCAAATGTTACGATCTGCACCACGCGGTCCTTACCATACTTACGTACAACATAATCAATTACTTCTTGTCTACGTTCGAAGCAAAAATCGATATCAATATCGGGCATTGTCAAACGTTCTGGATTTAGAAAACGCTCAAACAGTAGATTATATTTGATTGGATCAATATTAGTGATACCAAGGGTATATGAAACGATACTTCCAGCCGCTGAACCACGCCCTGGTCCCACCATAATTCCATTGTCTCTTGCATATTTAATAAAGTCCCAAGTAATTAAAAAGTAATCGACAAACCCCATGCTATGAATGGTCTCTAATTCGTATGTCAAACGTTCTCTTAGTTCATCAGAAGGATTTTGATACCGCACCTCTAATCCTTCATTACATAATTTTTGAAGATACTCCCATGCAGAATATCCATCAGGTACGTCATAACTTGGTAATTTATACTCTCCGAATACAATCTCCACATTACAACGTTCTGCTATCTTATTAGTATTCTCTAACGCCTCTTTCGCGTAAGGGAATAATTCTTCCATCTCCGCTGGAGACTTAACATAATATTGTCCCCCTTCATAGCGCATACGGTTTTCATCTTCAACCTTCTTCTGCGTCTGAATACATAGAAGAATATCATGGGGCTCTTCATCACTTGCTAATGTATAATGAATATCATTCGTTGCAACAAGTGGAATTCCTGTATCACGGTTTAGCCTAAGCATGCCTTGATTTACGGTCTTTTGCTCTGGTATTCCATGATCTTGTATCTCTAAGAAGAAATTATTCTCTCCAAATACCTCCTGTAGGCGCAAGGCTTCTTTCTTCGCTTCTTCATAGAAGCCTTTTCTAAGATTACTTGCAACAATCCCCGCTAAACAAGCGCTTAACGCAATTACCCCTTCATGATACTGTTCTAATACTTCGTAATCTACCCTAGGCTTATAGTAGAATCCTTCTGTAAAACCTCTTGATACAATCTTCATCAAGTTATGGAAACCCGTATCATTCTCAGCTAATAACACAAGATGGTTATAACGAGTGTCATTGTTGTTCTCTCTATCAAATCGTGACCCTGATGTCACGTATACTTCACAACCTAAGATTGGTTTAATGCCTTGTGCTTTTGCAGCTCGGTAAAAATCAATTGCTCCATACATTACACCGTGGTCCGTTATAGCAACACTGGTCATCCCTAATTCTTTGACCCTTGCTATTAATTCTGTTATTTTATTTGATCCATCTAGCAAGCTATACTCGGTATGGACGTGTAAGTGTGTAAAGTTCATGATTTTCCTCCTTAAGTATTGTATGTACTGTCTCCTATATTCTCATAGTTATCATAACATCTTTTTTGGCCTATTACTAGTACAAATGTTCTCCAATTACTTAGTGAAGTCTAGTGTGTAGTTTCAAAAATGTAAGTCTTGCCTTCTGATATATACAAAGAAATCTGCCCATTTACATCAACTTTATCTGTATAGTCTTTTAAATTACTAGATAAACATCTTACCTGATCACCATATTCCACCATTGCCGCATAATCAAGCGATACATTAATCTTAGCATGTACCATTAAATCACCTAATTGCGCAAATTCAATTATTAGATACTCTTTCTTTTCTTTCGTTTCATTACGTAATTGCTCAATGATATTACTTTCTATATCAGTTGCTGCACGTACACGCAACATAAGGTTTAAATCCGTTACCTTCAACTCTCGTTTATCTTGTTGATTCCCATCAATAAACCATGCATATCTCTCTATTTTATCATCTCCTATGATGCGTATCGTTATGCTTTTTTCACTCTTTATCAGCGTTGTAATCACAGCCTGTCTAAGCATAATCTCATCTAACTGTATATTCCTATTCTTCATTATGGAATCTGGTATCTGAATTGTAATCTCAACTTGATTGATATCATCGTTTTTTATATATTCTTTAATTACATCTGTAGGGCATTCTATATGTACCTTAAGTGGTTGTTGTACTGACGTTTCTCGTGCTAATTCTATTATTCTTTCATCGGAAAATTCTAACGTAACCTCAGCAGTTTTAATTCCTACTTGGTCTTCGCTAGTTTCCATATGTACACTCGGATAAACTTTAACTAATGATGTAATCACCTTATTATCTTTATCTCTTACTATTACAGGTTTTACTATCGATTCTTCCATCATCTTAACTTGCATAATTTGTGTATTATCATTTCCCTTAGCCTTCATCGTAACATCATTCCACATTGTCCCCTGTAAAAGACTTGTACATAACATACAAGTAGCTACAAAGACACAACCTTTTATACTTTTCACTCTATTACATATGCCTCCCAACTTATTATTTGTTAATATTTTACATATTGATAGTATCATCTACTGTACCCTTAGTCAAACCATACCATCATTGATTTTTCGCCAAAGTATGCATTTTTACCTTTGAACAAAACAAAAAGGCTATAGTAAAAGTAGTTCTAAGCCACCTTTACTATAACCTTTTTTCTTAATTCCCAATATTATTTACTACTTAAATACTTTTCAATGTTCTCCATTGCTGCTTCTTCATCAGCGCCATCAGCGATAACTGTAACAGTTTCACCAGCAGCAATAGCAAGACTCATCATACCCATAATGCTCTTTGCATTTACTTTTTTCTCTTCACATTCAACATAAATGCTACTTTCGTATTGGCTTGCTACTTGAACAAGCAAAGCTATTGGTCTAGCTTCTAAACCTGTTGGAATTTTAATTGTTATTTGTTTTGTAATCATAACTTCTCCTCCTTGTGTTCCCTTAAATTATCTGCAATAATACTTAATTTTCTTAATCTATGATTAACTCCTGATTTACCAATTGGTACGCTAAGCAATTGCCCTAATTCTTTCAAGGATGCTTCTGGGTGAGCCAATCGAAGGGTTGCTATTTCTTCTAATCCTTCATCTAATTCACCAAATCCAATTAATTTTTTGATAAATAGGATATCTTCCACTTGCTTTGAAGCCGCGGCAACAGTTTTATTAATATTTGCAGTTTCACAATTAACTTGTCTATTAATTGAATTTCTCATCTCTTTTAGTATTCGCACATTTTCTAAATTCATTAAGGCAATATGTGCCTCCATTACATTTAATAAGTCTACGATTTGAGAACCTTCTTTTAAATATACTACAAAATACCGTTTTCGCTGAACGATTTTTGCTTCAATGCCAAAAACATTCAACATTTCTCGTAATTGAACGGCTTTTGGCCTTGTTGGTAGGGCTATTTCAAAGTGATACGCTTTACTCGGATCACTTATGGATCCAGAAGATATGAATGAACCTCTAATGAATGCTCTTTTACAACAAGTGTTCTGTATAACAATATTATCAACTATAGATAGATTTTCTTTTATATCTCCATCTTCAGTTATTAGCCTAGTTGCTTTTAAGATATTCTTCGCAACATCAGATTGTTTAACAACAACAATATATATATTTCCCTTTTTTAGTGTTTCATCTAAAACATTATTTCGTTCATACTTTTTGCGCCTTACTAATACTTCAGGTCTTACGTTAAAAGCTGCAATTAACAGATTTTGAAACTTTCTTGCTACTGTAAGATTCTCCGAATGAATCTTAATCATATATTCATCTTTAATAGATATAGAAACTCTACCACATAAACTAATGATAGCAGCAACTTCTGCTATTTGACAATGTCTAGCCGAATTAATTTGCTTTGATAATTCTTCCTTTACATCTTTTGAAAATGACATTGTTCTTCACCTCAGACTAGCTTCTTTTGTAGTGCATCTTTTTTAATATCTCTATGCTCAACTTTATATCCATATTCTAATTTAGATAATATATCACCTAAAGCATTTGCAATAGATACAGAGCGGTGCTTACCACCCGTACAACCTATGCCTACAACTAATTGATTCTTTCCCTCTTCTATATAATTAGGAATTAAGAACTCAAGCATATCACCTAATTTGTCCAAAAATTCTGTTGCCTTCGGTGATGACATTACATACTCATACACTGGCTTATCATTACCTGTTTGTGGTTTTAACTCTTGGTCATAATATGGATTAGGTAGAAAGCGTACATCAAACACTAAATCACAATCCGTTGGGATTCCATATTTGAAACCAAAAGATAAGACGGTTATATAGAAGTTTCCATATTCCTGCTCTTGGACAAATATTTTATTAATTTCACTTTTAAGTTCACGAATTAAAAGCTGGCTTGTGTCTATTATAAAGTCTGCTTGTTTCTTTAAAAACTCTAGCTTTTCTCTTTCTAATTCGATTCCTGCATCCACTCGCCCAGTTCCAGACAACGGGTGGTTTCTTCTTGTCTCTTTAAAGCGTTTAACAAGAACTTCATTCCCAGTATCAAGGTAAAGTATCTCGTAAGGATATCCTTTGCTTCTTGCTTCAACTAGTATCTCATTCAAGCCATCTAATGCTTGCCCACTACGGATATCAATACCTAACGCCACTTTATCAAGCTGAGAACTCTGGTCATATGCAAGCTGTGCAAATTTCAAAATAAGTTGTATTGGTAGGTTATCAACGCAAAAGTATCCAATATCCTCCAACATCTTTAAAACAGAGCTTTTACCAGCTCCCGACATTCCTGTAACGATTACAAACCTCAAGATAAAACCTCCTAATACGTTCTACCAATACAACTATATAATAACTGCTATTAGAATTCTCCTAAGAAACGTACTTCAGGTTCTAACATTACTTGATTTTTTTCATATACAATTCGTTGTACATCTTCAATAAGTTGTCTAACCTCACTTGCAGTACCATTTCCCACATTTATAACAAATCCACAATGTTTCTCTGATACCATTATATCCCCCACGCGATATCCTCTCAAACCAGAGTCCATTATAAGTTTACCTGCAAAATAACCTTCAGGTCTTTTAAATGTACTTCCCGCACTAGGAAATTCTAATGGTTGTTTTTCCACTCGTTTTCTATTAAAAACTGCTATTGCTTCTAGTATATCATCTCTATTGCCAAAAGATAATTCAAATGCAGCCTCTATTACAATATATGAATTCCTTTGTACTATACTAGTTCGATATGCTAATTGTAATTCCTCTTTATTAAGTGTGAATATCTCGCCTTCTTGATTCAATACAGTTGCTGATAAGATATAATCTTTAATCTCATATCCATAAGCTCCTGCATTCATTGTCACAGCGCCACCAAGAGTACCTGGTATACCTGATTCACCTTCTAAACCTGATAAGCCGTGTTCCGCTGCCTCTGTTGCTAACCTTGCAAGCATAACACCTGCACCTGCTGTTACAACATTATTATTGATTTCTATCCGATTAAAATGCTTGTAGATCTGTATAATAACGCCCTTAAACCCTTTGTCCCCAACTAATAGATTGCTACCTTTACCTATTATATAGTATGGTATGTTGCTTTCCTTACATGCCCTAATAACTAGTTTTAGTTGGTCCTTATTCTCAGGAGTAACAAAGTACTCTGCTGGACCACCTATTTTGAATGTCGTGTGTTTCGAAAGCGGTTCATTTCTTACTATATTCTCCCCAGATAAAATCGCCATTAATTTTTGATTTATATCATTCAAAATAATACCTCTTTAATCAATTCTAATTTATATAAATATATGAATACCCTAATGATCTTGATAACAGAATAAACTGTCATAATTTACAAATTTTTTATTCTTCAGTACATTGTTATAATACAATACTTAATTCTTTATTTCAACTATATTTATATTTTTTTAATTACTAATCTTAGAATTTGGCAATTATAGCATGTTTATCATTTTACTGTTATAATTCCATGTAAAGGCATAGAATTATACTTTTTTTAGTAGTTTTCTTACTAATGTTAAGAAAAAAGGACATTTCTCTATCGTGAATGTCCTTTTCTTATATTAATACTATCTTATTTTGTACATTGTTATTAATCAATAACTAACTTCGCAGCACCTACGATACCAGCATCGTTACCAAGCTCAGCAAGTTTAAACTCTTTGTCCTTATGTGCATGGAATGCATATTTCTCATAATATCTTTGGATTACATCAAGTAAAATTGCTCCCGCTTTGGAAACCCCTCCACCAATTACATACACATCTGGTTCTACAACTGCTGCGATATTAGCGCATGCTACACCTAGATACCAACCAAGTTGTTCAACACATTCTGTAGCTAATTTATCGCCTTCTTTTGCAGCATCAAATATCATCTTTGCAGATAGATTCTCTTTATCGCGTATTGAAGATTCTTCCTCTGATTTGTCTAACAAACGTTTTGCTACTTTCACAATCCCTGTAGCTGAAGCGTATTGTTCTAAACAACCTTTTCTGCCACAATTACATGGTTCTTCTTCTTCATAATTAACAAGCATATGACCGATTTCACCTGCTGCACCCTTTGTACCAGTGATGATTTTTCCATTATGTATTACTCCACCGCCAACGCCTGTACCAAGTGTAATCATAATCATATCGCTATAGCCTTTACCACCACCAAGCCACATCTCACCTAAAGCAGCAACGTTGGCATCATTTCCGGCTTTAACATTAGTAATACCTGTTAATCTTGTCACTTCTTCTGCAACATTAAATGTTCCCCAACCAAGATTTACACAAGTAAGAACTGTTCCTTTATCATCAACTGGACCTGGTACACCAATTCCGATTCCTTCAATTTCGTCTTTCTCAATCCCTTTTTCTTGCATTTTATCAGTTAATGACGCGCTTATATCTGAAAGTATATTACTTCCACCATCCGCTTTATTCGTATTAATCTCCCAATTATCAACAATAGCTCCATCTGTTGTAAAGAGACCAATCTTAACTGTAGTTCCCCCTATGTCAACACCAAAACAATACTTATTCATATAATTCTTTCCTTTCTAAACATACCTTATATGTAGTTATACAACAAACCGTCCCAAGCGCTTCTTCGGTCGACAGATAATTCCTCCTGTCGACCTATCACGCTTAGAACAGCTATATGTTATTAACCTATTCCTTTTTCATCAAGTTGTTTGTTACACGGTTATATAATTCTCTTGCTGCATTATACCCCATCTTCTTTTGTCTATAATTAACTGCTGCTGATTCTACGATAATTGCTAGATTTCTGCCTGGACGAATTGGAATCTGATGGCATACAACTTTATTTCCTAAAAATTCTGTATATTGTTCATCTAATCCTAGACGATCATATTCTTGTTCTTTATTCCACTCCTCTAACTTAATTACTAAATCAATTGATTGTGTATTCTTAACACTTTCGACACCGAATAATGTCTTAACATCGATAATACCAATACCTCTAAGTTCAATGAAGTGACGTGTGATATCAGGTGCTGTTCCAATTAATGTTTCATCACTAACTTTTTTAATCTCAACAACATCATCTGTTACCAAACGATGTCCTCTTTTGATTAGTTCTAGTGCAGCTTCACTCTTGCCAATGCCACTCTCACCCATGATAAGAACACCTTCACCATATACGTCAACCAAAACTCCGTGAATAGAGATTCTTGGTGCCAATTCAACTTTAAGCCAACGTATTACTTCTGCCATAAATGCAGATGTTGGTTGTTCTGTCCTAAATAATGGTACACCTTTTTTCGTTGCTAGTTCTACCAAATCAGGTTCAATTTCAATATTACGGCAGAATACGATACAAGGAACTTTATAATCTAATAATTTAGTCATAATTCCCACGCCATGATCTTTCTCCATCTTCTGCATATAGGCATATTCCACATTACCAATTACTTGAACTCGATCAGAATCAAAATAATCAAAAAAGCCTGCTAGCTGTAAAGCGGGTCTGTTCACATCTGTCTGGGTAATCTTTATGTCATCAATATTAAGATCTGGCGTATAATTCACAAGTTTCATCTTTTCAACCAATTTTTTCAAATCTACTGTATACATACATGATCTCCTTCGCCATCTAAAATTTCCTTTATCAACAAGCAGTTTCACTGCTTCCATAAATTACATTCTAACATACTATTTTTTCAACTTCAATTGTTACTTTTTGAAGCATTTTGCACCTCATTATTGTGAAAAAAGTCGAAAACTTGCTTTGCGGCCTTTTCATTCATCGTAGGAACAATACTTAATTGCTCTATTGTAGCTGCTTTGATCTCATCTAATGAAAGGAAATTCTTCATTAATTCCTTCCTTCTCTTTGGCCCAATACCAGGAATATCATCTAATATAGAATGAACTTGACCTTTACTGCGTAGCGAACGATGATACTCGATAGCAAATCGGTGGGTCTCATCTTGAATTCGTGTTATCAACTTAAATCCTTCGCTATTACGATCTATTGGAATCTCTACATTATTAAAATACAAACCTCTTGTCCTATGATTATCATCTTTAACCATACCACAAACCGGTATTGATAATCCTAATTCCTCCATAACTTTAAGAGCAATATTAACTTGACCTCTACCGCCATCCATCATAATCAAATCTGGAAATCTGGTAAAACTTCCATGTTCTAAATCCATATTCTTCTCAAGTAACTCTGCTTTTTCCTTCTTACCATGTACAAAACGTCTCGTGAGTACCTCGTTCATACTAGCGTAATCATCGCTACCTGTAACCCATTTAATCTTAAATTTACGGTAGTCATTTCTCTTTGGTTTTCCACTCTCATATACAACCATGGATCCAACGGATTCAAAACCATTAATATTAGAGATATCAAAGGATTCAATTCTTTTAATAGATTCTAATCCCAGCCAATCCTCAATCTCTTTCATGGCACCTTTTGTTCGTTGTTCTTCTTTCTTAATCTTCTCAGAATCTTGTTGCAATACAAGCGAGGCATTCTTCTCGGCTAATTCAACTAATTTTTCTTTCTCGCCCTTCTTAGGTACATTTATATATACCTTCTGACCTCTCTTAGCCGACAACCATTCCGTAATTAACTCTGACTCTTCTAGTTCTTCTTGTAAGAGAAGCTCTCTTGGAATAAATGGTGTTCCTGCATAGAACTGCTTTACAAAACTAGTCATAACCCCTGATCTCGTATCACTCTCTACACCTGTTAGATGATAATGTTCTCTTCCTATTAACTTACCATTACGTATAAAGAATACTTGTACTACCGCTTCATCTCCTGCTCTTGCAAATGCGATTATATCTTTATCCTCTTGATTTGACGTACTGGTAATCTTCTGTTTCTGCGCCATTTGTCTGACACTATTCATAAGATCACGGTACCCCGCTGCCTCCTCGAATTCCATATTCTCTGAAGCATTCATCATCTTCTTCTCTAACATGGACAAAACCTCATTGAAGTTTCCGCTAAGGAAATCAATAATTTGATCAATAGATTTTTTATATTCTTCCTCTGATATATAGCCTTGGCATGGGCCACTACATTGCTTAATGTGATAGAATAAACATGCTCTTTCTTTTCCGATATCTCTTGGTAAGTTCCGATTACATGTACGAATCTGATAAATCTTACGAAGCAAGTCAAGAGTATCTTTAACTGCTAGTCCACTTGTATACGGACCAAAATATTTTGCCTTATCCTTCTTCAATTGTCTCGCCATCATAACTCTTGGATATGCTTCTTGTACCGTTACTTTAATATAAGGATAATTTTTATCATCCTTAAGCATGGTATTGTATCTTGGCATATGCTCTTTTATTAAATTGCTTTCTAAGACCAAGGCCTCAACTTCGGAGTCAGTTATGATATATTCAAAATGATCAATCTTTGATACCATCGTAACAATTTTAGGCATTAGATTTCTACTACTTTGAAAATACTGCCTCACGCGATTTTTTAAACTTATCGCTTTACCTACATATATGATGGTGTCATGTTTATCACGCATAATATAGACACCTGGTTTCGCAGGAAGCTTCTTCAATTCTTCTTCTATATTAAACATATACTTCCTCCATAGACTCTTGATTACAGGAGTCAAACGGATCCTCGTAATCCGGTTGGCTACGCTGTTAAGTATTCCTCAATAATATATGCAACTCCATCCTCTTCATTGGATTTTGTCACTTTATCTGCATTCTCTTTTACTATTTCTTGTGCATTACTCATAGCAACGCCTAATCCAGCATATTTGATCATCGATAAGTCATTAAAACCATCGCCTACTGCAATTAATTCTTCTCTTTTCAAACCTAAGTGTTCTAAAAGGTGAGCTAACGAATTAGCCTTATCCACATTCATAGGCATAATTTCAAGGAAGAATGGTTCTGAACGATAGATGCTTAATTTGTCACCATACTTTTCCTGCATCTCTTTTTCAAGTAACGCTAATTTCTCTGGTTCGCCTGTCATAAGGCATTTATTCACATCGAAGGTTACATATTGATCGAAGTTATCCACATCATGAACTTTAATATTGTTGATTTTTGCTTCCAAATCTACATATTTATCATGATTGCAACCACAGATTACATCATCACCTTCATAAGTTATAATACTTACATTATGTTCTACTGCTTCTTTATATAAAACAGGAATCATCTCCATTGGTAACACATTCTGATAGATTACTTCCCCTGTTTTACAATTCATAATCCTCGCTCCATTAAATGCAAGAATATATCCGCCCTTTTCTTCTAACTTTAATGTATCAGAAATCCCACGTATTCCTGCTGTTGGTCTACCTGATGCTACTATAACCACTTTACCCGCATCCATAGCACTGCTTACTGCTTCTTTGGTTCTTGGTGTTACTTCTTTCTTTGTGTTTGTTAATGTTCCGTCAATATCAAGTGCGATTGCTTTATATGTTGTCATCTAAAATACTCCTTAACTCTTTCATGTATTAAAAAGGCTGTCACATATTACATGTGACAGTCTTTTATTATCTTACCTTAACTCGTTATTCTTGGTAGCATTGAATTCATCTTCTACCTGAGGCTTATCATCTGTATGTGTATCTTCACTAGGTAACTCCGCAACCATTACCTCTCCTGTTTCAGAAACTTCTGCATCTTCTTTAATCTCTAACGCTTTTATATCTGAATCTTTATCTTCTTTTGATTTGTCTTCTTCTGGAATAGGAATACCTTTCACTTCTGAGTAGATCTTCATGAACTCTTTACCTGTAATTGTTTCTTTTTCAAGTAAGAACTCTGCAATCTTATCAAGTGTTTCACGATCTCCTTCAAGAAGCTTAAGTGCTTTATCGTAACATTCTTTTAATATACGCATTACTTCATTATCAATCTCTGCTGCAGTAGCATCACCACAATTCAATACTGCTCTACCATCTAAGTAACGATTCTCAACTGATTCAAGCCCCATTAAACCAAAACGATCTGTCATACCAAATTGTGTTACCATTGCTCTTGCTATCTTTGTTGCCTGCTCAATATCATTAGAAGCACCTGTTGTAATTGAATTAAATACGATTTGTTCTGCCGCTCTACCACCGAATAATGTTGTAATTCTCGTTAACAACTCATCCTTGGTATTCAGATATTTTTCTTCTTCTGGCACTTGCATTACATAACCAAGCGAACCCATTGTTCTTGGTACAATAGTAATCTTTTGAACAGGTTCCGCTTCTTTCATTAGCGCAGTAACTAATGCATGACCTACCTCATGATATGCAACAATTCGTTTCTCTTCTTTACCTAGAATACGATCTTTCTTTTCTTTACCTGCAATTACTACTTCAACGGATTCGAACAAATCATCTTGTGTTACCACTGTTCTTCCTGCTTTAACTGCAGTAATTGCTGCTTCATTAATCATATTAGCAAGATCGGAACCAACAGCTCCTGATGTTGCTAAGGCAATTGCTTCTAAATCAACTGAATCATGCATTAATACATCTTTGGCATGCACTTTTAATATATCTACACGGCCCTTTAAATCTGGTTTATCAACAATTACTCTTCGGTCGAAACGACCTGGTCTTAATAATGCTTTATCTAATACTTCCGGACGGTTTGTTGCAGCTAGAATTACTAGACCTTTCGACGTATCAAAACCATCCATTTCAGATAACAATTGGTTTAATGTCTGTTCTCTTTCATCATTACCACCACCGTAATGGCTATCACGACTCTTACCAATTGCATCAATTTCATCAATGAAGATTATACATGGTGCCTGTTGTTGTGCTTGTTTGAATAAATCTCTTACCCTTGATGCACCTACACCAACGAACATTTCAACAAAGTCAGAACCAGATAATGAGAAAAATGGTACTTTTGCTTCTCCTGCAACTGCTTTTGCTAACAATGTCTTACCTGTTCCCGGAGGACCTACTAAAAGAGCACCTTTCGGTAATTTCGCTCCAATACGAGTATATTTACCAGGGTTGTGTAAGAAATCAACCAATTCCTTTAAGGACTCTTTCGCTTCTCCTTGTCCAGCAACATCTTTAAATGTTACTCCAGTTTCTTTCTCAACATAAACCTTAGCGTTACTTTTTCCAACTCCCATCATTCCACCGCCGCCTTTATTGATCATGCGGTATGCCATGGTCATAACTATACCAATCATTAAAAATGGAAATAAGTACACTATAATAAAATCTAAAATGCCTGTACTTGTATCATGTACTGGTCCTGTATATTCTACTTTTGCATTATCTAACGCCTCATATAGACCTGGATTATTCAAATAGCCTGTATAGTATGTGATTGTATATAATCCATTAGTTTTCTCTTCTTTTGGAACTATAGTAATTCTGCTAGAATCAATCTTAACAGATTTAACCTTACCTTCTTTCAACATATCCATAAATTCTGTATAACTAACTTCTACTTTTGCACTTTCTTTTAACTGATTCGTCATATAGTAAAAAAGTAAAAATGCACAGAGCGTAGCTATTACACAGAATACGATACCTGATTTATTCCCATTCTTCTTTTTCGGATTTTTATTGTCCATTCTACACCTCCATATGCACTAACTCCATGTTATGTTCATTATAATGTTAGTATTTCCATAAATCAATAGAATAATGTCTTAAATTTTTGTGTCCTATTAAAGAAAAATATATGAATTTCGACTTGTAAACCATCTAGCAATCTGGCATATTATAGATTAAGAGAATCAGCCTGCTGATTCCAGGGATTACACGTAGTGTAATACCGCAGCTCCGAAGGAGTCTTAATATAAAGAGCAAAATTACGAACCGTAACTCCGAAGGAGTCTTTATTTTACGAATTAAATTACGAAGTAATTTCATTAGTCTGGAATTACGGAGAAAGGATATTTCTATGAAAATTTTAGTCGATGCCGATGCATGTCCGGTTAAACATATCATCGAAAAAGTTGCCAAAGAGCTCGAAATACCTGTTATTATGATTATCGATACAAGTCACATCTTAGATTCTGATTATTCTGAAATCGTTCAGGTAAGTAAAGCTCCCGATGCTGTTGATATTGCACTAATTAATCGAACTGAGGCAGGCGATCTTGTAGTTACGCAAGACTACGGCGTCGCTACCATGGTACTTGGTAAGAAAGGTTATGCAATTAATCAGAACGGACGCATCTATACCGATGATAATATAGATCTTCTTATGTTTGAACGACATATTGCAAAAAAGCAACGTCGTGGAGGTGTGCGCACTTCAAGTATTCGGAAGAGGACCAAAGAAGATGATGATAACTTTGAGCACTCTTTTAGAAAATTATGTCAACTTGTATTAAGCAAACAAGAAAATTTATAGTTTGATCTACAAATATGTAATATTGAATCTATAAAAATAGCCGCTAGATTATTCATTCACTATGTAATAATCTAGCGACTTCTTTATAACAGCACTGTAGCAAGTAATTTTTTCGTATACTCATCTTTTGGTGCTATAAATAATTCTTTTGTATTCCCTTGTTCCACTATCTTACCATCATGCATAACAATCACACGATCGCATATTTCATGGATTACATTCATATCATGGGAGATGAATAAATACGTTAGATTATGTTTTTCCTTCAATTCCATCAAAAGATTTAAAATCTGCCTTTGAATTGTTACATCTAACGCTGAAACTGCTTCATCAAGAAGAATAAACTTAGACTGTAGCATCAATGCTGCTGCAATACATACTCTTTGTCTTTGTCCTCCACTTAATTGATATACATATCGGTCTCCAACTTCTTCAGAAAGTCCTACTTCTATTAATTTCTCTTTCACCAAGCGTTTACGTTCTTCTTTGCTAAATCCACCTTTGATTTTTAAAGGTTCTTCTAGTATCCATTGGATACGCTTTGCTTGGTTTAAGCTACTATAGGGGTCTTGAAATACCATCTGTGGTCTGGATTCCGTACAGGTTATCTCCCCTTCATACAGCATATTAAGTCCTGCAATTGCTTTCGCAAGAGTCGATTTACCACTTCCGCTTTCCCCTACAATTCCAACAACTTCTCCCTCTTCTATATAGAAGGAAGCCTGTTTTATAATTTGTTTTTTCTCACCTCTACGTATTCTACCATTCTGATAATAATAGATATTAACTTCATTTACTGATAATAACTTAGGTGTATTGCTCTTAGGGTTCATAGCGGGTCGATCTACATTTTCTTTCTTAAACCTGTTTTTATGAATAGTAGGGACAGCCTCAATTAATTTCTTCGTATACTCTTGTTTAGGATTTTGAAAAATATCTTTTACTAAGCCCTGTTCTACAATTTTCCCCTCAGTCATAACAATTGTTCTCTCACACATCGTCCTTATTACACCTAGGTCATGTGAGATTAAGATAATACTTACACCATGTTCTTTATTTATTTTTTTTAATAGTGCAAGAATCTGCGCTTGGACCGATACATCTAACGCAGTAGTAGGCTCATCAGCAATTAGTAACTTAGGTTTGCAGATCATTGCCATAGCAATCATAACTCTTTGACGCATTCCTCCCGATAACTCATGAGGATATTTATTATATAATTCTTCTGGATGCTTAAGTCCAACTTCAAGCAAAACTTCTAAGGTTCTCTCCTTTTGCTCTTTCCTTGATAATCTTGTGTGAATTTCTAACATCTCACTGACTTGTTCACCAATCTTTAGAACAGGATTCAAGCTAGTCATTGGCTCCTGAAACACCATTGCTATTTCTTTGCCAAGATAAGAACGCTTTTTCTTCTCAGACATTGTTAGAAGGTTATTTCCTTCTATTATAATCTCACCATTCGTTATCCTTGCAGTATCTTTTTGCAATCCCATAATTGATAACGCTGTCATAGATTTACCAGATCCAGATTCACCAACAATCCCAAGAATCTCTCCTTGATTAACATGAAAGGATATGTTATTTACAACCATTTGCATGGGTTTCGTATCTGCGAACCCAATTGATAAATTATTAACTCCTAATAGCATTCTATCATATCCTTTCTTTCCTATTCATACTTAGCGTTCTTCATTGATTAGGCTAATTCCTAAAACTGTTATCACAATCATCACTCCTGGTGCAATTGCATACCATGGTGCTGAGAATAGATAAGCCTGTGCTTCTGATAACATTCTTCCAAGGCTGGCATCCGGTGGTTGAACACCTAAGCCAAGGTAACTCATTCCAGCTTCCGCTAATACTGCGTTATTAAATCCTATGGTAATCGTGGAAAACAACATAGACCGGATATTGGGTAAGATATGAATGAACAGAATACGTACATCACTTGCTCCCATTAATTTCGCCATCTTAACATAATCCATCTCTTTTTGAACCATGTATTCGCTTCGAACAACTCTAGCAAAACTCGGTATGAAAACAATACCAAGTGCTAGGATTATATTATATTTACCAATACCAAAGATACTTATAATAACTAATGTTAATAAGATACTTGGAAATGATGTTATTCCGTCATTAATTCTCATTAGTATGCTGTCCAAGACACCACCATAGTAACCTGTGAACGCACCAACTAACGTTCCTACTACTGCTCCGATTGTTACAGTTGCAATGGCTACAAGGAATGTTGTTCGGCTTCCTTCCATTACACGGCTAAGAATATCGCGTCCAAAGTTATCTGTTCCAAACAGGTGAGCCAAACTCGGTGCCGCATTCTTTACGGATCCATTCATAGCATTAGGATCATACGGAGTATAGAATATACCCACTAACACAAACAAAAGTACAATCCCGATTAAGATAAAACCAAGAATGAAATTGAAACTTTTCTTTCTCATTCGGCACCTCCCTCTTTGCTGATTCGTGGATCAATGACACGATATAACACATCAACAAACAGATTAATTACAACTACGATTGTTGCTATATATAATACTACCGCTTGTACAACTGCATAATCGCGACTCGATATCGCAACTACTAGCAAGCGGCCAAGTCCAGGTAAATTGAATACCTGCTCTACAATAATGCTCCCTGCAAGAACATCTGCAATAATCATTCCAAGGAACGTAATAACCGGTATTAAAGCATTCTTAAGAACATGTTTCACCAAGATATCTCTCTTGGAATTCCCTTTACTTTTCGCTGTTCTTACATATTCTAAATGCATTTGTCTGCGAATCGAACTTCTTAAGAACTTTACTGTCATTGCAATCTTTGGAATTGCCATTGCTATTGCTGGATAGATTAGATAAGCAAAGAATTTACCTTTATCCTCACTAAAACTAACATAATTGCCTGGTACAAACCATTTCAAACATATACCAAAAATCAATGTTATTATCATACCTAAAAAGAATGGTGGCACTGCCATCATCGTCTGGGTTAGCAGAACCAGTAAACGGTCGACTATTCCACCTTCTTTCATTGCCGATAGAATTCCTAAAGGAACAGATATCGCGATAATAAGAATTATGGATATCAGAGCTAACCAGACCGTAACAGTTAAACGACTTGATATTAGTTCTCCAACTTCCATATTATACTGAGAGGATTGTCCAAAATCTCCTTGCAATACATTACCTAACCATCTACCATAACGCAAGACTAAATTATCATCTAAACCTCTTTCCTGGCGCAAGGCCTGAATCGCTTCAGGACTTGCATCCATTCCAAGAGTACTTAATACGCTATCTCCAGGGATTACTTGAAAGGCCGTGAATGTGAATATTGAGACAATGAACAATGTTAGAATTAGAGTACTTATTTTTTTAATTATATATTTCACAATTTCCCACCTTTCTTTCTCCTTGATTTCAACGCAAATTGAATTTTTGAATTTTCGTGCAACCTTGCATTAATTAACTTGAAGGGCACAATCCGAATCGTTACCTATTCAGAAATATAATATACTTTCGCCATATCTTGAACATATACAGGATAGAATGTATAACCAGCTAATTTCTTATTCACTGCTACAAGTAAAGGTGGATCTTGAATGTAAGCAGATGCAGCATCATTTGTTAAGTATGCCTGTAATTGCTTGTAATACTCTATTTTTTCTTCATCAACCGTACTTGCAATCGCTTTATCAAATGTAGCATCAAATTCAGGGTTATTATAGTTTATGAAATTATTGCTAGCATCCGATTGGAAACGTTCTACTGAATCCCTAGGTGCTAGATTAGAATCTAAACCTACAATTGTCGCTTGATAATTACGCTTTCCATAGACATCTTCTAGCCAACTATTCCATTCTACTAACTGAATCTTTGCAGTAATCCCAACAGCCTTTAACTGCTCTACAACAATTTGAGCCGTATCAACATGATATTGGTAATTGGAAGGTACTGTGATGGTAAATGTTAATCCACCACCATAACCTGCTTCTGCTAATAACTCTTTTGCCTTTTCTACATTATAGTCATAGGTACCAGCTAAATCTGTATTATAATACTTCGTAAACGATGAGAACATATTCGTATCAATAATAGTACCTCTACCACCAGCAACCATATCGAGAATTCCTTGTCGATCAAGTGCATAACTAATAGCTTGACGTACTTTAATATCGTTGAATGGTTCTGCTCCATTGTTTAGAAATAATGCTTGCACAAGATTCATATTACCTACCTCGATATTATACGTATCTGGCAATTGTGTTGCTTGATCATCTGTTAAATAAGGGAAGATGTCAATTGATCCCGCCATTAATTCCATAAAAGCGGAGTCTGTATTCGCTGAAATCTTGAAGGTTACTTGATCAAGATATGCTTTATCTCCCCAATACTCTTCATTCTTAACAACAACAAAACTTTCAAGTGGGGCATAGGATACGAATTTAAATGGGCCTGTCCCCATAGGTGCAGTATCTAACTTATCGTAATTTGCAGGAACAATAGCATTTGTTAGATATGCAAGTAATTCTGTATCACCTTTGTCTAATACCAATTGAATTGTCTTGTCATCAAGAATATTTACTTCCTTAACATTAGAAAGCGCCGATTCTACTTTGATAGACGGATCCGTCTCCTCAAGCAAACCAGCGCAACGTTCTATAGAATATTTAACATCCTCTGCTGTTACCGCGTCACCATTATGGAATTTCACTCCATCACGAAGGGTAAAGGTATAAATCTTACCCTCTTCAGAAATATGGTATTCGCTTGCAACAGCTGGAACTAAATCACCATTTTCATTAGGTTTTACTAAACCTTCATAAACATTGAATAATACTTCATTAGTTCCTGCCGCAACTGCTTTGTGTGGGTCAAGACTATCTAGATCCTGTGTTATTCCTACTACAATTGAGCCGCCATAGATCGCATCTTTTTCTGATGCCTGGTTATGGTCCTGCTCCTTAGAAGAGGTATCATCAGTAGTCGGCGCCTTGTTAGTATTCTTATCTGACTTATCGCCTTTACATCCGGAAAGTGCAATAGCAGATACAAGAATAGCTACCATGAATAGGTGCTTTGAAAAATGTTTAACTTTCATTGTAATAATTTTTCTCCTTTCAAAGTGTGGAAGATTGTTCTTGCACACTGGCCTCCTAGTCTGTCTAATACAGACTTCACGATAATATTTCTCTCATTATTCGATTGTCGATATAATAATATAGGTTTTTTATTCAATAATCAAGTAAAAAAGTAGTCGTATCTAAAAAAATGCAATTGTTAGTGTTCCATCTTTTCATTAAACTTCATTACATATCCAATTAATAATTGTGCAGATACTAAAACCGCTCTTTCATCAATGTTGAAGCATTCATGATGATTTGGATATGCTCTTCCAAGCTCCTCGTTACCAGCTCCTACGAATGCAAAGGCTCCAGGTATGTGTTGTTGGTAGATAGAAAAATCTTCTCCTAACATCATCTTTGGAATAGAGATAATATCTTCTGGAGCAAACAATTCTTTCGCCGCCTCCTTAACCGTCTGCGTCACTCTTTTGTCATTCATAACAACCGGATGTAACGACCTCATATATTCAACATGAGCCGTAGCATTATAAGTTGCTGCACTATTATAAGCAACTCGTTTTACTGACATCTCAATATGCTTACAATCCTGAGTTGAGAATGTTCTTGCAGTACCCTCGATAAACGCTTCACCAGAGATTACATTATGTTGCGTCCCCGATACAAAATGCCCAACAGTTACTACAGCACTACTAACAGGATCAAATTCTCTACTGACAATTGATTGTAGATTCATAACGGTAGCTGCTCCTGCAATTGTTGCATCTACACATTGTTGCGGCTTACCTGCATGGCCTGATTTCCCAACAATTCGTATACGAAATATGTCGGAAGCAGCCATTCTCGGCCCCTCTTCTATGGATATTTTCCCACATGGAATATCTCCAAAAACATGAAGACCGAAGATTTCACTAACATCATCTAGATGTCCACCATCGCAGATTGCTTTTGCACCAAGGCAATTCTCTTCAGAAGGTTGGAATATCAATTTGACAGTACAATTTAATTCTTCTTCATATTTCTTTAATACAGAAGCAGCTCCTAACATAGCTGCCATATGTGCGTCATGCCCACAGGCATGCATGAGTCCATCAACCTCAGACTTATATGTAACCCCTGTTTTCTCTGTGATTCGCAGTGCATCCATGTCACAGCGCAGCGCAACTACTTTAGCCCCATGACCAATGAATCCAATTACTCCAGTTCCAGCTGCTGCCACGAAGGGAATCTCCATGACAGCTAACTCTTCTTTGATTCGTTTTGAAGTTTCAAACTCCTGCATACCAACCTCAGGATGTTTGTGAAAGTGTTTTCTAAGACGTATGATATAATTACTTATTATATCAACCTCCTTCTTTATTTCCATCTCTCCAACTCCTCTTTGTTATAAATAGGTGCAAAATCATCGCTATCTGTGCAGAAGAATCCTCCATTCGTTTGAATCATAGCAAGGAACCAGTCAGCAGCTTGAGCTTTATTTGCTTCATTCATAGTTACTTCATAGATCGACTTAATTCCATGTTCTTTAAGGAATTCTATATCACTATCAGAATCAAAAGATTCAATCTCACATTCATTGAAATCAATGCTACTTGATTCACCAAATTCAATAGAAGAGATTCCTAGTTCTGGCCAAACCTGAATCTCCATTCCCTTTTCTTCAACAACTGGTGCAACAATTTGTTTACATGTATATTCTTCTGGTGCCATATAGAACATATGCATAGTCACTGGCTTCTTAACAGCTACAACTTTAGTTCCTTTGCTCCCGCTAAATAATTTCTTTGTTCCAACACTCTTACTTTTTGTTTTTGAAGAGTTATTACCGTTATTCTTCCCAGAAGAAGCCTTTCCAATTCCCGCTTCTTTTGTAATATAACTATCCCAATCCGTTAACGTTTTTCCTTGTGCCGGTTTACCTTGCCCAGGTTTCCCTTGTACTATTTTTATTTGAGAAGTTTTTCCTTGTGACCCTTTTCCTTGCCACGTTTTCGAACTTCCTTGTGATGATGATCCTTTTCCTTTATTAAATTGCTTCATAATGAGTAGTATCCTCTCTTTTTATCTCTTTTTCTATAAGTATTTCGATTCTATTTGTTAACTGGTTTCCACAATTGAAAATCCATTCCAATCACTTAATAATCTATACTTATGATAAATATAGCATATTTCTCAACCATTGCATAGGTATGGCTTTATTAAAGACTAAAAAAATAATATTATATTTCCAAAAAACTATTTGACAATCGAATCTTTTGTTGTATAATAGATTCATAAAAAGCGAAGGCGTTTCTTACATACTATAAGAAACGCCTTTTTTTGTTTTTTGTGTGCAGCAAAAAATAAGCTTTATTAAATGAGGAGGTAGTTCTATGAAGAAGCTTGAAATGATTATCAAACCTGAGAAACTTGAAGACTTGAAAGTGATACTTGATGATTGTCATGCTAGTGGTATCATGCTAACTAATATCATGGGCTATGGTAACCAAAAAGGTTACAAACAAGTATACCGCGGTACCGAGTACAACGTAAACTTATTACCTAAAGTAAAAGTTGAAACAGTTGTATCCGATGAAGTTGCAGAAGTTATAATCGCTAAGGTACTAGACCAAATCAACACTGGTAATTATGGCGATGGTAAGATCTTTATCCACGATGTTGAAGATGCTGTAAGAATTCGTACCGGTGAACGTGGTGCAGAAGCACTTTAAACGAGATTTACTCAATGTAACTTTATTATACTTCCTTACATACAATACAATTATATGCTTATATTATCGAAGGAGATAATTTGTTTTCACCACAGGTGATTACAGATTATCTCCTTTTTTGTGTAGAGTCGGGAGTGTCACAAAAAGGGAGGATTTAATTATGGACGATATTAAATTATTAATGGATATTATGTGGACTATGATAGCTGCATTCCTAGTGTTTTTTATGCAAGCTGGTTTCGCAATGGTTGAAGCTGGTTTTACTCGTGCTAAGAACGCTGGAAACATTCTTATGAAGAACCTAATGGATTTTGTGCTTGGTTCCATATTCTTCTTCATAATTGGTTTTGCTTTAATGTTTGGTGACGATGTTGGTGGTATTATCGGTACTACAGGCTTCTTTAATCCACAATCTTTATCAAACGTAACAACTCTACCTATTGGAGTATTTATGATATTCCACACTGTATTCTGTGCCACCGCAGCTACAATCGTATCTGGCTCTATGGCAGAAAGAACCAAATTCAAAGCGTACTTAATCTACAGTGCTTGTATCAGTGTATTCATCTATCCAATTACAGGCCACTGGATCTGGGGTGGTGGTTGGTTAGCTGAACTGGGATTCCATGATTTCGCTGGATCAACAGCTGTTCACTCTGTTGGAGGTTGGTGTGCACTTATTGGTGCCAAAATCCTTGGACCACGTATTGGTAAATACTCAAAAGATGGCAAAGTTAATGCCATTCCAGGTCATAACCTTCCACTGGGGGCTTTAGGCGTATTCATTCTATGGTTCTGCTGGTTTGGCTTCAACACTGGTTCTACTACCGCAGCAACAACTACACTTGGTGATATTGCAATGACTACTAATCTTGCTGCCGTAACAGCTACATTAGCTACATTACTATTAACTTGGTTACGTTATGGTAAACCGGATATTTCAATGACTTTCAATGGTTCTCTAGCTGGCCTTGTTGCTATTACAGCTGGATGTGATGTTGTATCTTACTGGGGTGCCTTTATAATCGGTTTAATAGCAGGTGTTGCCGTAGTATTCGTTATTGAATTCATTGATAAAAAACTTAAAATTGATGATCCAGTTGGTGCAACTGGTGTCCACTGGGCATGCGGTATTCTTGGTACATTATTAACTGGCTTATTCTCAACTAGTAAAGATGTTGGCCTCGGTTTATTCTATGGTGGTGGATTTGAATTCTTCGGAAAACAAATCGTTGGTGTTCTTGCAGTTGGTGCTTACACTGCAGTGGCGGCCTTCATCATCTTCAAATTAATAGATAAAACAGTTGGTTTACGTGTAAGTGCACAAGAAGAAGACGACGGACTTGATGTTCATGAACATGGAACTGGCGCATATGCCGATTTCCAGATTAAATTGTAGATATAACCGTTATAGCGAATTACGGCTGAAGCTGTTGTACTGACTATAATGTTTATATATAAGTGACGATCATAACACCTTCATGAGTCACGCTTAATCTAACACCCTACCCATGCCAAACCCTAATGGTATGGGTAGTTTTCTTTTACTATATATTGTTTTTTATTACCTTCACAATCTTATTCTTTCCTACTGCTAATATAAAGGATTCCTCTTGCATATGAAAGCTTAGTTCAGAAAATTTTTCGCCATCTATCTTTACTGCATTCTGTGTTATTAATCTACGTCCTTCACTCTTACTTTTAGCAAATTTCACATTACAGATTAACATTGGTAAATCAATCTCTCCATTTTCCATCAGGTCTGGGTGTCCCAATGATTGATTTAACACGTATTCCTTAATATTATCAGGCACTTCCTTTTGCTGGTACATCACTTGAAAATTGTTCTCTGCCTCTTCTGCTTTATCAATGCCATGATATAGACTTGTTATTTCACACGCTAAACTCATCTTAATATCTCTAGGGTTCACTTCGCCGCTCTCTAATTCCCTTTTGTAGCCTTCCACTTCATCAGGGTGTATATCAGTTACTAATTCAAAATAACGAATAATTAAGTGATCTGGAATTGTCATCACTTTACGGTAGATGGCATCTGGTTCTTCATCAATCCCAATGTAGTTGCCAAGGCTCTTACTCATCTTATTAACTCCATCTGTTCCTTCGAGAATTGGTACAAACATTGCTATCTGGCTCTCTAAACCGTAATCTTTTTGTAAAGCTCTTCCCATTAATATATTAAAGGTTTGATCCGTACCTCCAAGCTCAATATCAGCTTCAATATGAACAGAATCGTAAGCCTGCATAAGTGGGTAAAAGAATTCATGTAACCCAATTGCTTGCTGATTCTTGTAACGATTTGAGAAATCATCTCTCTCTAAAATTCTTGCTACAGTTACTTTACCTGCTAACGAGATAACATCTTCAAAATTTAATTTCTTAAGCCATTCACTATTAAATCGAATCTCCGTCTTTTCTGAGTCAAGGACCTTCATAATCTGTTCTGCATATGTCTTTGCATTAGTTAAAACTTCTTCCTCTGTCATTTGATTTCTAACTTTGCTTCTTCCCGTAGGATCACCAATTCTACCAGTAAAGTCTCCAATAATAATAACTGCACGATGCCCTAGGTCTTGCAATTGTTTTATTTTACGAAGTACAACCGTATGACCAAGATGAATATCTGGTGCAGAAGGATCAAGTCCTAGTTTAACGATAAGTGGTTTCTGCTGATCATAACTTCTCCTTAACTTGTTAAGCAGGTCCTCTTCGTTAATCAGCTCAAATAGCCCCTTCTTAATAATCTTCAATTGTTCCTCCGGTTGTTTGGTAATTAATTTGTTTGTCATAGAAATCTCCCTTTCCAAGACATTGCTGCAAGAGTTTAGTGGTATTGCGCCTAGATTTTGTTGTATAAAAAAGCTCCCATCCCATGCGTATATTTACACAAAGGACGAGAGCATCTATTCTCACGTGTTACCACCTTTATTCACCATAGTATTGCTACTTTTGGTCTCGTCAGGTACGCCATCTCATCTACATGATTACAAATATGGATTATACCCTATCAATATAACGGTTGCACCCGTCACAGCCTACTACATACTTTGTATGATTCAGTGTGAAACTCCGAGATGTATTTCAAGATCTTCTTTTTGCACCTCTCATCAACCGGTAACTTTCTGTTAAAAGAATGTTTCTCTACTTCTTCTCTTCAATGTCTTTCAATCAATATAATTTTTTCAAGTAATTGTATCACTTGTTTCAAACAATACTATATCAGTTTAAGCAACATGTCAACCCTTACTTCAGAAATTCGTGTTTTTGTTTTATTTACATAATTTTTAGATTCTCCTTATTTTATTATCTTGTAAGTTATGATACACTAATATCATTGAAAATATTATGTAGACTGATTGTTACTACTATACAGAAAAGAGGAACGAACGTTGGCGAAAGAGACTAAATTAGATGATTCCGCTGGAATCTATGTTAAAAGAGGGAAACAGACAGAGCGTGAGAAAATGAGCGATATGAGCTTCAAAGAAAAGGTCGCTTATTTTAATATGTACTATACAAAAAAAATTATTTTTATCGTTTGTATTGCAAGTATATTAGGCTATCTAATTTACCAAGTATTTTCCCCAAGAATAGATGAGTTATTGAATATAGCAGTAATTAATGATTATTTCGACCAAGAACAAGTTAAAGATTTCATTAGTGATTTAGATACACATTTTGAAGTAGATCCTGACAAGGAGAAGATCTCTTTTGATTATAGTTATTATATATCCGACTCGGATATGTCTCAGAGCACTGTAAGTTCTATTCAAAAGATATCGACGTATGTGGCAGCAAAAGGGCTTGATGTTGTTATAACTGATGAAGCCTGTCTTAAGACCTTAATAGAGAATGGCTACCTTATTAGCTTATCTGATTTACTCCCAGCTGATATGTATACTGATTTAGCTGATAGATATTATTCAGGAGCTGTCAAAGACGAAGACCTAGATGGCAATGCGTCATACGGTCCCCAAGAGTCGTATGGTATCTATATTGATGATAGTGAGATTTATAAAAAAAGCGGTTCCTCTATAGAGAAGCCTGTTCTTGGAGTTATAGGTAACTCTCCTAACAAAGATAATGCAATTGAATTAATCAGATATCTATTAGAATTAGAGTAAAAGATAAACAAAAGTTTTTAGATTATAAATATATATACAGAATAATAAAAAAGACAATCTTCAAGATTGTCTGATATGCTACCCCTATATAGGACAATTAAATATAATAGTCCTATATGGGGGTAT
>JAHZFJ010000038.1 GCA_019421365.1 Lachnospiraceae bacterium
TGTATAGCATATTGCTGACAATAAAATGACAATACAATCAGATAAAAACATAGCGAATACATGTAAAACAGTTCGAAAATGAACTGCTTTAAAACTAAAACACTGAGGAAGCACCATAAAGCAAATAGAACTTTGCGAGTTCGAATAAATAGGAGTACTTGAAAACCTTGATTTTAAAGGAAATATGTAACTTTATATAAATTGAAAAGTGGGTAGTTATGATAGCTGTTTTAAAAAGTGGCAATCATGACTACTCACTTTTTAAATTTATAGAGGGTTATTATATGACAAAAGATTCAACAAAATAAATATAACATTTATTATTCGCAGAATATAAGGTAGATAATTAAAAAAATTGTGATTTTTCTACAATATTGTGGTAATATATTATAAGAAGTAAATGAAAAGGAGGTGGATTATGAGTAATAATTTAATCTTAAAAAGATTCTTTTCAAAATCAATGCTTGTGGATCTGCTTTCGCAGAAAAAAAGTAATATATTTGATTGTGTAATAAAGAGATATATTAAAAATCCTGATGGAAAAACATATGATGAATTAATAAGTGAAATATACACATTCATGAGTAAGGAATACAGGACAGAGTATCTGTACAAAAATACAATTTTAAATAAATTACTTTTTGCAAAACATGATTACAAAAAAACGATAGCCTTAACAGAACTTCCTATTGATAAGTCAAAAGCTGATTTGGTGATGATAAATGGTAAAGGTGTTGTATATGAAATTAAAACAGAGTTGGATAATCTGGATAGGATTGAATCTCAAATACAAGACTACTATAAAGCTTTTACAGAGGTAATTGTGGTAACTTATGAAGATAACATTAAGAAGGTAATAGACACTGTACCTCAAAGTGTAGGAATTATGATGTTAACGAAACGTCAAGCATTAAAACCAGTTCGAAATGCAGAGATAGTAAATAAGTATTTGGATAATTATACCATATTTAAAATTTTAAGAAAAAATGAGTTCGAGCAAATATTATTGGATAACAAGCTAGAACTTCCAGAGGTAATTCAGTTTGAATATTATAAGGAATGCTATAGTCTAATTAAAAGTATTGATATTCAAAAATTACAGAAGGAAATGTTAGAACAGTTAAAGACTAGAATGAGAATTGAAATGGTAGAATTCTGCTTAGATTCACCTAAAGAGTTGAGGTTTTTGACATATTTTGATGGAAGCATTCGAACAAAAAGAAATGAGTTTGAGACAGTAATGAAAAAAAGTTATGGAGGTTGATTATGTATTTTCCGTATTTAAGAGGGCGTCAATTTGAACTAATTGCATTACGAGAATTGTTAGAGAAAGAATTAATTGGGAGTAGAGTTGTTCCAGTTATTGAACCTGTAAAACTTACATCGACATTGGTAAAAACATTACAGCTATATACGAAAAAGGAACATAGAATAGCGTTGGTAATGAATCCGGAAGTGGGAGAGTTTATTTCAAAGATAAAATTAAAAAAGAAAGAGCAAGATGCGATCGTTGATGAATTATATAAACAACTAGAGGAGGAGTGCATTATTCGGGCATATTTAATGAAAAACAATACACCTGCTCAGCTAAAAAAGAAAAAAGATATAGAAAAATTCATGATTATTAATCCAAAACGTGACTGTTTGGAGGATTTTTTGGAGATTTATAATATACAAGAACCCGCTTTTACACTGATACCAGATGATAGAACTTTCATTAAAAAAACACCAAATTCTAAAGTGATATTTGTAGATCGTTTTGAAAAGGCAGCAAGAAATTCTGATTATTGCAAAAAAGTTGATGATTTTTTTTCAGAAGACCATTTAGTTTTTAAAGAAGAGAGGTTAAGAGGATTTTCTGATTATTCTGTAGTTGGTGCAGATTATAGTGAATCAGGCTTTGCTCCATTAGCAGTTGCAATTCATATTGTGTATTTTGATAAAAATAAGGAACTGCGAATAAGACATTTTGTATCAGATTCAAATGATGATATTAATGATCCTGCTGGAAAGTTTGGTGAAGCTGTTAAAAAATTAGTAGATTGGGTGAAAGAAACGGAGCAAATAAAGACAGAAGGATTAAAGCGTTTTATAGAATGCTATAATACAGGAAAATATCCAGGATTAGGAACTGCAAAAAAATATTCGATAATGCATCATTTAGAGCTTATGAATATGTTTTTAGAGGGAGAAATCTAGAGCTAATTTGTATGAATTTCTTTAGTGATATTGAACTTCGCTCAATTATTGAAAGTCAAAACATAAAAAAAATCTGTGAAATAACAGGAGAAATAGATGCAGTAGTTTATGATACTGATAAATTATAATAAAAGATTACATATTAGAGATATTAAATATATATTCCCCAGAATCTGACTTGCCAAATGACTTTCCAGCTGAAAATCTTAATTATAAAGAGCATATATTATTCGAAGAATGGACAATTTTTAGGGATTTATTACATGGTAAAGCTGAAGAAATTAATTAGCTTAATTCAAAGGAGTGAATTATAAGCGAATTAATGAGTGGAAAAATGAAGGAGCCATTAGAAAGAATCTTAGAATATTAGAATAATACAGAAATCACTAATACAATTGGACGGGAATTGACAGGAAAATCAACTGCACAGGTAAGAAGATATTTAAAAGAACTTTGTGACGTTGGTATTTTAAAAAGTAACAAATGGCAATATGTATTTGAAGCAATAGGTCATTCGCTCATTTTAAGTGAGCGAATGATTGAATAGGAGAAGATAACCTATGATTAGTGGGAGGTGGGGGTTATAATATGGGGCAGATAAATCTATATAAGATTGAAGGCGATAAAAAAACAGAATTCTTTGATAGGTTAAATGAAAAGTTTGAATGCATTGGTTGTGAAGAATATACTGGTATTAGTAATAATGAAGTTAGCTATGAAGTTGGAACGTATATTAATATTCCAGAAGAAAAAGGGAAACTTAGTTGGCAATGGATTTTAGACATATATGATTTTGAAAAAATTGATATAGCATCCTATCCGAAAGCCGTTTTAGTGGTTGAAGATAATGAATGTGTTTATGCTATTACATATGGAATGTCATTTTTTGTAGTAGATAAGTATTGTGACGTTAATTTTGCATTTGATTTTGCCAGACGCATTAAGCTGAAGCAGATAAATACAACAACATTAACAGCCCCAAACGCCCAACGTAATAAATTGATCAATGTTTATGTGAATTATAATGAGCTAGAGTTTGATAGTGGAGAATCATTTGCAAAAATAAAAGCTAAAGCAGATTTGGAACGAGAATTTACAGTTCATGGTGAGACTGTAGAGATTGGGCATTCAATAAAAACCAATATTTTAGAAGATAGTATTGATAGTATATTAAGAATGATCGAGTACGTGAAAGAAGTGGCTAAAAAGGAAGAATTACATAAAATTCCGGTATTTTCAAAAATTAGAGACAAACAGATTTTGGATGAGTTAGACAATGAACTTAAAGAAAGAATTGACGAAGACATTGACTCCATAAATATATCTGAACTTGATATTATTGGTGCAACTGAAGTATTTAATAATAATGATGCCACATTTACATTGAAATATAAATATGGTAAGCAAAAAGAAATAGATGAACTGTCTAAAAATAATATTATGCAATTTATTGCAGAAAACAATTTAAAAGTTAAGGATGACTTTTTAGACATTAAAGTGATAAGCAATAAAAACAATAATCCTGTTTGCACAGAAATTATTAGAAAGATGATAGATTATACAAATGATAAAAAAAGATGCTTGTTGCTTAAGGGAGATTGGTTTTTATTTAATGATGACTATGTTCAATATTTGAAAGATTCAATTTTGGAAATCCCTATTAAATATAATCCAGAATATGATTTTTCAACTGTGCAAAAGGATGAATATGTTAACAGAAAATATGAAAGTGAAAAATCCTTGCCAACATATAAAGATCTAGACGAAGCGGCAATCAAGAAGAAAATGAAGGATAAATATTATGCAGAACGAGTATTTAACTGTGTTATGGAAGAAGAACATGAATTTCAAAACTATGATCGCTGTGAAGAAAAAATAGGTGGCGAAAAAATAGAGCTCATGGATCTTTATAAAGATAAAACTATGTTTGCGGTGAAAATAGGAAATGCTTCGTCAAAATTGTGCTACGCGGTAGATCAATCAATTAGCTCTATTAAGGCATATAAACATAAAATGCTAGAGAATATGCCTGAAATCGATAATGTTGCTGTTTGGATAATATTAAAGAATAGAGAACATTTGCCGATTGTGAATGAGCAACCGGATTTGACAAAACTTCATATGATAATGCTTAAGAATAGACTCGATACATGGAAAAAAGAGATTAGATTATTAGGTTACAAACCAGTAATATACATTAATTATTGGGATTAGATTTCTGAAGTTTTGATAAAATTGAAAAGTAAGTTTAACTTGGAATACATTCAGATGGATATAAAGGAGTGCAGGACATCAGCATGCCTAGAAAAGAAAATTCTAATAGAGATGAATACTGGGTGTCAAAGGATAATGTTCATTAATTTATAGAGGTGGTTACTTATGAAATATATAATTTCTTTAGATACTATTTACGACAAAGACTTGATTGTTTTAATGCCTGAAAGTTGGGATGATTATCATTACAAAACATTGTTTGAGGCAATATACATCAATAAAGATGGAGATAAAATTAACTTAGGTTCTGTGAAAATAGGAAAAAGCAAATTGGCGGAAGGCTATGTAAAAGACTATTTAGAGAAAACTTTTACAGAACTTCCGGAGGATTTTTTTTCAGTGTGGCAATCTGCCGAGAGTTATCAAAAGGTAAAGGAGGTAGACGATAAATATGATATAAATGTGTTTGAAACATTACATGATATAGCATATGATCTTTCACTATTTAGTAAATATGAAAATGAAAGAGTTGTTACTGTTTCGTTGCTTAGATTTGTATCAAAGCATATGTGCGTTAATCAATTTCATAGAATTGCTATTGGGGAATCAGAATTGACACCATACCATTTTGATTACATTGTTAGGCAAAAAGACGAGTTATTTATGGATTTAAAGTTAGAGTTTTCAGTTCAACCTAGGTCGTTACCGCCAACGAATATTCATGCAATTATAGGTAGTAATGGCACTGGAAAAACTACGTTAATAAAAAACATGATAAAAAGTATTTGTAATGAAGATAAGTCAAGTGGAGAACTTGCTTATTCAACATCTGATGAGGATGAATTAGGCTATTTCGAAAGTGTAATGTGTGTTTCTTTTAGCCCATTTGATAATTATTCTGAGGTTGAAAATTGTAAAAATTTCAAGTATATAGGAGTGCGAAAGGAATATTCTAAGGTAGTGAACGAAGATGGTTATGGAGAAATAAATCTTCTTGATGATATTAAAAATAAGTTTATAGAAAGTTACAAAAATTGTATGGCTAATAAGACTAAAAAAAATGATTGGCTAGAAATAATCAAAATGTTTGGTAACGATGGCGATTATTTATTTGGTACTTATAATTTTACTGAAGTGGTATGGAATGAAAGTGTTTTATCATATGAAAATACTTGCAAGATAGAAATAATTTTTGAAAGTTTGAGTGCAGGGCATAAAGAAGTTCTATCTATTATTACTAGGTGTATTGATCAGTTAGCTGAAAAAACAATTTTATTTGTCGATGAACCAGAAAATCATCTGCATCCACCATTACTTTCATCGATGATAAGGGGGATTTCGCAAATGTTGATAAAACGAAATGGAGTTGCAATCATATCAACCCATTCGCCCATAGTATTGCAGGAAATTCCTAACTCTTGTGTGTGGATTCTTAACAGAGAAGAAAAAAAAATATTTGGAAACAGACCAGAGATAGAAACGTTTGGAACTAATATTGGCGTGCTTACAAATGAAGTGTTCGGATATGAGGTGAAAAAGTCAGGTTTTAACACATTGTTGAAAGAGGTCGTTAATAGGTGTAATACATATGAGGAAGTATTAAATGAATTCAACAATCAGCTAGGAAATGAAGCTAAGAGTATAGTGCGTATTTTGCTAGTACAGAAAGGGATGAGTGATTGAGAAAATTGAATATCCCTTCAATTGTATGCAAAGAAAAAGAGATTTACACGGAGTGTGCTTGTGATTTTACTGGAAAACCAGAGTATACCAGAATCGCTCTTTTATATGTGGATGAGGTTGAAAAATGTTCAAATGGGTATACGACCTATGTGCCACGTAGCATATTAGGATTTCCACATATTGACATAGACAATGAAGATAAAAAAATTATTGAGAAGGTATATACTCAAAAATTTGCACCAGAGGGTTCGGTGGGAAGAAAGTATTACAATATAATAGTTCAAAATGCGAACAATAAATGTCCAATATGCGGAGGTGGAAAAATAAAAAATTTAGATCATTTTCTACCTAAAAGTAAATATCCGTTATTGTGTGTAACGCCTGCAAATTTAATTCCTACCTGCAGAGACTGTAATTTGGATAAAAGGACGGAGATAAGTGATGATTATTATGAAATCCCATTTCATCCATATTTTGAAACGATGAATGATAAGTGGGTTGAGTGTGATTTGTGTTTTTTTACGGACAAAACATATTTATTAATGTATATAGTTGGATATGATAAATTATTAAATCCTAATATGTGGAGGAAATATAAAGCACATATGCGTATAACGGATTTAGATGCTACATTCAACAGTAGAGCATCAGAGGAATTAGATAATGTTAGGGAGATGTATAAAGACGAACTAATGGTATGTGGAAAAGCTAAAATAGAATTATCATTAATAGAAGTAAAGAATAGTGCTGAAAAAATAGATATTAATTCATGGAAATCTGCGCTATATAGAGCATTAATAAAGAAGTGCGATGAATTTTGTAATTGGCTAGAAATTTGAAATACAATATGCCTGAATCTTACTTTTAATAAAATCCTATTCAATAATATTAATAATCTGATTGATCAGCTGAATATATATCTTTATTTTATGGAATAAGAGTAACAATGTATTATGAACATCATAATCCACTACATTTTCTGCAATTAAGGCTTTAATTGATCTGAAGAAGCGAGAGTTATTAAGGGTGCTCTGCCTTCGCGACAATTAAAAATGATACTTAATGATGTGTAATTCATCAAGACGAGTTAATGGAAATATGGGAACTTTTAAAAGATGGGTTATCATTAAATCGAATTAATCCATTAGTATAAGAGAGGTAATATTAGTTCAAGTCATACCAACTGAGGATTATACTGTATATATTTAATTTGAAGATGGTAAAATAGTGTGTTTAGACAGATAGGCTATATGATTATGTAGCTGATTATATGAACTAATATAGAACTCTACTACCACGAAAGGTGCATTCAAATGGAGAACATATTATCAGAACTAAACTTAGGAATGAATACAGCATTTATTAATAGCGCAGTGAATTCGAATCTTGCATATCGTCCGGAATTTGTTTCGAATGACCACAAAAAAGGGAAGAAGGTACTGTCTTCACTTGAGTGGGAATTGGAGAATTGTGATGCATTTTCTATTAGTGTTGCATTTATTACTAAGAGTGGAATCACTCCTCTGTTACAGACGCTCAAAGCGTTGGAAAAGATGGGAATACCAGGACGGATTCTAACAACGGATTATCTAATGTTTAGCGATCCAGAGGCGTTGAAGACGTTGAATTCATTGAGTAATATTGAAGTTAGAATGTTTTGTACAAATAGAAATAGTAAGTCAGAAGGTTTCCATACAAAAGGTTATATATTTGAGAAGGATGAGATTTACCGCATTATTATTGGTAGCTCCAATATGACAATGAGTGCAATTACAACAAACCGAGAATGGAATACAAAGATTGTGTCAACGCGTGACGGGGAAATGGCTAAGGAAATAGTCGGTGAGTTTGAAACAATATGGACGGATGAGCAAACACTTCCTTTTAAGTCTTTTATCGCTGATTACTCAAATAGATATAAGCAATATCAAAAGATTGTAAGGCAGCAGAAAGAAATTGCTAAGTCACAGAATATTATAGATTTTAGGAAGAGCACATTAAAACCCAATGCGATGCAGGTTGATTTTATCAATAACTTGAATAAGTTAAGAGAAGATCCTAAAGTTGATCGAGCCATGCTGATATCAGCGACTGGTACAGGTAAAACATATGCTTCTGCATTTGCACTACGTGATATGCAAACTTCAAGGGCGTTGTTTATCGTTCATAGAGAGCAGATTGCGAAACAGGCGATGGCAAGTTATAAGAGAGTATTCGGTAGTGATAAAAAATTCGTGTTGTTATCAGGTAATGCAAAAGATTATGAAGCTGCGAAGAATGCTGACTTTGTGTTTGCAACGATGCAAATGATGGCAAAAGAAGAAGTTAGATGTTTGTTTGAAGAAGGACATTTTTCAGAAATAATCCTTGATGAATGCCATCATGCTGGAGCAGAGAGTTATCAAAGAATTTTGTCTTATTTTAAGCCGGGGTTCTGGCTTGGAATGACCGCGAGTCCAGAGACTAAGAGGTTTGATGTGTATTCAATCTTTAACCATAATATTGCCTACGAGATTCGATTACAGCAAGCACTAGAAGAAGATTTATTATGTCCATTTCATTATTTTGGTATAACGGATATTGAGATCGATGGTGAAGTATTTGATGATGAAACTGGTACTAAGAATTTTACTCGTTTGATATCGGACGAGCGTGTTAATTATGTGATTGAACAGGCAAAATACTATGGCCATAGTGGGGAGCGTGTTAAAGGATTGATTTTCTGCAGTAGAAAAGAAGAAGCAAAAGAACTTTCCTTGAAATTCAATGAAAGAGGATATTGCACGGAAGTTTTAACCGGAGAAGATAACGAAGCGAAGAGAGAAGAAGTTATTGAAAAACTTGTTATGAATGTGCCTGAGGATAAGAGCGTGTTAGAAGTCGGGGCCATAGATTACATCTTCTCTGTAGATATTTTCTCAGAAGGTGTAGATATTCCTCAAGTAAACCAGGTAATCATGCTTAGGCCTACACAGTCGCCGATTGTATTTGTTCAGCAGTTGGGGCGAGGTCTTCGAAAGGCACCGGATAAGGAATATGTTGTAATCCTTGATTTCATTGGGAATTACAAGAATAATTTTATGGTTCCAATCGCGCTATCTGGAGACCGAAGCTACAATAAGGATTCGATTAGAAGATATGTAATGGAGGGGGAACGGGTTATACCGGGAGCCTCAACGATTCATTTTGATGAGATTTCTAAGAAAAGAATCTTTGCAGCTATTGATAGTGCCAACTTTAGTGATGTGAAGCTCATTAAAGAAAATTACTTGAATTTAAAGTACAAGCTTGGACGAATTCCGAAGCTAACAGATTTTGATAAATACGGTGAGATGGATGTATGCTGTATCTTCGATAATTCCAGTCTGGGTTCTTATTATAAGTTTTTGGTAAAGTACGAGAAAGAATATACGGTACGCTTATCAGAACGAGAAGAAAAAACAATAGAGTTCATTTCAAAGAAGCTTGCGAACGGTAAGAGAATTCATGAATTGGAATTGCTGAAGCGTTTAATATCATATTATACTGGGATTATGGCGATTTGGAGAAAGTCCTTGAATGAAAATTATAGTATTAAGATGAATGACCTAGTAGAAGAAAATGTTATTAACGTTATGACAAATGAGTTTCCTTCTGGTAGCGTTAAAAAGACTTACTCGGACTGTGTTTTTATTGAGAAAACTGATGGTGACTACAGTATTAGCAGTGAGTTCAAGAACATGCTACAAAACCCTGATTTCCTACACATCGTAGAGGAATTGATCGAGTTTGGAATATCAAGATATCAATCAGGATATCGTAACACATATGCAGATACGGACTTGGTTTTATATAAGAAATATACGTATGAAGATGTGTGTAGACTTTTAAACTGGGAACATAATGAAGTACCTTTAAACATTGGTGGTTATAAATATGACAGAAGAACTAAAACATTTCCTGTCTTTATCAACTATGATAAAGATGAGGATATTAGTGCAACGACCAATTATGAAGACCATTTCGTAAATAGTAGTACGCTGATTGCTATATCAAAATCAGGAAGAAGTCTCTCGTCAGAAGATGTTCAGAACTTTTTACAAGCGGAAGCACGTGGAATACGTGTAGAACTCTTTGTGAGAAAGAATAAAGATGATAAGGTATCCAAAGAGTTTTACTATTTAGGGCGAATGAAGGCAAGTGGGAAGGCAAAAGAGTTTGTTATGCAAGAAACAGAAAAAACGGCAGTTGAGATTGAATGGATATTGGATACGCCAGTAAGAGATGATATTTATGATTATTTTGTAAGTTGAGGTAAAAGAGAATGAAAACAGTTAGAGTAGTTGCAGCGATTATCAAGCATACATTACCTATAATGAACTTTAAACTGGAGTTAGAGCATGAAGTAAGAAATGATATCTATGATTATTTTATGCAGTAATTTAGTATAATGATAAGTAGTGGAGCAATTTGCGAATAACCACTTGAATTTTAATACGAGGTGGACAGAGGATGAAAACAATTGAAGTTGTTGCAGCAATAATACAAGATGGAGACAATATATTGGCAACGCAACGAGGCTATGGAGAATTTAAAGATGGCTGGGAGTTCCCGGGTGGCAAGATAGAAGAAGGAGAAACGCCTTGCCAGGCATTAGTTCGTGAGATTAGAGAAGAACTTGATACAATCATTGAAGTAGGTGAATTTCTAGACACTGTGGAATATGATTATCCGGGGTTTCATTTAGTAATGCACTGTTATCTTTGTACAGTCAAATCAGGTGACTTGGTACTTAAGGAACATAAAGCGGCCAAATGGTTAACAAAGGATACTCTAGATACTGTTGATTGGTTACCTGCAGATATTAGTTTGGTTAATAAAATCAGAAAACTCTAGTATTTTCTGATTGACTGAGGGAGTAGTTCCGATACCAATTATTCTGCTTGTAGTAGGTTTTAATTTCATTATTTTTAAGCTGTTTGGTATCTGTTTTAAACTAAGTTCTTGCATTATGGCAAATTCATTTTCTGATAAAGTGGATAATTGGAATGAGGAACAATTTAAGATATGGAGCGAATATCATTACAGTGTTTGCAGGGAAGAATCTATATTGGGAGCAAGTAATCATGTGATTATTGTGGGGAGAAAACAATAGAAAAAAAAAGTGCTTGCCCTGAACCTTACTTAAGGGTTTATAGTATATAAAAACATAAACCAAACAAAGAAAGGTAAATAAGAAAATGAAGAAAAATATTGGATCAGCACTTGCATTATACCCATCGCCATTAGTCGTAGTAGGAGCTATGGTGAACAACAAACCTACTTGGACACTTGTAGCACATGCCGGGATCATGGGTCATGACCATGTGATGGTCAGCCTTGCTCAGTCACATTATATCAATCAGGGAATTAAAGAAAGAAAAGTATTATCGGTAAATATCGTTACAGAAGATTGGCTTGCTAAAGCTGACCAAATGGGTTGTATTAGTGGATATAAAGAAGATAAATCAGAAGCTTTCATATATACACTTGGTGAAAAGGGTGCACCAATGATTGACGAGGCCCTCGTTACTATGGAATGTGAAGTAGAGAATACTTATGTAACAAAAGGATTTGATAATTTCATCTGTACAATTGCAGGAACTTATGCTGATGAAACTGTCCTTAATGAAGCAGGAAAAATTAATTATCATGTGTTAAAACCTGTACTATTTGAGATGCCAACTTACGAATATTTCAGAATGAGTGACGCGATTGGAAACTGTATGAAGATTGGTAGATAATAATCGATTAAAGAGCACAGCAGACTTGGACTTAGTCTGCTGTGTTTATTCTATGACATTTTGCTTAAATGAAGTAATACGTTAAAGTTCTTGACCTAAAGTTAGGTTAATGGAGTAAACTTTAAGTGAACTGTAAAATGGAAGTCTAATATATTGGAACTGGCAGTGGATTACGAGAATTATGGAATGCCATTTTTAAAGGGAATTATTTTTGATATAATAGTCTTTAATAGAATGAAGGTGTAATGTATGGAAGGAGTGTTAATATGACAATAAAAGAAGCATCAAAAAGGACCGGAGTATCTATTGATAATTTAAGATACTATGAAAGAATTGGTCTTTTACCACCAATTCCAAGGAATGCATCAGGAATCAGAGAGTATGATGAACGTGCAATTCACTGGATTGAGTTTGTACTGAAATTTAAAGAAGCAGGAGCGTCACTTGAAGGCATTATTGAATATATTAAGTTAGCTCATTCTGAACATGATACGAAAGAAGCAAGAAGAGAAATTCTAATTGAGGTAAAACAGGATCTAGAAAGTAGGATTGAAAAACTTCGGAGTTGTCTGGAACTAGCAAAATATAAAATCGATAATTATTATGATCTCTGTGAACCAGTAACAAGAGAGTTGATAGAAGAATGGAAAAATGGGGAATTAGTGCATCAGGATTAAAAGATAAAGTGGAGTAACCCCTTATAAAAGTAGATTGAAACAAGAATCATACATAGATTTGATTATGGAACACCAATAGAGGAAACCATGATAGTACTGGACGGACTTGTGAAGACTGGAAAAGTACGTGCTCTGGGAGCATCTGCGATGTATGGTTATCAGTTCATGAAGAGGCAGTATGCTGCCGAGCAGAATGGATGGACAAAATTCGTATCCATGCAGAATCATTATAGCCTTCTTTACCGTGAAGATGAGAGAGAACTGATTCCAATCTGTGATGAAATGAATGTTGCAAGAACACCATATAGTCCGCTTGCAGCAGGATGTTTTGATGTAAAATTAACAGCAGAGGATATAGCGTACCTTGAGGAATGCTATGTGCCACATGCTGTTGTAGGTGCGATATAAGATGAAGCCCAGGCCTTTTTTGTCTCTGTTCCTGCATAATGCTTATAAAGAGAATGTCATGATATTAGATATTATTTAGATATTGACTCTCACATTATGTTATACTTTATACTTAAGGTGAGCTCAAGAAACACATATATGTGAGGTGATACAAAATGTTGAAAATAGGTGATTTTTCTAAATTATCAAGGATTAGTATACGTATGTTAAGGCATTATGATGAGATCGGACTACTGGTTCCAAAAAGCATAGACGATTTTACTAATTATCGTTATTATAGCGAAGAACAGTTGGCGATAGCTGGTAGAATTACGGCTTTAAAAGAAATGGGTTTTAGTCTAACTACAATTATTGAGATACTAAAAAACTATAATGATCCAAAAGCATTATCCGAATTTTTAGTAGTAAAACAAGCCGAAGTGGAAGCAGAAGCTGAAGAAATCAAACAACGTTTACTTCTCCTTGAAACAGCTATTATGAGGCTGAGAGAGGATGATATGGCTATGAATTACAATGTTGTTTTAAAAACTTTACCAGAACGATATGTTGCAAGTGTGAGAAAAATTTTGCCTGCATATAACCAAGAGGGTATTCTATGGAATATATTGATGACAGAAACAAAAGCAATGAATCTGCAGCAAGCGGATAATTGCTATAGTCTCGCAATATTTCATGATGAAGGTTATAAGGAAAGTGATATTGATATTGAAATTCAGATATCGGTGAAGGGAAAGTATCAGAATACTGAAAATGTAACCTTCAAAACAGTTACAGAAGTGGAAATAGCTTCAGCTACTTATAAAGGTAGTTATGAACAAATAACTCAAGTAAATCATGCAGTAGCTACTTGGGTAAGAGATAACGGCTATGAATTTAATGGGGCAATCTTTTGCATCTATCATGTAAGCCCTGCACAGACGCAGGATCCAAATGAATTAGTAACAGAAGTTTGTTACCCAGTAAAGAAAAAATAATAAATATAAATGAGACCGTCTGCTAAAGCAGACGGTTTTTACGTAAACATAAACCTACTAAACTAAATAAAACTACTATATTTGTATCTGTCAGGTATCTGTACATGATGCTTATGATCCAACAAATTCATTGATTACGAGATTTTCGAAGATGGACATATAAGATAGTTAAAACGCTACAGCCATTAATAATGGGGCTGTTTTTTTGTCAGTGCTCTATTTTAATTGTAAATTATTTGTTCATAATTAGAATCCATCATAATACGAGACTAAGCACCAAATACAATACCATACAAACAATCAGAGTTATTAAAGCACTTCCTAACACTAATACGAATTTTTGATAAGGCCGTTTACCATATTCCTGATGCTTTTCGATTTCATCCAAGCGTTTACCTTCAGTAAAAGCCACAATTTCTTTATAAGTCTGAACATCATTTTCTTTTTTGCATTTCTCAACTTTATTGGCAAAGAACATAGTTACAATGAATAGGATGCCTGTAATTAACAGACCATAATAGTTCAAGAACATTGCAAGTGGTACGCATGAGATTATGGTTATCATAAGTAGTGCGGTAAAAATATTACCATAACGATTGAATTTTTGGAGTTCTGCTTCTTTAATTTCTTCTTTCATAATGTCTATATCTCCTTTAATTAATTGATCAAGAGATATGTCAAACAATGAACTGAGTAATAAAAGACTATGAATATCTGGATAGCTTTTATTATTCTCCCAATTTGAAATAGTCTGTCTAGTTACGTAAACTTTTTCAGCTAATTCTTCTTGAGTTAAATTCATATTTGTGCGGTATTTCTTTATTTGAGTATTAAGTTCCAATGTAGAATGTCTCCTTCTTAATTTGCTATTCTCTTGATCTGAACCTATGATATGACATTTATTGAATTACTGCTATCAAATGGTTTTGACATTACTCAAAATGAGCATGTCAAAAGTGTTTGACACCAGGAAATTGAGCTATTTTAAGGGCTTTTCTGAATATCATCTGTGAGATACAGTTGTATTCTACCATGCATTATCTGAAAAAGAAATAAGACGTTTAGAATATTAATAAGAGGATCATAAAATCCAAAAAACTACTTGCTCTTTTTTAAAACTAATGTTATATATTATAGTTGCTATAATATAAACAACTACTGAAGTTGATGAGAAGAGGTGTTTTATGACAAATAATGAAACAACAAAGGATACTAAGCTCAAACGGGAACTTGGGCTGGGAGCAGCGATCGCCATTATTGTTGGTAATATGATTGGATCGGGTATTTTTACCTCAGCTCAAAGTTTGGCACAGGTAGCTAATCCTATGACAACTATTTTAGCATGGGTAATCACAGGCGGTGGATCTGTGTTACTTGCGCTTTCTTTTGCAAAGTTAGGGACACTATTTCCTGAAACAGGGGGACCTATTGTATATACAGAAAAAGCTTTTGGTAAATTTACCGCATATTTGGTAGCCTGGACATTTTGGATAGGCTCGTGGATTGGAAATGCTGCGATTATAACTGCGGTATTGCGATATCTTACGGTATTCTTTCCAATCATAGCTGAGAATAGCTTGCTGTCATTTGTGATTGCATCGGCAATATTATGGTTATTTACTTGGATTAATATTAGAGGTGTAAAGCAGGCAGGATATTTTAGTATGGTTAGTACCGCATTAAAACTGGGTGTAATTATTGTCTTTGTAATGATTGCCTTTTACGGATTTAATGGAGAGTATCTTCATACTTATTCATCTCCAGAGGTTCAAGGACTTGGCTCATTGCCAGCAGCGATCTCTGTAACATTATGGTCCTTTGTAGGATTAGAAAGTGCGACTGTTTCAGGAGGGGAAATTAAAAATCCTGAGGTTAATATAAAGAGAAGTACGGTGATTGGAACAATCTCTGCGGTGTTAATTTATTTAATTATTTCCGTATTATCTATGGGTGGCTTGCCACAGGAAGAACTGGCTCAGTCACAAGCACCGCTTGCAGGTATCATTAATAATATTACTGGTGCTACATGGGGGGGCAGCTTCATTTCACTAGGGATTATTATTTCTGTACTAGGAACAATTTCTGGTTGGGTATTAATCACTGCGAGACTATCCTTTGCTGCAGGAGAGGACGGACTTTTTCCAGACTTTTTTGCAAAAGTGCATAAAAAATATGCAACGCCATATACGTCGCTTATTATTACAGGTATATTTACAAATCTTCTCCTTATATTAAATTATGTTCAAAGTTTGACTGAAGCGTTTAATTTTATGGTTACACTTGCTACCTTGTCATTTATCCCTGCATATGCGTTAACAACCGCGGCAGAAATAATTTTGACAGCTAAAAGTAATGAATCTTATACTTTTATGAAATTTGTGAAAAAGCACGGTTTATCACTGGTTGCTTTCATTTATTCAATCTATATAATCTATGCAACAGGTGCTGATGTAGCGATGTGGGTATTTCTACTTATGTTTTCTGGAATTCCGTTCTATGTTTATCAAAGATTGAAAAATCAGAAAAAATAAATATGTAGTTGATATGATCCCCTTGTAGTCAATGTCAATAAGTTAAGCAAAAATAGAACGCTTACATCGATAAAAACAGATGTAAACGTTCTATTTTTATATCTATTAGACGTATAAAAATTAAAAAACTATCTACGAATATAATAAGCTTCTTGATATCATACAAGGGATAAATTATACTGGTACAATAAATGAAAAGGAAGTAGAATTCCTTAAAAATGGGTTGAGGAGAATCGAAAGTAAGGAGATAAAAACGAGTGAGATTAATGAGAAAGACAAAGGTTCCATTGCAAGGAATGGTACACAACCTAATTTATGGACCATTACGGTAGAACTAGTAATGCAGTACTTCAAATGCTAAGTACCAGAGTATTTAGGGGATCTACGGATAAGGAAAAAGAAAATATATCAGTAGCTGATGTAAAACAGTTGTAAATCAAGTAGTTAAAGAAGATAAAGAAGGATACTGGAAATTTGTTGAAAAAAGTATGCATGTGTAGTAATATAGAAACATATTAGGTTATGAAAGAGGATGCAGATGGAAGTCCTTTTGGACGGCTAGTCGATTTGAAGTCAAATATAGCTAATCATAAAACAAACGATGCAATTAGTAGAGAAATCATGAAAATAGGGAAGATTTCTAAAAGTATGTTAAATAGAAAAAGTTTTGTGGATGACTTTTGCGGAGCGGCATTATACAAATTGTATGATGTTGCTCTATTTTTTTGTATATGTAAAAAATCCTGCTTGCTTATAAAAAGTTTAAAACTTATAGCTGAGTTAAAATAACTAGAATTTACATAATACGGAAAAGAAATAAAGACATTTGGAATATTAATAAGAGATTCTTGGATTGGGAGTTAATGTAATTATATTGCGTTATTATGATTATATAGTTATAATTATTGATAATAAATATAATAAAGAAAGTTAAAGCCCATTCCCGCATCGATTGCTAGAAAGTTTGGTACTGCACTACTTACAAAAGGTGCGGAATCTGTGAATTTATACCAAGGAAGAAAAGGTTACAAGCTTTGCTAGTTATTCTAAAAAGAGGAGAAATTAATCATGAAAAATAAGAAAAATACAACAAATACCATGGAACAATTCTTTAAGGAAATGGGCCTAGAAGATGAAGTGAAGCGACTTGCAGAGATCTTTTCGCAGAATTTTATGATATCAGGAGAGATAACAGAGGATCTAAAGGAAACATTGCAAAGGGCACCAGATAGCTTGATTGATATGATATGGGAAAAAACAGAGGATGAGAAAGTAATTGGAGAAGTAGATAGAGAAGAGAAAGAAAGAACTCTTTTTCAGCATATATTGGAGGATTTGGAAGATGAATTGCTCTATATGGATCCAAAAAAATTAGAACTTCTGCTTCGGGTGATGAACCAATATCCAATTAAACCGATGGAAACAACGATTATTAATGAAGAATTCGTTCCAAGGGGGTGGGTTTTTCAGTTCTTAAAGAACAATAATTGTACATTTGTTGTTATGAACCAGGTACGTCAAGTGATTATGAGTATTGAACAAGAAGATATGAAAAATAAGATGGAATTCACATATGGGATAAGATATCTGATAAATACATGTCTGAGATTATATGGGGTTTTTAAAAAAGAGTATTTTGTTAATTTGTATAAAGATATCGTGCTTAAGGGGGATGAGCAGATATCTGAAAGCTTAAATATAGAAGAAAATATAGGAATACTTTTGCGAATCTTTGAAAAGCAAAATATAATATGGTTAGATGAAGAGTATATAGTAAGTGCGTATTTTAAAACAAAAGAAGAATATAGTCAGCTGCTAATAAAGCAAAAAGGTAAAGAATACTACATTCCTAATGATGAGGATATTAATGCTTATGCCATGGGCGATGTGATAGAGAAAAATAAAGAGTATGAAACAGTTTATAAATGCCTTATAAGAGAAATAAAGGATTCTGCACAAGTAGAAGAAATGCTTCAGGTGATTGCCGGAAAAGTGGTGATGGAAGACTGGGAAATTCCACAGATTATGAATTGTTTATATCAATGGCAGGTAAGTTTTGAGAGGATTAAATCAGCGGAAAGTCTGACGAGAGCGTTGAGTGAATGGATTTATGATGTTAGAAGATGGAGTGAATGTGGATATAGTAGGAAAGAGATGGGACTGCCTAATATAGAAAATGATGCATTGGGAAGTGCCCTGAATAGGGTAGCTATAACAAATAAAAAAATATATCCAAATGATTTATGCCCTTGTGGTAGCGGCAAAAAGTATAAAAAGTGTTGTGGTAATGGTATTTGATAGTAAGATAGATTATTGAGAGGAAACAAAGGCTGAAGGATTATAAATTTTATGAAAGGAGCCATGTAGCGAGTTTATCAATCAATTCATTTTAGAAGTATCACAAGTAATCTTGTTATATGCATGGGATTAAGTATGAAAATATCAGAAAAATTAGTTAAGCCAGTGCTAGAAACAAAGTATCTAACAGTAGAAAATGCAGATCGATACCGAGTAATTATGCGACTATTTTTTGAAAAATATGAAAAGTTAAAATATTGGCTATATCAAGAAGAGGTGTATAGTGAACTTAAGAAGGAAGAATACTTTGCAGACTATACCATGGAGCAATGCCAACAGGATTTGAAAGCACTCGAAGGGTGGGGAAATCTTGTCACGATGCAGGATACAAAGAATGTTGCAACGTTAGAAGAATTTAAAAATCGGAAATTTAGATATCAGATGTCAGCATATGCAGTTGAGATAGAAAGAATGGTTCTGCATCTTGAGAATCTATTTATAGAGGGAGCATCCTTAGAGCCCGTATTACTAGAAAGAATAAGAACAAGTCTATCAAAGATAGAAGAAATCGCATCGGATTCAAGAGGTAAGATCTACACTTGGTGGAATGATTTGAACAATGATTTTAAGAGACTGAATCAGAATTATCAAGATTATATGCATGAGCTGAATAGCTTAAAGGCAGAAGAAATGATGCAAACTAAAGCATTTTTAGTCTACAAAGATCGTTTGATAGAGTATCTTCGTAGTTTTGTTAAAAGCTTACAAGTTAATGTAGGGATGATTGAGACGTATATTAAGAACGTAGAAGAAGACAAATTGAAAACAATATTTGATGAGATTGTATTGTATGAAATGGATATTCCAAGAATAGATGTTGAAATTGATGAGAGACAACTAAGAGATAGAATTGTCGGTATATGGGCAAGTATAGAATCTTGGTTTGTCTCTACAGATGGAGAAGGTTCGGAAGCGGGGAAGGTTTTTGACACAACGAATGAGATTATAAGAAGGATTACTAGATATGCCATGCGTATAAGCGAACGTAGTAATGCTGGTGCAAACAGAAGGGAAGAGTATCAGTTCCTTGCAAGTATGTTTTACAAATGTGACACGATGGCACAGGCTCATAGATTGTCTGCAATGGTGTTCGGAGTAGAACAACCATTTCATCTTAAGGGAGATTTTCCAAGAGAGACAGAGGGTATTAATAGTGGTGTTTATGAGGAAGAACCAGCGATTGTGTCTCTTGTACCAAGAATAAAAACCTATAGAGAAAAATCACAAAAGACGGAGATTGTAGATCGTACAGAAGAAAAGGAAAGGTTAAGACAAGAAACGTTATATCGTCTAGAGGAAGAAAAAAGAATAACAGATAGCTATATTAAGGAAGGAATTTTAGATTTTGAAACACTGCCAGAGATTGAGCCAGAGGTAAGAGACATATTCCTTGTTTGGCTTTCCAAGGGATTTGAGAATAAAAAACGATATGGTAAAACACAAGATGGAAGAATGTTTTATATAGAGGAGCCACCGATTGAGAATGGAGAGCTGAAAACATGTCAAATTTATAGTACAGATGGGGTATTTGCAATGCCGGCATATCGATTAATATTCACAGATTAGAGTGAAGTAAAGAGGTAAATAGAATGAATACATTAGAACAGCTATTAAGCAAACGTTGGATTTTAAAAGAGCGGCATAAGGAATTGTATTATCAGATTCGTGATGAAGCTAGTAATGTTAAAAAATTTGCTACAGAAAAATTAGGTTATTCCATTATTACAAATCCGTATTTAATTAAGATGGAGAAAGTTCCAGCAAAACCGGAAGCATGGATGGGAATAACAGAATTTGACTCAAAAATCGAGTATGGTTTCCTTTGTATGGTACTTATGTTTCTTGAGGACAAAGATGCAAAGGAACAATTCATTCTGTCACAACTTACAGAATACATTCAAGTGCAGTATAAGTATGAAACCATTGATTGGACCCAGTATAATTATAGAAGACGATTGATTAAGGTTATGAAATTCTGTTTGGCAAATGGCATGATTATGATAAATGATGGAAGTGAAGATGCGTTTAAGTTTGATCAAGAAGGAGATGTCCTATATGAAAATACAGGAGCTTCTAGATATTTTATGAGAAATTTCACAAAGGATATTACTCAGTACACAACTCCTGAAGACTTTGAAAAAGAAGATTGGATTGGAATGGACGAGGATCGAGGAATTATTCGAAGACAAAGAGTGTACCGTAATCTTGTAATGAATAGTGCATTCTATCATACAGACGAGAATGAAGAGGATTTTGATTATATTCGAAAATATCGTAATATTATAAGAGAAGATTTAGGTAAGTTATTTGAATGTGAGTTGCATATCCACAAATCGGGAGCTTATCTAGTTTTGGGAGAGAATTGTAATATGGGAAAAACATTTCCTGCAGAGAATGCGATGTCTGATATTATATTATTATGCAATCAAATTTTGCGAAAGCGAATTGAAGAGGGACAAATTATTGTACCTGCAGATGAAATGATTCTGCTGGAACGTATGGAGCTAGAATCAATCATTGAAGAATGTAAGGAGACATATCAGAGTGGATTTCCAAAAGGATATCGTGAAAAGACATTAAAAGAGTTTATAACAGAAGTGATAGCATATCTTGAATTGATGGAATGGATTAGGATAGATTCAACTACAGGTGTTGTTACCCTATATCCAATCATGGGGAAACTTAAAGGAAAGTATCCGAACGATTTCTCACTGGAGGTAAAAAAACAGAATGAATAGTAAATGGCAAGCAAACAAAATTGGATTAGTTAATTTTTGGTACTACGATTTAGAGGAATTTTATTTTATAGATGGAAGAATGTTACTTCGTGGTTCAAATGGATCGGGGAAATCTGTAACAATGCAAAGTTTTATTCCACTTCTATTAGATGGTAATATTAGGCCAGAGAGACTTGATCCATTTGGGTCAAGGGCAAGAAAGATGGAGAATTATCTTCTTGAAGAAAATGATTCTAGAGATGAGAGAACCGGTTACCTCTACATGGAATTTAAACGATTAGAGAGTGATGTGTTTATAACCATTGGAATGGGAATGAGAGCTCGAAAGAATAAGAAATTGGAAACATGGTACTTTATCCTTAATGATGGTAGGAGAATGAATGAGGATTTTTACTTGTACAAGGAAATGGGATCCAAAGTTCCACTTACGAAAATAGAACTAAAGAACCGCATCGCAGAAGGTGGGGTTGTATATGATACGCAAATAGGCTATATGGTTGCTGTTAATAGACATATCTTTGAATTCGAAACACTTGATGAATATAAGGAAATGATTGATCTATTAATTCAATTACGTACACCAAAACTTTCGAAAGATTATAAACCATCGGTGATTAATGAAATATTAAGTAATTCCTTACAGATGCTATCAGAAGATGACTTAAGACCAATGTCAGAAGCCATAGAGAATATGGATGGATTAAAAACGAATGTAGATATTCTTAGGGATGGTATTGAAGCCGCTAAAACCATAGAAAAGATATATAGTCGATATAATATTGCAGTTCTACACGATAAAGCGAAGCTATGTGTTGAAAAGAGGAACGAATATGAACGCATTGTTGCAACGGATAATGAGTTAAAAGAAGAACGTGATCAAATAACCATAGAGCTTGCCAAGGTAAGAGAAAGATTGCATGAAGTAAAAACAGAGCAGGATATTCGTAAGAGGGAAGAAGAGTCATTAAACGCCAGTGATGCTACTAGGTTAAAAAGTCAGGAACTTGAGTTAGAAGAAGAGATTGTTAGTTTAAAGTCAGAATTAAAAGCAAAATGTACCGCTCTAGAAAAGAAGATTGAGGAGAGGCTTGAAGTAGAAAATAAACAAAAGAAAGAAAAAGAGCATTCGGAGATACTTGAAGAAGATATTCAGAATAAGCTAGAAGAAATGGATTCTTATATGGAAAATGTTGATTTTGATGAGTTTGCCTTTATGAAAGCGGAGATTCAAGCTAATTGTAAGAATGTATATTCATATAATATTCATCGGTCAATATTAGATAAGAGAATGGAAGCAGTTACTCAAGCACTATCGAGTTTACGAGAACTGTCTTATCTTCAAAGAGCATATGATGAGAAATGCAAACAATTGGACGAAACAAGAGAAGAGAGAGACAAGATTGAGCGTGAACTTCGTCAAATAGAAAGCCAACTGCGAACTGTGCGTGACGAGTTAGTGGAGAAGATATATAATTGGCAGTCAAATTGTACTTTGTTAGACATATCTAAGGATACACTACAAGAGATTCGAATGCTTATTGAACAATTTGACATGAATCAAGATTATAGTGATATTCGTGATTTGATTCGTAGTACTAAAACACAGTTGGAAGAAGAGTTTGAGAAGGAAAAAAGAAAGATTGGTTTGCAATTAGAGGAGCAAGAGACTCTTATTTATGAAAAAAAGGTGGAGCTAAGTGAATGGGAGAATAAGAAAGATCCAATACCAGAAGAGAGTGAATCGGTAAGGAAGAATAGAAGCATTCTTAAGGAAAAGGGTATTCCCTTTACACCATTTTACAAAGCAGTTGATTTTGAGGAGAATTTAACAGAAGAACGAAGAAACCAAGTGGAAGAAGCTTTACTTGATATGGGAATTTTAAATGCTTTAATTATTCCAGCAAGCTATAAAGAAGAAGTACTTAACGTGGATTTGGGACAAGCAGATCGTTATATATTTAGTGACCAGGAACATGTGAAGAAATGTATGGAGGGAATCTTAGAGGTAGATAACAAGGAACAAGATATTCTATTTTACCAACAAGTTTCTCAAGCGCTTCGATCCATTGGGTTTGATGAAAAACATCATACTTGCATAAACGCAAATGGAGTTTATCAAATAGGAGCAATCACTGGAATCATTTCAAAAGAGTATAAGGCGAAATATATCGGAACAAGAGCAAGAGAACGTTATCGAAATTCTCAGATTGAAAGTTTGCAAACAGAAATAAAGCAACTAGAAGAACAAGCTTGTATATTAAAGGAGCAATATCGTTCATATCAAGAGAAAATTGAACGTGTATCAGAGGAGTTTAATTTATTTCCGTCAGGAGAGGATTTAAAACTTGCAAGACGGGAATATGAGAATATGGTTGTTCAATTAACCGAGAAGAAGAATGTAATTCAACGAATGGAAGAGAAACTCAGAGAAACAACTGTAATATTACAAGAGTATAGGAAAAGTACATTTGACCTTTGCCAAATAGCATATCTTCCTATGGACTATAAAGCAGGTGAAGAAATAGCAAATCTTTTCCAAGATTACAAAATTCAATTAGTGGATTTGGAATCTACACATATGAAGTATCTTGATAGTATTGCGCGTATATCGGAACAAGAGGAAAGATTAGAGCGTGTGGAAGAAGATGAGGATTTAATTCGGTATGATATCACACGTTATGAACAAAATATTCGAGGTAAAGAAGGCTCTCTTATATCAGTTAAAGAACAATTGGAAGCGACTAATTATGAGGAAATTAAGGAAAAACTGGAGTTGTGTATTAAGCGATTACGAGAAATTCCTATTATAATTGAGGAGTGTAATAAAAAAGAAGGGCAATTAGGGGAAAGATTAACTACAATAGTTGAGTCAATTGAGAAATTAGTTCAGCAGATAGAGGAGAAAAAAGGGGAAGCAGAGTTTTATAGAGAAGGATTCTTTAGAGAATATCAATTAGGATATGTTGAGGTCGCTATACCAGAGACGCTTGAACCCTTTTATGTACCTACTAAGGTATATACTATACTTCGCGGAGAAATTGGTTCAAAGAGACAAACTGAAATATTGGGAGAGTTGCAAGGTGCCTTTCATGAGAAAAAAGCAGATTTGCGTGATTATCAACTTACAATGGAACATCTTTTCTACAACCAAGTAGAAGAGAATGCGATGAATGAAAGTAATACAAGAAGGGAAAATGTACTTGCACGTATTGATATTACAGCAAAATATAAAGGAACAAAGATACCGTTCAATCGATTAGTGCAGTGTCTTACAGAGGAATTAAAGGAACAAGAGGATTTGCTTAGTGATAAAGATCGTGAATTATTCGAAGATATCTTAGCGAATACCATTAGTAAGAAAATCCGAGCTCGTATTCATAGTAGTAATAATTGGGTTCAAAACATGAATACATTAATGGGATCAATGAAAACTTCTAGTGGTTTGACTCTTAGTCTGCGTTGGCGGAGTAAAACTGCGGAGAAAGAAGAACAGCTAGGAACAAAAGAACTTGTTGATTTACTGAACAAGGATTCTGAAATAATGAGGGAAGAGGATATTGAAAAATTATCTTCACATTTTCGTTCTAAAATAGCAGAAGCTAGAAAAACTCAGGAAGATATTAATTCAGAAAGGTCCTTTTTTGCTATTATGAGGGAAATTCTTGATTATCGTAAATGGTTTGAGTTTCAATTAGAATGTAAGAAGACGAATGAAAACAAAAGAGAATTAACGGACCGAGTTTTCTTTACATTCAGCGGTGGAGAGAAGGCTATGGCAATGTATGTTCCTCTGTTCTCTGCAGTTGTTGCAAAATACCAAGGAGCAGGGATGAATGCTCCTAGAATGATTTCCTTAGATGAAGCTTTTGCAGGTGTAGATGAGATGAATATTAAGGATATGTTTCGACTTATGGTTGGATTTGATTTCAACTTTATCCTAAATTCGCAGATCTTATATGGGGATTACGAGACAGTACCAGGACTTGCAATATATCAATTGGTACGTCCAGAAAATGCAAAATTTGTTACAGTCATCTCTTACCAGTGGAATGGTAAAGAAAGAGTATTGATGCAGAAGGAAGCGTAGTATGGAAACAGAAAAATTAGAAAGTTTTCTAACCTATATAGAAGAACGTCCAGTTTATCATAAATTATTACAAGAGTTACGTAAAAAATATGAAAGTCTTGGTGAAGGAAGAGGTAGTGTTGTACTTAGTCAGCTATCAAGACAAGAACGGGAACAATTGCAAGGAATGTTTAGAGTTAATCCATATGAGGATAAGAAGGTAGTTATTAAAGTACACGATTTTGATAATGCATTACAGCAGAGCCGTTTTGAGGGAATCACAACGAAAATGATTTTAGAAGCATATTTTCAAGTGAAGTTAAAAACAAAACGGGAGGTAAAAGAAGCATCTCAACGGGAATTTGAAGACGCCATTCTTGGATTTATGTATGAGGATATAGATGAAAATAATGAAGAGAATCCGTTTAAATTGTGGTTTACTAAACAAATTAATGGGAAAGAGAACCTTTTAGTTTATTTGCGTCAAAAATATCGTGAAGGAATGGATTTGAAAAGTGTTCTTAGTATTATGGAAAAGGCAATTAACTCGTTACCCTTTCGAAATGAGAACCGCAATGAAAAAAAAATATTACTACCTATTTTTGCAGCTCAAGTGAGTGGAAATCCTCATTACTTTGATACGAATACCATAGGAGAAAAAATTTTGCTTGATTACATTAAGAGTAAAGTAACAAGACAGAATCAAATGGAGACATTAGTAGAAGAAAAGTGGGAGCTATTTTATAAAGCAGGTTTAATGAAAGATGAAGTAACCAATAGTATACTGATTTATGGAATACGTGGCAAGAAGCAAGATGATTTTTATCATCAAGGATTAGAAGGGTTCTATGAAGAAAAACAACCCATTCAAGTAACGTTACGAACTCTAGGTAGTATTGCAGTATTGCAAGCAATACAGAATGAAGTTTATATAGTAGAAAACCCAGCGATATTTATGCATCTTATTGAATCTAATCCAGATATAGCAGTGATTTGTACTAGTGGACAGTTATGTTTATCAGGACTATTGACACTAGATTTACTTGTTAATAGTAAACATAAACTTTACTATGCAGGAGACTTCGATCCAGAGGGACTACAAATAGCGGATAAACTAAGTCGAAGATATGGTAATCAAATTAAGATGTGGGGGTATACGAAAGAGAATTACTTGAATGCTATGTCAGATGTAATCTTGCCAGAAGACCGTCTAAAAAGACTTGATTCTATAGAATCTAAGGAACTGCTTGACATAGTTGACGCTATCCGGAAATTCAAAAAAGCTGGTTATCAAGAGAAATTGATTGTATGGTTTGATGGAGTGATAGTTAACTTTTAACATATACCTGTCATGAAAGAATAGGTTTAAGTCTGTACCACGCTTGTTAGGGAAGATTATTTCCTTAACAAGCGTTTTTTATTTTTAGAATAGTAATATTTTGTCATGTAATGTATAATAGGGTTATAAGAAACCCGTTTTTATATACAAGGAGATTAGTAATGGATAATAATCATATCGAACAGATGAAACAAGGATTTGAAACAGCGTGTATTAATCTTGAAGCAAATTCAAATCTAGCGTACAAACCTCAGTTTGTCTCAAATAACTATAAAGAAGGGAGAAAAGTTATCGACCATAGAGAATGAGTTATTACGTTGTGATACGTTCTTGGGGGGGTAAAAACCGAGATAGAGAAAAGTAATAATAGTGAATTCTGGAACGGTAAAATATCAAGAAATCGTGAAAGAGATGACGAGGTCAATAAAAGATTACTGTTCGAAGGCTGGACAGTTATTAGATTCTGGGGTGATGATATTAAAAGGCATACAGAAGAGTTGTAAAGGTAATTGAAGAGGCTATCTGGGATAATCTAGATGGAATTGGAGGATAAATGTCAGTAGATACATATAGACGATCAGTTCAACGAAAAAAAGATGAAATCTCAAAATAAAAAAATGAAAGGCTGCGTTATGTTTCGGCATCTAGCGCAGGAGATAAAATTACCAGAGCAAAAAAACAGTTGTCATCGACGAAGTCCCAATCTACAATAAAAAGTAAACTGGGTGAGATTTCGCGTGAAGAAAAGAAAAAAAACGATGCTGATAAAAAGATATCTGAATATGATAAAAAGATTGCGGGTAAAGAAAAAGAATTATTAAAGGAAGAACAAAATCTTCAAAAAGAAGAAAATAGAGAAGCTGATAAGCTAAGAAAAAGTACAAAAGAGTCATTTGAATCAATTGGAAATGAGTTGACAAGCCAGAGACGGAACCAGAAAATTCTTGAAAATGAGATTATAAAGTTAAAACAAGCAAAAGAAAAGATTACTATTTTATTTGTAGCATCAAATCCATCAATAACATATTTCGCTAACGGGGTGGAAGTTGAGTAGCAAAAACTCAATTTGGACAAAGAAGCACGTGAGATTCGTGAGGCTATTACGAAATCTTTAAATCGAGATTCAATAATATTTGAAACAAGATGGGCAACGCGTACAACAGATTTGTTTGTTCCAGTCCATCAATGAAACAAACCCCAGTGTTATTCATTTTAGCGGGCGTGGAAGTGGCGATGGAACCTGGTATTTGAAATAAGAAATATCTGGCTCAGAGCAGTGGGGATTGTAGAATGAGCATTCTGGATGCTGATATTGAAGAAGTAATACTAAATATGTTGCAACAGTATGCAGATGTATTGGTTGATTCCAGAACTGTAATTGATGTACAGGGGGCTAAGAATAAGGAACGACTGGCTGCAGCGGAAAAACATCTGAATGATATGAAACGCACAATGGCGTTATTGCAACAGGATCTACGTGCCAGTTATGAAGCATATAAAACGGATGTGACGGATAAAGATACCTATTTGGAGCAGAAGAAAATGTATGAGCAGATGAGGGGAAAATGCAGGAGAATATTGAGAAACAGCAGGTGGCGGTGAGACGAAATTCAGATATGGATGTACCAAAGGCAGCAGGTTTAGAAATGCTAGATGCCAGGATTCAGCTGACGAAATTGACGAAGGAGATTGTGGATGCTTTTGTGGAGGAGATCGTTGTGTTTGATGAGGAAAGGCTGGAGGTGAGGTGGAAGTTCCGTTAGATTATATATGTTAGATTTTACAAGTGAAACAGATTGAGAATGAGACGCATTTATGATAAACTAATTTAAATTGGGAAAGGAGGCGCAAAAATGTTTTATTCACCATTAAGATACCCAGGCGGTAAAGGGAAATTGGCATCGTTTATGGAATTGATGATTGAAAAATTAGATTTGAATGGTGGGACATATATTGAACCCTTTGCAGGTGGTGCAGGGATTGCTTTGGATTTATTATTCAATGATAAAGTGGGACATATTGTTATTAATGATTATGATAAAGCCATTTATTCTTTTTGGAAAGCAGTGTTGACAGATAATTCAAGATTTGTTGATAGAATTATGCAAACACCTGTAACTATTGACGAGTGGTATAAACAAAAGGAAATATTACAAAATGCAGATAGGTATAGTTTCGATTTAGGATTTGCGGCTTTTTTTCTAAATAGGACGAATCGTTCAGGAATAATTAATGGGGGGCCAATTGGAGGGAAAGGTCAAGCAGGGACTTGGAAGGTAGATGCCAGATTTAATAGAACTACTTTGGCTGATAGAATAGTTGCCATTGGTAAAAGAAGAAAAGATATATCTGTTTACAATAAAGATGTAAATAGTCTTGTTGTTAATTATATTCCCAAATATGGAGATAAAACCATGATTTATTTTGATCCACCATATTTTGCAAAAGGGAAAGAGCTGTATATGAACTACTTTAACCTTGATGATCATGAACGTATAGAAAAATTGATTAGAGAAGAAGTAGGTTGTCATTGGATGATTACTTATGATAATCATCCGGAAATTGTAAGAATCTATGAAGAATATGAAGTTAAGCACTATGATTTAAACTATAGTGTTGCAGATAAAAGGGTTGCCAGTGAAATAATAATATTCCCAAATTCGGATATATGGCCGACACAGAAAGAGATGGAAGAGAAAAAAATATCAATTAATTTACGATAGGGTGACAGATAAAGTGGTAATTGAAAGCGTTGAAATTGAGAAATTCAGGGCAATGAATGATATAAAGTTGAATATTGGGAAAAGAATAACAGTAATCGCCGGTAGGAATGCAACAATGAAATCTACGGTTCTTGGTGTCCTAGGGCAGCCATTTTCAATTTCAAAAGGACATCCGCTTTTTGGATGCAAGAGCATTGATGGTTATAATTTTAAATCTCAGTTTCAAGATAAGTTCCGTTTGTCTGATGTTCATGATTTAATTGGGGCTCATGTTTGGAAATTGAATCTCACAAATTCAAGCTATTATGATAAAAATTATATTAAGATAAAGAGTATTGCGAGAAAACAGAAAGGAAAACCTGATTCTATAAGGTTTTGGAATGCAGAGAGCCGAGCTCAAGGTGCAGGTTATATACAATTACCAGTGCAATTTTTAAGTTTGAGCAGATTGTATCCAGTTGGTGAAAGTGGAAAAACAACACCTGTTATAGCTGATTTCACTGAAGAAGAAATCAAATTATATGTAGACTGGTATAGAAAAATATTATCAATCCAAAATGTAAGTAATCCTACAGTGGAGCTAGAAAAGAAAGATGCTAAGATTATCTTTGCGGGAGTTAGTGATGATACGCATGATATTTTTACAAGTTCTGCAGGAGAGGGGAATATTGGACGTATTTTATTAGCAATAATGTCATTCAAGCGTTTAAAAGAACAATATGGAAAAGATTATAAAGCAGGAATCCTGTTGATTGATGAATTGGATGCAACATTATATGGTTATGCGCAAAAGGAATTAGTAAGATTTTTATATTGGGCATCAAAGGAATATAAAATTCAAATTATTTTTACAACACATTCACCTTTAGTTTTGAAAGAAGTGAATAATCTTCAACGAGAAGAAGTTGTACATAATAGAATAGATCCATCAAATATAGCATATAAATATGAATGTGAGATAATTGATCTTTATCCCAAATATTCTGATGAAGGAGTTAGGATGATTGAAGGACAAAACATTCATACAGCAACGGATCTAAAAAGAGTAATTGACAAGATATATATGAAAAGCACTATTATCAACCAGAATATAAATGTATATACTGAGGATGAAAGAGCGCAATCTCTTGTAAGGTATATCTTCTCGAAATATATATGTATCGATATTGATAACTTTACTAATTTTATTGATGTTGATTTAGGGTGGACAAACTATGTACAATTGCATAAAAAAGGGATAGGGGAATTCCTAAACAGTATAATTATTTTAGATAATGATGTTCAATTTAAGAGACATGAAAATGAGAAGATTAATTATATCAAAAATAAAACGCAGAATATGTTGTTTTTACCTGTAGATATTGAAGCAGGATTGTTTGTTTTTTTGAAAAATCATGCAAATTATAATGAATTTGAAACAATATTAAAAGCTCAAAAAGTATATCTTGATTATGAAGCATGTTTTAATAACTGGGTCAACGATGAATATGACACAAGTGAATACAAAAAGTGGTTTATGCATTTGGAAGAATCAATTGGAAATATAGAGATACTTTATGACTATTGGTGCGAGAAAAGCAAGGATGATTGCATTGATTTTATCAATCAGTTTATTGTCGCTTATAATAAGATAGCTGAGTCGTTGGAACTTGATTATATAATCGAAGCAGAGGAAATTTTAATTAGTCATGAGAGTGAATGACATATTCATTATAACCATGGTATTTATTTGCTTAACGAATTAGTATAGAGGGGGGAATACATGTGAAATCTATTCGTATGAATGGAGATAACAAAAGATTATATTTTCAGAATTTTACACACAGACCAGATGAAGAAGAAAGAGACGAAATACTGCAAATATTGACAAGTGCAAGATGTATAATTGAGAAACCATTTATGGGAGCTGATTGTGATTTATATAAATGATGGCAAAACAGGAGACGTTAGAACGGTTTTCAAGAGACGAATTTGATACTATTATTTTTGCAGTAGGAAAGAGGAAGCAAGAGAACTTTCGAATAAGTTTAATGTATATGGTTATCGCACTGATTTCTTATGTGGAGATCATTCGTAGGAACGAAGAGAAGAGTGCATTGATCGATTAACTAATGATGATAGAGAAGATCAGCTAGACTATATATTTACTGTGGATATCTTTAATGAAGGAGTTGATATACCGGAGATTAATCAGGTTATTATGCTTAGACCAACATAGAGTCCGACTGTGTTTATTCAACAATTAGGGCGTGGATTACGTAAGGCGGAGAATAAAGAGTATGTTGTTATTCTAGTTTTTATCTGTAATTATATGAATAATTTTATGATTCCAATAGCATTGTCAGGTGATCGTACTTATAATAAAGATACAATAAGAAGATATGTTATGGAAGGGGCGTGCATAATACTGTGGAATATGATTATCCTAAGTTTCATTTAATTATGCACTGTTTCCTTTGCACAGTCAAATCAGGTAACTTGGTCCTTAACGAACATAAAGCAGCCAAATGGTTAACAAAGGATACTCTATATTCTGTTGATTGGTTACCGGCAGATATAAGTTTGATTGATAAAATTAAAGAAGTGATTGGATAAAACTATTATACTAAAAGGTAGAGACTAAATAAAAAGTCTCTGCCTTTTTTGCATCTAGTTGAAGAATTGATTAGTGCATCGGGGCAGGTAAAACCTGCCCTGGTTATAGAACGGCTTTACTCTTCCCCATTCAAAAGCTCAAAAACCTTATGATAATAAGGAGAAAATACACTACCCTTCTGCCAAAGAAACGTAAAATCATGCTTCGCATAAAAATCCTCCAGCGGAATCTCACGTAGAAGTCCCGAGTTCAATTCCACTTTTACAGCTGATTCATAAAAAAATGAAATTCCAGCCCCGGCAGATACTAATGATTTAATGGCATTAAGATTACCTAATTCCGTTAATTTCTTGAAGTCTTTGATTACCATATTGTGTTCCATGAGAGAACGTTCAAGAGCCTCTCGTGTACCAGAACCATCTTCGCGAACTAAAAGCCGTTCACTTAGTAAATCTTCTAAACGGGATACAGGTTTAGAAAATGTATAATCACTGGCGCAAACAGGTAAAAACCGTTCTTCTTTATATGTAAGACTTTCATATGCATGTCTAGGGAAAAAACCTTCTATAATAGCAAAGTCTATTTTACCCTGATTCAAAAGTTTTAATAGTTCATCCGTATTCTCAACCACCATACGAATCTGTATATTCGGTTCATGTTTTAATACGTGAAGAATTGATTCGGGCATTATGTATTCACCAATTGTCAAAGTGGCACCGAAATTCAAGTACTGGTAAGTTGAAAGAGAGGTAATCTGCTCTTGTAGATGTTTAATATCGTGTTGTATCGTAGTTGCTGTCTGCAAAAAAAGCTTACCTGACTCTGTTAAAGACAGTTGCTTTCCCTCATACTGAAAAAATTTGCTTCCATATTGTTGCTCTAGGTAATGTATGTGTTGCGAAACAGCAGGTTGTGTGATATGTAGTATTTTTGCAGCTTCGGTATAATTCATTGTTTGGCATACAGCCAAAAAAGTATTAATACGAAAATCGAGCATAGATTTTATCCTCCTTAAATTACAGTAAATTATTAGACATGATTCTTTTTAGTAGTTGCACCATAATATATATTTATTGTAACATAAAAAACAATAATTTTACATGATGTTAAATGAAATGTATAATAAACCTGAAATATTCATGGCAATTAAAGAACTGATAAGTTCCATAGCCCAAAGTTGGTTTCAACTGTTTTACAGCCATAGTCCCAGTGAATGTGCCTAAAAAAG
>JAHZFJ010000039.1 GCA_019421365.1 Lachnospiraceae bacterium
AGAGTTACAAGTTACTCTGTAACTTCTCACCTTTTTATTCAGTACGGTTCAGGTCGCATACGAAGGCTTGATTTGATTAAATCTCTGATTGTAATTGCATTCTTACCTTCGACATTAGCATTCCTACATTCCAATCGTACAAGATTCGCAATACCCCTAATCTGCAATTCTGCAGAATCCTCTATTGTAATAATACGTTCATCCTCTGGTATATAATTTGAAAGTGCGTTAAGGAATGTAGTTTTTCCGGATCCAGTTCCTCCGGATATGAATATATTGTATTTTGCTTTAACTAATATACGAAGAAAGTCCGCAACCTGTGGTGTTAATGCTCCAAATTCAATTAACCCCTCCATTGTAATAGGTTTTTCAGGGAATTTACGAATCGTAAGGATTGGCCCATCGAGAGCAATTGGTGGTAAAACTACATTTACTCTCGAACCGTCTTGTAATCTAGCGTCCACAATTGGAGATGATTCATTAACAATACGATTTGTTCCTGAGACAATGGTTTGAATTACATCTTGAAGACGACTATCGGACTCAAACTCCTGTTCACACTTTGTAATTCTTCCTTGTCTCTCAATAAAGATATTCTTTGCCCCATTAATCATAATTTCTGTAACAGAAGCATCATCTACTAGTTCTTGCAACACATCTAACCTTCGCAAGGAATTATACAATTCCCTTCTTAATCTCACCTTCTGTTCAATAGTCATAAATGCGACTTCACCGAAACCTAATATCTCCTGATCGATTAACTTCACTAACTGTTCATCTGCTAACTCCCTTTGAGATGTAACTTGTTTCATTATATTTTGTTTGATTTTAGATTTTATCTCTGATAAAGCATTACCTTCCTCAATTTCTCTTTTTCCCATTGTCATACCTTTCTCTCCTGAATATCACAGATCTAATTGTAATCTGTACCAATAATGGACTGGCTAAATCTATGCACATGTCAAAAGAAAATCCATGTACTTATCCACAGAGTTAGCTAGTTATTAACGGTTCTATGTACATATCCAGTTGATTTTCCCTAAAGATAATATCTTGAAAGTCCTTTGTATGAAATTGGTTTGTATCTATAAACGGTAGCTCTTTAACTTCCTCTTTTCTAATAATTCCTTTTGCCGTAAGCATATCTAATAGCAACGAATTCTCTGTATTATAACGCTCTAGATTAGCCTGCTCTATATAGATGGAATTTGACTTAATTAGTATCTCCTCTTCTACGGAAGTAATTTGCTTCATACATATGACCACCCTAGTACAACCTAATGCCTCTTTTGCCTCCTTAATTATGTGATTTATATCCTTAGCCTCCATAGAGAATACATCTGAGTAATGATCTACCTGTGGAATATATAATATATTCCCCACCATTCTATAGGTCTGTTGTGTATTTAGAACAAGCTTTTCTCCTTGACGGTAATAATATAGAATATCACTCAATCCCATCTGATGCTCTGTCCACAGAATCTTCTCCAAACAACTAAATGGATTGAGATTTAAATATAATGTCTTTTCCTCTTTACTTACATGCTTAGCAATTGCTAATGCAATAACTGCTGCACTAATAGAACCTGTGGGTGACAAAATACTTATGATCTGATTATCTAATTCTTCCATTCTTTTTTCTTGTCTACCACCAGCTACTAATCTTTCATTAATACTATGGAGTATATTCTTTGCTGACTGATATCTATAAATCTCATCTAGCCCATTAACATGATCCATCTCCTCAACAAGCACGATAGTAAGTATACCTAACCTAATAAGATCTTCTTTCACCAAAGAACTTACGGATTGACTTATGATAGCGATACTTATTCTGTTCTTACGGATATACACAAGAAACATCTCCACATCTGTAAAGACTTGAATTGCACTGATATCGGTACTGTTCGTTCTAATATATCTAGATAATGCTGCTGCATAGGTAGCATCATTATCTAGAATAACAAAACACTTAGTGATATAATTCACCTCCAATTATAATAATTGTGCTTAACAAAATAGGGAAAGAAAAATGAATTACATTTTTCTTCTTAATTGAGATACTACTATAGGGAACAATTTTTTTGAGATAAAACGATCCGGTAATATATTCTGCAAGAGACTGCAGTTGAACACGAAAGATATTATGACGAAATAACTTAACTATAGAAAAAACACCACCTATTATGAATGCCACAACAATCACTTGTATCCCTTGTTTCATTCCAAGAAAACAACTAATCACTGCAAACAGCTTAATATCTCCTGCACCAATAGCACGAATATAATAGATCGGTAAAAAAACAATACAAATCAAAAACAAAATACCAAAACAATTTAATACGGATAAAAAGGACCCACTAAGAAATTGAAAATAAAAACTGAGAACCAAACCACTCAGAATAAGTTTGTTTGGAATTCGATATGTCTTAACATCAGACACTGTAGCAAGTAGTAACAGAATTATAAGAACTGTAAATTTAACTATACGATAACCACCTCCAAGGTAGTTTCCTATATGCATCTCTATGTTCCATATATTACCTTTAATTTTTTTATTTGTCAACTATTTTTTACAATTTCTTTCATAATATAATGTATACTTTCCAATATAGTCGTAAATACATACTTCTATGACAAAGTATCCATACATAACAATGCGTAGGCCAACATCTCCATCTAAAGTCGTTGACCTACTTCCATGTCCCTAACCCCTAACATTATAATAAATCATAATAGCATATAACATTAATATGCCAGGCATACCTAGCAGACCAATAGATGCTATATTAATCTCGTTTATTCCTGGTACTTGTTTTACCCCAAAGTTTACTAGAACACTATTAATACAGTATAACAAAACTACGCCTAGCAAAGCACGAAATGCAAAGTTAACAAGCCACTCAATTTTCTTAAAGAAAATGGCTAATACTATAACTAATAAACAAATTCCTATTATAATTATATAAGTAATTTCTTTCATAACTACCTCCAATACATTAAAAACAAGTCCTCATACTTAAATATATAGGTTTTTTCCAAATTTATTCAAATAATTAGTATAAAATTACAATTAAAATACTATAATATATAGAGTAGTAATTTACTCATTTATCATGTCCTTTAAAGGTAGGTGTAAAATTGAAAAAGAAATCGAAATTCAGACAAAAAGAAGAAGAGTTACTGCTTCTTGAGATTAGTAAAGCAAAATTAGCGTTAGAGTCTGCATATTCTAATTTTGAGAATGTTGTTGATCCTGATTTGATAGATTGCTACATCTATGAAGTAAATGCAGTACAAAAAAGGTACAAGTATCTGTTAAAGCAAGCAAAACTATTATCAGACGAAGATATGGCAGAACAAATTATATAAATAAATCCGAAAGAGCCTTGGACAAGTATCCAAGGCTCTTTCTTAGCATACATATTTTATTCAAAGAGACAGTATAGTCCCAAGAATAACAACGAAAAAGAACTTTATTATTTCAATACCACAATGGAATAAGGGGGCATAGTTAATACATCCCCACCAAGCGTAACCGCAGCTCCATTGGTAGATAAATAACCGCGAATCTCTTCTATATTGATATCTGTATCTGTTAACTTAACTTCTACTTCTTCTTCAGATAGATTATATAAAATAGCAATGCTACTATCTTCATAACTTCTTGTAATCGCAGCAATATCTCCTTGATTAAGTCTATCAATTACCTGCGTTGTCCCCCTGGCTATCTCAGGATTCTCATTTCTAAGGCGTACTGCACGCTTATAATAATTATAGATTGACATTGGATCATCTACCTGATCCTCATAGGTTCCAAAGTTATGCGTCACTGCTTCCATATCCTCCGGTCCGAATGTCATACCTGTAAGATTTGTAGTTGACCAATACATTGGTGCACGCTTGTTTTCGTCACGTCCACTACCGCTCATTCCAAGCTCTTCTCCATAGTAGATAAAGCTGTTTCCTGCCATCATGAGATTCATTCCCGCTGCCATCTTAATCTTATCTTCATCATAATTAAAATAGCCTGCAGCTCTAGCTGTATCATGATTCGTAAAGAATGATGCATCGATTGCATTCTCATTAAAAGATTTGAACTTATCTTGCACCGTTACCATCGCTCTACCAAAACTACTTCCTGAATTGTTATCACCAGTGTAATTAAGGGTTGTTACAATCTTTCCTTGTTCCTGTGCAAAAGGAAAATTAAACAGACTATCAATACCACTTTGATAATACTGGGACATAGTTCCGAAAGAATCCCAAACTTCTGCCACCAAATAGTTATCCGAATTTATTCCTTTTACATAGTCAGTAACCCATTTTAATACTTCTACATTCTTTTCTGTATTACCAGAATAGAATTCTTTTGCCGCATCAAGACGGAATCCACCAACTCCCATATCAAGCCAATACTTCATAATATCCTCAAAATCTGATCTTAAGTTCATATCAGCCAGATTTAAGTCCGGCATCTGATCCCAAAAAACAGCTTCATAGTACCAATCCCCTTGTCCTGTGGAGTAATAAGCCCCCTGATTAGGTTTTCCTTCAACAAAATTATAGTACTTACAATATGGATTGTGCTCTCTACAAAGCTCTTTATGCGTACAAGTTTCTTGTCCACATGGTTCAATTCCTAAGCTCTTTACAGCAGACTTAAACCATTCATTCTGAGTTGAAGTGTGATTGATTACGAAGTCTATAATAACCTTAATTCCACGCTTATCACATTCAGCTATTAAGTTCTTAAAATCTTCTAGGTCTCCATACTCTGGATCAATATCATAGTAATCAGCTACATCATACTTATGATATGTTGTTGATGGCATAATTGGCATTAACCATATGCCGTTGATACCTAAATCTGTATCAGTTGTATCATCACCATCATTAAGGTAATCTAACTTAGTGATTAACCCATTTATATCCCCTATTCCATCTCCGTCGCTATCATAATAGGAATAAAGGAATACCTCATAAAAGGTTCTATAGATATCTTCAATTACATTCAAATCTTGATTATATGTATATTCTACGTACTTACTTTGTTCTTCTGAAGTTTCCTCTTTTACTGCCTCATCAGCCTGCGCTTCAGAATCACCGTTATTAACTGTATTATCTTGTATGCTACTTACATCTGTATCTCCCACATTAGTTGCATTCTCTTTTGATTTTGGGAAGCAACTACTACATACTAACATACAAATTATAAGCACCACGGATAATATTTTCTTACTTTTCATAAATACCTATGCCCCTTCTCCTTGCGTTTTTAACAGGCAATTGAAAAACTCTTAAAATTAAACTTATTCTTAATAGATAAGGCTGGCAAAAGACTTTCATCTCTCTGCCAGCCTCAAAGCATTCTAATCTTATCAAGCTTAACCTTTTACAGAACCACCTGTAGCTCCCTCTACATAATACTTCTGCATAGCAATAAACAGTGCTGCGATTGGTATTGATACAAGAACAGATCCTGCCGCATATCTCGTGAACCATTGATTAATAAATTCTCTCTCTAACATCTTGAATAATCCAAGTGCTACTGTGTACTTATCATAGTTATCACCCATGATAACACTAACGAAGATATAATCTAACCATGGACCCATGAAACTTGTTAATACTGTATATACAATGATAGATTTTGATAATGGTATGGTTAACTTGGTAAATACCTGCCACTTCGTTGCACCATCGATCCAAGCAGCCTCATCAATTGCTTTTGGTACGGTATCAAAGAATCCCTTAGCAACATAAAACCCAAGGCCTGCTCCACCTGAATATACTAGTACCAATGCGAATAATGATTGAGTTAAACCGATACCCTTTAAGATATAGTATACTGCGATCATTGACATGAATCCTGGGAACATACCAAGAATAAGCGCAATATTCATTAATGGTTTTCTCATCTTAAATCTTAATCTTGACATTACATATGAAGTAGCTAATACATAGAATGTTGAGATTAAGCAAGAACACACTGCTACTATGAAAGTGTTTGCAAACCATTTTGCAAAGTAGAACTGATTTGTATCTGTAAACAATCTCTTATAGTTATCAAGTGTATATCCTTTTGGAAAAAAATAAGATGTATATGTACCTGTCTCAGCACGGAATGAAGTTAATACAACCCATACGATAGGCACTAACCAAATAACCGATAAAACAATGAGGACAAGATACGAGAAAAAATTTGCTGTCTTTTTTGACTGTGACATTGATCTAGTTTTTTTACTCATTATTGGAAATCCTCCTCACTCTTATAGGCTGATGTTCTCCTATATGCAATTAATGAAACGACCGCCGAAAGAACAAATACTAAAATGCCGATTGTTGCAGCAAAGGAATAATCCTTGCGGTTAACTGTTAACTTATACAGCCAAGTAACAAGCAAATCGGTCTTACCCGCTTGATAATAATCCAGCGATGATGGCCCGCCTCCCGATAACAAGAATATAACATTGAAGTTATTAATGTTACCTATAAACTGCTGAATTAGATATGGACCTGTAACAAATAATACATATGGTAATGTAATCTTTACAAACATAGCGATTGGTGATGCCCCATCAATCTTAGCTGATTCATAGATGTCTTCTGGAATATTCATAAGTACCCCAGTAGTAATCAACATAGTATATGGAACACCAATCCACAAGTTAACTACGAGCACTGTGACTCTTGCCCAAGTTGTTTGTGTTAAGAAAGGAATATATGAAGATATTAAGCCTGCACTTTGCAACATACCATTAATAGGCCCTTTGTCTGCAAGCATATTTTTCATAATTAATAACGATACGAATTGTGGTACTGCGATAGATAAAACGAAAATTGTTCTCCACAACCCTTTAAATTTAACACCTTTACGGTTAATGAGCATTGCTAGCAACATACCAAAGATATAGTTGAGTCCTGTAGCAAATATTGCCCATATAATTGTCCAACCAAATACTGGCCAGAATGTTTTGGTAATTGTTTGTCCCGAGAATAATACTGTTTTAAAATTAGCAAACCCTACCCAAGTAAAAAGATTTCCTGGTGGCTGATGACCATTATCAAAGTTGGTAAATGCAATCAAAATCATGAATACCAACGGTAATATTGTAAATAATAAAACCCCCATCATAGGGAAAAATAATAATGTCTTATGTAACTTAGAATCAAAATGATCTTTGATATCGCTAATAAAAGAAGGTAATTTTTCTCCTTTTTCTTTTATTTTTTGCGCTTCAAAAGCAGCTTTTACGTTTGCCTTCCACGCAATAAAAAATGCCGCTATGATAAACAATGCAACAACTCCATAAAGTAACATTAACATAGAGTTATCACCTGGAACTATCTTCACATAAGGTGGTTCAGACAAAACAACCTGTTCTTGTGTCTTTGTTCCAAGATTTTGTAGCCCTGATATCCCCGCTACACCTGCCATAACCATATAGAAAATAAACCCAAGTTCCATTGAAAGGAATATTAAACCTTTGATGATTTGACCCCTAACAAGGTTTGATAAACCCATGATGAAAAACGATAATTTAGTGAAGATATCGCCCTCCTTAAACGCGCGGCCAATGAACTTAAAGATATTTTCAGATTTAACTTTACTATTCTTGTTCACAACTGTGCCTCCCTTATCTCTTGATAAAATATGCTATGCTAAATAGACTTTTTATTATAATCAAGTACCCGCTAAAACTTAACGGGTACTTGATTTAGGATACTTATTAAACTAACTGCTTGAATTCCGTCTGCCCGGAATGTCATTCGTTACAATCAGAATTAGTTTAACGTAGCAAGTATATTGTTAACGAAATCATCTAACTTAGATTGTAAGTTATCTGCTGTAATAGATCCATCCATTAAACCAGTACCAAATGCTTCAGCTGGTGTCCAGTAATTTCCTGTCTGTGCAATTGAAGTTTGAAGTGTTGCATTTTGAGATTGAGCTGTCATAGCTGCAAGAGCTTGGTTAGAAGACATTGCTTCAGTATCATTAGCTAAAGTTAAGTTGGTAGGACCATAGCTGAATTGTTCAAAACGAGTCTTTTGGCTAGATTCATTTGTTAAATACTCAGCTAATGCCATAGCTGCTGTTGGGTTAGCTGTTTGAGAGTTAACACCATATAATTTGAAGTTAGCCATACCACCTAATTGAACTGTCTCACCATTTGATAATGTAATTGTAGGAAGTGGAGCTGTTCCGAAGTTATCTCCTAATGATTTTTGAATAGCTTCTGCATTCCAAGTACCAGTAGCTGTTGCACCAAGAGTACCAGCTTCAAAAGCTGCTAATAATAAGCCATCATCGTGGTTAGCAAATTTAGTGTTTTTAGCAAGATCTAATAAGTATTCGCCTGCTAATAAACCTCTTTCATTGTTGAAATCACATACTGTAGGATCTGTACCATCTGGTCCGAATAATGTACAACCTGCACCAAAGAAGAATGCTGATAAGTACCAGCCATTGTCGATATCATAAGAGAAGTTTGTTACACCAGAACCTAAATCTTTTGCCATCATAGCGTCAAGAGATTTAATTTCTTCCTCAGTGTATTTGCTCTTATCATAGTACATGAAATATGTATCTGAAGATGATGGATATGCATATAATTGTCCATCTACTGTACAAGCTGCAATTGAAGCTTCTGTATTATTAGCAATAATTTGATCAGTGTTCATAGCTACTGGGAATAACGCACCAGCTTGAACTAATTCAGCGATTTGGTCAGAAGCAAATGTGAATACATCGGCTGCTACTGAAGGGTCTTTTAATACTTCACTTTTAGCATCTGCTTCAGAAACTACACCAAATTCAATTGTGATATTGTCATTTGGATAAAGTGCTTTAAACTCTTCACAAATTGCTTGAATTGAGTCTTGTTGTTCTTGAGGTCCCCATACTTTTAATGTAGCATCACCAATTGAAACTGGTTCTTCAGCTGCTGTATCATCTGTTGTTGCTGCATCATCTGTTGTTGCTGTGTCATCTGTTGTTGCTGCATCATCTGTTGTTACATCTGTGCTAGCTTTATTGTTACCATTGTTTTTCTTACCACAAGCAGTTAAACTTGATAATGCTAATACAGTGATTAATGCTAAAGCTATAATTTTTTTGCCTTTTCTCATAATCTCTACCTCTTTCTCCTTTTTTTAACCTTACTGGTTAATGATTCACGGCGTATTATTACGCCAGCGTAATTTATATGTGATAGAAAAGCCTAACTCCCCTCTATCACATGACTCCAGGAAAAACAAATCTTGTTCTCCCCGTTGCCATGAATAAAATATGCTCTGCATATTCATTCCGATAGTAATGTGACTCTTAATATAAACCTTACTTCACCTTCCAGATATCAACCGCATAATCATGGATTGTTCTATCACTGGAGAATTTCCCCGCGTTAGCAGTGTTAATGAAACATTTTCTTCTGAATGTATATGTATCAGAGAAGTCCTTGTTTGCTTTTAATTTAGCATCAACATATGGTAGTAAATCTTCTAATAAGTAATAATTATCTGGTTTATGCCAGCTTGCACCTTTTAATAAAGAATCATATAATTCTTTGAACATTCCTGTACCATTATCATCGAATGTTCCATCTATTAATGTGTCAACAACTCTCTTAATTCTTGGGTTTGAATTATAAAGAACATTTGGATCATAGCTATCTTTAATCTTTTCTAAGTCCTCAACTCTAGCACCAAAGATGTAGTTGTTTTCTTCACCAGCTTGTTGAACAATTTCCACGTTAGCACCATCATAAGTTCCAAGTGTAACTGCACCGTTTAACATGAATTTCATATTACCAGTACCTGATGCTTCCGTACCTGCAGTTGAGATTTGTTCTGATACATCTGCCGCTGGGGTAATCTTCTCAGCATAAGACACATTGTAGTTATGTACAAATACAACTTGAAGTTTATCATTTACATCTTTATCTTCTGTAATCATCTTACCGATTTCATTGATAAATTTGATAATACCTTTAGCTCTAAAATATCCAGGTGCTGCTTTTGCGCCGAAGATAAATGCAGTTGGATTAAAGTCTTTGATTCTTCCTTCTTTCAATCCATAATATATATCTAGGATAGAGAATGCATTAAGTAATTGTCTCTTATACTCATGTAATCTCTTTACTTGTATGTCAAATATGAATTCTGGATTAACTACAATTCCTTCTTGCTTCTCAATATAATCAGCAAGTTGACGCTTTTTGATATTCTTAATATCTCCAAATTGCTTAATTACAGCTTTATCATCTTTGAATTTCTCTAAATCTTTCAATTTATCAAGATCAGTAATCCATGAATTTCCGATTTTATCACTTATGAACCCTGATAACTCCATATTAGCAAGAGCTAACCAACGACGTTGTGTAATTCCATTTGTTTTGTTATTAAAACGTTCTGGATAGATTTCATACCATTCATGTAATGCATCATTCTTAAGAATCTCTGTATGAATCCAAGCAACACCGTTTGTAGAATGACTTGCATAGATTGCTAAACGCGCCATATGAATTAAATCATTCTCATCAATAATATAGTATTTCTTTTGGTCTTCTTCTGAGATTCCAAGTGATTTTAATTCTTTTAATAAAGCTTTATGTATCATTACAACGTATTTGTATACGTTTGGAATAACTGTTTTGAATAACTTAACCCACCATTTTTCAAGTGCCTCAGCCATAACTGTATGGTTTGTATAAGCAAAAGTTTCTTTTGCAATCTTAAATGCTTTTGCAAATGTCATACCTTCTTGTTCCATGAATAAACGAATTAATTCAGGAATTGCTACTACTGGGTGAGTGTCATTTAACTGGATTGCATATTCACTTGAGAATTGACTGAAATCGTTACCGTGAACTGCCTTATAATTCTTAATAATATCTTGTAAAGATGCACTTGAGAAGAAATATTGTTGTTTTAATCTTAATTTCTTACCAGCATCCGTATTATCATTTGGATATAATACACTTGTAATCGCTTCAGCATCAGTTCTTGCTTTTACTGATTTTTCATATCTAGAATCATTGAACGCTTCGAAGTTGAAGTTTTCTAATGGTTCTGCTTGCCATAGGCGAAGAGTATTAACAGTCTTTGCACCATAACCAATAACAGGTGTATCATATGGAACAGCGTATACTAATTGATTTTTGAACTCAATAAGAATCTTTTCTTCTTCTCTTCTTACAGACCATGGATCTCCACATCTGAGCCAATCATCAGCTGTTTCCATTTGGAAACCATCTTCAAAATATTGTTTGAATAGGCCATATTTGTAACGTAATCCATAACCATTAAGTCTTACATTAATTGTAGCACCTGAATCAAGGAAGCATGCTGCAAGACGTCCAAGGCCACCATTGCCAAGTGCTGCATCCTCAATATCTTCGAATATACGAATATCGATATTGTTTTCACTCATCAATTCTGAGAATTGATTCAATAGCCCAAGATTTAATAAGTTATTATATACTAATCGTCCGATTAGAAATTCCGCTGATAAATAGCATACTTTTTTACCTTTTGCCTGAATTCCTTCTTCTGGATTAACGGTCTGCATAGCTGCTTTTGATACCGCATTATATAATTGAATTGTGGTTGCTTCTTTAATTGTAGTTGCATAATCAAGTTCAAGTATTGTTTTCACGTTTGTTTTAAAATTACTCACGAGTTGTTCCTCCTTAACGTTAGCTTTATTAATGTGGTTTCGTGATATTCATAATCACTGTTACATATCAGTAGCGATTATCTACCGTATGTATCTGCTAATTTGTTCAGCCTCTTAATACACTCTTCAGTTAGCTGGCCTTCTGCCATTCTCCATTGCCAGTTTCCACCTAGAGAAGATGGAAGGTTCATTCTTGCACGATCATCTAGTTTAAGAATATCTTGTACTTGGAAAATTGCTACTGCTGCATTACTTGCATAAGCTGCTTTTATGATAGCATCAGGAATATCTTTCTTTCTTTTAACACCAAGATACTCTAGTGCATATTCTTCTTCAACTTTATCTATAGTTTTAAGATAGCCCACCATAGTTTGGTTGTCATGTGTCCCCCCATATACAACTGTGTTGCTAGAATTATAATTATGAGGCAAGTATTCATTATCAGAACCGCTATTAAAAGCGAACTGTAATATCTTCATTCCTGGAAATCCAGTACGATCCATAAGCTTTCTTACTGATGGAATCATTACACCTAGGTCTTCTGCTATTATCTTTGCATCCCCGATTGATTCCATAATTACTTTCGTCAGTTTATTGCCTGGACCTTTTTTATATTTACCATGCTCTGCTGTCTCACATTCAGCAGGAATTCTAAAATATCTAACAATACCGATGAAATGATCGATGCGAACAACATCGTAAAGTTTTGACGATGATTGCATTCTCTTTCTCCACCAGTCAAAATTATTTTGCCCCATCTTATCCCAATCATATAATGGATTTCCCCATCTTTGACCAGTTTCAGAGAAGAAATCAGGAGGTACCCCAGCAATATTGATAGGTCTCTTTCTTTCATCTAACTCAAATAAGTCCCCGTGTACCCACACATCAGAACTATCCATTGCAACGTACAAAGGAATATCTCCAATTATTTGTATTCCCTTTTGGTTTGCGTATGCTTTTAAGTTAAACCATTGCTCATAGAATTTGAACTGACAGAACTTCCAAAATTCTACTTCCTCTTTTAATTCTTTTTCGTACTTCTTAACCGCATTCGGTTTTCTAAAGCGAATGTCCTCTTCCCAAAGAAGCCACTCCTTGTTATCAAAATGATTTTTTATCGCCATATAAAGACTATAATCATCGATCCAATAATTATTCTCATTACAAAACTGTATGTACTCTTTTTCCTTTTGATGATTACTTCGTGCAAATGCCTTTTTCAAAATTACAAATCTGCTATTATAGATTGCTTCGTAATCAACTTTATCTTCTTCATCTCCCCAGAAGTGTTCATCTACTTCTGATCGCTCTAACAAGCCCTCACTTATTAGCGTATCAATATCTATAAAATAAGGATTCCCTGCAAAAGCAGAAAATGATTGATATGGACTGTCTCCATAGCTTGTCGGCCCCAAAGGAAGAACCTGCCAGTATTTTTGTTTTGCTTCCACTAATAGATCTACAAAATCAAAACCAGCCTTGCCAAATGTTCCTATACCGTATGGTGAAGGTAAACTGCTAACGGGTAATAATAACCCAGCCCCCCTTGATAATTCTGTATTCTTCTTTTCCATGCTGTTTTACACTCTCTTATATTTTCGATAAGTTTCGAAATGTTGTATTTAGAATAACACTTTAACTATACTTTGTCAATAGAGCTTTCTATTTTTATAGCTATTTTTTATATTTTTTTTTACTTATATAATATTTGTTTGTTCAGTATTACTTTGCAACTTTATATTAGATACTTAAGTAACCTCGAATCTAGCACATTTGTATAAATTATTACAAGTCACATTCATTATATATTAGTTATCAAAAATTATAAATAGAGGTGTATTACTCTCCTTTCTCATTATATTTTCGAGAATTTTCGAAATTCTTTTACAAATTATAGCATTTAACTATATACCTGTCAATAGGATTAATTTAAAACTCCCTTAAATATGAGTGTAATTAAACTATCTTAATTTACAAATTTTAGCGCCAAAATTTAGCACAATCACGAATTAATTTTAACTTATTGAAAATAGCTTTTATAGGTAGTATACTTTGTACAATAGGCATAACTTTCAGAATTACTATATTTTTACCCTATAATGCAAAAGGAGGACAGAATGGCTACTATTAAAGATATTGCCAATAAATTAGGCATAGCTGTTAGTACCGTTTCAAAAGGACTTAATGGAGCTAGTGATATTAGCGACGAAATGCGTCAGTTAGTACTTGATACTGCTGTTGAGATGGGATATGCATCTAAGAAAATGCGAAGTCAAGGAAAACGTAAAGTATGTATATTAATCGAAAATATGGATTATGAGAATATTGACCAGTTTGGTTATGAGATTATTGTGGGTTTTAAACTTTCTGCAGCAAGACGTCACTGGGATGTAACAGTTATTCCTACCAATCTCAATATGCAAACGCAAGAAAAGTTTGATACTTTTATGTTGAAGAATGGGTATAGCGGAGCTTTTCTACTCGGTTTTGCCCTTCATGATGACTGGGTAAAACAACTCCATAAAACTACAGTTCCAACCGTACTATTCGATAACTACATTGAGAATAACAATCATGTCGGATATGTTGGAACAGACAGTTTTGAAGGTATTCATACAGCAGTTACACATCTATATGAGCTTGGACACACGAATATCGCTTTCCTTAATGGATCGAAAAACTCAATGGTATCCGAACAACGTTATCAAGCTTTTGTACAAAGTATGGAATCATGTGGTCTAACACCTCGTGAAGAATTAATTGAGTATGGTTATTACGTTCCAGATTGTGCAAAATATCACGTTCCTACTTTTTTAAAAAACGGAGCTACAGCAATTATCTGCGCAAGTGATTTAATTGCTTCAGGTGTTATAACAGAACTAACGAAGATGGGACTCCGAGTACCAGAAGATGTAAGCGTTATTGGTTTTGATGATCTTCCTATCGCTTCCCAACTTGATCCACCTCTTACTACAGTAAGGCAAGATCGAATTGATTTAGGAAAAAGTGCTTTCTTGTTATTAGATGGTTTGGTACATAACGTTACAATTAGCAAGATGTTATTACGCGCCAAATTCATTAATAGAAGCTCAACCGCTGACTGTACTAATACCGCAGTTTCCAAGAAAACAGCTGAAAAAACCATAGTTGATGAATTTTAATAAGAGTTCGCTATGCTTTGCACACCAAAAAAGGAAGTTTGCTTTCGCAAACTTCCTTTTTATTCTCTAATTCTATATAAATCTATGCACGAAAACCTCTAGTTGCCTGATTAGGGTCCACATACATCTCATTTAACGAACCTTTTCCATAAGTTAATCCTGCATACACTTGTTGTGTATTGCTCATAAGAGGCTCTCTCATATCCTGTTTAGCTACTTCAATAAAGCCCTTAAGTAAGCTTGTAAGGACCTTAGACGCACTTTCTAGAGGTTCAATCTCATTCTTTAACGTCGACTGAATGAGTTGTTTATTGCAGTATAGATATAACTGCATTAAATCATAGGAGATTGGATACCCAAAATCTAATGTATTAATCAATTCATTCACAAACTTGACTGCATGGTTCACATCGCGCGTAAACTTTATATGATCCTGAGCATCAAATGCTTCTTTGGCGCTCTCTATATCCTTCATTATAATCTCATAAACAATTACCACAAGTTCACTTCCATTAGACTGAGTGATTCTTGTTGTAAAGGTCTTCAAATCTTCATTATTCATATTATACACGCGTTCCTTTCCTACTATCATTAATCTGAAAGTGATTGCAAAACTCTATTTGTAGTAGGCACCTCAAAACACAAATATGTTGTAGGCATGGATAATAGTTTTGCAATTGATAAGAATGGATTTAGATGTCAAAAGCCCTCCGAAAAATTTGCCTTCGTCAATTTGCACATTCACAAACTATGGTTTGCATCACATATTCATTAAAAAACCGTGCAAATTGACGAGTCAAAATATAAAGTGGGCTTTTGCCACCAAAATCCTAGACTATTAACCTTGAAGTAATGAAAGTATTGTTTGTGGACGTTGATTCGCTTGTGCAAGCATAGAAGTACCAGCTTGTGATAACACTTGCATCTGTGTATATTGAGCCATCTCCTCAGCCATATCTGTATCTTCAACTCTTGATAACGCTTCCGTCATGTTTTCACCAGTTGTATCAAGATTTGCAATTGAATGCTCTAAACGATTTTGGTAAGCACCTAATTTTGCACGAATAGAAGATACTTCAGTAATTGCACTATCGAGTTGAGTAATTGCTTTTTCTGCACCTTCTTGTGTAGTCATGTTTACGGTATCAATGCCTAATGTTTTAGGTGTAACTTGAGGGATTCTTACTTCCATTGTTTGACCTTCATTGGCACCTATTTGTAACATCATTGGGCCGGATGATAGTACATCAATCTTAATAGCTGCACCTGCACCAGTAATAGTAGCTGCTTTATCCACTTCAATCTTCATGCTAAAACCGCTTTGATCCGTAATTGTCACATCTTTACCAGAAGAAGACATAGTAGCAGTAGCACCAAATCCTGAATCAAGACTGATTTTTGCATCTTGACCTTGTGTAACTGTTAATCCGGTCAATCCTAGACTGGTATTTAACTCTGTACTACTACAATATACCTCGATTTTATTATCCTTACCGAATTCTTCACTAGTAAACTTAAGCGCTCCCGCACCATCCCTTGTCACCTCAATGTTCATAGAATCTCCAAGGTCACGAATCTTTTCGAAGATTTGATCAGGTGTATCTGTATCTAAAATTTCAACTTCTTCCCCATTTAAACAAAAAGTCCCTGCTTTACCACCTACTAATGCAGTCGAACCTGTTGTAGTCGTTTGTGTTGGCAATTGTGTAACTTTTACTTCATATGATCCCACACCTACAGAATCCGATAATGATACAAGATTTACCTTTGAATCACTACTATATGATTTTCTATCAATATCGCCGTTTAGTAGCTTCTTCGTATTAAATTCTGTGGTATCTGAGATTCTTTGAATCTCTTCGTTTAATTGGTCAACCTCTTTTTGAATCGCTTGTCTATCTGTTTCTGTATTCGTACCATTAGATGCTTGTACTGCTAATTCTCTCATTCTCTGTAACATAGTACCAACTTCAGATAATGCACCTTCTGCTGTTTGAATTACAGAAATACCATCAGAAGCATTATTAGATGCTTTCTCAAGACCTGCGATTTGTGTTCTCATCTTTTGCGAAATTGCCATACCTGCTGCATCATCTGCTGCACGGTTAATCTTCAAACCAGAAGATAGTCTCTCTAAACTTTTATCCATCTTAGAATTGGTAGTATTAAGATGCATGTTTGCTTTAATTGCTGAAATATTATGATTAATTCTCATTGTATCACCGTATCCTCTCTTATTTGGTAGTTATCTTTTATTTGATATTTATCTTTTATTTGACTTTATATCAGCCTTGTTCCATTCTTTTCACTAATATAACAAAGGATTTTGCAACTTGATATAGTTCTTTTGTTGTAACGTCAGTCGTTTCATCTGTACTCTTAGCCTCTTGATTTATAGTAAGCCCCTTTGATTTATAGGACTGATTATTAAGTTTTTCAACTCCAATATCCATCTGACTAAGTGCAATGTTTTGCTTCTCCAGACTGTCTTCAATAATCCCGATATTACTCTTAATAATCTCATTTGCTTCCTGGTTATTACATAAGATCAATCCTTTTGCTTGTCGATCATGTACCTTAAACTCAGCTTCTATCGTTCCATAACGCTCGGATTGTACTGACATACTAACTTTACTATCTTGCTTTCCTGTATTATTTAATACAGTTAGAGATATATTCGTAATACTGTCACCAACTTTAATCGGTATATCATAATACTCATTACGACTTAAAGTAGCAGATAATTTAATTGCCCCACGTAATAGCTGAAGTGTATTAACTTTTTCTGCATTAATATTCGGATTGCTTATTTGGCTACTTAATATCGTATCCGCAGCCATAGCAAAATCAGTTAAGCCTTTTTGTAAGCTTTCTCTATCTTCAAATGTATCTGCGATAGAAGTAAGTGCTTCTTCCGTATCTGTAGAGGATTTATCTAAGTCATTCGCATTGTTCAGAATCTGTTTATACAGGTTTGCACTAGGATTAAGGAGAATCTGCGCTTCCCTAATTGATTGAATACTTACCGGCACATTCTTATCCGTAAGGAAACTAATTGCCATATCACTCTTCTCTGCTAAATCTCGAATCTCGTTTACTTGCTCTTCGTAGTATTCCTGTTTGATTCTAGAATCTTCTGGCTGTTCATTAAGTTTATCGCGTAATCTCTCTAATGAGAGACTTGACCACTCTTCATTATCAACTATACTCTTAACCTGCGATGGTGTAATACCGGCAAGAATGTCTTGTAGCAACATCTCGTTATAATTCGCAGTAGATTCCTCACTCCTGTCATTACCTGGTTCGGACTGTTCCGTCTCAAAGCCTTTATTAATCTGAGTCGTAATAGAATCCGACTTATAGGTTATATCGGATAGCATACCAAAGGAATCGTCGATTGACTGATTTACACTGCCTGCCTTCTTTGTTCTAACCTCTGTAAGCAAGTTCCCAAGTGTTATATCCCGTCCACTTTTTACTAGAGAACCGATTGCCGCACCGTCTGTTTTTTCAACATTATGAAGCAAACGATATATACCAATATAAGCATCTCTTTCACTATTCGTAATTCCATCTTGCTTTTCTAACTTACGAAGATATCTAGCGTATCCATCTTCATCTGATATTCCATTCTCAGTCTTTAACTGTTTGATCTCATCATTTAATGTATCAAGTGGTATATCAATAGGGTTCTTATTCTCACGAATGAAATCCATAGTTACTGAAGGTGTAAGGTTTTTAAGAAGGTAATTTACTTTCTCATCATATTCCTTCATTACGTTTACATTTTCTTTCGTTATATCCATTCCATTATATCCAAGCATTCTGATAGCTCTTTGATTTGCTACTGTATCTTCAATGGATAGGGAGTCTAGTATTTCATTCATACTATTCTTGAATGCCTTTTGTATGGAATCACCCATATCCTGTCTAGGTGCTGTCATTAACGTCTCATATGAATCATTAGCAGCAACAAATCTAGTCTGACAGTTCACACCCGCTTCATGTAATGAACGGATTGTAGCACTTTCTCTACCGGTAAATGTATCTGCAAGTAAATTACTTGGCATCCATTTTAATTCATTTACCTTCCCTGTCGTCTCACGAAGAATGGCAATATTCTCAGACGTCTGTGTAGTACCACTTTCTTTTAATAGATTTTTATAATATTCATCTTCTACATTACGAAGCTGTTCAACTACTTTTTCAAGAGCCGTCGTATTGATATTTATTCCTTTGGCAGTCATCTTTTGACCAGATTCTAGTGTCATTTTCAATCGAATCTCTTCCAATTGACGCTTTGCTTCAACCGACTTAATGTCAATCTCACCTACAACTGCTGCACTAGTTTCAATAATTACAGGGCTATCACTCTTATCTGTATTCTTATTAACTTCTGCCTGGACAAGCTTCTGGCTAATCTGTTCTTGTTCCTTCTTAAGAAGTTCTAATGTTATCTCTTTACCATCATACTTCTCTGTAGCTTGAACAATCGCCTGATCTGTTATTGACTTAATATCTTCTATTAACTTCTTCATATCATCAGTACTTTCTTTCGTAAGCACTGTATCTTCTACCGCATTACCTTGCTCCATGGTATGAATAATCTGGTCTAGAACAAAAGATGAACTATATGTATCTTTTAATGTGGTAAGATCGTTTAATTTATTCAAACTCTCTTTAGTTAATGGTAATTCATTATCAAGAATCCACCTTGCTTGATTTCTAGTTTCTTCTGTAACCTCATACCCAGCATCAGTAATAACACTATCTACCTGCCCTTTTATTGACTCAAAATCTTGATCAGATAACGCACTTGTATTCTTTCCAAAAGCACTATAACTTGCCTTATATACATTCCCAATTGTAATATCTAATTCATTGTCAATTAGATACTCAAATGATTCACTCGATAGATTCGGAATTGTCTCAGCCAGATTCATACCACTTAATATCTTAGATATATTCGCTTCTGTTATAGGTAAGTTACTATTCTCAAGTCTCTCTATAATCTGCTCTGCATAGGGTGAAGATTTTAATATATGCTTTGCAATCTTCTCCACATCTTCCTTAAATTCCTTATTACTTTCTATCTGTTTCTCAACATTTTGTTCCTTTTCTGTTCTTTGCTCTTTAATACGACTTAAAGCACGTTCTAAACGTTCTAACTCATACTGTTTATAATCATACCCTTCTGCATCAAGATCTTCACTGTCTTTACCAGTCATTCGATTTGCTGTATCTTGCAAATCCTCTTCTGGTTCTTCATCTTTATTCTCAGCTGCTTCCTCTAACCTATTATTAAAAGAAGTCTGATCTGCTTCTACCTTAGTACAATAAGCTTGTATATTCTGAGCAGATTCTTTATCGATTCCAACTTCCTTAAGAACAACACTCGTAGCGGATATATCCATTATCTTAAACTTCTTAATGGCACCTTCCGTGGCACCTTGCACTGACGATTTGGGAATGTTCACTTCTTTCCCATTAAAGTTGATGGAAATCTGATTCGAAACGCTTGTTATTACCCCTTCAATTTCATCTCCCTTTTTTCCTAATGACAAGAGATTATCAGTATCCGATTTTGACAATATAGCACCCGCACCAGATATCTGGGCATTAACGTTTTGTACGTTCATTGATTTCACTCACCTCTTTACGTATATATTCTAGTCTCACTATATTGTATTTCGACCATAATAGCTAAAAACTTAAGCAAAATTTCAAAATAACCATATAAAGCCATTCTTCCACAAGATGTTTTATATGTCATTTTTGGTACTTATACAAAAAAAGAAATAGGACTTATTAAAAAGGTACACCCGCCACAAGCGTACGTTTTAATAAGTCCTATTCCAAAACAGTCTTTGCCCTCTTACGTTCCCCAACGTCAACAAATCCTTTAGTCATCTTACTGTCCAACGACCTTTTACATATTAACATAATTTGTGAGATTTGTCAATGTATATGCATTTTTTTATTAATTATTTGTGCTATTTTAGATACATCTATATTATATGTACTCATTTCCTTATATAACTGCACTATACTTTCATGATTCTACATTTTATTCATTATAGCGAAATACCATATATGATAACCCTGGTACGTCTAATTGTATCTTATAAGGTTTTTTATTAAATTCCTCTTGTATCGCCTTAACAGAGGTAACAATTCCATTTCCTTTTCCACCGAACTCCTTTAAGTCAGAATTAAAAACCTGCGTGTAGGTTCCTGATGTAGGAACCCCAATTACATAGTCTTCTCGATCTACTGGGGTAAAATTGCATATACATAAAAGGTTATTTTTCTTCGTCGTTCCTCTTCTAATAAAGACAACTAGACTAAGTTCTGGGTGCGTATAATCTAACCATTCAAACCCCATTGTTTCACAATCGTTTGCATAAAAAGCATCATACCTTCTATATAAATGGTTTAAACTTTTAACATATCGACTCATCTGTGCATGTCTTTCATATTCAAGTATTCCCCAATCAAGACTTCTTGCTTCACTCCACTCTTGCCACTGTGCAAATTCCTGACCCATGAATAATAACTTCTTACCAGGATGTGCATACATAAAGCCATAGGCCACTCGAAGATTCGAGAATTTGTCATCATATTCCCCTGGCATCTTCTGAATCATTGAACCCTTTTCATGTACAACCTCATCATGTGATAATACTTGAATGAAATTCTCACTATAGGCGTACATTAAACTAAATGTTAATTTATGATGATTAAACTGTCTAAAGTAAGGATCTAACTTCATGTATTCTAAGAAATCATTCATCCAGCCCATATTCCACTTATACAAAAATCCAAGTCCATTCTCCGCCACTGGAGCTGTAACCCCTTCCCATGAAGTGGATTCTTCTGCAATCATCATGGCCCATGGCAACTTTTCCTGAATGATGGCATTCATATGACGAAAGAATTCAACCGCATCTAAGTTTTCTCTCCCACCGTGCTTATTCGGAATCCATTCTCCAGCATTCTTTCCATAATCAAGATATAGCATGGAAGCTACTGCATCCACACGTAACCCATCTAGATGGAATTCTTTTAACCAAAACAAAGCATTGGCAAGTAAGAAGTTAATAATTTCTTTCTTGGAATAATTGAATACATAGGTTCCCCATTCTGGGTGTTCTCCCATCTTTGGATTAGGGTATTCATATAGAGGTTCTCCGTCAAATCTACTAAGCCCGAAATCGTCCTTTGGAAAATGTGCTGGAACCCAATCAAGGATAACGCCAATTCCCTTTCTGTGAAGATAATTAACAAAATACATGAAGTCCTCTGGATTTCCATATCGTCTTGTTGGCGCATAATATCCTGTTACTTGATATCCCCATGATCCATCAAAAGGATGCTCTGCTATTCCAAGTAATTCAACATGGGTATATCCCATGTCGGATACATAGTCTGCTACTTCTACAGCCAATTCACGATAATTATAAAATCCATCTTCTGTTCCATTATTATGTTTTCTCCATGAACCTAGATGCATCTCGTATATTGACATTGCTTCTTGCCTCAAAGAGTTTCGATTCTTCTTGTCCTTTTTCTTCTGCCAAGTCTTATCCTCCCATTTATAATTAGTCAAATCAGCAACAACGGAGGCATTTTTTGGCCTAAGTTCAGATGAATTAGCATACGGGTCGGCCTTATACAATACTTTATCATCTCTAGTCCTTATCTGATACTTATATATTGCACCCTCTTCTACACCAGGTATAAACAACTCATGTATACCAGAGGTTTCTAACATACACATAGGATGCAATCTTCCATCCCAACAATTAAAATCTCCTACTACACTCACCTTTCTAGCATTCGGTGCCCATACAGCAAAATATGTGCCCCTCACACCATTAATAGTCATCACATGTGCCCCGAACTTCTTATAGATTTCATAATGTGTTCCATGACTAAAAAGATGTATATCCAGATCACCGATTTGAGGGGAAAAAGAATAAGGATCAGCAAGAGTAATTGTGGTATTATCCAGATATCTGGTACGTATTTCGTATGACTTAATGGCTTTCCCTTCATTTAATACTACATACAGCCCTCTATCCTCATAGGGTAACATAGGATATTCTGTATTATTTTCTTTATCAATAATAACTACTTCACTGGCATTTATACGAAATGTAATTAATAGCTGCCCTTCTTTAACTTTATGTACTCCAAGTAACTTGTGTGGACAATTATTAATTTCTCTATATAGTTCGTCTAATTGAACGGGATTAATATACTTACTTACCTTCTCGATCATTGTGTAAACCTCCCCTTTTTATTCTATCTCTTCATAGGATTCGGGTGGCAAATGCCCTCCAGAAAACATACCTTCGTCAATTTGCACTTTTCACACTATGTAATATTAATCCATTGTTAGGTGGAATTGTAATCTCTAATTTCCCATTGTTAACTAGATAATTTTCCTTTGTTATTAGATTACCAAACGCTTCGCAAGATATCGGTACTGGCATATGAATAGTGGCTTCCTTATCATCATTATTAACTGCTATTACAATTGCAGCTTCCTCATATATTCTAGCAAATGCATACTGACGGTTAGTAAGAAACAGCTCCTTATACTCTCCTTGCTGCAATGTTTGCTTATCCCTTCTAATGGAGGCTAGTGACGCAAGAAGCTTTATCAATTCATCTGATAGCTTACTCGACTTCTCTATGTAATCTGATAATACTAATCTTGGACGAACTCCATCATCAGAATCATTCTCTTTCTTACCCTCAATGCCAAATTCTGATCCATAATATATTGATGGAATGCCTGGCAGTGTATATAGCAATATGTATACAGGTATAAGATGCTCTTTAACCGTTAATTTATTATAGATTCTATCAACATCATGATTATCCACAAAGCTGTAGAGGTTAGCGCTTTTTATGACTCCCCCATTTGGATCAAATAGCCTCTTTGCGGTATGTGCTATCTCAAAATAATTGTGGTCATTATGCCCTGAATAGATCCCTTTATGTAATTCGTAATCTGTTACGCTATGTAATGTTTCTTCATTAACCCACCTGCTATAATCACCATGAATTACTTCTCCCATTAACCAAAAGTCTTCCTTAACAGTATTGCAAAATGAACGCATCTCTTTCATAAAATCTAAATCGAGTACATCTGCACAGTCTAAACGGATTCCATCTATATCAAATGTCTCCACCCAATACTTGATTACGTCGAATATATATTGTTTTACCTCAGGGTTTCTCTGATTTAATCTAACAAGTAACTGATACCCTCTCCATCCCTCATATGAAAATCCGTCATTATATTCAGTGTTAGAACCAAAGTCTACATTGCAATACCAGTCACGATACTTTGAACTCTCTTTTCTTTCCCTTAAGTCTTTGAACGCAAAGAACTCTCTACCTGTATGATTGAAAACTCCATCCACTACAACTTTAATTCCATGACTATGACACTCATTTACAAATTGAATAAAATCGGTATTATCCCCTAATCTACGATCAACTAGTCGATAATCTGTGGTCTCATAGCCATGCCCCACTGACTCGAACAAAGGACCAATATATAATGCATTGCAACCTAGTTGTTCCATATGAGGTATCCATTCTTGCAGTTCTTTCATTCTATGGGTAGTTGTAACCCCATCATTCATTTTCTCTACCCCACACAGACCAAATGGATATATGTGATAAAAAACTGACTTATCATACCATTTTACCATACAAAAAACCATACCCCTCTCTAAAAATTAATCCACTACACTACTATCTATTATACTACTATTCCATGCATAAACTGATGGACAAGGGAATAGATTGCCTTGTCATCCTCTAGCCGACCAGTCGAATTCTCTCTCTCAAAATATACGAGAATATAGTTGTTTAATATTCCGGAAAAGCCTACAGCAAATTGCTCCTGTCTACCATTCATATTGCCAAGATATCCTGCAGCTTGTTCGAATATTCCTCGTATAATTGCAAATTGTTCCTTCATGTAAGGGCTAATTGCCTTATATGTTTCATTTTCTCTTGCAGAATAGAATAGGGAAAGGGTAAGATAATAAAACCGCAAATCCGATTCTGCTATGGAAAACAAAGTTTTTGCATAGCGTTCTAGTGTGAGTACTAAGTCTCCATTGTAATAAGCAGCTTCACGTAATTGTTCATTCATCTTACAGCAACGTTCATGTAAGAGTGCCTCTAATAGACCGTATTTACTTTTGAAATAATAATACAATGTAGGTTTCGTTATTCCAGCTAATGTAACAATCTCTTGTACTCCTACTGCATCATACCCCTTCTGATAAAACAGATTCAAAGCACACTCTAATATCTTCTCTCTGTTATCTAGTTCTTGTAACTCCTCCACCTTACACCTCCAGTATTCCTTAGTAACCTCAGTATACCAATCGGTATACACACTGTCAATACCTAGATGGAAATTATTTGAAACACATAAAATAAAATTAATAAAAATAGTTGACAAATATAAATACATAGCATATAGTAAACATATGAACAATTATTCATATGTTTGTTTAAACATATGTTAACCATAACATATACTAAATAGAAGGAGAGCTACCTATGAATGATAAAAAACACGCAGAAACCTGTTCGTGTAATTGCGTACACGAAGATCTTTTGAATTCTGTCAAACCGATAATGCCTGAAGAAGAGGTATTATATGATTTAGCTGAGCTTTTTAAGATATTTGGTGATACTACAAGAATAAAAATCCTATGTGCACTTTTTGAATCTGAAATGTGTGTATGTGATATTGCTGAGCTCCTTAACATGACGCAATCCGCAATTTCCCACCAACTTCGTGTTCTTAAATCTGCAAAGCTTGTTAAAAACAGGAAAGCTGGGAAAGTTGTATTCTATTCCTTAGCAGATGAACATGTAAAACGAATCTTCGACCAAGGGCTTTCACATGTTCTTGAGTAATCAATCTAAATCGTTACCTATTACAAGGAGTTTTGCATTTGCCTAAATTCATATGGCAAAAAGAAAGGAGTCTACTATGGAGTCAAAAAAGTTTTCATTTAACTTAGATAATCTTGGCTGTGCAAATTGTGCTGCTAAGATGGAAAAGAAACTAAAATCCTTAGACGGTGTCGAGGAAGTTCAAATTAATTTTGTTAATAAAAAGCTATTTCTTACCTTCAAGGAAAGCAAACAATTAGAGGATATACAGCCTATTATTCAGAAAATCTGTAGTGATATTGAAAGCGAAGTGGTCGTATCCCCTATATTATCTAATAAAACTTCCAATACTACTGCAAATTCTTCTGCACATCACCACGATAAACATAATTCTTGTGGTTGCAGCGAACATCACCACGATGAACATGATTCTTGTGGCTGCGGTGAGCATCACCATGATGAGAATGACTCTTGCGGCTGTGGCGAACACCACCATGATGAACATGATTCTTGTGGCTGTGGCGAACACCACCATGTTGAGCATGATGGACATAATCATGAGAAAAAATCTTCTTCTCACTCACATAACCATCAACATGGTGAAGAACACTCCAAAGGAGAATTAGTAAAAAAAGTACTTACCCTATTAATCGGAACTGTAATAGGATTTGTACCTATTGTATTCGATATTCCAAACCCATTAGGGATCATTATATTAATTGCTGGCTATCTTATTATATCCTATGAAATTCTTATTGCTTCCGCTAAGAATATTTCTCATGGACAGATCTTCGACGAGAATTTCCTAATGGTTATTGCTACACTTGGTGCTTTCTTTACAAAGCAATATCCTGAAGCTCTTGTCGTAATGCTCTTATTCCAAATTGGCGAACTTCTTCAAGATATCGCAGTTGATAACTCAAGAAGACAATTAAAATCAGTTATGGACTTAAAACCAGATTATGCAAACCTCCAGACTGCTTCTGGTGTCGTAACTGTAGCTCCAGAAGAAGTATCACTGGGTGACGTTATTGTGGTAAAACCAAGTGAACGTATTCCTCTTGACGGCGAGGTAATTAAAGGCTCCTCATTTGTAGATACTTCTTCTCTAACAGGAGAATCCGTTCCTAGAAGTGCTACTATTGGAGATACTGTATTAAGCGGAAGTATTAATGGAAGTGGAAATTTGTTCATTAAAGTTAATAGCACTTACTCTGATTCCACCGTTGCCAAAGTCTTAGATCTAGTTGAAAATGCATCGAATCGTAAATCAAGTACAGAAAATTTCATAACAAAATTCGCAGCTATCTATACTCCAATAGTTGTTGTATTAGCTCTATTACTAGCTATCGTTCCTCCAATCATTACAGGCACTTACGACTTTTCATCATGGATTTACCGTGCGTGTGGATTCTTAGTTGTATCCTGTCCTTGTGCCTTGGTAATCTCCATTCCACTTGGCTTCTTCGGAGGTATCGGATGTGCTTCTAAACATGGTATTCTAGTAAAAGGAAGTAATTATCTTGAAGCACTTAATTTTGTTGAAACAGCTGTATTTGATAAAACAGGAACACTAACTCAAGGTGTGTTTGAAGTAACTAAAGTAAATGTTGTAAATGAAACTAGCCTTATAAACATTCTCTCCGATGAAGAAAAGAATGCATTACAAGCATCTTCTGACCAATTATTATATGTAGCTGGCCTTGTAGAAAGCTATTCAAATCATCCAATAGCTAAATCTATTGTGAAATCCGCTAAGGTACCTTCTTCATCTGATCTAGTAAGTAATTATGAAGAAATTGCTGGTCATGGAATACGTGCTACTTTTGCCGAACAAACCGTTTTTGCAGGTAGTGCAAAACTACTTAAGAAGTTTAATATTACTTTCCAAGAAGCACCGGCAGATACCTTAGGAAGTATTGTATATGTTGCTATTAACGATACATTCGTTGGATACCTCGTAATTTCTGACCAGATCAAAAAGGATTCTAAACAAGCCCTTGCAGATCTACGTAAGTTAGGTATTGAGACCGTAATGTTAACAGGTGATATGAAAGCCTCCGCTGAAATCGTTGGTAAAGAGTTAAACCTAGATGCTATCTATTCTGAATTACTACCAGGCGATAAGGTTGATAAAATCGAAGAATTACTTCATAAGAAGAGTAAGAACAAGAATATAATCTTCACTGGGGATGGAATGAATGATGCTCCGGTACTTGCAAGAGCTGATGTTGGTATCGCTATGGGTGGCGTAGGCTCTGATGCTGCAATTGAAGCAGCTGATATTGTAATAATGACTGATGAACCTTCGAAGATTGCTCAAGCAATTAAAATCGCCAAAAATACTCGGAAAATAGTAACAGAAAACATTGTATTATCCTTAGGTATTAAAGCTATCGTTCTAATATTACTTGCAATAGGTATGGGATCTATGTGGTTAGCAATCTTTGCTGATGTTGGAGTTGCATTAATAGCAATATTTAATTCCATCCGTGCTTTAAAATATAACGTATCTAACTAGTCAAAGAAACAATCTTTCAAACAATTTTGAAAGATTGTTTCTTTTTATATAAGTAATTAAACCAACGACTAAACTGCGATTCTGATGACTACTTCATTACATACTTAAGCTAAATATAATAATTTTAACACCTTATTTTTCAGAAAGTCATTAATAAGTGTTGACACCCCTTTAAATCCATGTTATACTAAAGGAGTAGTTTAGATGTAAGTTTGATTCACATATTTTTGTAAGTCATTGATATATTTAATGATTTACAAAAATATGTGATTTTTTTTTACCGAAGAATATACAAATATTATAATTTAGGAGGTATCTTTCATGAATAAAGGTACAGTAAAATGGTTTAACGCACAAAAAGGATTTGGATTTATCACTAACAGCGAAAATGGCGAAGATATATTCGTACATTTCTCAGGAATAGCTACAGATGGCTTTAAATCTTTAGAAGAAAATCAAAACGTAACTTTTGATATTACTAACGGATCTCGTGGCTTACAAGCAGTTAACGTAGTTGTAGCTTAAGTTATTAAAACCATATAAGTAAGAATAGCCCTAGATAAAACAAATCGTTTCGTCTAGGGCTATTCTTTTGTTAATATATTTATCTAATTACCTGGATAACAAATGCCAAAGTTTGTGGCGGGATACTTGCGGTCATAAATGTTGCATGTTCCACTCTCACCCGAAGTCCTGAAAACAAATCTGACATCCGTATTCTACGTCCAAACAGATCTAGTATAACTGTTTCTGGGCCAACATTAAAGCGGATTATGGTATTGTTTCCACTTATCGTAAGAATGAAGTTTTCACGTGTATTCACCTGTAGAATTCTTCCTACTGTCTCCTGCCTAGATACTCGGCGCTCATTGACAAATATCTCGAAAGCCTGCGCTTGTGGAGGTATACTTCTTGTCATTGCTGTTGAAACAAATGCATCAATAACCATTCCTACCTCTAAATCTCCCGGTCTTAATCTTTTGCGATTTACATCAAAAATTCTTGTATCTCTTGATACTACTAACCTTATCGTCCGTTCTGCACTCCGTGGTCTTTCTCTATAGACTACCGTTGCAAGTACATTGTCTCGGTCTCTAGAAACCTCCTCTATAACTCCATTTGATATCCACATTCCTTCCATAGGTGGCCTTGGTGGCTGCGGTGGTCTTGGTGGCTGCGGTGGCCTTGGAGGTTGCGGTGGTCTTGGTGGCTGTGGCGGCCTTGGGGGTTGTGGCGGCCTTGGGGGTTGCGGTGGCCTTGAAGGCTGCGGTGGCCTTGGGGGTTGCGGTGGCCTTGGAGGTTGCGGTGGCCTTGGAGGTTGCGACGGCCGTTGCTGTTTTATTGACCTTTCAGAGAAAGTATCAACGACTCCATCATCATTTACTTTCTTACTCAAATCTGAGTTTAAATCATAATCCATAATTCTCTCCAGTTATATGCTCTATATAATATATGCCCTTAATGAATTAATGGGTATCTGAACAACTTAAAATTTTTCTTATAGTACTCCTTCAATATGTAATAAAGCTTGTACTATGAATCTCGGATGATCAAATGCAATCTGATTGGAAGTTAAAACCTGATACTGATACTCTTTCATAATTCCAGTCTTATTATAAGATACCTCTACAGTTGCATCGAACTCTACCTTTTTTTCTTCATTCACAAGTACTAATTCGTACAAAGTTTTAATTCTATTACTTCCTCGACTATTAACCTCTTCCACTTCTTCCTTCTTACTTAACTTAATATCAAACCAAACAGCATCTGCTGCATCATCACCTGCTTTTACTTCTCTTCCTTCGTCCAGAAGTGCAAGGTACGCTACTGTAACAATTCTAGCACGGGGATCTCTCCATGCTTCTCCCCATGTGTAGAGCTGCTCAATTGCTACATCATCTACTCCGGTTTCCTCTAGGAGTTCCCTTTTCGCTGCTAGATCAATATCTTCTCTTATATTGACAAATCCACCTGGCAATGCCCAATAACCAATACTCGGGTGATTCCTTCTCTTTACCATAAGAACTTTCAATCCTTCTTCCACTGTATGAAATTCTTTCGGATGTTGTATGACAATCATATCTGCCGTTACACTTGGATTCTCATACTTGTTTGTATCATATTCTTCAAGAAAACTTTCTAGATCCTGTCCTAGTTCATTCTTCTCTCCAGTTCCTCGAAATGATTCTATCTCTTTAAAAAATGCTGGCATGATATTCCTTCTTTCTACCTTAGATGTAATTTCTTCTCTACTTAATTACCCTATTATACCATATTAATCGTTGTTTCCAATCTACATATTTGCTATAATTGTTATTACAATACAAAGAATTATCTTCTTTGCAAATACGGCATATACACGCAACACTTATACGTGCTATAATTAGTTTAGTTAAACACGTAAATAAATAAACGAGGTGAAATTATGAGTCAACAAGAAAACATAGAAACAGAAGTTAAAACAGAAGAAAAAATCCTTTCAATGGACGATTTTAAAGATGAATTAAATCAATCCTTTAAAAAGATTAAAGAAGGGGATCTTCTTACTGGTACTGTAATCGGTGTTTCTGATACAGAAGTTACAGTTGATCTTAATTACTACACAGAGGGAATTATTCCTCTAGCTGAGTTAAGTAATGACCCACGCTTTTCAATTAAAGCAGATATTCAAGTAGGTGATACTGTTACTGCAGTCGTTTTACGCGAAGATTTAAGAACTGGTAATCTTGTTTTATCTAAGAAAAGCGCTGCTGATATTCTTGCATGGGATACATTAAAAGAAGCCATGGAAGCTAAAAAACGTTATAGCGTAAAAGTCGCTTCCTCTGTCAATGGCGGTGTTATTACTTATGTTGAGGGAATCCGTGCTTTCATCCCTGCTTCACAATTATCAACTCAATATGTGGAAGACGTAGAGTCTTATGTGGGACAAACTTTAACAGTTGTTATTATAACTGTTGATGAAGACAATCAAAAGCTTGTATTATCAGCAAGAGAAGTGTTAAGAGAAGAAGAATCTTTAGCAAAAACTAATAAGATCACACATTTACAGATCGGTTTAGTAACTACAGGTATTATTGAAAAGATTGCTCCATATGGTGCTTTTGTTAACATCGGTGATGGTTTATCAGGACTTGTTCATATCTCTCAAATTTGTGGAAAACGTATCAAATCTCCTAACGAAGTGGTGAAAGAAGGACAAGAAGTTACTGTTAAAATTATCGATGTAAAGGACGGCAAAGTAAGTCTTAGCATGAAAGCGGTTGAAGAAGATGCAGAAATCGTTGAAGATGTAGAAGAAGTTTCTTTTGAATACTCTTCAGGAGAAGAAGCTGGTACTGGCCTTGGTGCTTTACTTGCTAACTTAAAATTATAATTACTTTAAACAATTAATTTACAAATTATAAATTCATTGTAATGTAATAAAAAAGACAATCTTTCATATGGTTTGTGTGTTGAGCTCGGATATATTAATCCGGGATGCCACATAAACCATGAAGATTGTCTTTTATTAGTATGTGAGATGGTGTGCTACCTGTCAAGAGGACAATAAAAAATAATAAATTATCTGAATCGTCA
>JAHZFJ010000004.1 GCA_019421365.1 Lachnospiraceae bacterium
TCAGTATTGGTGCGGGTACAACGCACCTCGTGCCCCAGCAGTTGACAAAGAGCCAAAAAAGAACAGAAATCGCTTTTATAAAAATTAAGCGGTTTCTGTTCTTTTACTGTCTACTTAATAGATTCTTGGGAAGGTAAGAATTGCTTTGAATAAGTCACCATCTAATACAATACTAAATGTACCGTTTTGTAGACTTGCTAAACTTTGGGCAATAGATAAACCAAGGCCAGTGCCTTCAGTATTACGGGATAAATCACCACGAACGAAGCGCTCCATTAGTTCATCTGAACTGATGTTAAGTCTAGTTGCAGAGATGTTTTTAACGGAAACACTAACTTGTTCCTCATCTGCTTTTAAATCAATATACACTCTTGTACCTTGCATAGCGTATTTATTAACGTTAGATAATATATTTTCAAGTATTCGAAAAGTACTCCGTCCATCAGCATAGATATATAACGGTACTTCCACATCGGCTAAGTCAATTTCTAATTTACGTTGTGTCAGACGATCTTCAAACTCACCTAACGTTTGCTTGATTAATTCTACTAAATTAATTTTTTGCATATGAAGTGTAATCGCACCACTTGAAGCTTTTGAAGCTTCTACTAAATCCTCGATTAGCGTCTTAAGACGTTGTGATTTAGAATCTAATACTTCTATATATTGAATAGCTGTTTCGTTATCAAGCTGTTCTTTCTTTAATAAATCCACATAATTAATAATAGAGGTCAGCGGCGTTTTAATATCATGAGAAACATTGGTAATCAATTCAGTTTTTAAACGTTCACTTTTTAATTTCTCCTCCACAGCATTAGATAATCCGTCGCTAATATTGTTAATATATTTACTTAAGATACGCATACTTGGTGTGACCTCAGTCTCGTTTATTTTGTGAGTTAAGTCACCATCACTAATTTCCTTTGTTTCTTTAATGAGATAACCAAGGGAAGTTACCACGTTTAGAAGATATCTTCCAAATATGAAAAAAAGCAAACAAAGTACAATAAGTCCTAGGAATGTAAATCCAGGAACTTTGAATAATAATATAGTTATCAAAGTGAGAACAAAGAAGATTGTCCAGATTAATGTTGCCCTATAAGTGAGTTCTTTGTGAGCAAAGAACTTCTGTGACCAAGTATTCCATCGATTTCCGATACGAACAACTAACATGTTTGAACTAAGTGCGTTGCATTTCACCCGTCTAACTAAACTAAAGAAGTTATAGATAAAAATCGGGTACATAGCGATATAGATGCCAAATAATCTAAAAAGGTATTCATTCTCATCTGTAAACTTAGAATTAATCAGTTGAAATAGGCAATTCAGCAACAAGAAGAATGTTACTAACATGATTAATGCCATTGTTTCTGTATTTAACTTATCATATGAGGTTAAACGTAAGGAGCGTGATCTTGTGTTATAGCCAGCAAACTGTACACCTAGAATTAGGAATGCCAAGAATATAATAAAGATGATTGGCAAGTAAAGGATTGCTGTTTTGTATGATAGATGCATTGTCTGAAAACTATGATATGCCTGAGAAAAATCGTCACCATTATATGGGAAATTATTGATTGTAGCAGTATAGAATACATAATCATCGGTCTTCTCAGTGTGGATTGTAGTGTCTGATATATCATCTTCAGAATCAGTTGAATCACTGGTATCATCTGTTTGTGTTGTCGTCGGTGAAAGTTGTGTCTTGACGCAAGTGGACATCCATTCTAGCGTACGAGAATCTAAGAGACCCCACTTAGTAACGTTGGTATTGTATATCGTACTATTGGTATTAAGCACAAGGTAAGCATCACATTTTGATATGTTCTTCATAAAGTCAGAGACATTTGCTTCTAATATAGAAGAATCATTTGCAGCAGTTGCTGTTTTCTCGTTGTGTGCTGTTTTACTTGATTGGGCTTTGATTTCGTTCTGATCTGATGTATCATAGGGGCTTATATACTTATCTGATACTAAGTTTGGAGAGTAGTACTCAGCTCCTGTTGTTAAGTTCTTTACATAATAGATGAAATTGCTGTCTTTTACATTAAGAATTTGATTATAGAATTCGAATTTATCCTGGTCACTAACGAGGTCATTCATAAAGAATGTTTCATTAATATGAGACGTTGGGAATTCATCATCTGATAGAAGAGTAGTGGTGAAATTATTTTCGCGGTACATAACATATGCAGCTACTCGTTCATTATATTTAGCAAATGTTTTCTCGAAATAATAGGTTTCTGTGAATTTTTCATCATTGCTTCCATAATAGTCGGGATAATGAAAGATATGATAGAAACACAATAAAAGGAGAAATCCGAATACGGCTAACCCAACTTGAACAAGTAATTTGACAGTTAGGGAATATTTTATTCTTTTCATGGAAACCTCCAGGTATATATTAAAATAGTTACAGATCTTCTACTTTATATCCAATTCCCCATGCAACCTTTAGATACTTAGGTTCTTTTGGATTGATTTCTATTTTCTCTCTAATGTGTCTGATGTGAACCGCAACGATATTGTCAACACCAAATGAAGGCTCGTTCCAAATCTGCTCATAGATTTCTGAGATAGAGAATACCTTACCTTTGTTCTTCACTAACAATTTAAGAAGATTGTACTCTATAGGTGTTAACTTGATTAATTCGTTATCAACCCAAACTTCTTTCTTCTCGTCATCGATAATTAAACCACCAGTTTGATAGAGATTCTTACTTTCTGGAATGCTACCGAATTTAGTGTAGCGGCGTAATGCTGATTTAACACGTGCAGTTAATTCAAGTGGATTAAAAGGTTTGGTAATATAATCATCTGCACCTAGATTAAGACCGACAATCTTATCTGTATCTTCTGATTTGGCTGAGAGGAAGATAATTGGAATTGAGTTATCCTCTTCGCGTAATGCAATCATGGTATGAATACCATCAAGGATAGGCATCATGATATCAAGTAAGAGTAAGTGTATTGGTTCATTATGAATAATATCAAGTGCTTCTTTCCCGTTATAAGCCTTTCGTACTTGATAGTTTTCTTGTGTTAGGTATATTGCGACTGCGTCAACGATTGCAGAATCATCATCGCAAATTAAAATTGTGTACATAATAATCCTCCTATTATATATAGTAGATGTATGGTGATCCCTAAAAGTAGCATTGTCACTTTTAATAGTGTTAATCCTTAATCTTTAGCAAAGCTCTCATATATATGTTATACCATAAAGAAAATATTTTGTAAGCTATTTTTTATATACAAGTAGAAAAAGAGGAATACTGACTGAAAAGATTGTCTAATAAAGAATTAGTAACAAAATTGGTATTGTTGGTTAAATAAAAGACAAATATAAATGTAAAATATATAACGATTATGTAAATAATATGGCAACAAATAGTAAAAAAGAAGTAAAAATGATAAAAAACGTGTTAAATATCAATATAATAAAATAATATTTGCACAATTATTATTGATTTTGAAAATGAGTGTGTTATAATATAGACAATACAACAGCAAAGTATTACATAATTTTAAGGAGGATATGCATAATGATGAGATTTACATTACCTAGAGATATGTACTATGGAAAAGGTGCATTAGAGCAACTTAAGAATTTAAAAGGTAAAAAAGCTTTTATAGTTCTTGGTGGAGGTTCAATGAGACGTTTTGGTTTCGTTGATAAAGTAGAAGCTTATTTGAAAGAAGCTGGTATTGAAACAAAATTATATGAAAATGTTGAGCCAGATCCTTCCGTTGAAACAGTTATGAAAGGTGCAGCCCAGATGAGAGAATTTGAACCAGATTGGATCATCGCTATGGGTGGCGGATCACCAATTGATGCTGCAAAAGCAATGTGGGTATTTTATGAATATCCAGATACAACATTTGAAGAAATTATTCAACCTTTCTCATTCCCAGAATTAAGACAAAAAGCAAAATTCTTAGCAATTCCTTCAACTTCAGGTACAGCTACTGAAGTAACAGCTTTCTCAGTAATTACTGATTATGCAAAAGGAATCAAATATCCTTTAGCAGATTTTAACATAACACCAGATATTGCGATTGTTGATCCTGATCTAGCAGAAACAATGCCAGCTAAATTAGTAGCACATACAGGTATGGATGCTTTAACACATGCAATTGAAGCATATGTATCAACATTGAACTCACCATTCACAGATCCACTTGCTATCAAAGCAATTCAAATGGTAATCGAACATCTTCAAAATTCATATGCTGGAGATATGGGGGCAAGAGAACAAATGCATTATGCACAATGTCTTGCAGGTCAAGCATTCTCTAATGCATTACTTGGAATTGTTCACTCAATGGCACATAAGACAGGAGCTGCATTCTCAACTGGTCATATTCCTCACGGTTGTGCAAATGCAATCTATCTTCCATATGTAATCAAATATAATGCAAAAGTTGCAGAAGGCAGATATGCAGATATCGCTAGATCAATCGGTATCGTTGGAACAGATGCTGAATGTGTGAAAGCATTATGTGATAAGATTGATGATTTCAATCTTAAATTAGAGATTCCTAAAACATTAAAGGAATTCGGAATTAATGAAGATGAATTTAAACAAAAAGTAGCAGAAATCTCTGTAAATGCTGTAGGTGATGCTTGTACTGGATCAAATCCAAGAACAATTACACCAGCTGAAATGGAAAAATTATTTACATGCATTTACTATGGTACTGAAGTTGATTTCTAAATTGTAATAATGAAGGAGTTCTAAATCTTCTAGGTTTAGAACTCTGTTTCTTTACGAATTAATGAATTAAAGAGAAAAAGTGGCTGTAAGTACTAGATTTTTGACAGATAATAAACTATAATCAATAATTAAGGTAAGTCGATGCTACTTGAGGCAGTTTCAACTCAGCGGCGTTGACTTACCTAAATAGTTATAAGTTAGGGAATTATGTCACGATTTATGTAACTACATAGTTACTAATCTAGATTATGACGGTGTATGGAGGAAAGTTATGTTTACAATACGTAAAAAGGAATTATTAGCGAATAATATCTATCTTATGGATATTGAAGCTCCACGTGTAGCAAAATCATGCCACCCTGGTCAGTTTGTAATTGTTAAAATGGATGAAAAAGGTGAACGTATTCCATTAACAATATGTGATTATGACCGAGAAGCTGGCACAGTAGCAATCGTATTCCAAGCTGTAGGTGAATCCACTGTAAGAATGGCTGAATATGAGGTTGGTGATACATTCAGAGACTTCTCTGGTCCTTTAGGTTGTAAATCAGAATTAATTGACGAAAACCCAGAAGAACTTAAAAATAAGAGTATACTATTTGTAGCAGGTGGTGTTGGTACTGCTCCTGTTTATCCACAGGTTAAATGGATGCATGAACAAGGATACGAAGTAGATTGTATCATTGGTGCGCGTAACAAAGAGTTAATTATTCTTGAAGAAGAGATGAAGAAAGTTGCTAAGAATGTTTATGTTGCAACTGATGATGGTTCATATGGCTTCAAGGGTAATGTAAATGATAAAATTAAAGATTTAATTAATAATGAAGGTAAGCATTATGATCAAGTAATTGCAATCGGACCAGTTATCATGATGAAATTCGTATCATTGTTAACAAAAGAACTTGGAATTCCTACAGTAGTAAGTATGAATCCAATTATGGTTGATGGTACTGGTATGTGTGGTGCTTGTCGACTAACTGTTGGTGGAGAAGTTAAGTTTGCTTGTGTAGATGGCCCTGAATTCGATGGACATCTTGTTGATTTTGATGAATCAATGAAGAGACAACAGATGTATAAGACAGAAGAAGGAAGAGCAGTACTTAAAGAAAAAGAAGGAGCCACTCATAAAAATGGTGGTTGCGGATGCGGAGGTAATAACTAATGGATATGTTAACAAGAATCCCAGTTAGAGAACAAGACCCTAAAGTTCGTGCTAAGAACTTTGAAGAAGTTTGTCTTGGTTATAACCTAGAAGAAGCGCAGATGGAATCTACTAGATGCTTAAAATGTAAGAATGCAAAATGTATGTCAGGATGTCCTGTATCAATTGACATTCCTGGATTTATTAGAGAAGTTGAAGCTGGTAATATTGAAGAAGCATATCATGTAATTAGCCAATACTCAGCACTTCCTGCAGTATGTGGTCGTGTATGTCCACAGGAATCACAATGTGAAGAAAGATGTATTCGTGGAATCAAGGGAGAGCCAGTATCAATTGGTAAGTTAGAACGTTTTGTTGCTGACTGGGCAAGAGAGAATGGAGTTCAACCAAAAGCTGCTGAAGTAAAGAATGGTAAGAAAGTTGCTGTAATCGGTTCAGGCCCTGCAGGTCTTACTTGTGCAGGAGATCTTGCAAAACTTGGCTATGATGTAACAATTTTTGAAGCTCTTCATGAAGCAGGTGGAGTATTAACATATGGTATTCCAGAGTTCCGTTTACCAAAAGAAACAGTAGTAAAATCTGAAATTGAGAATGTTAAAGCATTAGGTGTTAAGGTTGAAACTAATGTTGTTATTGGTAAATCAACAACAGTTGATGAATTATTAGAAGAAGAGGGATTTGAAGCGGTATTTATCGGTTCAGGTGCTGGCCTTCCTAAATTCATGGGTATTCCTGGAGAAAATGCAAATGGTGTATTCTCAGCAAATGAATACTTAACTCGTAATAATCTTATGAAAGCTTTTGATCCATCATATGATACTCCAATCGCAGCTGGTACGAAAGTTGCTGTAGTTGGTGGTGGAAACGTTGCTATGGATGCTGCAAGAACTGCATTAAGACTTGGTGCTGAAGTACATATTGTGTACAGAAGAAGTGAATCTGAACTTCCAGCAAGAGTGGAAGAAGTTCACCATGCTAAAGAAGAAGGGATCATCTTTGATTTACTTACTAATCCAAAAGAAATCTTAGTTGATGAAAAAGGCTGGGTTAAAGGAATGACTTGCGTTAAGATGGAACTTGGTGAGCCAGATGCATCTGGCAGAAGAAGACCAGTAGAAGTTGCAGGTTCAGAATTCGTACTTGACCTTGACACAGTTATCATGTCTCTTGGTACTAGTCCAAACCCATTGATTTCCTCAACAACTCATGGTTTAGATATCAACAAGTACAAATGTATCATAGCAGATGAAGAAAAAGGACAGACTTCAAAAGAAGGCGTTTATGCTGGTGGAGATGCTGTTACTGGTGCTGCAACTGTTATCCTTGCAATGGGAGCTGGTAAAGCTGCCGCTAAAGGAATAGATGAGTATTTAACAAATAAATAAACTTGAATTTCACACGAATACCCTACCGGGGGTCTTATCAAATGATAAGGTTCCAAGTAGGGTATTTTTTTGCCTTATACTTTATATGGCATTGTTAATCGAAAAATAAAAAAAGTAGACCTAATAAAAAATTACATACCTGTAATCAGAACCTGTAGTTCTTATAATTAATAGTAGAAAAGCTAGATTATGAGCTTATAAGATAGGAGGCTAGACGAGATGTTATCGTATAAATTTACAGACAATAAAGGAACGTTTCAAGTAAAAGACCCAGAGAATACAAGTTATCTCTATTTCCCTATCGCTAATGAAATAGGATTGAAAAGTTCAGTAACACCACTATTAGGTGGGGATTGTAAGATGGATCAAAATAGCTTTGTGTTACAACCTGTTAGTAGTGAGGATTTACATAACAATAAGGTAAGCAGGAATTTCTGGTGTGATATAGTAGGAAAAGGTTTGTGGTCAGCGACAGGAATGTCAATGAATCAGTTAAACAGTCAATTAACGGATAAGAAAGAAAAAACATTACTTGATGCTGGGAGGTTGTATCATACCATGTATCGAGTTTCTGATGAATATGGGATAAGTTCTAAAATCCTTTCTTTTGTACCTACCGAAGATAATGTTGAGATTATGAAAGTGGATATACGAAATATAAGTAGCGAAAACCTTGAGTTTACAGCTACAGCTGCAATACCTTTATATGGTAGGTCGGCAGACAACATCAGAGACCATCGTCATGTTACATCATTGCTACATCGTATCGAGACAAGAGAGTATGGAGTGTACGTAAAGCCAACATTTTCTTTTGATGAAAGAGGTCATCAGAAGAATGAAAAGATTTATTATGTGGCTGGCTGTACCGGTGAAGGTAATAAACCAGAAGGATTTTATCCAGTGGTAGAAGAATATATAGGTGAAGGTGGAGACTTCTTAAGACCTACTACGATCTTCAATCGACAACCTACTGTGAAGAAGGATTGTAGTATGAATGGATACGAAGCAATGGGCGCCATTCAATTTGAGAGAATGATATTAAGACCACAGGAGGAATACAGTTTCATCATATTAATTGGTACAGATAATAACGCAGAGTCAATTGAAGAAATTATCAGAAGATACGATACGGAAGACAAAGTAGAGAAAGCATATAAAGAAATGCTAAGATACTGGGATAAGAAGCGAAATGTAAATATTCAAACAGGAGATTCTAACTTCAATAATTTTATGCAGTGGGTTAGTTTTCAACCGATTCTAAGACGTATCTATGGTTGTTCCTTCTTACCTCATCATGATTATGGAAAAGGGGGAAGAGGCTGGAGAGATTTATGGCAAGATTGTCTAGCACTTACCTTAATAAATCCAAGCAGTGTTAGGGAAGCGATAATTAACAATTATGCTGGAGTAAGAATGGATGGAAGCAATGCTACGATCATTGGGGAGAAGCAAGGAGAATTCATTGCTGATAGAAACAATATAACAAGGGTATGGATGGATCATGGATTCTGGCCACTTGTTACTACTGATCTATATATTCAACAAACCGGAGATTTATCAATTCTATTAGAAAAGGCAACCTATTTTAAGGATAAACAAATAGAGCGTGGTGAAGCAATTGATTCCGATTGGAGTAATTCGGACAGTAAATGCTTGATAACAAAAGATGGTAATCCATATGAAGGAAGTATATTTGAACATATCTTACTTGAGAATCTCACTGCATTCTACGACGTTGGAGAACATAACCATATGAGGCTTAGAGGTGCAGACTGGAATGATGCACTTGATATGGCAAGTGAAAGAGGAGAAAGTGTTGCATTTACTGCGGCCTATGCTGGAAACTTTGATACATTGACAAGATTATGTAAGCAGCTAATAGATTCAGGAATTGATGAGATTGAGATAGCAGAAGAAATGCTTATATTGCTTGATCATAATGTCGAATTGTATGAGAGTGTGGCACAGAAACGATCATTGTTAAAAGAGTATTACGCGGGAAGTAGTAAGAATATATCAGGTAAGTTAAGAAGTGTTTCTCTTACTGAATTAATGAGTAACCTGAATGAGAAAGCGGAATGGCTCAAGAAACATATTCGAGGTACGGAATGGATTGAAGAAAATCAATCAGAGATGGATTGTCATGGTTGGTTTAATGGCTATTATGATAATTCTGGTGAGAAGGTTGAAGGAATCTTTGAAAAAGGAAGCCGAATGATGTTAACAAGTCAAGTGTTTACCATAATGTCAGGAACTGCTACATCAGAGCAGGTTGAGATGATGACTAAAGCAGCAGATGAGTATCTTTACAAAGCAGAAGTTGGTGGATATCGTCTGAATACAGACTTTAAAGAATTAAAACTAAATCTAGGTAGAATGTTTGGATTTGCTTATGGACATAAGGAGAATGGGGCTGTATTTTCACATATGACAGTGATGTATGCTAACGCCTTATACAAGAGAGGTTTTGTAAAAGAAGGTTATAAAGCAATCGATGCTCTCTATAAACAAGTTTGTAATGCTGAAGTTAGTAAGATTTATCCGGGTATACCAGAGTATTTTAATGATAAAGGAAGAGGTATGTATCATTATCTAACTGGTGCGGCAAGTTGGCTTATGTTAACAGTAGTAACCCAGATGTTTGGTGTCAGAGGTTTAGGTGGAGATTTGTTAATAGAACCTAAATTATTGAAAGAGCAATTTGATCAAGCAAATACAGCTAAGATAGCTTCAGTTTTTGCAGAACATAACATTGAAGTTGAGATTGTTAATGGAGCTGGCAAAGAATATGGGGAATATCAAGTAGCTGAGGTATATGTTAATGATAAGCTTATCGAAGATAAAGACAAGGTTGTAATTAATAAAGAGTCTTGTATATGCAAGAAAGAATATCTTCAAAGCTTATTAAAAGAAATGAACCAACAAATAAGAGTGATTCTTCGGTAAATAGTTATTCAAAAAAGGAGACAGAATATGTTAGGACACAGTAACCAAAATAAAAACAATTTAGATCAAAATAAAAGATATATAATTGATAACTATGGAAAGAAAACTACATTCGCTAGTTTCTTGCCTGGTATTAGTGGTAAGAATGGTATTCCGATTTGGTGTTATTATGTGAATCGTGGTCAAGGTGTAACAAGCTTTGGTGTGGACTGTAAAGATCGTGCTATTATGGAATTTTTCCCTGCACATCAGGCTTATCAGAATGTAAAGATTCAAGGATTTCGTACTTTTATTAAAAAAGATGGTAATTACTTTGAACCATTTAAAGCCGATTCGAGCAATACTAGCATGGCGATTGGTATGAATGAGTTAGAAATTAAACATTATGATGAGCTACACCAGATAGAGACTAGAGTAACCTACTATACGTTACCAGGTGAAAAAGTGGGTGCCTTAGTTCGTATAGTGAGTATCAAGAATGTGTCAGATGAGGAATGTGTGCTTGAAGTATTAGACGGTATGCCTGCTGTTATTCCTTATGGTGTTAATATGGGATCTATGAAAGAGATGGGACAGACAACAAAGGCATGGATGCAAGTAGAAGATGTGGATACAAAGATGCCTTATTTTCGAGTTCGTGTAAGTATGGAGGATACTGCCAGTGTACAAGGCATTGAAGGCGGAAATTTTGCACATGCCATCAATGATCTTGGTGAGGGGGTGGTGACACTAGTTGATCCTGAGGTTGTATTTGATTATGATACGGGGCTTAATGAGGCAGTAGGCCTTAGAAATGAATCATTAGATGGACTTATTACGAAGAAACAAGTAACACAGAATAATTTACCATGTTGTTTCTTCGCAGAGAAAAGAACGGTAAAAGCTGGTGAAGAGATTCATCTATATGAATTATTTGGTCAAGTAGAGAATAAACAGATTCTTAGTACTTGCAGTGAAAAATGGTTACAACCAGAATTTTATATGGAAAAGCAACAAGAAGGTAATGCTCTTATAGAAGAGATATGTAATTCAATTGAGACGAAGACAGGCAATGAATTGTTTGATGAATATTGCAAACAGACGTATCTTGATAATGTTCTACGTGGAGGTTATCCAATTGAATTAGCTAAAAACAAAATCTTTTATTTATATTCTAGAAAGCACGGAGATATAGAGAGAGATTACAATTATTTTCGAATGTTACCTGAATACTATTCACAGGGAAATGGTAACTTCCGAGATGTGAATCAGAATCGTCGAGAAGATGTACGTTTTCAACCATATGTGAAGGATACGAATATAAGGACTTTTTATAATATGATTCAAATAGATGGCTATAATCCTTTGGCCGTAGAAAAGGTTAGCTATACATTAGAACAACAGCAAGTAGAGAAGATAATACGAATTGTACCGGAAGCAAGTAAGTTGAAATTAATAAAACTTCTAGAGAGCGAATTTACTCCAGGTAAACTCTTTATGACATTAGAGGAATGTCAATGGAAGGATGAAGAGCGAGAGAAGGAGTTTATAGAGATGGTGCTTAGGCAAGCACATGGTGAGACAACGGGTTCATTTGGAGAAGGGTATTGGAGTGATCATTGGACATATAACCTAGACCTAGTGGAGGAATATCTTCATGTGTATCCAGAGAATGAGAAAGAATTACTATTTGAAGATGCTAGCTATACATATTTCGAAACAAAGGTGACACTTCTACCAAGAAAGAATCGTTATGTGAAGACTGACAAAGGGATTAGACAATATAATTTCCTTGATAAAATAAGAAAGAAAGACTGTAATAACGATAAGTTAAGAAGTGCTTATGGGAAAGGTGAAGTAGTAACAGGAAATCTAATGGAGAAGATTTTACTACTTAGCACTTTAAAATATGCAACACTTGATCCTTATGGTATGGGAGTAGAGATGGAAGGTGGAAAACCTGGTTGGTATGATGCTCTTAATGGACTCCCAGGTATATTCGGTTCATCTATGGCAGAGACATATGAGCTTGCTAGAATGTTAAAGTTTGCTATTGAGAAACTAATATCTTATCGCCAATCGGTAATTGTATTCAGTGAATTAGCAGAGTTGATAGAAGCGTTGGAGGTTATTACAAATCAATTAGTCCAGGATTCAGGTGGGAATAAGATTGAAGACATGGGCCAACAATTAGATTTTTGGAATGCTTGTAATGACTGCAAAGAACAATATAGAGAAAAGACCGTATTTGGAGTGTCTGGAGAAAAAAGAGCTCTATCTAATGGCTACTTAGTAAATCTTCTTGAAAACTGGTTAGCCGTAGTGGAACATGGTATTAAAAAGGCTATGGTATACGGTGACGGTTTATGTCCAACATACTTTAGTTATGAGGTGACAAAGTATCGCGAGGAAGAAAATATAATTATACCAGAACAATTCGAAATTGTAAGAATGCCATATTTTCTAGAAGGTCCTGTACGTTATATGAAAATTGTAAGTGAAGACGAAGAAAAGAAATCCTTATACCACAAAGTGAAAGAAAGTAATCTGTATGATCAGAAGTTATCTATGTATAAAGTGAATACATCATTACAAGAGGCATCTTATGAGATTGGACGTTGTAAAGCATTCACACCTGGTTGGCTAGAGAATGAATCCATATGGTTACACATGGAATACAAATACCTGTTGGAACTTCTTAAAGCAGGATTATATTCAGAGTTTTTTGAGGATTTCCATAATGGGTGTGTACCATTCCTTGATTATGAGATGTATGGTAGAAGCGTGTTAGAGAATTCATCTTTCATAGCTAGTAGTGCAAATCCTAATGAAGGGATTCACGGAAAAGGTTTTGTTGCAAGACTTAGTGGTTCAACAGCTGAATTCCTTAATATGTGGCAGATTATGATGTTTGGAGAGACGCCGTTTGTAGTATGTGATGGAGAACTTGTAATGGAACTTAAACCTGCTATTCCAAGTTATCTATTATCAGAAGAATGCAAAATAGAAGCAGTGCTATTTAGTAAAACAAAGGTATGCTATAGCATAGAGAATAAGATGGATGTAATACCAGGAAATTATGTTGTTCATTCAGCAGAGGTTATTTGGGGAGATGGGACTAATATAACTTATGAAGACGGTATCATAAAAGGGGATTCAGCAATTCGAATCCGAAACGGTGAAGCAGTATCAATTCAGTATTTGATTGGAGGAATAAACTAAATGAAGATTACATCAATAACAACAAACTATAATGATTCAAAGTTTTTAGAAACAACTGAGATGGTACAGGGAACGGAAGTTGGAAATATGAATGTTGTGAATCTGTACCCAGAGATTACGTATCAGAAGATTCGTGGATTTGGTGGAGCGTTCACAGAATCTGCTGGATATACGCTTTCAAAACTGAGTGAAGAGAAACAAAAAGAAATCGCGGAAGCTTATTTTGGAGAAAGTGGAATTGGTTATACAATAGGAAGAACTCATATTAATAGTTGCGATTTCTCTCTTGGAAATTATGCTTATGTAGAAGATTCAGAGGATACGGAACTTAATACGTTTACTAGAGAAAGAGACCAATTGTATATCGTACCATTTATTCGCCTAGCACAGCAAGTTTCATCTAAGAAGATTGAATTTCTTGCATCACCATGGAGCCCGCCGGCTTTCATGAAAACTAATGGTGAGATGAATCATGGAGGAAAATTAAAAGGTGAGTATAGACAGTTATGGGCAGAGTATATTTGTAGATATATTAAGGATTGTCTAGAAGATGGTATACCAGTAACTATGATTACGGTACAGAATGAACCTGAGGCGACACAGGAATGGGACTCTTGTCGCTATAGTGCTGAGGAAGAGATGGAATTTGTTCGTGACTTCTTAGGGCCTATTATGGAAGAACAAGGTCTTGGAGATGTTAAAATCTATATCTGGGATCATAATAAAGAGATTATGTATGAACGTGCCAAAGATATCTTGAAAGATGAGAAGGCATCTCAGTACATTGCCGGAGTTGGATTCCATTGGTATACGGGAGATCATTTTGAAGCAGTTAGTCTTGTGAGAGAGCAATATCCAGATAAGGAGTTACTATTCACAGAAGGTTGTGTAGAATACAGCAGATTTATGGATTCTAATGATGTATATAAGGCAGAGATGTATGCACATGATATTCTTGGAAACCTTAATGCTGGTATGAATGGCTATATAGATTGGAATTTAGTACTAGATGAAAAAGGTGGACCTAATCATGTAAATAATCTTTGTGCAGCTCCAATTATGTGTGATTGTAATAATGGCACATATGAAAAAAGGCTTGCTTATTATTATGTAGGACATTTCAGTAAGTATATTCGTGGTGGTGCTAGAAGAATTGCTGTTACTAAATATACGGAACTGATTGAGGTGACAGCTTTCTTGAATACAGATGGAGAAAAAGTTGTTGTTCTATTAAACAAACAAGATAACGATATCCCGGTAGTGTTAAGAGAATATGGAAAAGGTACAGAACTGACTGTGAAAGCCCATAGTATTGTTACATTACTTATCAAAGAAGAATAGGTAGGTAGTGTGGTACTCGCCCCAGTGTTACATAGGGGCGAGTACTAAATACCGAATAATAGAAAGAGTAGGAATGAAAGATGAAAAGAAAAAGGTCTATTTGGATATGTATAGTTATTGTATTATTGATTCTTGGAATTGTCATAGCCTGCTTTACAAGACGTGAGGTCAACTATGATCCAACAAGCACAGTGGTAGTAACAATTGATAAAGAGCAAATCTATCTAGATGAAGTTTTATATCATGTGACGTTATCTAGAATGCAAGGGCAACTATACGCATCATTTGTGAATGATACGGATTATATGAATCGTGATTATGGAGATGGAAGGACAATAGGAGAAGTAATGAAGCAAGAAGCAATGGATAATGCCATTCGTTATGAGCTTCTATATAGGCAAGCGATTCAAGAAGGATATGAACTGACAGATGCAGAAATCACTGACAGTAAGGATAAAACAGAGAACATACTTATCACGATACCACAAGAAGATATGAAGAACACTGGATTAACCCAGGATAAAATACTTTATATTCAAGAGAAGATTGCGTTAGCGACGAGATATTACCAAGACGTTTATGAGGGTGCTAATTTAACAGATCAAGATGTTTATGGACAATTGAAAGACGGACACCAAATCACAATACAAAAGAAAGTATGGAATTCGGTTAAGTTCTAATTTAACTTCCGGACTTAAACTTCGCACTTGAAGTTTCCTTGGAGTAGCTAACTGCTATATTCAACGAAAAACCCGCTTTCGCTTAGCTTCACACGTAGCAGTACTAAGATTTCGCGTTGCTCAATCAAGTGCTGACGTGTTCAGATAGTTTTTCTTATGAATATAGCAATTACCTACTTTAATGAAGCTTTTAATGTGCGAAGTTTGAGATCCTAAAAAAATGACACCTAATTAAAATTAGTGTCATTAACTACGAAACCAATACCAGTTATAATTAAGGTATAAAAAGGACGGAGGGATGAACATGGCAGATACAGCTGTGACAACGAAAAAACCGAAGAAAATCAAATATAAGAACAAAGCTAGTTTTTTTAAGCAATTAGCAAATCAAAAGTACCTTCAGGCAATGGCATTACTAGGAGTAATTTGGATGTTGGTTTTCAACTACATTCCAATGGGTGGTATAGTAATTGCTTTTAAGAAGTTTAAAATTACGAGAAGTATAGCAGAAGCCCCATGGGTTGGATTACAGTACTTTAAAGAATTTTTTATGGACGATAATTTCCTTAATATCATGCAGAATACATTAGGTATCAGTTTATTGAAATTATTTATTGGATTTCCATTACCAATTATATTTGCGTTGTTATTAAATGAAATTAGAAATGTAAAGTTCAAAAAAATAGCACAAACGATTTCATATTTACCACACTTCCTTTCATGGGTAGTACTTGGTGGAATCATGGTAACATGGTTATCAAAAACAGGCGTTATTAATGACTTTTTAGTAGCTGCAAACATAATAAAAGAACCGATTTCTTTCCTTGGTGATCCGAAATACTTCTGGGGGATATCAGTGATATCAGATAGTTGGAAGGAACTGGGGTGGTCAGCAATTATTTATCTGGCAGCAATCGCAGGAGTCGATCAGCAGATGTATGAAGCCGCAACTGTAGATGGTGCAACTAAGTTGCAGAAGATTTTTAAGATTACAATACCATCTATTACAGGTACGATTGCATTAATGCTTATTTTACAGGTCTCAGGTTTATTAAATTCAAACTTTGATCAAGTATTAATTCTTAAGAATCAGATTAACGTATCAAGAAGTCAGGTTATTGACACATATGTATATCAAGTTGGTATGACAATGGGTAAATATTCTTATGCAACGGCAGTCGGACTCTTTAAATCGGTAATTGCTCTGTTATTACTTGTCATTGCAAATAAAACAAGTAAAAAATGCTTGGGCAGATCATTATACTAGGAGGGATTCGATGAAAACTAAAAGTAAAATTAAACGTTCCCGTGGAACCATAATATTTGATACTTGTAATGTAATATTTATGTTGTTAATCTGCTTTGTATGTCTATATCCAATTTGGTATGTAGTCGTGAATTCATTAAATGATGCAACAGATGCACTTCAGGGCGGAATCTATTGGTGGCCTAGAAAATTCTCATTAGAGAATTATAAGAGTGTATTTAATAATGGAAGTGTTGGGCAAGCATTTAAAGTAACCATAGCAAAGACGTTAATTGGTACTACACTTAATGTTTTGTTTACTGCGATGGTAGCTTATCCATTATCAAAGGCTAGATTGATTGGTAGAAAGTATTATATGGCAATTGGAACAGTTACTATGTTCTTCTCAGGTGGTTTGATACCTACGTTCCTCTTATTCAAAGAGTTAAACTTATTAAACAATTTCTTGGTTTACATAATACCTGCAGCTTTCAATTTCTTTAACTTATTAATATTTGTTAACTTCTTTAAAGAAATTCCAGCGGCACTTGAAGAATCTGCGAAGATCGATGGAGCAAACGACTTAACAATTTTCCGTAAGATTATTATTCCATTATCAAAACCCGTATTTGCAACAATTGCATTATTCGCTGGTGTAGGACAATGGAACGATTATTTTGGAGGTTTGATGTATATGACTAATCGTACTGATTTAGAGCCAATTCAGACCTTCTTATATAGATTAGTTGCACAAGTACAATCTTCACAGATGGCTGGAAATATATCGGTACAGATTCAAACTTCAGATACAACATCAACATCAATAAAATTAGCAGCAATGGTTATCACTACTTTGCCTATCTGCTGTGTCTATCCATTCCTACAAAAATATTTTGTTAAAGGTATGATGGTAGGAGCAGTTAAGGAATAAATTATAATGTATTAAAGGGAGGAAACGCTATGAAAAAGCAGTTCAAAAAGGGTATTGCATTGTTACTTGCAGCAACGATGATGTTTTCAGTTGTTGGTTGTAGCGCTAAGAAAGACAAGAACAATAATTCGAAAGAAACGCAATCATCTGTAGAAGATACTACAGAGTCAACAGAAGGAACAGAAACAACTGATGCAGCACAATCAGGTGAAGTTACGCCAGGTTGGCAACAAAATGCTGACGAAAAAGTTGATTTTACTTGGTATATTAATTTCTCATGGTTTACAACTCCATGGGGAGAGAATTTGGTATCTAAGAAAATCACAGAAGAAACAGGATGTAACATTGAATTTATCGTACCAGCTGGTAACGAGGCTGAGAAATTAAACTCTTTAATCGCATCAGATACATTGCCTGATATCTTAACTCTTGGTTGGTATGAAGGTCAAGTTAATCAAATGATTGAAGATGGTATGGTATATGCATTAGATGAATTAGCGAATGAATATGATCCATATTGGTTTGAAGTAGCTGATGAAGGTCGTGTTGGTTGGTTTACACAAGATGATGGCCATATCTATGGATATCCAAACTCTTCATTCTCTCCACAAGATTATGAAAAGTATGATAACATCTCTTCAAACCAAACATTCTTAGTAAAAAAAGATATTTATGAAGCAATCGGTAGTCCTGATATGACTACACCGGAAGGATTCAAAGCAGCAGTTAGGGCAGCAGCTGAGCAATTTCCAGAGGTTAATGGACAACCATTAATTCCAATCGGAGCTCATGAGTTCGGTACAACAGGTAATGTTTCATTTGATCAATATCTAAGTAACTTCTTAGCAATACCATATGAAAAAGACGGACAATACTATGATCGTTATACAGATCCAGAATTAGTTCGTTGGTTAAAGACATTCCGTGAACTTGGTGAAGAAGGATATTTAGCAGATGATATCTTTATAGATAAGAGAGCACAGATGGAAGAAAAGATTGCTCAAGGACGTTACTTCTGTATGTTATATCAAAGAACAGATTTACAAGATCAAGAAAAGATCTTATATGCAAACGATCCTAATAGTATCTATATTGCTGTAGATGGACCTAAGAATTCAAAAGGTGATGATTATACATTACCAGGTACAGGTATCAATGGTTGGTGTGTAAATATGATTTCTAAAAACTGTAAGAATCCTGACCGTGCAATCCAATTATTCTCGTATTTCATGAGTGAGCATGGACAACATATGACTTGGTTAGGTGTTGAAGGTGAAACTTGGGATTATGACGCTAATGGTGTAGAAAAGATGTATGATGATGTAAAAGAATTATGTAATACAGACCGTAGTGCTTATGATCAAAAATATGGTGCTGATTCAACATACTGGATGTTCCAAGATAATGCAATGGCGTTAAAATGGGCTGAACCTACTCCAGAACCACTAGGACAAATGGAGCGTTGGACATTCCCATATGTTATGACAACTTCACAATATGATATTACATTAGAAGCAGATTCTGAAGAAGCAGATATCAAATCTAAGATTGATAATGAATGGGGTGTTGTATTACCACAGTTATTATTAGCTAAATCTGATGAAGAATTCGATAAGATCTGGAATTCTTTCCTTGAGAAGCGAGAAGGCTATGGTCTTGATAAGGTGATTGAAAAGCAGACAGAATTGATGAATAACGCAAAAGAAAAATTAGGAGTTAACTAGTTTAACTTTAGTATAATGCAATTAACTTAATATCTTAATTTAGGGCTGTAGCAAATAGATTATGTTTTGTAGCAGCCCTAATTTATAATTAAGATATAGAGTACCAGATTTGGAGGAGTCTATGAAGAAGTCTAGGGAAAAGGATAAGAAAGTTAACAAAAATAGAAAAGTTAATAAAGCGGTTGGTAATAAATTAAACAGTGTAAGAGTTAAATTAATTACCGCCTTTTTTATACCCGTTCTTTGTATCGTTTTACTTGGGATGGTTACCTATCAGAAAGCCTCGAAGGGATTGATTAATAACTTTGAGTCCTCTAGTCTGAGTACGATACGAATGATGGCAGATTATTACCAAGTAGGATTTAATGCCGCAATGGCAAAAGCGACGCAAATTAATATAAATGAAAGTATAAAGGATTATTATTCGGGGGAATATGAAGGAAATACAGTCGAAGAATTGCAGACTTATAAATTAGTACAGAATGCCATTGAGTCCAATACACTGGGGGATTATGTCGTAGAGAATATTACGATATTTGGTGAATACGGAGCAAGTGTTTCAACTAAAGGAACTGCACCACAGTCTTTATACAGTACATTTAGTGATTCAAAAGAAGGAAAAGAATTTCTAGAGTCAGAGAAGAAAAGTATGTGGAGTGGATATCATACATACATGGACTCCATTATGCAACAAGACAGTGAAGGCTATGGTATTGTATTTAGCAAGTATCTATACAATAAAAATAATAAGAAGATGGGGATAATATCTATCGATATTAAAAAGGAGTTCATATATAACGCTTTGGAAAATGCAGAGTTTGGGGAGGGTAGCATCGTCGGTTTTATTACCTCTGATGGAAAAGAGATAATCTGTAGTGGTAATGAGGAATTTAAATTGATGGAGCAAGCTTTTTATAAAGAAAAACCGATTCTACAGTTTGACGAAGTGATAGATACAAGTGATAGTGATACAGATGATATAGTAAGTGATAGAGATGAAGTACATACATATGTGGATATTGAAGGGAAGACATATCTTTATCAATATATTAATCTACCAGAACAAGAGGCGGCAGTTTATGCTTTAATACCAAAAGGAGTAATAACAAAAGAGGCGGATGAGATGCGTTCAATAACAGTTGTAATTGTAATCGTAGCTTCTTTCATTGCAATTATAATTGGAACGATATTGGCATCTGGTTTTAGTAATGCTATTACTAAAATTAATACAGGTTTAAAACATCTAGAAGAAGGTGATCTTACAGTAAATGTATCACTGAAAAGAAAAGATGAATTCCAGTCACTTTCGAAAGGAATTAAGAATATGACGTTAGGAATGAAAAACCTGATTGTTCAGATGACTAATGTTAGTGAGAATGTTCTTAATAATGCTACTACAGTAACAGGCAATACAGAGGATATGTTGGAAAAATCCAACTATATTGCGAAGAATGTAACCGACATAGAATATGCCATAGGACAACAAGCAGAAGATGCTATGAATTGTTTTCATCAGATGACAAATCTATCGGAACAAATAGAGATGGTAGCTGATAATGCTTCTGCAATTAGTCAAGTTGTAATAGGTACGAAAGGACAGGTAGACGAAGGAATTGTTATAGTTGATGATTTGTCTAGATGTGCGAATGATACAGCTGCTATAACTAAGAAAGTTATTCAGAATATTCAGGTCTTACATACAAAAACTACTGCTATTAACGAGATATTACAAACAATTAATGAGTTGGCGGATCTTACGAATTTGTTATCGTTAAATGCTTCTATTGAGGCAGCAAGAGCTGGAGAAGCAGGTAAAGGTTTCTCAGTCGTTGCAGATGAGATTCGTAAACTTGCAGGGCAATCTAAGAATGCTGCAACTGAAATTGAAAGTATTATTTGTGAAATATCAAGACAAACAAAGGAAACTGTTGATACTGCTATGCAAGCTGAAGGTATAGTGGATAGACAAGGTGATACTTTAAATCAAACTGTATCTGTTTTTCAGGGCATAGGAAGTTATGTAGAACAGCTCACATCAAATCTTTCTGTAATTATGAAGGGAATTGATTCGATACAGAAGAACAAAGATGATACACTAATAGCGGTTGAAAGTATATCTGCAACTACGCAACAAACCTCTGCTGCAACTGGCGAACTTAGTAATGCTATGGAAAGTCAGATCGTTTCGGCTAAGGACCTGAGTCAAATTGCTGTACAATTAAGTGATGCTGCACATAATCTTGAGAGCACTGTATCAATCTTTGTTGTAAAATGATGAAAAAGAATTGGATACTGTCTAGTGGTATGATATAATATAGCTAAAGAAGATATATAATTAGGGCACAAATTATCTTAAGAGGAACAAGGTAGAGATAAGTTAGCAAGAAAGTGAGTGGAAATATGAGGGAAATTAGATGTTGTTGGAAAAATAAGCTAAAAATAACGCATAAAATTTCTTTGACAGTGTTCTGTTTTGCCTTTATTCCTATTCTAGTTCTTTTTCTTGTTATCATCATGAATCTAGAGGAAAAAGAGAAAAACGATAAAATCTTTTTGGCAAAATCATCTGTTAACCAAGTCTATGCGAACGTGCAAAAGACAGTAGAACTTTGCAATATGTCAACACAAGTTTTTTTAAACAATGGGAACTTAACCAATTATCTTGAACGAGTTCATTCTGGAGAAAAGATTTCTGTTGAGGATATGATAAGTTTTAGTAGAGAAGATATTGTTAGTATGGAACGACTAGTTAATAGTAATCCTTATCTATACCAGATTCATGTGTATGTAGATAATGATACTATGTTAGAGATGGTCCCTATAATATATCGTAAGAGTAGAATGAAAAATACACAAATGTTAATAGATGATAATCTACAATATTCTTGGTTATATGATTATACAGATGATTTGTTTCAGTTATCATCAAATCCTACGAAACATGTTATGTCACTTACAACTAAGATGCCCAGTTATACATATGGTAGTTTAGGTTATGTTGAAGTAGCTGTAAAGATGGAAGATATATTTCACGGGCTCTTTGAGAATAATGATTCAAAATGGTCTTGTTTTATTGATCAGGCTGGAAAGCGATATTATAATCATGATGAAGGAAATCGATGGAACAATTTGGTGGAAGATATTATGTCAATAGCGTCTAGTGTGGATCAAGAGATTAGTGAGAAGATTAAGATTCAAGGAGAGAACATGATTATAACTACCAAGCCAATTCCTGAACTTGGTGGAAGTTATATTGAGGTGATTTCTCTAGATATGTTTGGAAGTAATTTGACTAGATCGAGTGGCTTTTATCTATTCATTATACTAGGAATTATGGTTTTATTATTTGTTATTATTCATTTTGTTGTTAAGACTATGGTAAAACGTTTTTATATGCTTTTTGATACATTAAGTGAAGTACAAGGCGGAAATCTTAATGTAGTGGTTCCTGATTGTGGTACTGATGAATTAGGTGAACTAGCAAATCAAATTGGGATTATGTTAGATAATATTAAATTGCTGATGAAAGATAATTTGGATCGTGAAATCCTTGCCAAGAATTCCGAGATTCGGGCGTTACAAAATCAGATCAACGCACATTTTATCTACAATGTATTAGAGTCTGTCAAGATGATGGCAGAGATTGAAGAAAAGTATGATATTGCAGATGCGGTAACTTCACTTGGAATTATGTTGCGTTATAGTATGAAAGGCCTTGCAAAGAATGTAACAGTACGACAAGAGGTAGAATACATACAAAATTATATTTCATTAATGAACCTAAGGTTTGATTATGAAATTTATCTATCTCTTAATATCCCAGAGGTGTTATGGGAACAGGAGATTCCTAAGATGTCATTACAACCAATTGTTGAGAATGCAATCAGTCATGGAATTGAAGACCTTGCGGAGGATACTAATATTTACATAAAAGGCATTGTTCTGATACAGGATTTCATCATCGAAATAACAGATCAAGGAAAAGGTATGACGGAAGATGAAGTCAAACGATTGCGTGAAAAGATTGAAGATGATCTTGAAGCAAGTGGAGGAATTGGTACTGGGATTGGTCTGAAGAATGTGCAGGACCGAATTCAAATTCACTTTGGAAAAGAATATGGATTACAAGTTTCCTCTAGATATGGTTGTTACACAAAGGTTTCTATGAGAATACCTTTTGATTCAAAAGTTTAGCTGTCAAATAGGAGAGGTGGAGTTTTATGAACACTTTATTAATAGTTGAGGATGAAAAACTAATAAGACAGGGAATTAAAGCTATGGCATTACGCTCTGGAGTACCAATTTCTATGGTTATGGAGTGCAAGAATGGATTTGAAGCGTTAGAAATTGTTCGTAGCCAAGAGATTGATGTGGTAATTACTGATATTAGGATGCCTAAGATGGATGGGATTACGTTAGTAAAAGAGGTACAAACATGTGACCATGTCCCGCTGATTGTAGTAGTAAGTGGGTATGATGATTTTTCTTATGCGGTTGAACTGCTTCGTAATGGAGTGAGAGATTACCTTCTTAAGCCAATTGAACGGACACAGTTAGCAGAGATACTTACCAAGCTAGAAGAGGAGTTAGTAAAAGCAAAGAATAATAAAGATACAATGCTAAATATCGGATATCAACAATTGAAACAACTAATGATCAATGACGATAGGAATGCAAAGGAGTATGAACTTATATTAGAACAGTTTTCGTCAAGTTTCTTTGAAGGAGACTATATTATATATTGTACTAATTATAACGACGAGTTCCAATCAGTAGATGGGGTCACTTTTTTACAAGATGTGAATGGACAGGGTATATTCATCGTGGACAATTCGCAAAGAGATAAGATATTAAAATCAGAGTTACGTGGGTATTATGTGGGATGTAGCCAAGTACATGAAGGACTTGATCAGGTCAAAGAAGCCTATGAAGAAGCTATGAAGGCTAGAAGGCAAGCATTTATATCAGATAATAATTTTGTGATTTATGATAAAAAAGATGAAGATGGCAGTGTGATATATCTTGAACAGGAGATTGAGCAAATTGTTCAGATGATTGGAACGGATAAATGCGAGGAAGCTCTAAAGCAACTTGATCATATCTGTTATCAAATTAAATTAAGTAAGAGCTCTAATTCAAGCTTAGAAGAGATGTTTTCAGCTATTAGGCAAAAGACATACGCGACATATCGTAATGCTCTTAAGGAATTTGATGAGGCAGAATTAGAGGAAGATTTGTTATCTTATAGTAGTTTATCTCAGTATATAGCTCATATTAAGAGTTGGATAAGAGATTTGAATGGGCGGTTATTAACCCAATTTGATGATTACCGTAATAAACAAAAGATACAATCTGCTCTTGTATATATTAAGGATAATTATAAAAAAGATTTGAATATGGCAGTTGTATCAAATCATATTTCAATGAATTATTCCTTGTTTTCTTATGTGTTTAAACAGTATACCGGTTGTAATTTTGTTAATTACTTAAAACAGATTCGTGTGGATGAGGCAAAACGATTATTAGCTACAACAGACATGAAAATCGCAGATATTAGTAATGCAGTAGGATATGATAATGACAAGCATTTTATGAAGATTTTCAAAGGACAGTGCGGAGTTTCACCAACAGAGTATCGAAAAAATACGTTACTTGGAACTAAATAATTTTATATAAGACCAAAAAACAAGTTTTCTTTGCTAGATTCAACCTATTGAACATGTTGTTCATGTATGGCGATAAGCTCAGAAGACTTGTTTTTTGACACCCAAATCAGTTACTAATTCTAATCTTTTTGCAGAGTATATAAGTTATCAGGCGAATAAGCTTGATAGGAATAACTTAGATTCAATGTATAAGTTTTCTTATGTAAAAGCTGATAATTCTGTATATACTTCTCGATCTTCTTCATCAATCCAATTGCATCATCTTCTAAAGTATCTTGTAATAGTAAAAGAAAAGTATTCTTGTCTAAGCGTGAGCAAAAGAGAGAGTCCGTTTGATTACTTTCGATAGCTCTAGCAACAATTAAGATACAATGATTTACTTCATCTTTGCCAAAGAGTGATTGGATCTGATCCAAACCATTTATATGGAGAGTGATTACCATAATTGGCTTGTCCGAACTGTTCTTTTCGGCAATTAGGGTGTCACAATGTTTTTTGAAACCTTTGGCATTCCAAAAGCGTGTAAGCTCGTCCTTTAGGTATAGGGTCTCGAGGTGGTTAATTAATGCTGTACGCTCGTAATTACTGATAATAGTCTGAAGCATGTTATTAATGTTTCGTAACCATAACATAAAACTGAATGGATGCTTAATATGATTGTTTTTGTATGAAAGAGCGATATATCCAAAGTTTTTGTCTTTGAAATATAAGGGCATATACAAAAATGCGATAGAGCTGTTACAGTAAACGGAAGATGGTAGGAGTATGTCCTTACTAAAACTACATTCAGGAATCCTTTTACCATTCTTAATACCCATCTTCAATAGTTTTAAATCATTGGAGTAGGCATTAGCATCATCTCCATCAGTAATATCTAGAATTGAATCCGATAAGGTATCCCAATCTTGATAGAGGCATATGTAGAAACCTTCAAGGTCTTTAATGGTATTCGTGAAATTCGCTAATACATCCATTCCATCATCTATATCAGTAATGTTTAGTAAAGAGGAGGAGAGGTTGATATCTGTAATCATCTCCCGTTCACGTTTGGCAATGGTATCAATAAGTTTTAAGTTATAATGGTTATTTCGTTGTATAGATGGATTAATACAACCACAGGAGGAGAGAATTACTGGATGTGCCGATACAGTTATATTCAAATCTGGTTTTTCTCCTGCCAATATACGAATTAGTGTATCCATAGCAAGTTCACCAAGCTCCCTTACAGGGAATTCTACTGAGGTGATTGGAGGGATATTGTGCCTAGCTGATTCTAGATTATCATATCCGGTTATGGCAATATCATTAGGAACCTTGTAACCTTTTGCAGTTAGGATTTTAGAAACCTTAAGAGCAATGGAGTCATTGTAACATACAATTACCTCTGGCTGTCCATCAGGATTACTTAGAAGTGAAGTAACAGCCTCATCAACAGAATCAAGATTTGGATTACACCATGCAATCGTATTGCCTGACCATGGAAGATTATATTCGTTCATAGTCTCTTGATATGATGTAATTCTTTGGTTTGAGAATAATTCGTCATGTTTGTTGGCTATGAATGAAATCCTTTGGTATTTGTGGGTTGTTATTAGATGTGAAACCAATTCTTTCATAGGTTGAATATTGTCAATGGATAGGGTGTAGAATTCAGAAGGCTCCTGATTTATATTCAAAACTGGGCAGGAGCAGTTTTCTTTAATGGTATTATATATCTGATCTCTTAATCCTGAATCAAGGTATGTACCAGATGCTAATATTACACCACGATAGGCTGAAAAATTAGGGATTTTAAGTATACTATTTTCACCTTGTTCTAGTTCTGCTGTGGTTTCACCATCATTTGAGACAAATATGTCTATATGGTATCCATATTCTGCCGCCTTTGTTATGATGCCGGTACATAGATTTCTTTGATATTCTCCGAATATATGAGAGATAAATAAAGCTATTTTCTTATTGGTTTGCATTATAATCACTCCTGAATCAAATGTTGTAGACTTTGTGCAATTTACACAATGTAATTATTATAACATATTTTTTATATATTGCAAAATTAATAATACAGTATTGTAAATATTAATAAAAAGAACAAAAACTCTAAATTAGATGACTTGTTGTCATTTAGCACAACTTGTTACTTATTGCTATAAAAATAACTTATCTAGTAAATTTGCACTATTATTGTTATTGGAAATTATTGAATATATAGAAATTGCAGTTTTGAAAATACTGACAGATAAAATAGGTTGGAAAGGATTATAAACTATGGTATAATCAGTAAGATATCATTATCTAGTAAATTGGTACTGAATTATTCAGGGGAGGTAATATGTCATGACTATGGAGTTTGGCATACTAGGTAGTGGAAACACTATTTATGAAATTGATAAAACATTGTGGAATATATTGATTGTAGTATTGGTTGCATTAATACTTGTTATTATAGCACTTATAATTGCGGTTAAAAAACGTACGGATGCGCAATATCATGCTAGTTTAGCAGAAGCTAGACTGAAAGAAAGCTATAGTAAACTCGAGAGTGCATATAAAGAAGTATCTTTAACGCAAAAGGAATTATCTACAAAGTATGAAGAGTTAAAACGTAGTGAAGAGAATAATAGAAAGATAGCATATACAGATTACCTAACAGAACTGCCGAATAGAACGGCTTTTTCAGAACAGTTAGACCATGTTATGAATACGCTTCGGAAAGAAGAAGTTGTTGCGGTAATGTATATCGATTTGGATAATTTTAAGAATATTAATGATATTCTTGGACATTCTTATGGAGATGAATTGCTAATTGATGTCACGCATCGCTTGAAACAAGCAGTTGATGAGAATGATTATCTAGCACGTTTTGGCGGAGATGAATTTATCGTATTGTCACAGAATATTGAAGACATTGGTTTCTATGAAGAAAAGATTCGAAAGATACAGAAAGTTTTTTCCTATCCTTTTGTATTGTCATTAAAAGAATTCTTTGTAACAATTAGTATCGGAGTGGCATTTGCTCCAAGAGATGGGAAAACAACCCAGAGTTTAATTAAGAACGTTGATTTGGCAATGTATTCTGCTAAGGAAAATGGTAAGAATACATACTGTTATTACAATGAGAGCATCAATAATCGATTAATGAATAAGATTGAGATGCAATCAGAGCTTAGACAAGCTATTGATCATAACGAATTTGAAGTGTTCTATCAAGCCCAGATTGATCTAGAATCTAATAAAATTGCAGGGTTCGAAGCCTTAGTAAGATGGAATCATCCAACAAAAGGAATTATAGGACCAGGAGAGTTTATCCCGATAGCAGAACAGACAGGCCTTATTGTTCCAATTGGAAAATGGGTGATGCAAGAAGCCTGCAAACAATTAAAGCGTTGGGAAGATAAAGGATTTTCAGATGTTACTATGGCAGTAAATCTATCTGGTAGACAATTCTTTGATTCTGACTTAGTAGCAATGGTGAAGGAAACTCTTGATTCTACAAGAATAAATCCGGCTAATTTAGAATTAGAGATAACAGAAACAGTTGTGCTTGATAATATTGAATATTCTATGGATGTTATTGAACAGATTAAAGCTTTTGGTGTACGTTTTTCGCTTGATGATTTTGGGACAGGTTACTCAGCTATGAATTACTTACGTATGTTGCCAGTAAGCAATCTAAAGATTGATAAGAGTTTCTTAGATCGTTTGGTTGAAAATCAAAGTGATCAAAAGATTGTTTCTAGTATTATTAACTTAGCAAGAAATCTTGACATGGATGTAATTGCTGAAGGAGTAGAATATGAGGAACAGGCGGACTTTTTAAGAAGTGTGGATTGTAAGATGGCACAAGGGTTCTTGTATAGTAAGCCTTTACCAAAAGCAGATGCGAACGAATTATTGGGAAGATATAATAATGAAGTGTAGCAAAACTATTAGTAAGTGGCAAGCATATTAATAGATTTGCTTAATTGACTATAATATAAGGAGTAATAAGATGATACAGTATGTATTTTGGAGCCTTCAAATTATAAACTATATAGCTTTTATGATACTTGATATCTGTAATCGTTATGCAGGGATTAGTTCCATAATTAAATATGTAAGTATCATCTTGTGTTTCTTATATGTTATACTTGGTAAAAAGAAAGAAAGATCTGTCTATATTATTGCAGGTCTTTTTTTTACTGTAGTTTCGGATTACTTTTTGCTTCTTACAGATTACTTTGCAGCAGGTATGTTAAGTTTTAGTGTTGTACAGACCATTTATTGTTTCTACTGTAGTAAGAATATGAAGCAATATTTGATAAAAGAAGGGATACAACTATGTATTATCGGTGGTATTTTTTTAGTTCTTTTTATCGGTTTTCCAATAGAATTTGATATTGTTTTGGTCCTGTCTATCTATTATTTTGTTCATTTGGTAAGCAATGTATTATATTCATGGATTCGTAGTAAAGAAGGTAAGGAGAGGAGACTGTTTGCAATCGGTATGACATTATTCTTATTGTGTGATATTCATGTTGCTATCTTTAACGCAGGAAGCTATCTAAGTTTTTCTTCTTCGCGGGCATCTCAGACGATATATGCAATCGCATCCGTAGCCATGTGGTTCTATTATTTACCTTCTCAGGTACTAATTGCACAGGCAGGTAGATATATAGAGAGAAGTATAAAGAATTTTGATTGCAAAAATTGATGTTAAATGGTAAAATATAACAGTAAGTATTATTTTATTATTTAAGGAGGTCATATGCAATATGAAGATTTTTTGGCTCATATGCAAGCATGCATAGAGCAAATGGTTACATTGGACTATCAAGTACAATTTCATTCTGTTATGAAAAATAATGATGTAGAGTTGAATGGAGTTATACTGATGAAAGAGGGCGAAAGGGTATCTCCTACCATCTATCTTAACCCTTATTATGATCGTTATCTACAAGGAGAATCTATTCCTAAGATGTGTAAGGAAATTGTGGAGTTACGAGTAGTAACAATGAGAGAAAATACCTTAGATGAGGCCACAGAAGATATGAGTTTAGATAAGTGGAAAGACAAAGTTATCTATCGACTTGTAAATCGTAAGAGTAATCGGAAGCGATTAGTAGATGTGCCGTTCATGCAATTTGTTGATTTGGCAATAACCTTTCATTGTTTAGTACGTAATAATGATGATGGGATTGGCTCATTCATTATAACGAGAGAATTAATGGAGAGCTGGGACGTTACTGTAAAGGAGTTATATCAATTAGCAGGTGTGAATACACCGAGGTTATTCCCGTCAAGTATCAGAACGATGGAAGAAGTTTTACAAGATATGTTAGAACCGATGCAGGATTCGTATCCGGCATATTCAGAAGAAATTTTAGATGAGGATTCTGAACAAGAAATCCCGTTTCAATTCGAATCACCACATTCTATGTATATTTTATCTAATTCAAATGGCATTAACGGAGCAAGTGCTTTGTTATACCCAGAAGTAATCGAGAAATTCTCAAATTCAATTAAATCCAATGTCTATATACTACCAAGTAGTATTCATGAAGTTATACTAGTACCTTTTCAAGAAGAAATCGATAAATCCCAATTAGTCCAGATGGTAAATGAAGTGAATGAAACACAAGTTGCAAAGGAGGAAGTGTTGTCTTCTAGTGTATACTATTACGACAGATTACGTAAAGAGCTAACTGTGTGATAAAAACAGTATGCAAAGCATTATGCTAAAGAATTATGTAAATTGTAAAATCAAGGCATAGTACCAAGGCAATGTGCTTAGAAGAGTAGATAAAATAAAAGGTACGAGTGGCGTAAAACCAATCGTACCTTTTAATCATTATGCTTCAATTATATGCACCTAACAGGATTCGAACCTGCGACCCTAGGCGTCGGAGGCCTATGCTCTATCCAACTGAGCTACAAGTGCAAAAGATTCTCACTAAGACATTATACTTGATAATAATCAGAATGTAAAGTTGATAGCTAGAAAAAAACATTACAAAAACATTAAAAGTATTAAGTAAATATTAAGAGAAGTAAGACGAATGTTAAAAGATTAATTATTATTATGTTGATTTTTATAGACAATTTTGCTAAAATATTAAACAGAGACTATATATAATTATGAAAAATTTAGTAAAATGAACAGCTTGATAATTGTCGACTGCACTAAGCAGATAAAGGAGAATCTCTATGAAATTAAAATATAAGAAAATGATATTAATTATATCAATGAGCGCAATGGGAATCGGGATGGTAACATTATCTCTAAGCAAACCTAAAGATAAAAATAATGGAGCAGAACCAGCGGTTGCATCTTTAGCCGATGATGGGGAAGATGGTATAGAAGGCGAGTCAGTAGGAGTAGACGAGACTGCAAAAGTTGAATTAGTGGGACAACCAGGTGATGGTGAGTTACGTATGGACGTATACCCAGCAATTAATGAATTGGTTAAAAAATATATGAGTGCAAAAGTTGCTTGTGATTATGAAACAATCCGTACATTAGTAAGTGATTCTTCTATAATCGATGAAGATGATTTACGTGCAAAATCGGAATATATTGAAGACTATAGAAATATTGTTTGTTATACGTTAAATGGGCCTACAGAAGATTCTTTTGTAGTATACGTTTATGAAGACTTAAAAATCTTGAATGTGAATACTTTAGCACCAGGGATGACAAGACTATATATTAAACTTGACGAATCTGGAGATCCATATATTTATCTTGGCGCAATTGATGATGAAACACAAAAGTTCATTGAAGAGACTTCAAATAACCAAGCTGTAATTGATATCATTAATACAGTTAACACAAAACTTGAAGAGGCCGTTACGAAAGATGAAGATTTGAAGAAATTTGTAGAAGAACGATCAAACGAAACAACTACAGAAGATGCATCAAGTAGTGATGAGAAGGCTGATGATAGTAAGGATTCTGAATCAAGTGATAAAGATTCAACAAAGAAAGAAACAGCAAAGAAGGATTCAGAGAGTAGTGACAAGAAAGATAGCACTAAAGAATCATCAGATAATAATTAAGAGTCAAGCTATGCTGAAATAATATGAAATAGGGTACAGTAATGAAGAAAAAGCCAATTATAGAGAAAGATATTCAGGAGGGAGTCCGCGTCAATAAGTATCTAAGTGATTGCGGAATCTGCTCTAGAAGACAAGCCGATCGTTTAGTAGAGGAAGGTCGTATTCAAGTTAACGGTGAAGTTGCCGTAATGGGTACGAAGGTTTTTGAGAACGATGTGGTCAAATATGATAACAAAGTAATCAGTAAAGAAAACGAATTGATTCTTCTTGCGATGAACAAGCCAAGAGGCATAACTTGCACTGCGCAAAAAGAAGATCCCGATAATATAGTAGATTTCTTGAATTACCCTAAGAGAGTGTATCCTATAGGACGACTTGATAAGGATTCAGAAGGTCTAATCTTATTAACCAATGATGGTAGTATTGTGAATAAGATCCTTAAAGCGAGTACTTTTCATGAGAAAGAATATATTGTAACAGTGAATAAACCGATTACACTAAAATTTCTTGAAGGAATGCGAGAAGGAGTACCAATCTTAGATACGGTAACAAGAAAATGTGAAGTAACACAAGTGAATAAGTTTACATTCAACATTATATTAACACAAGGATTAAATCGACAGATACGCCGTATGTGTGAATATTTCGGCTTTCGTGTCGTTACATTACAAAGAGTTCGAATTATGAATATTAAGCTTGGAAAGTTGAAAGTTGGTACGTGGAGAAAAGTTACGGAACAAGAACTAAAAGACTTATATAAGCTTATATAGAATGTGCCAAGCTAAAAGAGAAAAAGAACATTTAGCTTGGCTTGTTTTAGGTCGACCTACGAACTCAAACTTTGCGCCTGAAGCTTTTGAGGCGAGTAGTTAATTGAAGTTTTTATGTGTGACGTTTGAGAACGAATATGAATTAGGAAAGGTAAGGTAAAACGATGAGTGACAAGTTACAAGAAATTAAGGAACGAGTTGAGTTACTGAATAGAGCAGGAAAAGCTTATTACCAAGAAGATCGTGAGATTATGACTAACTTTGAGTATGATAAGCTATATGATGAGTTAGTGGAATTAGAAAAAGAGACAGGCATCATATTATCAAACAGTCCAACGCAAAATGTTGGTTTTGAAGCCTTAAGTGTATTACCAAAAGAACGACATGAATCACCAATGTTGTCATTAGATAAAACCAAAGAAGTTGAGACATTACGAGAGTGGTTAGGTTCAAGTGAAGGACTGCTTTCGTGGAAACTAGATGGTTTAACGATTGTGTTGACTTACCAAGATGGAAAACTAGTGAAAGCAGTAACCCGTGGTAATGGCGAGATTGGTGAAGTTATTACTAATAATGCTAAGGTATTTAAGAATGTTCCATTATCAATTAATTATAAAGGAACATTGGTACTTCGTGGAGAAGCGGTAATCAAATATTCTGATTTTGAGAAGATGAATGCTGAAATCGAAGATGTAGATTCCAAATATAAAAACCCAAGAAATCTATGCAGCGGTAGTGTAAGACAACTTAATAATAAGATTACTGCCGAAAGAAATGTACATTTCTTTGCATTTACTCTAGTGAACGCACCAGATGTTGACTTTAATAATTCAAGAGAAGAGCAAATGAAATGGCTAGGAGCACAAGGTTTTGATGTGGTTGAAACAAAGAAAGTAACAGCAGAAACAATAGCAGATACTGTGAAATGGTTTGCTAATACAATAGCAACAAACGATTTCCCATCAGATGGTCTTGTATTAGTATTAGATGATATTGCGTATGGTAAATCTTTAGGAACGACTGCAAAATTCCCTCGTGATTCCATTGCTTTCAAATGGCAAGATGAAGTGAAAGAAACAAAACTTAAGAGCATTGAATGGAGTGCATCACGTACTGGATTGATTAATCCGGTAGCAATCTTTGAGCCAGTAGAGCTTGAAGGTACTACTGTAAGTCGTGCAAGCGTTCATAACGTAAGTATCGTAGAATCTTTGGAACTTGGTATTGATGATACAATTAAGGTATATAAAGCAAATATGATTATTCCTCAAATCGCCGAGAATTTAACGAGAAGTGGTAGTGTAGAAGTTCCAGATGAATGCCCAGTCTGTCATGGTCAGACGCAGATAAAGCAAGAGAATGGAGTAAAGGCATTATACTGTATCAATCCAGAATGCTTGGCGAAGAAGATTAAATCCTTTACACATTTTGTTGGAAGAGATGCGATGAACATTGAAGGATTGTCAGAGGCAACCATCGAGAAGTTAATTGCACAGGGAATGATTAAAGAATTAGCAGATTTATTCCATGTTGAAAAATATAAAGATGTGATAACAAAGATGGAAGGTTTCGGAGAAAAATCGTACGCCAATCTAATTGCTTCTATTGATAAGGCTAGACATACTACATTAGCCAAATTTATCTATAGTTTAGGTATTCCAAATGTAGGATTGTCCAATGCGAAGCTTATATGTAAGGCATATAAGAATGACTTAGAAGCAATTCGAAATGCAACAGCAGATAGTCTTCTTGAAATCCAAGGCATTGGTGGTGTTATTGCTGATACATTCATTAATTTCTTTAGAAAAGAAGAAAATAGAAAAATCGTTGACGATTTATTAAAGGAAGTTTCTTTTGAAGAAGAAGTTGTTAATGAATCTGATTTGATTTTTGAAAATATGAATTTTGTTATTACAGGTTCGGTAGAACATTTTGTAAATCGTAATGAAGTGAAAGAATTGATTGAGTCAAAAGGTGGCAAAGTAACTGGCTCGGTTACTTCTAAGACTAATTATCTTATTAATAATGATAATATGTCAAACTCTTCAAAGAATAAAAAAGCAAAAGAACTGAATGTCCCAATCATTACAGAAGTAGAATTTATGACAATGGCGGGAATGTGATAATATATTCCATGTGTTGATTTTAGAAGGTAATCGTGTTAGAATTGTGGTTGTGACTGTGAGTGAAATTAATGTAATTTCTCGAATTTAATGTTGAAAACCACAGTTATTAACTTGAATCTTTATACCTGCAATTGCAGAAGGAGGGTATAGTATGCCTATCAAAGTACAAAAAAACCTACCTGCTAAGCGAATCTTAGAGGATGAGAATATATTCATGATGGATGAGAATCGAGCAATATCTCAAGATATTAGACCATTACAGATTGCAATACTCAATCTTATGCCATTAAAAGAAGATACAGAAGTACAATTATTACGTAGTTTATCCAATACACCATTACAGGTTGATGTAACTTTCTTGACTACTAAAACGTATGTAAGTAAGAACACAGCAGCAAGCCATCTAGATAAATTCTATCAAACATTCGATGATGTGAAAGAACGTCGTTTTGATGGACTAATTATTACTGGTGCACCAGTTGAACAGTTAGATTTCGAAGAAGTAATCTATTGGAATGAACTTACCGATATTATGGACTGGTCTAAGACTCATGTAACCTCTACACTTCACATCTGTTGGGGCGCTCAAGCAGGCTTATATTATCACTATGGAATTCAAAAATATATATTAAATGAAAAATTATTCGGTGTATTCAAACACCAAGTATGTAATCGAAAAGTACCACTTGTACGTGGTTTTGATGATTATTTCTACGTTCCTCACTCAAGATATACAGGTGTGAGCAGAGAAGATATTGAGAAAAATGGTAACCTTGAAGTTATTGCAGAATCAGAAGAAGCAGGCGTATTCAGTGTAGTATCAAAAGATGGTAAACATGTCTTCATTACGGGCCACCCAGAGTATGACCGTGTTACTCTTGATGGCGAGTACAAGAGAGATATCCTAAAGGGCATTGAGATAGACAAGCCTAAGAACTACTATCCAGATGATGACCCAAGTAAGCGTCCAATCCTTTCTTGGAGAGGACATTCGAATACGTTGTATACGAATTGGTTGAATTATTATGTTTATCAGGTTACTCCTTATGAACTTTAGAAATGCCTTGAAAAGCCTAGTTTTTAGGAGTTCTACAGCTATTTGAAAGAAAATTGAACTTTTTATAACTTATTGCGATTTAGTACAATTATTTTTAAATCGGGGTACAAAATCCATTGCAAATGTGGTACGATTTTTGAGAAAAGACTCTTCAATAAAATATAACTAAACTCCGTTTTTGATAAGAACAAGTGTATTGGAATATATTTCTGATACACTTATTTTAATGTCTACGTTTACTCTCTAAAAAAATATTATAGTTGTAGCAAAAATGATAATGCTATGTTAGAATATAAACTGTTTATAGTTTTTTACCATAATAATAACTAAAAAGAGTGAATGAATAATTATGGTAATTAATTTATTAAGGAAAAGAGTCGGGTGAGCATTTACCAACGAAGCTAATATCGTAGATAGGGATAGATTTTGGAGGATCGGTATAAAGGTTATGATAAACATTGCAATAGTAGAAGATGAAGAAAGATATGCGCAAACTTTACAGAATTACATTAGTAAATATGAAAGGGAAAGTAATCAACAGATTTCGGTCGAGGTATTTACGGACGGAATTTTTTTATTAGATACATATAAAGGACAATTTGATATTATTTTGCTTGATATTGAGATGAAACATATCGATGGGATGACTACGGCAGAGAAGATCCGGGCGCTAGATCATGAAGTAGTTATTATATTTATCACTAATATGACTCAGTATGCAATACGTGGGTATTCTGTGGATGCGCTTGATTATGTACTCAAGCCGGTCGCATACTTTGCATTTACTCAAAGACTTGAGAGAGCAATTTCACGTATGAAGAGTAGAGAAGATCGATTTATAACAATAGTCTTTCGAGGAGGAGCAAGAAAGATTAGAATTAATGATATCTATTATATCGAGGTACAAGACCATGATATTATTTATCATACGGTCAATGGTGATTTTACTGTAAGCGGAAGTTTAATTAGTGTGGAAAATCAGTTAAAAGACGATGGTTTTTTTCGATGTAATAAGTGCTATCTAATTAATTTGAATCACGTAGAAGGAATGAAGGATGGCTGTGCAATCGTAGCAGGAGTCCCAGTTACGATTAGTCGGTCAAAGAAACGCGATTTCTTAGAAATCCTATCATCATATATGAGGAAGACAAAGAAATGATCAATATTGTTGCAGAAATTCCACGTATATATACAGCGTTTGCCCAGTGGGGGGCATGCCTAATGTATATTAGTTTATTACCATTAAAATATAGAAAAGGGAAATTAGCACTTATATCGATTGCATTCTTAGTAGTGCAATCAACTTTTCTAGAACTGACTGGAAATGTTAACATTGTATATTGGATTCCATGTATGTTGATTTCCTTGTTACTGATATTTGGTTATATTTATGTATGCACGAAAAGTAGGTTTTTAGATTGTCTCTATTATTGTATACATGTATTTGTTTTAGCAGAGTTTATTGCATCTCTTGAGCGACAATTATTTTGGCTTTTTTGGAGGGCTGGAAATCTAGAGGGTATATACAAACTAGTCTTTATGGCGCTCATCTATTGTTCCTGTTTATTATGTATTTATGTGTTACGAAAAAATTATTTGCCGAAAAGTGTTAAACTTTCTATTAGTAGAAAAGAAGCCTTTGGTGCTGTGATTATAGGAATTGCTGTATTTTCCATTAGTAATCTAGGATTCGTCTCGGGTGATAAGATTTTCATCGGTCAATATCCTGGAGAGATTATTACCGTAAGAACGTTGGTTGATCTGGGAGGATATGCCATTCTATTTGCTCATTACATCTTATGTTGCCAATCAAGGTATCAAAAAGAATTAGAATCGGTGAATAACATATTGCAAAATCATTATTTGCAATATCAACAATCCAAAGAAAGCATGGAGATGATTGGTCAGATGTACCATGATTTAAAACATCAAATCACAGCGCTTCGTGTAGAAACAAATGAGGAAATAAGGAATAATTGGTTGGATGCAATACAGGAAGATATTGATGCGTACGAAGTGCAAAATAAAACAGGCAATGCGGTTTTAGATGTTGTACTAACGAGTAAAAAAATGCAGTGCAAAAAAAATAATATCAGTCTTACTTGTGTCGTAGATGGTGTGCTACTCGAAAAGATGGAAGTTAGAGATATATGCAATATCTTTGGAAATGCCTTAGATAATGCGATTGAGTATGTCAAAAAAGTAAGCGATGTGGAGAAACGATTGATTCATGTCGTTGTTTCTAAGAAGCAAGGTTTTTTACTAATTTGTTTTGAAAACTACTTTGAAGGCGATTTGTTATATGAAGAAGGATTACCTAAAACGACAAAGAAAGACAAACGTTTTCATGGATATGGGTTAAAAAGTATTAAGATGATTGCAAAGAAATATGATGGTCAGGTGTCAATTGAAACAGGCAATAATTGGTTTGAATTAGCGATAATTTTACCATTGTTGTAGGGAAAAGTACTGTGTTTTGTGGAATTGCACAAAAATGCAGTGCTTTTTTTGTGCAATTAATGCAATGTGCATTACACTTTACGAATTGTTTTAACCGTTTGCGAATTGAATATTTCAAAATCATAAAAAAATGTATATGATGACGTTACAACGTAAGTTGGAAGTAGCAAAAGCTATGCCGATATTACATGTAAAAGGGAGGATACAAAACATGTTAGACATTAACTGGGCAGACGTCATAAGCGTCTTGAATTCATGCAAACCGTATCTAATTGGATTCGGAATTGTTGCATTACTTGCAATTATAATTATGGTTGCTTGTATGAAGATGGAGAAGCGTAAAAAGAAACTTATCCGTAAACAAGCAGGAATTGCCATTTTACTTGCTGCTGTTGTAACAGCAAACTTAGTTTCCTTTGGACCATTATCAAGCTTGATTACACTGGCAACAGGAGGCGGTACAATTACAAAAGAAACTTCTGAAGCCGCAGGAGCGCTAAGCGAAGAAATCGCAGAAGAAGGAATCGTTTTATTAAAAAATGATAGTTTATTACCAATCGCTGCAGATAGCAAATTAAATGTATTTGGTTGGGCATCAACAAACCCTTGTTATGGTGGAACCGGTTCTGGTTCATTATCTGATGCCTACGAAACAGTAAGCTTATTACAAGGGCTAGAAAATGCAGGATTTACCTTAAATAATGAACTAAGTGATTTCTATACATCATACCGTTCTGATCGTCCGGTAGTAGGAATGTTTGAACAAGATTTTACATTACCAGAGCCTCCAGCGGATACATATACGGATACCTTGCTAGGTAATGCAAAAGCATTCTCTGATACAGCTGTGGTAGTAATTACTCGTGTTGGTGGAGAAGGAGCAGATTTACCAACAGATATTAGCAAAGTAACATTTAATGATAATTCAGAAGATTATAAAGAATTTGAAGAAGGAGAACATTTCTTACAATTAAGCCAATCGGAAAAAGATATGGTGGAATTAGTTTGTTCAAACTTCAACAACGTTGTACTTGTTTACAATGGTGCCAATGCATTTGAATTTGGATTTTTGAATGAGTATCCACAAATTAAAAGTGCTATTTGGTGTCCAGGTACTGGTCAATCCGGATTTAATGCGCTTGGTTCCATTATTAGTGGAGCAGTTAATCCATCTGGAAAAACAACAGATACGGTGGTATATGATTTAGAGAGCACACCTACAGCGAATAACTTTGGAAGCTATACGTATACAAACATGGATGAGTTTCCTGGTGATAATTTTGGAACACCTACAGTACCAACCTTTATTAATTATGTAGAAGGTATTTACGTAGGATACAAGTTCTATGAAACTGCAGCACATGAAGGATTAATCAATTACGATGAGAATGTATTATATCCATTTGGATATGGTTTAACTTATACAGACTTTACGCAGACAATGAGTGAAATTACTGAAAATGACGGAGTTCTTTCGTTTGATGTAACAGTAACTAATACTGGAAGTGTTGCAGGAAAAGATGTTATTCAAGCATATTATAACCCTCCATATACAAATGGTGGAATTGAAAAAGCAACTACAAACTTAATAGAGTTCGCAAAAACAAAAATGTTAGAACCAGGCGAATCAGAAACAATCTCTTTAAGTTTTAATCTTGAAGATATGGCTTCGTATGATGATAAGGATGCTAAAGCATATGTACTAGAAGAAGGAAATTATGATATTTCTATCAATTCTAATTCACACGAAGTAATTGAAACAAAAACATATACAGTAGATACTACTGTAGTTTACAGTGGTGACAATAGTAAAAGTACAGATGAAATTACTGCAACCAATGTATTTGATTATGCAAATGGTGGGTTAACATATTTATCTAGACAAGATGGATTCTCTAATTATGAAGAAGCAACTAAAGCACCAGCTTCTTTTGAAATGCCACAAGAATACAAAGATACATTCGTAAACAATAGCAATTACAACCCAGAAGATTACAACAATGCGGACGATGTAATGCCTACCCTAGGTGCAAAAAATGATATTGTATTAATGGACTTACGTGGTGCGGATTATGACGATCCAAGATGGGAAACTTTATTAGACAATTTAACAGTAGAAGAAATGAATACACTAATTTCTTTAGGTGGATACCAAACAGCTGAAGCTAAAAGCGTTGGTAAAATTGGAACGGTAGACTGTGATGGACCAGCCTCAATCAACAATAACTTTACAGGAGTAGGTTCTCTAGGTTTCCCTTCAGCAATTATGATCGGTTGCACATGGAACAAAGATATCGCTGAAGCTTTTGGTAATAGTATCGGTAAAATGGCAGATGAGATGGGGGTATCTGGTTGGTACGCACCAGCACTTAACATTCATAGAAGTGCATTTGCTGGACGTAACTTTGAATATTATTCAGAAGATCCAATTCTTTCAGGCTGGATGGCTGCAAAAGCAACTGCTGGTGCAGAATCCCAAGGGGTATACGCTTATTTAAAACATTTTGCATTAAATGATCAAGAAACTAACAGAAATAGTATGCTATGTACTTGGTCGAATGAACAAGCAATTCGTGAAATTTACTTAAAAGCATTTGAAATTGCTGTGAAAGAAGGCGGAGCCAAAGCTATGATGTCTTCCTTTAACTACATTGGTACAGAATATGCAGGAGCAAACTCAGACTTATTACAAACAGTATTAAGAGATGAATGGGGCTTCCGTGGAATGGTAATTACTGATTATTTTGGTGTATATGGCTATCAAAATGCAGACCAAGAAATTAGAAATGGTAACGATCTTATGTTAGTTGCATATGATGCTGGTACAAATCAAGTAAAAGATCAGTCAAGCGCTACAAGTATCATTGCAATGAGACAGGCAAGTAAAAACATCATGTACACAGTAGTAAATAGCCGTGCATACTTCGATGAAAATTATTCACTAGAAATGGCAATGTGGAAGAAGTTGGCGATTGGTGCAGATGTAGTATTAGCCGGAGTATTAATTTTACTTGAAGTGCGTACAATTAGAAAATTTAGACGTAGTAAAAAAGAAGTAGAAGCTTAGTTAATATTAAGCAAAGGGTTGCTATGCTAATAACCTTAGCATAGTAGCCCTTACCATATTAGAAAGGTTCCAATTAATGTAATCTAGAAATGAGGACAGTATGAAACATTTAGATTTGATTAATAAAATGACACTTGAAGAAAAAGCTGCGCTAATGTCGGGAAAAGGTTTTTGGGAAACTGTTGATATTGAGCGTTTAGGAATTCCCTCTATCTTTTTATCGGATGGACCACATGGAATCCGTAAGCAAGCTGGAGATGCTGACCATCTAGGATTAAATGCCAGTGTACCAGCAACATGTTTTCCAACAGCATCGGCAATGGCAAACACATGGAATCCTCAAATAATTAAAGCAGTTGGTCAATATTTGGGAAAAGAAGCAAAGGCACAGGATGTAAATATCGTGTTAGGACCAGGGTTGAATATCAAGAGAAGTCCATTATGTGGAAGAAACTTTGAATATTTTAGTGAAGATCCATACCTATCAGGAAAAATGGCAGCTGGTCTGATCGATGGAATTCAATCAGAAGGAATTGGAGCATGTCCAAAGCATTATGCGGTAAATAGTCAAGAACTACGAAGAATGTCAAACGACTCCGTTCTAGATGAAAGAACCTTACGAGAAATCTATACAACAGGCTTTGAAATCGCAGTTAAAGAAGGAAAAGCAAAAAGCATTATGACTTCTTACAATAAAGTAAATGGAGTCTATGCAAACGAACACGAACAGTTATTACAATCTATGTTAGTAGATGAGTGGGGATTTGAGGGAATCGTAGTCTCAGACTGGGGAGCAAGCAATGACCACGCAGAAGGGGTTCGAGTTGGAAGTCATCTTGAAATGCCTACTACTGGAAACGATGGTAAGCGATTAATATTAGAAGCAATTAAAAAAGGTACCCTTACAGAAGAGGTATTGAATGAAAGAGTCGATACTTTAGTCGATATGATTCTAGAATTATCTGCACAGAATCAAAATCAAGAGAAAAAAGAATTCGACATAGAAGAACACCATAATAAAGCAAAACAAGCAGCGGAAGAGTGTATCGTATTGTTGAAAAATGAACAATCCATCTTACCGTTAAAAAAGGAAGCTAAGATAGCAATAATAGGAGACTTTGCAAAGAAACCTCGTTACCAAGGAGCAGGTTCTAGCCAAGTAAATCCAACTAAGATTGACAGTGCTTTAGATGTAATATCTAAAATGAATATAGAGTTATTAGGGTATGCACAGGGATATACCCGTAATGGAGAAAGTAATGATGCTTTAAAACAAAAGGCGCTAGGACTAGCTAAACGAGCAGAAGTTGTTGTGTTATATCTTGGATTAAGTGAAATTGAAGAATCCGAAGGTATGGACCGAGAACATATGGTATTAGCGAGGAATCAGATTGATCTTTTAAAAGAAATTAGTAAGATCAATGAAAATGTAGTGGTAGTATTATCTGCTGGTTGTGCCATCGAAATGCCATGGTTAGCGCATGCAAAAGCATTAATCCATGGATATTTACCAGGGCAAGCAGGAGCAGAATCTATAATCAATGTGTTATATGGAGAAATATGCCCATCTGGACGTTTGGCGGAAACTTATCCATTAAAGTATGAAGATACCCCTTGTGCTAAGTACTATCCGGGACTAGAAAAAACATCGGAATATAGAGAAGGCATTTTTGTAGGATATCGTTATTACGAAACTGCAGAAGTCCCAACTCTTTTCCCATTTGGATACGGTCTCAGCTACACAAGCTTTGCCTATAGCAATTTAGTAGTAAACAACGAGGGCATTAAGGTGACAGTGAAAAACACAGGAAATGTAACTGGAGCAGAAGTAGTGCAAATGTATGTTTCTATGAAGGAAAGTAAAATCTTCCGTGCCCTTCGTGAGTTAAAAGGGTTCACCAAAGTGTATCTAGAACCAGGTGAAAGCATCGAAGTAGAACTTCCATTTGACGATAAGACGTTCCGATTCTTTAATGTAAAAACTAAGCAATGGGAAATTGAAGGTGGAATATATTCTATTCAGATTGCCAAGAATGCACATGAAGTCGTACTAGAGGAATCTATCCAGTTAGAAGGAACGACTAAAGAGTATCCATATAACAAGGAACAATTAAAAGAGTATTATACAGGACAGATTGGAGACGTTTCAGATGCAAGTTTTGAAACCCTACTAGGCCATAAGATTCCTGAAAGTAAATGGGACCGACAAAAACCATTAGGTTTAAATGATACAATTAGCCAGATGTATTATGCAAAAAGTTTTCTTGCTCGTATGATCATTAAAATTCTCACACGACTTAAAGACAATAGCATTAAAAAAGGAACTCCAAACTTAAATATCTTATTCATCTATAATATGCCATTCCGTGGAATTGCAAAAATGATGGGCGGAGCGGTTTCAATGAGTATGGTAGAAGCTATATTAGAAATGGTGAATGGAAAGTTCTTCAGAGGATTTAAGAATTTGATCGTAGCAACATTTAAAAGAAAGTAGGGATAAATATGATTGAAGCAATAAAGGCATGGAAAAGCAAACACCCTGATTTATATGAATTTATATTATTTAACATTATGAGTAACGTTGCTACAATTACAAACTTTGTAGTATTAGCAATCACAACAAACTTTATATTCAAAGCATTAGAAAATCAATCCTTTCAATGGTTTATCTTTGACTATAGTTTAGAAAATGGTGGTTTAAGTGGATTTTTAGGATTTTTAACAGCATACGTTGCTGCTCAAATAGTAAACTTTATTGTCCAACGTAAAGTAGTATTTGGCGCTAACTGTAATATTATAAAAGTTCTACCATGGTACATTGCAACCGTAGTAGTCGCTGGAATATTGTCTATATGGTTACCACCATATGTAATCAGTTTTGTGACACCATATATCGGTAGTACCGCAGCAACCTATGTTGCTAACATTGTAAATATTGTTTTACAAGTAGTTATTAATTATCCAATGATGAAATTTGTCATTATGAAAAAAGAATAGCATAAATGCAATCAAAGGACAGGTGATAAGTAATGAAATTAGTATCATTTGTAGTTCCGTGTTATAATTCAGAAGCCTATATGGAAAAGTGCGTTAATTCCTTATTAATAGGTGGTAATGAAGTAGAAATCATTATAGTAAATGATGGTTCAAAAGATAAAACAGCGGAAATTGCCAATCGATATGCAGTTGCTTATCCTGATATCGTAAAGGTGATCCATCAAGAAAATGGTGGTCACGGAGAAGCAGTAAATACAGGATTAAAGCATGCAACTGGAATCTATTTTAAAGTAGTTGATAGTGATGATTGGGTGTCAGAGGATGCTTACCTGAAAGTCATAGATCTGATCAAATCTTTTCAAAGTAATAACCAATTAGTAGATATGATAATCTCCAATTATGTGTATGAAAAGGTTGGCGCAAAACATAAAAGGGTGATTCATTATAAAGACGCCTTGCCAGAAAATCGTACATTCACATGGCAAGAAATGAAAGGCCTGAAGAAGGGGCAATATCTATTAATGCATGCTGTGATATACAAAACTGCAATCTTAAAAGAATGCAAGTTACAATTACCAAAGCATACATTTTATGTAGATAATTTGTTTGTATACGAACCATTACCATATGTAAAAACCATGTACTATCTAAATGTAGATCTTTATCGATACTTCATAGGAAGAGATGATCAATCGGTAAATGAACAAGTCATGATAAAGAGGATCGATCAACAGATCAAAGTGAATCGCATTATGGTTGATTATTATAATGCAAATAAGGAGTTTATCCAAACAAACCAAGCCTTATCACGTTATATGTTTCATTATCTAGAAATTATCACTACGGTTTCTTCTGTGTTATTAATTCGTTCTGGAGAAGAAGAAAACCTAGAAAAAAAAGAAGAATTATGGAACTATATCAAGGAGAAGGATGAAGAAGTTTATCATGAGTTAAGAACTGGTATCATTGGCCGAGTTCTCCATATGCATGGAAGGTATGGTCGAACAATTACGATGATTGCTTATAAAACGGCGAGGAAGTTGGTTGGGTTTAGTTAAGGGTGTTATGTAGTTAAAGAAGATAAAAACGGGGTAGTTGATTTTGTAGGGGAAACTTTTTTATATCGTTAAAATATGAAATATGAATTAGGAGAACCGTCCAAGCTTATGAGCTTTGGGCGGTTTTTGTTGATAACTTTGATTTTGTACTAAAACCTTCCGTAGGTACATTAGTGATCCCATATTTAAACGCATTTAGTATTCCTTTGCTCAATGTCTATAACTTCGGAGATAAGAGCATGGATATGAGGGTTCATTTTATCTACATTTTCAATGACAGACTTGATGGGATGTAAAATATATAACATTTATTCATAATGGTCTTGAAAGAAATCTTTTAATTTACTCATAGATTTATTATGAAGTAAAAAAAATAGAAAGGTTTATTTCCTTTATTTATCTATGTGAATCCATAAATCGCAAAAACGTGTGAAAGCTTATTGAGAAAGAAAATTTTTTGTGATATTATGATAAATAGGTATATATTGTATTCAATAGTAGCACAAGAAGCTACTTTGTTATATAAAATGCCACTTTTGTAGTTGACAACTGAATATTTGTAAACGAAGCGCAGTTTTTGTAACCTAAAAGTTAAGTATCGTAAACGAAATGCAGCTTTTGTAACCCAAATGTAGTTTGATTTTTTCCTTTTTTGGTTTATGGTAAGTTAAAATAAACATACTATTAAGAGGTCGATCCCTCTCGATTAAATTTGTAATCGGAGAATTCACCCCTTATGTTTGGGGGTCAAGGTTTTGGCGACATTGTTTATTTACATTATTTTTTGAGAAGGCTTGGTTTTAATAAGACGTCTTTAGCTGCTACTAAATGACATCCTAGTAATTATAAAACCTCTTCTCCATAATAAAAGCTGAATGTTTCGTATGGGCTACGATTATTCAGCTTTTTTCTTTTATAAGAATTAATATGATTTTCATCAAGGTAATGTCCTCCTGTGAAAACATATTCATACTTGTTCCTTTGGGAATAATACGTCGTATTAATTCATTGTTGACTTCAATAGAGCCCTTTTGAAACGAACTACCAGTATCACAGTAAAATACTCTAGTGCGTAATCCTGTAAATCATACGCCACTATATTCGATTGCTTTTGGATTAGAAAATTCGCTTCCGTTGTCCGTTAAAATCACGGGAAATAGTTTTTGTAAAAGATCGATCCTCCCCTAAGGCGTTATAAATTTATCAAAAATAGCAGTTACGATTATGGGGAGATTATAGAGTATGTTACAGATTGCAATGAACAAGGGGAAACAGAATAACTGTAAATAAGAGAAATGAATTAGATGAATACATATAACGTGCAACAAAGAAAATCTAAAACTACTTGAAAGTTTGAAAGTATAGAGGTATGGACTATGGCAATGATAATGGATAAAAAGGACGAAACATATAAGGGTGAGCTGAAGGTTTATGAATGCATTGAAAATAATCTGCCTGATGATATTATTTGTTACTACAATAGAGAAGTAAATGGAAAACAGTTTGATTTTTGTTTATTAATAGAACACATGGGCATGTTGGTAATAGAAGTAAAAGGATGGAATGTGTCTGACATTATTAGTGTTGATAATCCAGATCAGATACTGACTTCTCTATACCCTGAACCACTCGGTTCGCCTAAAAAGCAAGCGAGAAGTTATAAGTTTGCTTTAGTAAATACATATAACAATAAATACAATATAAATCCGTTGATAATGGATATGGTATGTTATCCGTTCATGTCAAAACATGATTATAAAAAAGTAGGATTAAACATTGTTTCAGAACCTGAGTTTACATTGTTTAAAGAAGATATAGAAGATTCAACAAAATTTGCAATGAAGATTGCTGGTGTTTATCAAAAATCAAATCAACCAATATACGATAAAATAGTAGGAGATGTATATAATACATGTAGACTGCATTTTGAGACAATGCAACTGGATGTGGTTGAACTTAAAGCATATTCAGAGTTGAGAATTTACCCTGAAAATATAACAATATCTGACATCGATGAAATAATAAAATCATACTTTTTAGGAACAAAACAGATTGTCTTTGTAAGTAAAATGGAAGAAGTTGAACAACTTACTCAAAATATTGTTCAGAAATTCAATGCAGATGGTATATATTTACAGAAAAATAATTTTGTTCTAAATTCGGAAAAAGTCAATGATATTAAAAGTAGAAATGGGTATATTGGATTTTTTAATTTTGAAGCACATTATGTTGAAAGTTTGAAGGAAATTTCCAATGAGTATGTGTATGTGAAAAATGGGTTGCTTGACGATATCAGTAAAACAATGATTACCGAGATTTCAAAAAAAAACCAATTTAATTTGCAGCAATATATGGTTGAACATGCTCCAATTGATAAAGACATAGTAGTGAAAGCAGGAGCAGGAACTGGAAAAACATATTCAATGATTTCAAGAATATCATATATATGTCATCAATCTAGTGGCGCAAATATTTTAGATGTTAAGAATGAAATTGCAATGCTTACATTTACAACTGAAGCTGCTACAAATATGAAAACAAGACTCAAACAAGCATTTATGAATTATTTTGTTCTCACTCGCGATAAGAAATATTTAGAGATGATTGCAGGGATAGAGAATATGCGAATTTCTACAATACATAGTTTCTCTAATTCTGTAATAAAAGATACTTCATTGTCTTTGGGTATTGGAATAGATTTTGCGACTGTAAGTGGAAATTATCAAAAACAGAAAATATTTGATATGTATTTCAACGAGTATTTACAAAAGAAAAACGATGAAGAACCAATGTTTTTCGGAAATATTCCTGGAAGTATATATGATTTTAGAAAGATGTTATTGAAGTTTGCCGATATGCTTTACAACAAAGGGTATGACATTAAAGAGGCTTCTGGAGATGTGTTCGGAAAGCCAATTAGTCAAATGCCATATATGAAAGAAATAATAGAAGAAGTAATCATAAAAACAGAGAAGGCATATTCAGAATATTTGTACGAGAATAATGCTGTAAGTTTAGCGGAATACATGCTTTATTTGAATAAATGTGTAAAGGACGAGTCATTTAATATAAATTTATATCAATTCAAGTATATTTTTATTGATGAATTTCAGGATGTTGATGATTCACAAATTTCGGCATTTCTTGAGATGCAGAGAAAACTACAGTTTAAATTTTTTATTGTAGGTGATCTTAAACAGAGTATATATAGATTTAGAGGAGCAACAATGGATGCATTTAATAAAATGGGTTGTAAATCTGAATCATGGGGTGAGTACACACTTAATATAAATTACCGAACAGATAAAAGATTACTTAACAATTTTGCTGATCTATTTTTTAGTTTAGGCGAAAAAGTTTTAATACCATATCATGAACCTGAAGATATGTTGATTGGTGCAAATGAAAATCCTACATTAAAAGAAAATGATTTAATAGAGGTTGTTCCATATACAAAGGATGATGAAAAAGAAGATGTAATTTATCAGAAATTATTTGAGATGATAGCTGATAGAAAAAAAGAATTAGAAGATAGTGATGAATTTAAGAAGTTATCACAGGCGGAAAGAACAATTGCAATTTTGGTAAGAACCAATTTCCAGATAGCAACAATTCTTCGAAAGGCGAAAAAACAAGATAATATACTTGTTGAAAGTGACTCTAATGGAGATTTATACAGATTGCAATCGAGTATTGATTTGTGCAAATTGACAGCTGCCTTATCTAATCCGAGAAATCCAGTTTATTTATTTGATCTATTGCTTTCTAATAACGTTAATATTAAATTTCCGGTTGAAAAACTAATTGATATGAACGAGAAAGAAAAAATGGAATATTTGACTGAGTGTTTGGATCAGTTTTATAAAAGTGTACTTGAATTAAGCTGGAGTCAATTGGTATATGAAATACAAAGCAAACCAGTATTGATGATTTTGCGAAAAATTTATGATGCAACTAAACCATGGAAGACATACTCCTTTGACGAGGCAAAGCAAGTTCATTATAGGACGAATTATGACCTGCTTTTTGAGGAATTATCAAAAGAAAATCGATATAATTATTTAACCCTTGACTCGATAAATGAATCTTTACATATTCTTATAAACATGGGATCTGAAAAAACATCAAGATCTGTTACTGATAGTGGGAATTATGTAAAAGTAGTATGTACAACGGTACATAAGTCGAAGGGACTTGAGTATGATACAGTTATCATGCCAATGACAAATGATAAAATTGACAATATGCATAGAAATGGATTAGAGGTTACATTCATTGACGGAAAAGTAGGATATTGTATAAGTGTTGATGGCGAATCAATTGCAAACGAGTATTTTTATACAGATGATGAAATACATGAAATAGAGATGGAAGAAGCTAGAATATTATATGTTGCATTGACTAGAGCAATCAATAAGTTTTATTGGTTTAATAATATTGATTCTAAAGAAAATACGTGGGGAAAACTGTTGGAGGAAATGTAGTATGGCAATGAAAATTTATACATATGCAAATCCATATGAAATAGATTGCGAACCTTTTTGGAATGAAATAAAAGACTGCGCTCACTTTTGCGTATCACAGACAATGGTAAATGGTTTAAATCAAATATATCCTGCATTTAAAACAAAACAACTCACATCTACTAGTAGAGCTTTGGTTAATTCCTTGTATGAAAACTGGGAAGATATAACTGTTAATGTGCGTCAGATAATTGAAGTTGACAATGCAATAAGTGAATTGGATTTTGAAACATCGAGTTTAGACAATGTAAAGAGATCATTGTTATTTAATACAAAAGCGATTGTATCTTGTATAAGAATGTTCAAGGAATTAGGTATTAATTCGAAAATGATGACAAAGACAGATTTGAATATAGATCAACAGTATTTAGTAGAATTGTATAAGATAATTGACAAAAATGAAAAATCAGTTTTTTCATTTGAACGTATAAATTCGATAAAAAAAGTTGAGCAGGCAATAGATAAGGCATTGTTATATCATAAAAAAGATGTTGATCTGGAATTAATAGAAAGAAATAAAATTGTTATTCATGGTATACATCAATTTACTCCAGCTATGTTATGTGCATTGGAGGATATAAGTAAATATAAAGAGGTTATTTTGCTATTTAATTATCAGAAACAATATGCCTCTGTATATGATACTTGGATGAATATATATTCAATTTTTGATTTGCCAATAAATAACCAGAGTGTAAATCAATTTGTTCCTATGCCACTTTTGGTGAATTCATATCAATCTAATGTATTGGCAGATTATATTGGACATTTATCAAATGGTGAGTTTATTGAAAAAAATAAGGTTTTGAACGATATTGAGGTTATTGAATTTCATAACACTACGGAATTTGCAAATTACGTAGCAATGTTATTTGATCGAGCAAAAAATGTGAGTGAAAAAAATGGTGATAATAAAAAAACATTAGCTTTTATGGAAGAGCAGCTATATTCTGCGTCGGGAAAAGTAAATGATATACTAAGAGCATATTTTCCAGAACAGTTCGGCGAAAGACATTTTTTGGATTATCCAATTGGTCACTTCTTTATATCTACAACAAACATGTGGGATGAAGAAAAACAAGAAGTAAAGGTAGATAATTTTTCTGATATCAAAGAATGCTTGAATTCTGGAATTATTATTGAAAGTAATCCGGGACAATTAGTTAGTACATTCAATATGATTGAACCATATGTTGAAAAAGAAAATACGATATTAGGCATAATTAAAAAATTGGATCAATTAATTAAAAATGCAAATAAAAAGCATGAAGATAAAGAAAAGGTAGGATATTTTTCTGTAGATCTTGAACTGTTAATGGAGTTGAAAAAGGCATTAATGGAATTGAATAATATTGTAAATTCTTTTTTTGAAAATTTCGGCAATGAAAAGGATAATTTTAGAAAATTTTATTCTAGAATTAGAAAGTTCATTGTTTCGAGAGTTGGCGATGTAGAGGAATTGGATGACGAAATGCACGATGTGATTGGAAGATTACTAGAAAGATTAGAACAATCAGATCTTCCAGAAACGGGTACATTTAATTCATTAAAACAAACAATGAGCTATTATCTAAGCCAAGATGATAATGCAGCACGCGGTGCACATTGGATTGTTAGAAATTTTGATCAGATAGATGGAGATATTTTAAGAAGTTCAAAACAGGACCCAAAGAAGACTTGTTATCATTTTTGTTGTTTGAGTGATAAAGATATATGTTCAAACAAAGATGAACGTTTACCATGGCCTCTTGACATAAAGTTTTTCGAATGTAGTTATCAGGCATTGGAATGGAAATATCAGGTGTTCTTAAAGTCGAAAATGGAATATCGAAACTTTAAACAATATGCATTATTATATGGTCTTGAATTTAATAGAGTGGGTTGCAAATTGAGCTATGTTAGAACAGAAGATAACAAGGATAATGATTTGTTCTATATGCTTACTTTATTAGGCGTTAAGATAAAAAAATATTCATCATTTAATTCGAACAACTATTTACAAAAGTTTGTTATCGAATCAGAAGATGAAAAAATGGAAGAATTAATTACGAAAATAAGTCCTGAAAACAGGAAAAAGCTGAGGTTATGTCCATATAGATTTGCTTTAGAAGGTATTGGACAAGGAAAGACTGTTTTTAGAGATCGCTTTCTAATACATACATATTTGAAGATATTAATAAGTAACAGGACAAAGAAGGAACTTAGTGGAAAACCATATTCTAACGAGAGCATTAAGAATACAATTCAAGATCAATATGATATTATAGAGAATAGATTTCGTATTTCAGACGAGCTTGAAAAAACTCAGATTATTTCTGCTGTATACAAGGAGGTTTATGGTTTTATAAATTATATGAAAAAGTATAACAGAAATAAAAATATTTTTCCTGTTATTAATAGTGATTTGTCACATGAATTAAGATTGAGGGAGTATTTTTTAAATGTTTCTTTAAAAGGCATGGAAGAAGCTGTATCTGATGAAGAATTAAAAACAGCTATTAGTGAGAAAAATTTTTATTGCATCCATGGTAAACATTGCATGTATTGTGCAAGTAAAGATATTTGTTTAGAGTATGGGGCAAACACCGGAGGTAAGTAAGATTGTTAAAAGAGGGAATGTTTGTACGTTGTGCAACGGATGATGAAGAGTTTTCACGTGATTTTGCAATTGGAAAAATAAAATTAATTAATGAATTTTCAGAATTGGCCTACGTAGAATTTTATGATATATGTGGTGTTAGTGTTTTCTATCCAAAACCAGAAAGTAAGGAATATGACATAAATAAAGTTTCTCATCTGAAAATTCGAACTGGTGCAACTATAAAATATAAAAAAGAAAAATATGTTGTGAAAGCATATAAAAAAAATAAAGAAGATGGATTGTTTTATTATTATATTCAGTCAAACAGAGATGATATTAAATATGTTCCTGAATCAGTGCTTGAAACATCATATAATGAGGGGGATGTATGGCCTTTAGAACAATTAAAAAATTATGAATTTCAAAATCCAATTTGGTTTTTTGGACGTAGTGTTGTTAGCAAAACTATGCATATCATTAATAATTCACTATATGGTTTTAGTGAGATCGCAGGATGTAAAATATATTTAAAGACGCACCAATTACGTACTGTAACTCGTTGTTTGCAGGATGGTGTATGTAGAAATATGATTGCAGATGAAGTTGGAATGGGAAAGACAATAGAAGCATCAGCAATATTAAAGGTGTTCTTAAAGGATCATCACCACTGTAACATACTAATTATTGTACCTGATGCACTAGTGGAACAATGGAGAACAGAATTAGCATACAAGTTTAAGATATTAGAAGGATATGATATCAACGACAATAATATAAGCCTTGTTGGTATGAGTGAAATAGAAAAGCATATATTCCAGAAACATTATGATTTTGTAATTGCAGATGAAGTTCATAAGTATTTACAAGATTTATGTATGTACAAATATTTGCTTGAATTAAGTAAAAAAACGGACAATATCTTGATGTTGAGTGCTACTCCGGTACAAAGAAGAAAAGATGAATACAAGAAATTATTGCAGTTAATTCATCCGTCTAAATATGAGAATATGTCTGATGAAACCTTTATGGAATTATTAGATTTACAGGGTGATGTCGTACGAAGAGTTCATACTACTCTAGAAAATTTAGATTCTTATTTAGATGAAATTGAAGAAAGTGAAAATGAACATACGCAAGATACAGAGGATTCTTTTGATGATTTGACTGATTGTCTTGAAAAAATTCAAAAGTTAATTAAAGATGATACTTTCAAAAAAATGTGTGAAGCAATAGATTATGAAGCTGATGATTTTGGTATAGAAGCAATACAAAGTGCATTATCATATGTATGTGAAAATTATCAGTTTGAAAAAGCAATTATACGAAATAGAAGAAATACTGAAGATGACGATGATTATAACGAACGTCAACTTGTTGACATATCATATGACCTTCAGACAAATTTCAATAATTCTGAGTATAATGTGTACACATCACTTGCCGAATGGATTGAACAAAATGATTTGGATTATAAATTGTATTTGAACAAGTTTAAGAGGTTGGTTGCCGCCTTTTTTAGTTCTGCTTCTGCATTTATATATGAATTAGAAAGCGCTAGTTCAGTAAATATACCATACGATTTATATGAAATGTCGATGAAGTGGGTAGAAGAGGAAAAAAGCAATTTAAATAAGTTAAATGAATATATGGAAGATCCAATGGATTATGCTTCAAGAATGAACAATATATTAGATTATATTGATCAAGAGGCATATGGAAAAAAGGTTCTGGTGTTTACTAGCTTTGATGAAACATTTTTAATTTATAAGCAAGCGTTTGAAAATTATTTTGGCAAAGAACATTGTGCTTTCTTTTCAAAACACATGGATACTGATGAAAGAGAACTAAGTGCTTATAGATTTGAAACAGATAATGAATATTGGATATTGTTATCAGATGAGTCTGGCGGAGAAGGAAGAAACTTTCAGAATGCCGACATTGTTGTACATATTGATATTCCTTGGAGTGCAAACGATTTAGAGCAAAGAATTGGTCGATTAGATCGTATTGGAAGAAATAAAAATAAACCTGTTGTTTCAGCAACTTGTTATGCAAGGTTATCACTGGAAGAAGATCTGTTTAAGTTTTGGAATGAGGGAATAGGGTTATTTACGAAATCACAAAGCGGACTTGAAATCATCATGAATGATATGGATGAAAAGATTATTAAGGCTGTTTGTTCAGATTTTAAATATGGTCTAATTGGAATTATAGATGAGGTTAGTAAAGAACTTAATGAATTGAAGCAGATTATTACAAGAGAAAGATATTTTGATGTTGCGGAATACAAGTACCAGTCAATTAATAGAATTATGGATAATACAAGGGAAATGTATGTCTTAAATGAAAAACAACTATTTGCAGATTCGATGACGCGATGGTCCGCATTATCTGGCTTTCATGGTACTGGTATAGGCGAATCAATAATAAGATTTGATGCATCATCATTTTCGTTAAAATCTGCGTATAATTCTCTATTTATTCCACCGGATATTAAGTTGATGATAAGCGATAAGATAAACCAATTGCAAAATAAAGTACGTTCGATGAATAGTGAAAAATTAAGACATGCTGATACAAACTACATACAAGGTACATTTGATAGACAATTGGGATTAGAGAATGATTATATACATTTCTTTGCACCTGGAGATGCTATTTTTGATAGTATAGTCAATAATGCTATTGGTTCATATAAAGGAACATGTGCAGCATTTGCATGTAAAACAGAAATTGACTGGACTGGATTTATTTATACATGGGGACTATATCCTGATGAAACAATTTTGCTGGAAAATGGATTATCTACACATGTAATTGATAAATACAGAGGATTTATGCCAATTGAACAATTTCAATGTGCAGTGGGTTTAAGAGAAGATGATAAAAATTCAGATGAAAAAGTTTTGAAAATATTTAATTATTTAATGACTTCAGAGAATGTTAATAGAAATAAATTTCAACATTTGGGTTCTAGGTCAGGATTAAATCCTAATATAGAATTGTTTTTAAATATATATCCAGAGGAACGATGGAAGCAAGCTGTAGATTATGGATATAAAAAAGCAAGTGAAAATGTTAAGAAGCAAATAGGTGACAAACTAAGAAAACAGTTGGCTCTTTTGAAAAATGAATTGTTAAAAAATGCAGGTGCGAAAAAGGCATCACATGAATTTTATGGACAAGATGCAAAAATAGAGAATAGTAAATTGAATGATTTAATATTCAAGTGTTTTTCAAAACCGAGAATAGTGTTGGATTCGGTTTGTTATGTGAGGATGATTGATGATAAATAATGATTTACATTTGCTTGTGGAACAGGCAATTAACGGAAGAAATAACGAAATATTTGATATTGATTTATCTAAATTAGATGAAGTAGATCAATATAAACATTCGACAGCAGTTCGTTTGTTGAAAAGTTGGGAAAAACAAAAAGTATATAAGAAATATAAGTCAGATTTTGAATGTTCACTAAGAAACTATTTGTTATTGATGAAAAAAGATATAGTTATTTGTGGATATGAACAATCCGAGAATTTTGCAAAGTTCGGATTAAATATGGATAATGAATCTGGAAAAATTTGGGCTAAATTATTATTGCCGAATTTTGTAAATGAGTATCATGTAAAAAAAACGTATATGCAGGATGTTCCTGAAAAAGGAACTGATAATATACATAATTTGGTTACGAACTCATTTGTTCAAAATTTAACAGGATTTGCTATGTTCAAAAGTCATGAACAGAAGCTTGCGGTAATGGGGGCGTTAAGAACTCCAAATGGATATACATGTTTAGTATCGATGTCAACAGGAGGCGGTAAAAGCTTAATTACCCAGACGCTTGCTTATCAAAAAGAAGGTTTATCTATTGTTATAGTGCCAACTATATCACTTATGATGGATCAGGCTAAAAATGCAAAGAATATAATTCATTCTAAAACAGAAGAAGAGGTGTTTTATTACTATAGTGGATGTGATTTAACCAAGTTTTATAAAAGCTTAAAAGAAAAAAAAGCACGTTTATTATTTGTATCACCTGAGAGCTTGATTAAAAATAGTAAGTTAAGAGAAAGTATAGAGAAGGCAAATGATGAAGGGTATTTGAACAATCTGATTATCGATGAAGCACATATTATTATCGAATGGGGATCATCTTTTAGAATTGATTTTCAATGTCTTGATGCAATGAGAAAGAAATTGTTATGTGCTAATCAAGAATTAAGAACATTTTTACTTTCTGCTACATACAGTGATGAAACTATACGGCAATTAAAATTGTTTTATTCTAATGAAGATAAGTGGATAGAGATACGCTGTGATCGTTTAAGACATGAAACTAGATTTGATATTATCAGATGCTCATCATATAGTGAAAAAGAAAAAAAAATTGAAGAATCAATTAAATTGTTACCGCATCCGATGATCGTCTATGTTAAATCACCTGATGATGCAGAGAAGTTGAAGAACCAATTATGTAAATATGGGTATAATAATGTACATACTTTTACTGGAAACACAAATAAAGATCAGAGAGAAAAATTGATAGATTCATGGAAAAATGATGGATTTGACTTAATGATTGCTACATGTGCATTTGGAGTAGGTGTAGATAAAAAAGATGTTCGAACTGTTTTACATACATATATTCCAGAAAATCCAAATAAATATTATCAAGAAGCTGGTAGAGGCGGAAGAGATGGGTTACCTTGTTTGAGTACAGTTATTTATGTTGATCAAGATATTGATTCGGCTTTCTCTTTTGTTAGCAAGGTTATAACAACAGAAAAACTAAGAGGTAGATGGTTTAGTATGTTGAATAGTGCCAAAACACAACCGTTACTAAATGGAAAATATTTGATAGATACATATGTTAAACCAGATTACAATGCAAATGAAGAGTTTATAGATTCTATAAGTAATCAAGATGTAAATTGGAATGTATATGTTATTTTGTTCTTGCGCAGATATGGGTTGCTTTCGATTGATGATATACAATACTTAGATGATAAATATCTGTTTTTTATAACGATAATAGATAGGCAACTTCTTATAGATGATAGTATAACAAAAAAAATGATGGACGAGCTAAGAGACACTGAGTGGAAGAATATCGAATATGAGTTTATGCTTATGAAAAAGAATCTTCAGAGAGTAGGAAAATCTTGTTGGTCATCAATGTTTAATAAGATATATAGAAAAACTGATGAGTATTGTGCGGGATGTAATGAACATATTGAAACTATTGATTTTGAAGATTCCAAATCACTAAAGAAGAATATAGATTTTCCATTGGCTTGTATAGGTAACGAAATTAAAGATTTTTCATACGGTTCCAAATGTATGCTAATTATTAATAAAACAGATAGATTATCTTCTTTTGTTCAAATAATAGAAAAAGGAATAGATGTTATTGTAGCAGATAATGGTTTTATAAGTCAGCTTATAAATGAGAATATATCGTGTAATAGCACTTTATTGTATTGTAATTATATGGATTTCTTTGAACTTACAACATCAAATAAATATTTTGTGTCAGGCTCGATTGCGTTCTATATCCCTGACGATGATTCTATTAGGAAGAAAATCATAAGCATTATTGAGAATAATGCAAAAAAATATGAAATTGAATACATTTTAGTTGCTGATACGGATTACTATTTATCATTTAAAAATAAGAATTTATCTGAAGTGATTAATGGACCTTGTAAGCAAGAATATTAAAAGTTAAGGAGCGAAGATATGTTTGATAACAATATTAAGACAGAACCAATACCGGAACGTGTATATGCATTATGTAAAATAGTTTCAAAAGGTGATGTCGATGATAAGATCGTAAAAGAAAGAATGGAACCGAAAGCAATTAATACAGCAGGTTCGACGACTTCCTATTATGGTAGTATACGTGAAGTATGTGAAGAATTAAAACTTATCACCAAAGAAGGAGAGGTATTGAGTTTTGTTGGAGATAGGAAAATCTTGAAAGATATGGATTCTTTTCGTCAATACTGCAATTCAATTGTCTTTAATAATAAAAATAGTGACTTTTACAAAATTGCGGTTTGCTTTTTAGATACTAATGATAGTTGGTTGAGATATAGTACACTTTCAAATCCGATGCTTAGAAAAGAAGTACAAGAAAAAACACAGATATCTTTGGTGGATGAACAAATGATGTTAGGTATGCGTTTTTGGATTTCATTTCTTGGATTCGGATATATACAGGAAGGTGGTTCAATGTATTTTTTGCCTAATATGCATATTGCATTACAGGACTTTTGCGAATTTGCAGATTTTGAAAAGAATAAAGAATATACCGTTTCTGAATTTATATCAATGATAATTAATAGCGCTTCAGTTGCATTGGAGAGTGCTAAAGAAACGAAGAGATTTAATTTAGCTATGTCAAATGCTTTAAGACAGATGCATGATAGAAAGGAAATAGTACTAAAAAAAGCTTTGGATAGTAAAGAAACATGGGAATTATATCCAGATGAAACTCACGAGTTTACGGATAAGATTACACATATAGTATATAAAGGAGTTAAAAGAGGATGAACAGACAGATTGCAAGTTCAAGATTAAAAGATGTATTAAATGTTGACTCAATCAATAGTACACAAGCGGATTTCTTGTCTACACATGTTCCATTCCGAAAAATTACCGTAACTAATGATTTGACGGGTGCAGTTATATCTGAATATATTTCAGAAGAACAAATCTTTAGCAAATATTTTAATAATTCAGATATTTATAACAGACATCAGTTGATTGTTGTTGATGGTTCAAGTGGGTCAGGAAAATCACATTTTATAAGATGGATTTCTGCTAAATTAAATGCTCAAGAAGAACAAAAAGATGTTGTCCTTATGATAAGAAGAAGTGATAATACATTAAAGGGCACAATAAAGCAGTTTTTGGATATAGAAGAAGTCAAAAATATAAAAAATAAAGACGTATATGAAAGACTTGTTAGGGCAAATCAGAATGTAAGCGAACAAAGATTTAAGTATGAAATATATCATAAGTTCCTTGTGGAGATAGCTGATGATGAGGAATCAATTCTTTCATCAAATGATAAAAAAAATTTCAGAGAATTATTATCGAGTTCAGAGTTCGAAGAACGAATGTTAATGGCGGGTGGTCCAATTGAAAGAATTTACAGCAAAATTGTAGATAGTGATTCTGGAAATAATGAAGATACACTAGCATTATTTGATGTAGATGATTTTACATTGGATTATGATTTTAATATTAAATTAAAGAATAATGCTAGTAAGAAAGCTGTGAAGATGGCAAATAAATTGTTGCCAGAAACAGATGGTAGTTATGAAGATGATGAATGTAATCCAGTAATAGTAACAAGTTATATGAATTCTAAAGTCGAACAAGTCATTAGATCTTGTGCAGGTATTGAACCAGGTGATTTTCAACAAATATTTAAGGAAATAAGACAGGAATTATTTCGCCAAGGAAAGAATCTATTCTTATTAATAGAGGATATTACCTCGTGTACTGGAATTAATCAAGACTTGCTAAATGCACTTATAGTTGAACATACAGGAATTAATGAAGCTGACCATATGTGTAGAATTGTGTCAGTAATAGGAACAACGACGGAGTATTTCAAGGAGTTCCGAGATAATTATATAGATAGAATAACTAGTAAGATTACTATTGAAGATGGTTCAATTGGTAATAATGTTGAAGATTTGATTCAGTTTGTGGCAAAGTATTTGAATATAATGTCAATTAGTGCTGAAGAAATAGATAATTGGTATAGAGACGGAGCGTTGGAATCGGAATACCCTATTCATGTTGATCCTGATGTTAAAAAGTGGGAAAGTTATAGTTATAATGGTAAAAGTTTAAGCTTATATCCGTTTACAAAAAGGGCAATTATAAATTTATATAATGGGTTGGAACAACATAAGACACCAAGATATATTTTGAGAAAAATTATTGAGCCAGCCGTTGACAATATATTGCAAGATAAGCAATGCTTCCCTAAATTCTTGAAATCAAAGTCTGCAGGTTTGAATTTTGATGTGGAAGCAAGAATTAAAAGTACTTTGGCGAATATGCAAATTAATAATGAAGAAAAGGAAGATTATCGCGACCGTGTTTTCTCAGTGATAGGTTTTTGGGGAGATGGCACGTTAAGTATAAAGAACAATAATTCTATTGGTACAGTTAGTGCTGGTATCTTTAAAGAATTTAATTTAGAAAAGTTCGCTGAGAAAGTATTAGGTATATCCATTGGAGAAAGTGATATAATGGTCCAAATAGATGATCCTATTATTTCACCGGTTGATCCGCCAAAAATTGATCCACCTAAACCCAATCCACCTGAGACAAATAAGGATTTTGATATTTTTGCAAGGATATTATCTGATTGGCATTATGAAGGAAAGAGCTTTACTAAAGCATATCCAGTCAGAGATGAAATAAGTAATTTTATTTTCGCATCAATTGCATGGCAGAGAGAAGGTGTATCGTTACTTTCTGTACAAATGGTTGAAAAATCCAGTTACAATTTGGTTTCAATTGAAAGACAGGATAGAGCTATTGATAAGGGGTTGGTATTGTTAGAGGATTCCGATGATACATATCAATTATTATTGGTTTTTGGAAAATGGTTGTATATAGGAAAAAAATCATGGAATTTTAATAATGCTGCCTCTAGTATTAGATTTGTTACAAGCTGGTTAGAAAAAAACAAATCAAAGTTTATTGATATAGTTAAGGATTACGATGATAAGACAAAATATCCAGAATTTGTTCGTTGTGCAATTATAGCTGAAATCTATAGAGGTGTTATTAATGGTGATTACCAAGTAAGTAAGCTTTCTGATATAAAAGTAGAAATGCTTTTAAAAAGTCAAAGTGAGAGAATAAAAAAGAATGGCACTGGACATTCGTTAGAATGGATTGAATTACAAGATAATATATTGTATGCAAATGGAAAGGCGGAAGAAAATATTCAATTGATTCAAAGGTATTATAATTTGATTCAGGGTAATGTAAAAAATGCTTCCCGAAGAATAATTAATTATACTTATCTAGAATCAACATTCAATGAAATAAAAAAGAATTGTTTTGATACAAATGTTGAAGAATTTACAGTTGATAAAATTAAAGGTCGTAATACTTCTAAAGACTATTTAAAAAAAATAATTTCAAGACTTGAGAAGGTGGTAAAAGCTGAAAGTAATGAAGGAAAAGAGTGCTATAAAGAAATATTAAAGTATTTTGGTTTTTCAGAAGGTGTTGAAATAGAAGTAGAAGATATAAAAGACTTGCTTAATGAAATAATTGAATTTTATAAAGATACTGAGATTAACGGAATTAATATTACATCGAGAACAAGTGAAGCTTCTAATATCAAGGAACAAAGTAATAGTATTGTTAAAGCATTAGATGTTCTTAATATGGATTTATCAGAAAAATCCATACTAGAAATAATAATTTTATATTCTCAAAATCCTCTGAAAATTGTAAAGAAATTCATAAAGTTGTTAGAAGCCGTTAATGCAGATAGAGCAAAGGTATATTTAGAGATGCAAAAAGAAAAAGAAGTTTTGACTAGAAGTGGTAATTGGTCTGATGATGCGGATCCAAGGTTTGAATCTGAAAAAGCTTCTTTTGAAGAATTGCTAAAGTTAATGGAGGTTTAGTATGCTACAAGAAAAACTAAATGAGTGTAGAGTATTGATTTCAGAAGTAAGTCAGAACAAACAGATTGATCAGGAAAATCAAAATACTGCACGTAAAAACAACACTTTTTTTGATTCTTTCAATAAGTATTTGGTACCATCAATAAAGAGCTATGCGGTATGCAAAAAATATAATCATGTTGAATTTTCTGACACTGTACTTGGAGCTATTCAAAAGTGCATAGAGTATTCTCAAAAAACATTTGAACAAAAAACAGTTATTAATCCTGCAAAATATCAAGATAGTGTAAAAAAATTGAGTGAGTGTATTGAGTCAGAGTGGATAGAACAAACTAATAATTATTTGTCAGATCTTAGGGAAGAACTAGGAATTTTAAGATTAGTAAGTAATGATAAAAATGAAATACAAAAGATATTAATCTGTTTGAATAATTTTTCGAAATGGCCTGTTAATGAAGAGAGTGCAGCTCAATATGAAATTGCAAAGGCAAGAGCGGATGAGATACTATTGCAAATGAAATTTGATTATGAAATAGCTGGATTTTTGAAAAAAGTTAAGGATAAGGAGGCAACATTAGTTGACTTGACAGATTCAATTATTGCTTGGATCAGACGAGAAAAGTTGTCCGGAAATATAATGTTAAGCATTAAAAACTAATTGACATATTCGCAGGTAAGAAATATACTTAAGTAGGTATGATAAACTACTTAAGTATATTTTAGCTTTAGGAGGAAATAATGAATTTCTGTTATAGATTTCCAGTGGTTAGAGGGATTCAGGCTAATAAGGAATACTATATTGCAATGGTTCCGTTAAAAATGTTAGATAAACTTTTTCCTAATGAAGGGGAATACGTATCTCCAGAATATAGAGCACAAAGGAGATTGAATGAATCACGAGTTCCTGTGATTAAGAAATATATATTAGAAAATGAAAATTCCTACGTATTTTCTGCACTTGCAGCATCAATTGATGGTGAATATAACTTTATTCCAATGGGAGAAGATGGGCTTGGAATGTTGGAAATTTCGTTAGATGCTCGTTTTTTGATAAATGATGGACAACATAGAAAAGCTGCTATAGAGAAGGCATTAGAAGAAAAGCCAGAACTGGGAGAAGAATCGATATCAGTAGTATTATATGAGGATTTAGGATTAAAAAACAGTCAGCAGATGTTTACAGATCTAAATAAACATGCTGTTAAAACATCTAATTCAATTTCAGAATTATATGATTCCAGAGATGATTTAGCCATTATTACTAGGGATATGATAGATGCTATACCATTTTTTAATGAATATGTAGACAAAGAACGAGATATATTAGGTAAATTCTCATCAGCATTGTTTACATTAAATACTATTTACACTGCTAATAAACGAATATTGTCTAAGAACAAGTCTGATAAAAAATTCGAACAATTTTGTATAAAATACTGGAGAGTAGTTTCAAACAATATGATTCCATGGCAGGATTTACAGACAAAAGAAATAAGTAAAAAAGAACTTAGAGAACAGTATATTGCAGTTCAAGCTGTCGTTATACAAGCATTCGGTAGACTTGGAAATTATTTATATAAAAATAAAAAGGGAGATCTAGAAATTATATTAAGTGGATTAAAAAATATCAATTGGCGCAGAAATGCAGAGTGTTGGTATCTAAGAGTAATCAAAGAAAATGGAAGAATGATAAATAATGAAAGAGCAATTGTTTTAGCAACAAATATGATAAAAATAGCATTAAATGTGGAACTAACGGACGATGAAAATAGCATTGAATCTGAATTTAAGAAGAATATTAAAAAGTAGAGGTACAAAATGGAAGAAAAATGCGTTAGTTGTGAATCTAAAAAACAAGAAATTACAATTACAAAAGAAACTATTGAAGGCTTAAAAAACACAATAAGAAATTTATATATGGCAGATGATATTCCATGGGTTATTGGGTATTCAGGCGGAAAGGATAGTACAGCTACTCTTCAATTGGTGTGGCTTGCGTTACAGAAACTTGATAAAAGTGAGTTAATTAAACCAGTGCATATTATTAATACAGATACTTTAGTAGAATCTCCGGTTATCTCCAAATGGGTAGAGAACTCTTTGCGAATAATGCAAAACTCAGCCAATGAACAAGGGCTGCCATTTGTTACACATAGATTAACTCCAGACGTAAATAATACATTTTGGGTAAATTTGCTTGGAAGAGGTTATCCATTTCCAAGAAAGAAATTGCGCTGGTGTACAGATCGTTTAAAAATACAACCAGTAAATACTTTTATAAAAAATAAAATTGCTGAGCATGGTGAAATTATTTTAGTTATTGGAACAAGAAAAGCCGAAAGTGCAAACAGAGCAAGGACGATGGCTAAATATGAGAAAAAGAGAGTAAGGGAATTGCTTAGTCCAAATCCAACATTAGCAAATGAATTAGTTTTTTCTCCGTTGGAAAATTGGAATGATAATGACGTATGGGTATTTTTAATGCAATACAAGAATCCTTGGGGACTATCAAATCATGAGTTACAAACATTGTATATGAGCGCAACAGAAGATCGTGAATGCCCAATGATGACTGAAAAGAATCTGCCAAGCTGTGGAAAAAGTAGATTTGGATGTTGGGTTTGTACTATGGTTGAAAAAGATAAATCTATGGAAGCAATGATAGCAAACGATGACGAAAAAGCATGGATGACTCCGTTATTAGAATTTAGAAATGAATTTGGGAATGAAGAAAAGGATCGAGAAAGAAGAAGTTTCCGTAAATTGCAGGGGTATTTACAGGGGAGTTACGAAAGGTTGCATCATGGTCCTTATTTAAAAGAAATAAGAGAAGAATGGTTGCACAAATTATTGGAAATACAAAAGGAAATAAACCATGATGGCCCTGAAGAGATTTCGGATATAGAACTTATATCTATTGAAGAATTAAGATGTATTAGACGTATATGGGTAAATGAAAAACATGAATTTGATGATTTGTTACCACAAATATATCATGATGTTATGGGAAAAGAATTTGATGATCCTGATTGGATAGTCAATGAAGCGTTTGGTGTGGACGAATGGAATATTTTAAAAGAGGTATGCAACGACTTGTATCCTGATGAAAATCTTTCTTTTGAAATGATGTATAGCTTGATTGACACAGAAGCCAGTTTTAATTCCGTTAATGATAGAAAAGGCATATTGAGCTCGTTGGAGTCATGTATTAGGAAGACGTTTTATTCAAATGAAGAAGATGCAACATCATATTATAAGGAACAATTAGAAAGAAAGAGAAGTATGGGTGGAAAATATAATGAGAAATTTTTTGTACATATTCAAGATGAAGGCGAAGAATTTGAAGATGTACAGGAAGAGGTAACAAAATAATGATAATAAAAGAATTAAAACTGCATAATTTCGGAGTTTATGCAGGAGATAATATATTTGAATTTTCAGGAGAAAAGCCAATTGTTTTAGTAGGTGGTATGAATGGAAGAGGAAAAACCACTTTTCTTGAAGCTATTTTACTTTCTCTATATGGAGCAAATTCATTTGCATACCATGAGAGTAAGTTTAGATCTTATGGTCAATATTTAAAATCATTTATTAATATTTCTGATGGGACTAATGAGGCGAGTGTAGAGTTATATTTCTCGTTGGACAATTCGGAGCAGGAGCAATATAGAATTAGAAGAGTATGGAATGGTAATACACAAAGAATTAAAGAAGAGATATGGGTTTATAAAAATGAAGAAAGTAATATTTTTTTGACAGAGAATTGGCCAATGTTTATAGAGAATATTTTACCGAGCCGATTATCAAATTTCTTCTTCTTTGATGGTGAAAAAATTGCAGAATTGGCTGTGGAAGATACAGATGAAAAAATGAAAGAGTCTATTCGTTCGTTACTTGGCATTTCTATACTTGATGTTTTAAATAATGATATTGCACGTATAGTAGCTCGTTTAGGAAAAAAAAATACGGAAAAAAAGGAGATAGCAAAATTAGAATCATTGAAAGAAGAAAAGAAAAGCTTAGAAGATAAGTTAGCAGCAATAGATGAGAAAATTGAGGAAAAGCACATTGAGTTTGAACAAAGACAAAAGGAACTGGATGCTTTAAAAAGTGAATATACTTCTAAAGGTGGCGATGTAGTAAAGCAAAGAGAAGATTTATATCAAAAAAAGATAACCTTGTCTGCTCAAATAAATCAATGTAACGAAAATTTAGTAAATGATGCTGCTTCAGAATTACCATTAGTAATGGTTAAGGAATTGTTGACAGCGATAGAAGAACAAGCAGGATTGGAACAAGAGAAAAAAATATTTGATATGACATTATATCAAATGAAATATATGCTTAAAAAATACGAGAATGAAAATAATTATAATTTTGATGGTGCTAAAGAATTTATAGAATTTGTGAAAGAAAATTCTGATTCGAAAGATGTTGAAGAAATATATGGATTATCTGAAAATTTACTATTTAGATTGCAGGGATTATTAGATCAAGACTTGGCTGAAACGGTTAAATTGACAGAAAAACACTACAAACAACTTGTGGAGTGTAAAAAGGAAGCAGATCAATTAGAAAGCTATCTTTCGGTAGATATTGATGAAAAAGCTATAGCAAGAATATACAAGAGCATAAAGATAATAGAAAATAGTATTTCAGATTTAGAAGTCCAAATAGCATCATTAGAAGATGAACGTAGAAGTGTAAATGGTCAGTATATTACAACAAATGCAGAATTCAAAAAGAATGTTGAGAAATATCTGGAACAAGTGGAATTAAATGATGATACAGATAGACTTATGAAATATTCTCAGGTAGCTACTAATATTATTGAAGAATATAAAGTTAGACTACAAAAAAGAAAAGTTAGCATTGTTGCTGAAACTATGACGACTTGCTATAAGAAACTTGCAAATAAAAAGAATTTAATTGACAAAATTTATATGAATGAGGAAACCTTGGATTTAACATATATAAATTATGATGGAAATGAGGTTCCTAAAACTTCATTATCAGCAGGAGAAAAACAGCTGATGGTTATTTCGCTATTATGGGCATTAGCAATATGTTCTAAACGAAAATTACCAGTTATAATTGACACTCCATTATCTAGATTGGATTCTAATCATAGAGAAACGTTAATAAATAAGTATTTCCCTAATGCCAGTGATCAAACTATTATTCTGTCAACTGATTCTGAGATTAATGCTGAATATTATGAAATGATGAAGTCAAATGTGGGCGATGAATTTACTTTACATTATGATGATCAGCTAAAGGCTACATCTATCAGGAAGGGATATTTTGTGGAGGAGGTTTCATGTTAGTTAAGCAAATTAAGTTATCAAATCAAGCAAAAGAAAAATTATCGAGATTAAAAGGAAAAACTGGAATCAAAAACTGGAATGTTTTGTGTAGATGGGCTTTGTGTTATTCTTTGAAAGAAGGTTCTATACCAACTGATATACCGATTGTTCAGGATAGTAATGTTGAAATGTCGTGGTATACATTTGGTGGAGAGAATAGTGATTTGTACGAAGCATTGGTAATTGCATGGTGTAAATCTAAAGGAATTTCCTTGGATCATGATACTGTGGCAAAGTATTTCAAACTTCATTTAGAAAGAGGAATTTCGTATTTGTGTGGTACAAATTTTATTCGTTCTATTAATGATTTATTGGATCTTGCAATAAAGGAGTAAACATATGGGTATTTATTTGGATTATAATGCATCAGCACCAATTGATTTTAGGGTTTTAGAGTGTATGAATGATGTGTATAAAAATTCGTATGGTAATGCGGATAGCAGAACACATGATTTTGGTGACAATGCAAGAAAAATTGTCGAAAATGCAAGAAAAAGTATTGCAAATATGATTGGAAGAAATGCAGATGAAATCTTCTTTACAAGTGGCTCTACTGAAAGTAATAATATAGCAATTTTAGGACTCAGAGAGTATGCAAAGAAAACAGGAAAAAATCATATCATTACTACTTCAATAGAACATAAGGCTATATTAGAGTCTGTAGAATATTTAGAAAAAAACGGTTTTAGTGTTGACTTTGTAAAACCAAATGAAGATGGTCGCGTTCAAGTAGAAGATATTATATCATTGATTACAGAGAATACATTGCTTGTAAGTGTAATGCATGTAAATAATGAGACTGGCATAATACAACCAGTAAAAGAAATAGGAGATATATTGTACGAAAAGGGAATATTGTTTCATATAGATGCAACACAGAGTGCAGGTAAAATGATTGAGGAAATAAGAGATTTATCTTATGATATGATGTCATTTTGCGCACATAAAATGTACGGACCACAGGGTGTTGGTGTATTGGTTTTAAAAAAGAAGAGATATAAATTACCGCCTGTAAAAGCGATAATGTTCGGAGGACCACAAGAACGCGGAATCAGACCAGGAACCATACCAGTAGCTTTGATTGCTGGTTTTGGGAAAGCATGTGATATTGCTATTGAGGAAGCAAATCAAAACTATCAGAAATGTTGCATGATCAAAAGTGAAATTTTAAAAATGCTTGAAGAATCAAAATTAGAATACGTAATAAATGGAAATCAGGATTACACTATTTATAACACTATTAATATAAGTTTGTTAGGTGTTTCTTCTGAGGCATTAATGCTTTCATCAAAAAAATATTGTGGAATATCAAATGGTTCTGCATGTAATTCCAATGAATATAAACCGAGCTTTGTTTTAAAAGAAATGAATATTCCAATAGAAAGGATAGAATATTCGATCCGTCTGAGCTGGGGGCCATATATAGAATTAGAAATGTTGAGTGAAAATTTTGGGGAATTGCTTTCAATAGCAAAAAGTTTAGTGTGGTAGTAATTAGAGGAAAGAATGATTGAGGATGGATTTACAAAATTTGAAATATGATCCTACAGAATGTTATAAAGTAATTCAATATTGAAAATCCAGGAGTTGATAGGTTGTTTTTAGAAAACTTAATCAGTAATTGATGAGACAATTGTGTGAAATATTGCATAACCCCAAATCATATTTAGACAATCAAAGACCAATGTCTAAATTTTAGACACTGCTCTTTTTTTGATTATATGAAACTAAGAAGAAATCCTGTATGATAATAACAAGCAAAAATAAATAATCAATACTGAAAGTCATATACAAGATTTTTGGTATCATTCTTTCGATATGTGGAATGATAAAAGTACTAGTATAGATGGTACAAAACACAATGATATCATAAGGAGGAATATAATATGGGTAAGAAATTATTGAAATTAGGTGCAGCTTCTCTATTAGCAGCTGGTGCAGGAGCTATGGTTATAGCAAATAACAAAAACAATGAACAAAAAAAAGTAGTAAAAAAAGAAATAAAAGAAAAAAGAGCCAAAGAGCTTGAATCGTATCGTAACACAGAAAGAGGAAAGAATGCTAAGAATAGTAAAGGAATCTATTATTCTAATGGTAACTATGAAGCATTTGCTCGTCCAGAAAAGCCAGCAGGAGTAGATGAAAAATCTGCTTACATCGTAGGTAGTGGACTTGGTGCGTTGGCTGCAGCATGTTTCCTTGTAAGAGATGGACAGATGAAAGGTGAGAATATTCATATCTTAGAAGCAATGGATATCGCAGGTGGTGCTTGCGATGGAATCAATGATCCAATGAGAGGTTACGTGATGCGTGGCGGACGTGAGATGGAAAACCATTTTGAATGTTTATGGGATTTGTTCCACAGCATTCCATCACTTGAAAAACCAGGAGCTTCCGTTCTTGATGAGTTTTATTGGTTGAATAAGCATGATCCAAACTATTCTCTTTGCCGTGCAACTAAGAACAGAGGTGAAGATGCACATACTGATGGTAAGTTTAATTTGAGCCAAAAAGGTTGCATGGAGATTATGAAATTATTCTTCACAAAGGACGAAGACCTTTATGATAAGACAATTGAAGATGTATTTGACGAAGAAGTATTTAATTCTACTTTTTGGCTATATTGGAGAACTATGTTTGCATTCGAAAACTGGCACAGTGCTTTGGAAATGAAGTTATACTTCCAGAGATTTATCCATCACATTGGTGGATTACCAGATTTCTCTGCATTAAAATTCACAAAATACAATCAGTATGAATCTTTAATTCTTCCAATGCAGAAATATTTAGAGGCAGCAGGGGTAGAGTTCCAGTTCAATACAGAAGTTACGAATGTATTATTTGATTTTGTGGGAGATAAGAAGATTGCAAAATCTATTCAGTGTACTGTAAATGGGGATGAGCAAGAAATTGTCCTTACAGAAAACGACCTTGTATTCGTAACAAATGGTAGTTGTACAGAAGGAACAATTTATGGTGATCAAGATCACGCACCAGTTGGTAATGCAGAAGTTCGTACAAGTGGTTGTTGGAGTTTATGGAAGAAGATTGCTGCACAAGATGAAGCATTTGGACATCCAGAGAAATTCTGTTCCGACATAGAGAAGACTAATTGGGAATCTGCTACTGTCACAACTTCTAGCGACAAGATCATTTCTTATATTGAAAGCATTTGTAAGAGAGATCCAAGAAGCGGTAGAGTAGTTACTGGTGGTATCGTAAGCTGTCAAGATTCTAGCTGGCTTCTTAGCTGGACAATCAACAGACAAGGACAGTTTAAAGAACAGAGTAAAGATGAAATATGTGTATGGGTATATAGCTTATTTACAGATGTACCTGGTGATTATATTAAGAAACCAATGAAAGAATGTACTGGTAAGGAAATCACAGCTGAATGGCTATACCATTTAGGTGTTCCAGTTGAAGAGATTGATGATCTTGCTGAAAACGAGGCACTCTGTGTTCCTACTATGATGCCATATATTACAGCATTCTTTATGCCAAGAGCAAAAGGTGACAGACCAGATGTAATTCCAGATGGCTGTGTAAACTTCGCATTCTTAGGCCAGTTTGCTGAAACACCAAGAGATACAATCTTTACAACCGAGTATTCTGTTCGTACTGCAATGGAAGCGGTATATGGATTGCTTGGTGTAGACAGAGGAGTACCTGAAGTATGGGGAAGTGTATATGATATCAGAGACTTACTAGACAGTAGTGTGAAGTTGATGGACGGTAAATCACCACTTGAAATTGAACTTCCTGGCCCACTTAATGCATTGAAAAAACCATTGCTTAAGAAACTTAAGGGAACTGTAATTGAGAAGGTTCTTAGAGACCATGATATAATTAGAGATGGAATGATGTAACAAGAAATGAAAAGTATAGCTGGTATGGTGTGGTAACATAGTTATCACCATACCAGCTGTTTTTATTTGTAGATATTTATAAAGTTCAGAATGAAAGTATTAAGTTTATCAGAGAAACCTTTATTTTTATAATATTAGGTTTCTCTTTTACTATAGGAAGAAAATACGATATAATATGAATAGTAACGATAGATTGGAAAGGAATAATATAACTATATGAAAGAACGAGAAGAGGCAGTAGCATTTTGCTTGAAATTAGATGGAGTATATAAGGACATGCCCTTTCATGATCCTAACATGATTGTAATTCGTCACAAGGATAATAAGAAGGTATTTGCCTGGATATTTGAGAAAGATGATAATATCTGGATTAATGTGAAATGCAATTCAGAGTGGCGGGACTTTTGGAGAAGTGCATATAAGTCTGTATTGCCAGGATGGCATCTTAATAAAGAACATTGGAATTCCATTATTTTAGATGGGACTGTTCCGGATAAAGAAATAAAAAGAATGATAGAAGAAAGTTATGATTTAACGATGACAAAGAAGAATAAGAGAGTGAGACAATAGAAATGGATGGAACTATAAGAAGCAATATAAAAATAGGTGCAAGAGTTATGGTAGTGCAAAAGCAAGACCAAAGAACAGGTAAATTAACAGAAGGTGTGGTAATGAGACTTCTTACTAATTCAGCGAATCATCCACGAGGAATTAAGGTAATGCTAGAAGGTGGTATCGTTGGAAGAGTGCAGAAAATCTGTGAAAAGTAGAGGGAAATAAAAAGGAGAAGAGGAAAATGATGAAGATACTAAGGAAACAGCTATTAACCATTGTAATTATAGGTGTCGTCTTAATATCCATTGCAGGATTTGCTATTGTGCCACAAGTGTTTGGAAATCAAGACGACAAGAAAGATGTAATTACGGTCTTGACATTAGAAAAGATTATCAAAGTCAGTGAACTATCAACCTTTACTGCGGTTTATAATGGTATAGCTCAAGTGATGAACGAAGAAAAACCAGATGAAATTGATTATCATGTTTCTTATGAAGCAAAAGTCAATGCGGGAATTGATTTTGATAAAATCACAATTGTCATAGACGACACGGAAAAGACTATTAATATAACTCTTCCAGAAGTATATATAACAGATATCAATGTGGACATTGCATCTTTAGATTATATATTTTTGAATGATAAGGCCAATGTATCCACTTCATCTCAAAAGGCTTTTAAGGCATGTGAAGATGATGTGCGAACTGAAAGCGAGCAACAGAAAGCTATTTTTGAATTGGCGACACAAAACGCAAAAAACATTTTAACTGCTTTAACGCGTCCAATAATTGAACAGTTAGATGCAGAATATACACTAGTAATAGAATAGGGGGGTTATTATATGAAAAAACTTATAATCCTTTTCATGACATGTATTTTAATGATTACGTGTACGGCTTGTAGCACTGCAAAGGAAGAGATCAATATAGAGCCACAGATATCTCAAATGAAATCTATTTGCGAATTAGCCGTAATGGAGTGCTACTATCACAATGTAGCGAAATATACAGAAGAAGATGCCAAAGGTATCTTATGGTGGAAAAAGGATAAACACTTTTGGATAGAATATAGCGGCGTTGTAAAATTGGGAATTGATGTGTCATTAGTAAGTATGGAAGTGAATGACTCACAGATAACCATAACACTTCCCGAAGCCAAGGTACAAGGCTGTAAGGTGGATTCATCTTCTCTTACAGAAGATTCTTATATTGTCGATAAAGATTCGGCAGATATAAAAGCAGAAGATGAGATCCTTGCTTTTAAAGAGGCACAAAGACAGTTAGAGGAAACTGCTTCAAACGATAAGGCACTGTTAGCAGAGGCCAGGCAAAGAGCACAAACTCTTTTGGAAGATTATGTAACTAATATTGGTAATGCAGTAGGAAAAGAGTATTCTATCAATTGGATTTATATAGATACAAATGGAAACCAGTCAGAAAATTCTTCTGGCGAGCAATCATCTGAAGAAAAAACAAGCGAACAAGAAGCACAAGAAACACAAAAAGATAATTGAAGGAAAATGTATTGATGAAGAAATGCAGTGGAAGAAGATTGACCTTCTGGTTTCGGCCAGGATTTTATTTAAGGTAACGTATTTAATTCTATACAATATTAAAGGGCAACCAATCACAGAAAATATAAAAGAATGTATCAAGAACATGGGAAACCGATGTAAAGTACATTACAATGACATAAGTACAGATTATGCTAGACATAATAAGTATTAGTTTTACTAATTGTGAAATCAATGTTATAATATTAGTGAATGTAATATCAAAAAATGTATTATCATGCATGAATATTATGCATAAAGGAGAACAAAAGATGGAAAGAATGGTTGGAACTATATCAAGAGGTCTTCGTGCCCCTATTATACGTGAAGGAGATGACATTGTAGATATAGTTGTAAATAGTGTGTTAGATGCAGCTAAAAGCGAAAATTTTGAGCTGAATGACAGAGATGTTATTGCTGTAACAGAAGCAGTAGTTGCTCGTGCACAAGGTAATTATGCAACAGTGGACCATATCGCTAGTGATATTAAATCAAAATATGGTGATGAAACAGTTGGAGTTATTTTCCCGATTTTAAGCCGTAATCGTTTTGCTATGTGCCTTAAAGGTATTGCAAGAGGAGCGAAAAAGATAGTATTAATGTTAAGTTATCCATCTGATGAAGTTGGAAATCATCTTGTTGATCTTGATTTACTAGATGAAAAAGGAATCAATCCTTGGGTAGATGTATTATCGGAAGAACAATATCGTGAATTATTCGGTTACCGTAAGCATACATTTACTGGTGTTGATTATATTGAGTATTATAAAGAATTAATTCAAAATGAAGATTGTGAAGTAGAAATTATACTTGCTAATGATTGCCGTGCTATTCTACAATACACAAAAAATGTTTTATGTTGCGACATACATAGCCGTATTCGTACAAAACGTTTATTAAAAGCAGCAGGAGCAGATATTGTTTATAGCCTAGACAATATATTAACTTCTTCAGTTGAAGGTAGTGGTTACAATGAAAATTATGGATTACTTGGAAGTAATAAAGCAACAGAAGACTCTGTTAAGTTATTCCCACGTAACTGTGACCCGGTTGTAGACGGAATACAGAAAAAAATTCTTGAATTAACTGGTAAGCATGTTGAAGCTATGATATATGGAGATGGAGCTTTCAAAGATCCGATAGGAAAGATATGGGAACTTGCAGATCCAGTTGTATCACCAGCATATACAGCAGGGCTAGAAGGTCAGCCAAATGAAATTAAATTAAAATATTTAGCAGATAATGATTTTGCAGATTTAAAAGGTGAAGAACTAAAAAATGCAATTTCTGATTATATACGAAATAAAGACAATGATTTAGTAGGACAAATGGTGTCTCAAGGAACAACTCCACGTCGATTGACAGATTTAATTGGATCTTTATGTGATTTGACTTCAGGAAGTGGTGACAAAGGTACACCTATAGTACTTGTTCAAGGATATTTTGATAACTATACAAAATAAAACATTGTGAAAATAAGCTTCAAAGATATTAATGAAGTACTTATAGAGAAAGAAAAGAGATTACTAAATTTTGGTAATCTCTTTTCTTTTACTATTTATCTAAAAGGTAACAAAACTAAAATTTCTAACTAATTTCTGATAGTTCCAGATTCGAATACTAAATATCGGCTAGTATGAGATAACGTAGATACATTCATTCCTTCTATAACTTTTGAACCCGATATGAATGGATCTGAGATAAGATCATTATAGAGGGAGGTTGCGTGTTTTGGCGCCATAATTTTGATAACCTCTTTAACAATAGAAAGCCATGATTCAGTACCAGTACCGGATTGTGGAAGTAAAAAACCTACATATTCGTTATCTTTTGTCACTGTAATACTTGCTTGCTCCCAGCTTGCAGCTTCAGGATTTAAGATATAATGTTTAGTTTGGGTAGTCTCATTTGGAAACATTTTGTATTCTTTTTCTAGTAGATTCACTACTTTTTTTGCTTTCTTTTGCAATTCTTTATTTTTTTTCACTACAGTAACTTTTAATTTATATGTTCTTTTTCCGTCTCCAACTACGGTTATTGTTGTAGTACCTGGTTTAACACCAGTCACTTCAAAGCAGAAATCTTTGGTATATGTTATGAGCTCACTTTTGGCTACGGAGGAATCTCCTACTTTAAGTGTGTATTTATCATGGAGTAAACTATGTTCTATGTTAATTCTTGCGGTGTTTTTTTCAAAAAGAAGTATTTCTGATTTGCTTAGATAAGATCCATCCACATAGATATAGAAAGAGTGCTTACCGTTTTTTGATCTAGCGGTTACGATAGCAGAACCTATAGCGGAACCACCTAAAGGAGAGAAAATTACACCTGTCTTGGTTACAGTAACTACATCCGGATTATTGGAAGTCCAAGTGATTTTTCCAGTTAAACTAGGTGCTTTGAGTTGCATAGTGTCATTCGTACCTATATAGTATGTTGATTTTTTTGTTGATTGTGATTTACTCACAGTAACATTACATGCATAAGATTTTTTATTCACAGTTGCAGTAATAACCGCTTTTCCAGTTTTTTTTGCAGTTACTTTACCAGACGAGGATACTGTTGCAATAGATTTGTTATTTGATTTCCAAGTAACCTTATTGGATGTACCATTAATTTTTAATGTTGTACTACTCCCTACGCTTAATTGAACCTTACTTTTATTAAGCTTAATGGATTCAGCTGAAACAGTGGGTGTAAACAACAAGATTAAGGTAAGCGTAAGTAAAACTGTTAATAGTGATTTTTTCTTTAGTGTCATATAATTCCTCCGAGATGTATTAATAAGTTACAGTGATATTATATGTTATGGGATACCGGAAAGCAATATAAACAAGGTTTCTCTTTTATTATAGGTAGAAAATGGGATATAATATAAGTAGTAACGCAATCTATTAATATATCTTTAATGAGGTTTAATATAAATAGGAGGAAGCATCTTGCTTACGAATTCACTGGATCTATTCGATATAGTAACAAAACAATGGTTTTCAAAAAACTTAGGTTCACCTACAGCAGTACAGGAAGAAGCTTGGCCTGCCATTGCTCTAGGTAAACATACATTAGTTTCGGCTCCTACTGGTACTGGTAAAACCTTATCTGCATTTTTAGTGTTTATTGATCAGTTAAAGATGCAAGCACGTAAGGGTACGTTAAAACAAGAACTACAATTGATTTATATATCACCACTTAAGTCACTTGCAGGCGATATTCGTGAAAATCTTCGTCGTCCACTTAATGGGATTTTTGAAGAAGAGAGAAGCATGAATCCTGGTACCAGGAGTATGCCATATGATATAACGGTTGCAATTCGTACAGGGGATACTTCCACCAGTGATAGACGTAGTATGATAAAGACGCCACCTCATATATTAATTACAACCCCTGAATCTTTATATTTGATGCTTACAAGCAAATCAGGTCAATCAATTCTTAACACTGCTAAAGCAATTATAATTGATGAATTACATGCAATAATCGATACAAAACGTGGAGCTCATCTGATGCTTTCAATAGCCAGATTGGACAAGTTATGTAATAAACCATTACAACGTATTGGACTTTCCGCTACAATTGAACCTTTAAGTAAAGCTGCAGAATACCTCTCCCCTGATCCAGTGACAATCGTTTCACCTAAGATGCACAAGCAAGTTGAACTAATCATTACAAGCCCTAAGTTAAATACCAATGAATATTTGCGAAACACCATATGGGAAGATGTAGCAAGAACTGTTTATGAGCATTGTACTGGGACACGTAGTGTAATAGCTTTTGTTGAAGGTCGTGCATATGCAGAGAAACTTGCTTATTATGTGAACCAAATTGCAGGTGATGGATTTGCTAGAACGCATCATGGAAGTTTATCAAAAGAACAACGTTTTATAGTAGAGCAGGCATTAAGAGATGGCAGTTTACGACTTTTATGTGCTACCTCATCCATGGAACTTGGTATTGATGTTGGTGATATTGATCAAGTATTTCAGATTGGTACACCAAGATCTATATCAAGCACCCTGCAAAGACTAGGGCGTGCAGGGCATAATCCAGGGAGAGTAAGTATCATGCATATCTTTCCTCGCGAAGCATCTGAAGGTCTTTATTGTGGTTTAACTGCTGAGGTTGTAAGAAACGGTGGTATTGAGTATTCCAAACCTCCAAGACTGTGTCTTGATGTATTAGCGCAACACCTAGTTTCAATGGCTGTAAATGGTGGTTACGATTTAGATGAAGTGATGGGAATACTATCACGAGCATATCCATTTTACGAAGTCACAAAACAGGATGTGAAAGATGTATTATGTATGCTTGCGGGAGATTGTGAACATGAGCAAGAGATACCAGTAAGACCTAGAATTCTATATGATCGCATTCACGACCATGTAGAAGGGGATACGTATAGCCGCATGCTGGCGGTTTCAGCCGGAGGTACGATTCCTGATAAAGGGATGTATACCTTGCGTACCGAAGATGGTGTGAAAGTTGGGGAACTAGATGAGGAGTTTGTATTTGAGGCTAGAGTTGGCGATAGATTTTTGCTTGGTACCTTTGCGTGGAAGATAAGCCGAATTCAAAAAGACGTGGTAATTGTAACAGGGTCAACCATAAGTGGTGCACGTTTGCCTTTTTGGAAAGGCGAAGTGAAAGGTCGAAGCTTACAGACTGGAATAGCATTTGGAAGGATATTTAACAAGCTTTTTAAAGCGTATGTGGCGGGAGAACTATATGAGGAATTACAGGGTCTAGGACTTGATGAAGCAGCAACGAAAGGTGCTGGAGAGCTTTTGAAGCGCCAAATTGAGGCTACGAAAGTGCTGCCGGATGATAAAACGATATTAATTGAACATTTTTCTGATGAAACAGGAAACCGTCAAATGATGGTACACTCTGTATTTGGTAAACAGGTGAATGCGCCCCTTTCTCTATTAATAAGTGTAATTGCGAAAGGCCTTGTTAATACCAATATCAATTTTGTGGATGATGATGATGGATTTTTATTATTTCCATATGACGGCTGCTCATTACCAGAAGGACTTTTACAAAGAATCAATCCGGATACGGCAAGGTCTATTTTGACAGCATTGCTGTCTTCTACCTCATTGTTCAACATAACATTTCGCTATAATGCAGCACGTGCATTGATGATGGGAGTTAAAAATGCAAGACGTCAGCCACTCTGGGTTCAACGATTACGTAGTTCGCAAATGCTTGATTCTGTGTTGAAAGATGAGAGACATCCTCTTATCAGAGAAACAAAAAGAGAGTGTCTAGAAGATCATTGGGATCTAGAGGGAGTGGAGTTTGTTTTGAATGGAATTCGTTCGGGAACGATTCAGGTACATGAGATGTATCTGGATACGCCTTCCCCAATGTCGCTGCCTTTAAGAAGACAAACAGAAGCCTCTATGATGTACGATTATGCACCTACTCCTAATAGCATTCATCGCGCTACAGAGGAGGCATTACAACAGGTAGAATTAGCACAAGCAGGAACATTAATAGCACCGGAGAAAGAGCAACTTAAGCAACAGATGGAACGGAAACGTTTACCGCAGGATGAGAACCAATTACATTCTCTTCTTATGATAGAAGGAGATCTTATAGCTGGCGAAATTGATGTTCCAATTGATTGGTTTGAATCATTGATACAAAAGGAGCAAGCGAAATATATTGAGCCTGGTTTGTGGATTGCAGCCGAGCATTTCGATGTGTATCGCGCAGCGTTAGAGGATAAGGATATAACAGCTAGAATGAATATAGTTCGTCGAGTTTTGCGATATCGTCAAGCGCAGTCTCTAGAATTAATTGCAGGGCGCTACTTATTTTCTGAGAGGGAGGCACTCGAGGTTTTAGAAACATTATGCAGCCAGGGAAGTGTAGTAGAAAGCGATGGTCTATATTATCATGCAGAATTATATGATAGAGCCAGAAAAGAGACAGTAAAAAATCTTAGAAACCAGATTAGAACATTACCCGCAGAACGTTATGCTGCATTGATAACAAATCGTATAAGTAGTATGATACCTGCTAAAGAGCAACTTGAGAAATCGATAAGAGTATTATGTGACCAAGCATTTCCATTAGAGGTGTGGGAAGATGTTCTGCTACCAGCAAGGGTATCTGGTTATCGACCTGAACTATTGGATGAAGTTCTGGCACAAGGAGATCTTTTTTGGCGTATTACTTCTGATAAGGGTGTTAGTTTTCATTTATATGAAGACATCAATTGGGATTATGATTTAGAGCTTTCCAATGTATTAGAGGAGTTGGAAGGAAATGAGAAGATTATTTACGAAGCGCTATTAAAACGAGGGGCTAGTTTTATGCAAAGGCTTTCGCCTCTTTTAAGTGGTGTATCTCCATATGATTTCTTATTGAATCTAATGGAAAAAGGCATGGTGTCTGCAGATAGTTTCGTTCCAGTAAGGCAATGGCATGCAAGGAAAAAGCAAAAGAATATTACAGTAAGGCAAAAGGTGAATGCACGCGTTAAGGCAATGTCAGCTGGGAGGTGGGAGGTTTTAAGACCTCTAAAAGAACTCACGGTAGAAGAGCAGTTGGAACGCTTGTTTGACAAAGTTATAATTGTCTGCCGTGAAACAATGCAAGGTGTTTCGTGGAGTATGGCATTAGAGACATTACGTGTGTGGGAATATACAGGAAGGGTACGTAGAGGGTACTTTATTGAAGGAATGTCAGGAATTCAATTTATCAAAGCGAATGATTTTGAAGGGGTAATGACAGAACTTGTTCATCCCCTTGATCAGGTTATATGGATAAGTGCAATTGATATAGCACAACCATGGGGGAAAAGTCTACCACATACGAAAAATCGATCGTTTCACAATGTGTCGGGAACTGCTGTAGCACTAAGAGCTGGTAGTCCGATTGCTGTATTTGAAAGACAAGGTAAAGTGCTTCGTATCTTTGATAGTAGCAATTTACAAGAAGTATTACGAAATTTTAGCCAGGATTTTAAAACACATCGTATCTTTCCTAAGTTAAAACGAATCACGGTAAAAGAGTATCCGATAGAGGCTGTTGATTCTTTGATAGGGGCTGGCTTTGTACGAGAAATGCAGGATTATGTGTTGTATAGATAAGATAGCACGAAAACAAGTCATTAAAAGCCTTGTAAACGCTAGCTCTTTTAGTAGAAAATTCACAGAATCAATTTAATATATGATCAATAGAAATGAGATGAAAATTATGAAAAATGTATTTAAGTTAAAGAAAACAGAATTATTTCAAATAAAAGAAGGTAATAACATTTATAATGGACCTAACCAAAGTTGGTATCCAAAGAGATTTCAGAAAATGGCAGGCTGTGGACCCACAGCTTGCTCTAATATTATGTGGTATCTTTCAAAGACAAAGGAGCATTATGATAGATTATGTACATATGATGGTACAACTTATGAAGGCTTTTTGAAACTTATGGAAGATGTATGGAGATATGTTACTCCTGGTTTAATGGGCGTTAATAAGCTTGAGATATTTGAAAAAGGAGCAATAAGCTATGGAAAGGACAGAGGATATGACCTTTCATGTAAATCTTTAAGGATACCAGGAAAAAATCAAATAAGCGAAACTGGAATAGAAGAAGCATTTGATTTTATTGAAGAGATGCTAAAAAAAGATTTGCCTGTTGCTTTTCTAAATCTTCACAATGGTCAGTTGTCAAACTTAGAAAGTTGGCACTGGGTAACCATCTATGAACTAGACAGAGAAAAGGGTAGTGTGTCTATTCTAGATCAAAGCAGATTGGAAGAAATAGACTTAAAATTATGGATGAAAACTACATCGAAAGGTGGAGGTTTTGTGGTAGTTAGTTGCTAATTGTCTCTTTGGTTCGTATCTGCTTTTTTATAAAGAGTTGCTATTTCTTCCGCGCTTTCTCTCATGCCATTTGAGAACCATTGGTTAATCCAACCAAACAGTCCATATGCAAGAAATGATTTTGAATATTCATCGATAGGCTCCATTCCTTTACCAGGTCCTAGAAATCCAACAATAATATTTAGTAACAAATGAGAGAGATTGGCGTTATAGAGTAGAAAGTAAGTATCCCGATGATCTTCAAAATGTTTGAAGAGCTGTCCAATAAAATCCTGATGAATGAGTATCGGATCACTATGTAACCACTCCATAATTAGTCTTACTAAATATTGATTGATAACATCTTCTTTACTGGTAAAGTTTCGATAGAAGGAGGCTCTGCTAACACCGCCCGTAGTAATAATGGTGGTAATAGAGATGTCTTCGAATTTATTTGTTTTCATAAGCATTATTAATGCAGTAGTTATCTGTTCTTTTACATAGGTATATTTTTCGTTATAGCTCATGATACAAAACTCCTTAAATGTCTCATTTTTCTTATAATATTGATTTGTTCATTAGCTGATGATACACTTATTTCATCACGTGAGACAAATGTAATATTATAATACTATTTTGTTGAATAGGAAGTCAATATAAAGCTGTAAAGGAGTAACATGAAGAAAGTAATGAAAATTATGAAGATTATTCTTATAGTTGTGTTAATTAGTATAGTTGTCTTGATTGCTGGATTTATTGTTTGGATAAAAGCAGCAGATAAAATACCTGCTGTAAAATCAAAATACTATAATGAAGTGAAACCAGATAAAGAAATAGAAAGTATATACACTGGTATTGGAATCTATGAAGTGAAATCTGCTGTATACGACTCGTCAGAAGAATCTTACGAGAAGTATAAGGTATGGTATCCTGTAGAACTAGAAAGTTCTAATTATACATATCCTATTGTGGTTATGGCCAATGGCACAGGTGTTCCATATAGAAAATATGAAGCTGTTTTTGAACATCTTGCTTCATGGGGATTTATTGTAATCGGAAATGATGATATGGAATCATGGAGTGGAACATCATCAAGTAAAAGTTTAGAATTATTAATTGATTTAAATGCTCAGAAAGACAGCATCTTTTACCAGAAGATTGATGAAGAGCATATAGGAGTAGCAGGACATTCACAGGGGGGAGTGGCTGCAATTAATGCGGTAACTAACTTTGAAAATAGTGAATTATTTACTTCTATTTACACGGCTAGTTGCACACAGTTACCTTTGGCTGAGGCATTAAAGTGGTCATATGACGTAAGTAAGGTAAGAATACCATATTTTATGGTTGCAGGTACTGGTTCGGCGGATGCTGATACCATAACACCATTAAGTTCACTAGAGGAGAATATGGCCCAATTGGATAAGGATATTTTGGCGGTAAGTGCAAGAAGAATAGGTAAAGATCACGGTCAGATGCTCACATATGCAGATGGATATATGACTGCATGGTTTAGATATACATTAATGGGAGATGAAAAAGCAGGAGAGGTGTTTATAGGCGAAAATCCTGAGATTTTGGACAATCAAGAGAATTGGTCGGATGTTTCAATTGTGATGGGCAGAGGATTCGCTTTTTAGTTAAAATATTTTTCGACATAATCATTTAATACTAGACATTTACCGTTTTCTATATTATGATAAAAAACATAACTCAAAATAAGTACATCGTATAAAGTTGAAAATATGGTTCAACAGTTTCTACCAAACTACCTTAAATAGTTTGACTACGATATGAAAATTAAAAACACATATCTTAAGAGACTCCATTATACGTGTATCCAATTAAGCGTGGAGGCATTGTAATGAAGAATTATTCTAGTATTTATGAACTTGATGGAAGGGTTCCAGTAGCTAAGGCAATTCCATTTGGTTTACAGCACATCCTTGCTATGTTTGTAGCAAATATTACCCCAATTATTATCGTAGCGGCTGCGTCTGGTTTATCCAGTACACAAACCGCAAAATTAATCCAAGCTGCAATGATTATTGCAGGTATTGGTACAATAATTCAGTTATACCCAGTCTGGAAGATTGGATCAAGGTTACCAATTGTAATGGGAATCAGTTTTACCTTCGTGTCTATCCTTTGTTTTATAGGTAGTCAATATGGTTATCCTACGGCTATAGGTGCCATTTTAGTAGGTGGGATTATTGAGGGCGTTTTAGGATTATTCGCCCGTTACTGGAGAAAAATTATTACACCTATTGTTGCAGCGAGTGTTGTAACAGCAATAGGATTTTCCTTATTAAATGTTGGAGCATATTCCTTCGGTGGAGGAAATGGAAGTGCAGATTTTGGTTCACTTTCTAATTTGGCACTTGGCAGTATTACACTTGTATGTTGTTTGGCTTTCACAATATTTGCAAAAGGACAATACAAACAGTTATCTGTTTTGTTTGGATTAGTTGTTGGTTATGTGGTTGCAATCTTTATGGGGAAAGTTGATTTTTCAGAAGTTGCAGTATCAAATCTCCTCTCACTTCCGGAGATTATGCCATTTAAACCAGTATTCAATATCAGTGCGATTGTTTCGGTTGTATTGATTTATCTAGTGTCAGCAACTGAGACAATTGGTGATACATCAGCACTTGCGGAAGCTGGATTAAATCGAGATGCTACTGAAAAAGAAATTTCAGGAGCACTTGCCTGCGATGGTTTTATTAGTTCATTATCAGGAGTATTCGGCTGTATGCCTATTACTTCTTTCAGCCAGAATGTTGGTTTAGTGGCCATGACCAAGGTAGTCAATCGTTTTACTCTCTTAATGGGAGCAATTATTATGATTCTGTCAGGATTATTCCCACCAATAGGTGCAATCTTAGCTACCTTACCAGAACCCGTTCTTGGCGGATGTACTTTAATCATGTTTGGAACCATTGTAGTGAGTGGTTTACAGATGATTTCAAAATGTGGTTTTAACCAAAGAAACCTATTGATTGTAGCATTATCATTAAGTATCGGAATTGGATTTACACAAGTACCAGATATATTTCGTGTGTTCCCAACGATCCTTCAGAATGTATTTGCTGAAAACTGTGTCGCAGTAGTATTCTTAACCGCAGTTATTTTAAATCTTATTCTTCCTAAGAATATGGAAGAGGACCAATTAAAAAAATCACAATTAGTGAAGGAGACAGAATAGATATGCAACTTTTAAAAGATCGTATTAACAAAGATGGTAAGATTAAAGAAGGAAATGTGCTTAAGGTAGATTCGTTCTTAAATCATCAGATAGATATCGAGTTACTTGAAGAAATCGGTAAAGAGTTCAAACGCCGTTTTGAGGGAGAAGAGGTAACGAAGATATTAACAATTGAAGCATCTGGGATTGCTATAGCTTGCATTGCAGCAAAATATTTTAACGTGCCAGTTTTATTTGCTAAAAAATCGAAGACGAAAAATATCGCAGGTGAAGTTTATACCAGCAAAGTTGAGTCATTTACACATGGTAAAGTATACGATATCATGGTATCCAAAGAATTCTTATTAAAAGAGGATAAAGTACTAATTCTTGATGACTTCTTAGCAAACGGACAAGCATTATTAGGACTTTCTAAACTAGTAGAAGATGCCGGTGCTACAGTAGTTGGTGCGGGAATTGTAATAGAAAAAGGTTTTCAAGTAGGTGGAGAGTTAATTCGTAAGCAAGGAATTCATCTGGAGTCTCTTGCAATTGTGGAGAAGATGAGTGTGGAAGATGGCGTGACGTTTCGATAGGATACGTTTAATAATTTAAATAAACTAGAATTAACAAAGGGTGTACAATATGATTGATTATTGTACACCCCTTTTTGGGATAGTGTGTGGACAACATAATATTGATTTTATAAAGAAAGACATTGTCCGATTGGATAATGTCTTTCTTTGGGTGTGCCTGCATGGGAGAACGCAAGGATTACCTTAACTATTAGTCAACAAAAATATTTAATATTTTACAAATATATGATATTCTGTTAGAAGAAGGATGTTTCATTTGGAGAAATAAATGATTAAGGGAGGATTTCATATGAGTACTATAATTGAAATGAAACCATTAGAAGGGATTGTATGGGGAAATAAAGAAATCAATTTTAATGATTACAATAATAAGACCTGAAGATGTTGCAGAAATGATTATTGAAATGAAGCAGGATGGCATTGATGTTTTGAATAATGAAGATTTGGAAAATGACAGGAAGAGAGCAATGCATTGGGCTACGATAGGAATTGGAAAACCGGGGTATTATAAAAAGGATAAATAGTTATAGAAAAATTGAAAAGAGATATCTAGAGCAGAAGGGATAAAAAAGGAGGGACACATTAGATGGAATTTTAAATGGAATTATGTAATATTTAGTATTAATTGACACTATAAGACTGCATATGTATAATAATGTGTTGTAAAAACGTTCGACAAGAGCATAGTTTCAATATGTGTAACAAAAGTAAGTAAACCACAGCATACATAGGGGGGAGATATTAGAGATAATATTCATATAATAAGACAAGCGTAAACAGCTACATCGAAGAAGATGAGTGAAATTGGATAATAACGAATAAAGAAGACAAAAAGGTGAACATTATGAAAAAACTTACGAAATGGGAAATTAAGCTGATAATGCTCATTATAATGGTTATGGTGACAATCACTATATCTGAAAGTAGAGGTTTGAAATCTTATACGACGACCACTAAGGCGGCGACTACTAGCTCGACATTCTTAAGAAGAACTGGTAAAGTTAATGCAACCAGTCTTAACATTCGAAAAACTACGTCAACATCCTCTACAAAACTGGCTACGATTAAAAAATCAACTATAGTAAATGTTTTAGATAAAAAGACAGTGAATGGTACAGAATGGTATAAGGTTAGTTTTAAATTAGACGGAAAAACCATTACAGGTTATGCCTATAAAAAATATATTACATTAGAAGCAACGAAGGTATCTAGTACAACGTATACCCTTGGTAAAATGAATGATAAAAGTGCTATTTATAAAACAGCCAATACGTATGATACAAAAAAGGGTACATTAAGTAAGAATCAAGAGGTTATACTTCTTGGAACTCTCACAGTAAACAATGTAAAATGGACGAAAGTGAAGGCCAAAATTGATGGTACAGCAAGTACGGGATATGTCAAATCTAGTAAGATTACAAAATTGACTTCCACTGCATCCTCTACAACGAATAAGAAGGGAGTTACTAGTAGTAAGGTAACGGCTAGAAGGATAGCAAGTACGTTGGCATCAAGTAAAGGGACGTTAGCGAAGAATACATCTGTAACAGTGAAGGCAACATTAACTGTTAATGGTAGTAAGTGGTATAAATGTACCTACAAGGTAGATGGTACTACTACAACGGGGTATATTCTTGCGTCTAAAATAAGCTTTCCAAGCGATGCAGAGTTTCTAGAAATGCTATCTGAATTTCCAACTAGTTATCAATCTTCCTTAAGAAAAATTCATGAAGAATATCCAAAATGGAAGTTTGTTGTTATTAATACAGGGCTAGATTGGAACACAGTGATAAAGGAAGAGAGTAAGGTTGGTAGAAACACGATTCAAAGTGAACTACCAAATGGAGGAACCTATGGAGTACCATTTTCATACCTTTCAACTGAATCCGGTGCTTATGATTGGTCTAAAGACAAATATACATTAATGGATGGAACCAATTGGTTTACAGCGGACACAAAGGTAATTGAATATTATATGGACCCACGTAATTTCTTGACAAGTGATAAAATATTTCAATTTAAATCTCAAGCATATGATTCCTCTCAAAAGAGTAGCGTAGTTTCTAGTATATTATCAAATACCTTTATGAATGGAAGTTATAGTGTAGTAGATTCTGCCACAGGAAAAAAGGTAAAGGGAACTTATTCGGATGCCTTTATGGAGGCAGGAATAAAATCAGGAGCCAGTCCTTACTTCCTAGCTGCAAGATCAAAACAAGAGCTTGGAGTTAATGGTAGTGGATCAGTAACTGGAACTTATCCTGGATATGAAGGATTTTATAATTATTATAATATAGGAGCTTTTGATAGTGCTGGAGGTGGAGCCATTGCAAATGGACTTAAATATGCAAAGACTGGAACCACATACAATAGACCTTGGACCAATCCTTACAAATCAATCCTAGGCGGTGCAGAGTATATTGCTTCTTCTTATATTAAAAAGGGACAAAATACAAATTATTTTCAAAAATTTAATGTAGTGTATAGTCCTTATTATCTACACCAATACATGACGAATGTTCAAGCTGCCGTTAGTGAAGCGAGAAGCACATATGATTCTTATAACTCCATGGGAATGTTAAAGGAAGAGATGGTATTCTATATACCTGTCTATAAGAATATGCCATCAAAAGTCTGTGAATTACCAGCTACTAGAGGTAATCCAAATAGTTATCTAAAAACTCTGACAGTGAAAAATGGAAGTAAAAAGTTAGCCTTAACACCTACTTTTAACTATAAAACAACATCATATACGATGATCGTTCCGAATAGTGTGAGTTCTGTTACTGTAAGTGCTACAGCAATTAGTAGTCACGCTAGCGTAACTGGTACTGGAAAGTATACTTTGGAAGCAGGAAAAACAAAAATAATAAGTATCAAATGTACAGCGGGCAATGGAACAAGTACAATGTATCAACTAAAGATTACAAGATTAACAAAATAGGCTATTACAAAGAGTTTTGCAAAAGCCAAAAGCAGTTAATACAAGAGTGGAGAGATAATATGAAGAAGAAAAGAATTATTCCAGTTATTCTAGTAATTATACTTCTAGGAAGTATCTTACTTACAAATCAAATAAACAGTGCCAAAGAAGTAAACTTCTCTATAGAAGTGGAAGATAAAAGTGTAAAAAAAGATGAAGAATTCAATTTGAAAATCACAGTATCCAGTGATAATAAGATGAGTTCAGTAGATGCTTATATATCTTATAACGATGAACTATTAGAGTTTATCTCCTCTGAAAATGAAGGTGTTTTAGGGGCATCAGGTACGCTTCACATTGCAAATCAGTTTGCAGAGGGAGTTACAGAAGCAGTATATGTAATTAGAATGAAGGCTTTAGAAGTTGGTTCCTCTGAATTTAAAGTAGGCGACGCTTATATAGTTGAGGCACAGAGTTCTGATTACATGAAGATAAAACAACCACAAGCAAGTATTGAGATAACTAAGAATGAAGCAGAGGCATCTAATGCAACTCTTTCCGAGTTACTTGTTATGCCAGGAACTCTTGATCAAGAATTTAGGCCAGATGTTTATGAATATTCAATTAAAGTAGCTTACGATGTGAAAGAGTTAATACTAAGTGCAATTCCTACGGATGAAGAAAGTGTGGTTACGATAGATAAAGAGCTAAATCTTGTGAAAGGTGATAATGCATTTACAATTACAGTAACAGCACCTTCTGGTGATACAAAAGATTATACATTGAATGTCTATCGAGCATATACAAAAGATGAGGTTATAGAATAATCTAATATAGATAATAGTATATAGTATTATCTATATACAGAAAATACCTTTTAATAAATAAAATATTTATTCACAAAAACATTATGAGAAAATGAAATTCTCATAGTGTTTTTTGCATTATTAATACCTTAGCGGGAACACTAATCAAAAAGCAATAAGAAAGGAGATTTTAATTTATGAAAGATAAAGATATGTATACCGCTGGGGAGATTAAAGGTCAAACAGAGCAAATTCCAGGAAAAGAAAGTGCAATGAATCCGGAGCCCATTTATGACAATGTAGATTGTAAAGGTTATGGAAGATTAAAGGGTAAAACTGCGATTATTACTGGCGGTGACAGTGGAATTGGAAGAGCTGTTTCTGTTGCGTATGCAAAAGAAGGTTGTAATGTTGTTATTGTATATAATATAGCAGATGATGATGCGAATACTACGAAGAAAGCAATTGAATCATATCAAGGAAAAGCCCTGCTTATTAAAGGAGATATAGGTGACAGTAATTTCTGTAAGCAAGTAGTAGACCAAACTATTAAGGAATTTGGAGCATTAGATATCTTAGTTAATAATGCAGCAGAGCAACATGTACAAAAAAATCTAGAAGATATTACAGACGAACAATTGCAAAGAACATTTCAAACGAATATATTTTCCATGTTTTATCTGACAAGAGCAGCACTTCCTCATCTTAAGGAAGATAGTACTATAATTAATACCGGTTCAGTAACTGCTTTCGCGGGGAATGCCGATCTTCTTGATTATTCTGCAACAAAGGGAGCAATAACAACATTTACTAGATCATTATCCGCTAATTTGGCTGCTAAGAAGATTCGAGTAAATCAGGTTGCACCTGGACCAATATGGACGCCTTTAATACCATCTACTTTGGAGAAATCGCAGGTAGAAAGTTTTGGTAATAACACACCACTAAAGAGACCAGGACAGCCTGTTGAACTTGCAGAGGCATATGTATTCTTAGCATCTGATGGTTCTACTTATATGACTGGACAGACAATACACATTAATGGTGGAACTATTGTAAATGGATAGAGAAAAGATGTAGTAAATTAAAAGAGGAACTGAGCTTAGTTTGCTTAGATCCTTTTTTAATTTACCTAAAATAGCAGATGACGATACATACTAGGAAGAGAGCAGAATAGAACGAACCCCATTGAATGTAATATTGCCTGCTGCTTTGGCTAGGTCTTCTAATGAGAGTTTTGATTCTGTTTTAAACCATTCGATATACAAAGACATAACCCCAGAAGAAATATACTCTGCGTATAAATTATAAAGATCATTACTCATATTAAGTTTTTGATTATATTTATCTAACAGTGCATCTTTTAATATTTTTTTTACTTTAATAATCAAAAAATTATAAGAATTCGAAAATACCAATTTTTGATACAGATCGAAATCTTCATCAATAACATCATTCAGACTAAGGAAAAGAGAATAGATATCAAATTCTGAATCAAAAAAATCATATTTTTCTAAAACTAATAATAGTTTTTCAATGATTTCATTTTCTATCTTATCTAAAATATCTTCAATACTAGAATAATGCATATAAAAGGTTTTACGATTTATATTTGCTTTTTCGGCTAATTCTTTTACAGTTATCTGAGAAATTTCTTTTTCTACAATTAAGGCAATTAATGCTTCACGAATACTCTTTTGAGTTTTACCGATTCTTCTGTCTTTTTTTTCTGAATTTACTATCATGTTATCCTCCAAATGTAACATTTGATTAAAATATGAGTATTAAGTAACTTATGGAAGTTTTTTGACCATTGTTAAGTACTTATATTTTTATTATAATACATTCATGTATATAAATCAACACGTGTTACAATTTGAAAGGAGAATGATCATGTCAGTAAATAGAATCGAAAATGATAAAATGTTTTATGATGTGCTAAAGGAAATCATTAATAATTCCAAAATACTAGAATCAAATCAGTATATTCAACATGGGAATACATCGACATTATTACACAGTATTGCAGTGGCATATTATAGTCATCGATTTGCTATGCTTTTTAATTTACCTGTAGATGAAACTAAACTAATACGTGGTGCTTTGCTTCATGATTATTATTTGTATGATTGGCATAAAAAGGATCACAAGCACCACTTGCATGGAATAAGACACCCTTATATTGCGTTACAAAATGCTACTAGGGATTTAGATATTTGTGACATAGAAAAAGATATAATTCAAAGGCATATGTTTCCTTTGACCATGGTTCCACCACGATATATGGAAAGTGTTATTGTGTGCATAGTGGATAAAATATGTTCTATTTATGAAACTTTTTATTTTGACGCATATTTTAAATTATATGGTTATAGTTTCGAGAAAGTAGTTTTGTGTTAATCAACTTAATATATTGATTTGAAAGGGAATAAATGATGCAATTAACTAATTATTTTATATGGTTTATGACCTATAGTTTTATTGGTTGGATCTACGAATCTACAATTTGTTCCATACCAAAACATCACAAATTTATTAACAGAGGCTATCTTCATGGGCCGTATTGTCCTATATATGGAGCTGGTGCAGTTATTAACTTGATATTACTTAAGAATGTTGAAAGTCCAATTGTTATTTTTATAATTGCAATGGTCACTTCAAGCATAATAGAGTACGTCACATCTTATGTTATGGAAAAAGTATTTTTAGCAAGATGGTGGGATTACAGTCATTTACCCTGTAATTTGCAGGGGCGAATTTGCTTATATGGAAGCTTGATTTTTGGAGGAGCTAATGTTGCTTTGATTGAATTAGTACATCCGTTGCTGATGAACTTGAGCGGAACAATTTCTCCTAAGGTCTTACAGATTAGTGCTATTTTATTGTTTGTAACCATACTTTTTGATTGCATTTTTACGACTATTCATATGAATGATTTCAATATAAAGCTAAAGAACAAAGAGTCTTTCTTATCAATACCTAATACAGTAGCAATTACGATTAATAATGAAGAGGATATTCAAGATAAACGAGACAATCCTAATGTAGTAAATAATGTGGGAACTTTAATGAATATTGATAGTATTAAAACTCATTTTAAAAATAGCGAGTTAAGAATTTTATATGCATTTCCCAAGTTTAAATCAACGCGTTACAGTTCAATTGTCGAGAGAATAAAGGAGATTATACGATGAAAGATTTTATTATTTCAACAGATTCAACGGCTGATTTGCCATTATCATACATAGAGGGTAATAACTTATTAATTCACCCGTTACATTATATTGTTGATGATATAGAATATGGAACAGATATAGTAGAATTATCACCAACAGATTTTTATAACAGTATGAGAAATGAAAAAATGCCTACAACATGTGCTTCTAACCCAGAACATATTGAAAACCTTATGAAGAAGAAGATAGAAGAGGGGTATGATATATTGCATATTAGTTTTTCATCTGCATTAAGTTGCAGTTATAGTAATGCAGTGCTTAGTGCCAATAAATTAATGGAAGAAATACCTGATGCTAAAATTATTGTAGTTGATTCTTTAAGTGCAACCGTGGGACAAGGGCTTATGGTTTATAAGGCTGTACAGCTAAAAAAAAATGGAAAATCAATAGACGAAATAGCAACGTGGATTAATGAAAACAGACAACGTTTAATTCATCAATTTATAGTTGATGACCTATTTCACTTAGTTCGAGGAGGACGTCTTTCAAAATCAACTGCTATTATTGGAACAGCACTGCATATACAGCCTTTACTTAAGGTTGATAGGGAGGGAAAGTTATCTAATATAGGAAAAATTAGAGGGCGTAAAAAAGCACTAAAGATTTTGGTAGATAACATAAAAGAAAACACAAAAGGTATTTGTATAGATACCGTGTTTATTTCTCATGCGGACTGTGTCGAAGATGCTGAATTTGTTGCTGAAAGAATAAAAAATATGTACAACATTGAGAATATTATGATAAGCGAAATAAGTCCGACAATTGGGGCACATACAGGAGCTGGAGCAGTGGTTGTGACATATCTGGCTAATGAAAGATAAGTATAAAATATGGGTTAATAACTATACAATTAAGTAACTACATTAATAAATGATTAGATAGATTTCTTAAGAAAGGGATGGAACAAATTGGACTTTTCGGATATGGCTATACCAAACCACTTAGCGATTATAGTTGATGGGAATAGAAGATGGGCAATTTGAAAAATATTTTTATCAAAATCTTCCTTCTATTGATTTGATGATTAGAACCAGTGGAGAGCAGAGAATTAGTAATTTCATGTTATGGCAACTTGCGTATGCAGAATTATATTTTACTGAAACTTTCTTTCCAGATTTTGATATTAAGGACTTTGACGCTGCTATTATTGAATATAATAGAAGAGATAGAAGATTTGGTTCGGATAGTAAAGCAAGTAAATAAATTAGATGCATACAACAGTAAAAAGACAATCTTCATAAGGATTGTCTTTTTACTGTATATGAATGCATATATTATCTAGTCTTTGCGTGCTTCTAAATTATCGCATATTTTTAATAAGATACGACAGAATGTTTCCATATCATTTTCTGATATGCCATTACCCACTATAGAATCAAACTGATTAAAGATCTTCTCTATTTTGCTAGCTTCATTTCTACCTTTTTCTGTAAGGCAAATCAGAAATGATCGTCGGCAGTCTGGATTTGTTTCACGACTTAAGAATCCCATATTTTCTAGCTTGTCTAGATTTCTCGACATAGTTGCAGCATTTAGATTACATATATCTGCTAACTCTCTTTGTGTAATATGATCCTTTTGTAATAGATGAAATAGTATTCCAGCCTGACCCTGTCCAGGTGTTAATCCAAGACTTGTTAGGAAAGGGAAGAGTATCTGTTTCCGGGCCCTTTCTTCACGAAGCAATAGTTCTCTTACATTTTGTTTCATCATATCTACCTCATTTACTTCTCATTCATGATTGGTTTATTAGTATTATTCCAATTCAAATTGACCGGTGTGTAACTGATAATACCGTCCTTTTTCTTCAAGTAACTCTTCATGGCTACCTCGTTCAATAATTTCTCCTTGTTCGAGAACAAGTATTGCTTCTGAATTCCTTATAGTGGACAACCTATGTGCAATTACGAATACCGTACGGTCTTGCATAAGAGCATCCATTCCTTTTTCAATGAGTTTTTCAGTACGTGTGTCGATGGAACTAGTAGCTTCATCCATGACAAGTACTGGAGGTTGTGATATAGCAGCTCTTGCAATGGCAATCAGCTGTCGTTGTCCCTGTGATAAGTTACTTCCATCACTTTCAAGTAGAGTATCATATCCGTTAGGAAGACGTTTGATAAAGGAATCGGCATTTGCTATTTTTGCAGCAGCTATCACATCTTCATCAGATGCGCCTAGTCTGCCATAGCGGATATTATCGGCTATACTGCCTGTGAACAGATGCGTTTCCTGAATAACTAAGGAGATGGAACGCCTTAAATCGTCTTTTTTAATATCTTTGATATCAATGCCATCATATGTGATGATTCCATCATTTATCTCGTAGAATCTGTTAATTAGATTAATAATTGTTGTCTTACCAGCACCAGTAGAACCTACGAATGCTATCTTTTGGCCAGGCTTTGCAAACAGATTAATACCGTTTAATATCATGTGTTCTTCTGAGTAACCAAAGGCTACATCATGGAAACGGACATCTCCTTTGAGCGGTATCAGATGATAACCTGTAGGTAAAATACTCTCATCAGGGACTTTCCAGGCAAAATGTCCGGTATACGTATCGCTCTCCGTTAAGGTACCATCTTCATGTCGTAAGACTTTGATTAGAGTAACTGTTCCGTCATCGACTTCAGGTTCCTCGGCCATCATATTAAAGATCTTTTCGGCGCTGGCTAGAGCTACCATCAGATTGTTAATCTGCGTCGTAAATTGGTTCATAGGCATGGCACTCTGCCTTACATAGATCAGATAAGAAGCTAATGTACCAAGATCAGTTAATCCAGATAGTGCGAAAAGTCCACCAATGCAGGCAGAGAAAGCATAATTAATATAAGAAAGAGAAACGATTGTTGGTATCGTCTTACCAGTATAAGTTGTGGCTTTGGTAGAAGATATCCGTAGATTTTCGTTTAGTTCGCAAAATCTTTCAAAGTCCTGTTTTTCATGGTTGAAGACTTTTTCCACCTTCTGACCAGCAACCATTTCTTCAACAAAGCCATTAACCTTACCGAGATTCTGTTGTTGCTGAACAAAATATTTCTTACTCAATTTTCCGTTGTGTCGTATATATAATAACATAATTACTAAAAAGAATATAACAATTAATGAGAGTTGCCAATCTAGTATGACTAACATGACGATCGTACCAGCGGCGGTAATAAAACTTTGAATTAATAGAGTAAAACTATTGTTAAGTGCTTCTGAAATAGTATCTACATCATTTGTAAAGTGGCTCATTAAATCCCCGTGGGTGTGAGTATCAAAATAATTTAAGGGCAGTTTCTGCGTATGTTTGAATAAATCCATACGGATTTCACCTACTACCTTTTGGGAAACATGAACCATAATTCTATTATAAAAAAGGCAAGATAAGGCACCAGCTAGATACATTAATCCCATATAGAAAATCATTTTGATCAAGCCAGGGATATCGCCAGGTAGTATGTATCTATTGATTACCGGTTTTAATAGGTAAGTACCGAGAATTCCGGATAATGCGCTGATACATACAAGAATTGAAATTATTAGTAAAGACAATTTATGATGTCCTAGGTAGTTAAGCAACTGTAACAATGTTTTTTTGGTATCTTTTGGTTTTGTATATTTGACAGTTTTCATTATGACAAATTGCCTCCTTTTTGCTGCGAGTAATATATATCTTGATAAATTTCGTTATTTGCCAGTAGTTGTTCGTGGGTTCCGGTGGCATTGATTTTTCCATCATCAAGAATAATAATCTGGTCGGCATGCATGATAGAGGAGATCCTTTGGGCGATGATAATCTTTGTCATATCAGGAAGTGCTTGTTCTAAACCTTCTCTGATTTTTGCTTCAGTAGCGGTATCTACAGCACTTGTTGAATCATCTAGAATAAGTACCTTCGGAGCTTTTAAGATAGCTCTTGCAATGCACAGACGTTGTTTCTGACCTCCCGAAACATTGACACCACCTTGTCCAAGGTCCGTATCATAACCATTATCCAGTCTGTCAATAAATTCATTGACGCAGGCAATGTCGCAGGCTCTTTGGATTTCTTCATCGGTTGCATCTTCTTTTCCCCAATAAAGATTTTCTTTAACAGTACCAGAGAAGAGGGTATTCTTTTGAAGAACAACTGCGATGGAATCTCTGAGATGCTCCTGGGTATATTCGTATATAGGATGATCGTCTATGTAGATATTTCCAGAGGTTACATCATAAAGCCTAGGGATAAGTTGAACTAAAGTACTTTTGGCAGCACCGGTCTGACCGATAATACCAATGGTTTGACCTGGTTTGATATCAAAGGAGATATCAGAAAGTACATATTCCTTAGCTGTCTCTTTGTATTTGAAATAAACATTTTCAAAACGGATACTTCCCCTTGTGATAATAATATCTTTGGCACGGTCATCTGTAATTGTAGGTTCTTCGTCTAGAACCTCTGAAATTCTCTTCCATGATGTTAGAGATCTGGTGAATAGTAGGAAAACACTAGAGAACATCATGAGTGAGTTCAGTACCTGTAGTACATAACTTAAGAAACTAGTTAAAGCACCAACTTTCATGTCACCAATCATAACAAGATCTCCGCCAAACCATAGAATACTTAAGATTGTGCCATACATAACAAATTGGAATGCGGGCATATTCAAAGCTGATAGACGGAATGCCTTTTCAGAGGAATTTTGCAGATTTGCGTTTACGTCCTCGAATTTGCTGGTTTCATAATCACTACGAACATAGGCTTTTACTACGCGGATTGCAGCGAGGTTTTCCTGAATGATTCTATTCACTAGATCAATGGCTGTTTGCATTCTAGAATACAGTGGTTGGACATTCTTTATAATGAAAAATAGTATGATAGCTAGTACTGGGGCAGCTATTAAAAAGACAATTGCCAGCTCGGCGTTTAGCTTAAATGCGACAACGATAGCAGTGATCATCATAACTGGAGAACGAAAAGCAGGACGCATTCCGTTGGTAACAGAATTCTGAATTGTGGTAACATCGCTGGTGAGTCTTGTTACTAAAGAAGGGGTACTGAAACGATCCGTATTTGCAAACGAGTATGTCTGCATTTTCTGAAATTCTGCCATACGAATCTGAGCACCAATTCCGTTTCCACAAGCGGCCGTATATTTGGCACATGCATGGCCAAGAACCAATGATATTAAAGCACAGATTATCATTTGAAAGCCCTTTAGAAGGATATAATTTCTATCATTATTCACAATACCAATATCTATGATGTCGGACATAATAAGTGGTATTATCAATTCAAATATTGTCTCTACTTCAATACAGATAATTGCCAGAATAAATTCTTTTCTATATTTTCTGGCATAAGAAAAAAAGTTTTTCATATTTAAACGCTCCTTATCCTTGATGTAATAATTGTTGTATATGTAACAGTTGCGTATGAAACACATTATAGGCCTATATATTTAAAAGTCAAGATTAGGATTTTTATGAAATGGGATGAAGAGTTGACTCAATAGAAGAAACAGAAATGATTTAAGAAGAGGCTCCTTATGATAGGAGCCTCTTCTTAAATTTAAATATATCCTTTTTATCTCATTATGGTTCGATTCCCCAAACAAGAGTATTATCTATATATCCCGTAACTTTTTCGGTATTAACATATTGATTACTAGTTGCATTAAAAGAGTAATCATTAGTTTGAGTATAATTGCTCCAATTTGATTTTGAAATTCTTGCTTGAATTTCAGTACTTTGACCAGGTTTTAAAGTTCCTGCAGCAGTTGTAAATGATATTTCGAGATAATAATCAGCACCTGTAACAGGATTGTCAAGCTTTACAAATTGATACTTAACATTAGTACTTCCAATACTTGCCCAATCACACCAGAAGGATTGAGATATATCACCATCAATTGTGTAGTAATAGCGTAAAGTAACTTCGCTTAAGTTAATATCTGACTCTCCATTGTTAATTAGTTTGAATTTAGGTGATAATCCATTGGTTGAGGTACTTATATTGCCGTTAAAAGATTGAATAGCTAGGTCTCCAGTTAGTTTTAATTGCGTTTAAAGTATTGCCATTGTAATCAATAACAATTGACACACTATCTGGTAATTGTGTATATTTATCAAATTCTGCAGAAGTAGGTGAGATAGATGCGTTTGGTGTTTGAGTATTATCCTTAAGATCTGGAAGCTCATCTAGTGTAATTACATAATCACTCTGATAAAGCTCAATCAGTGTATCTGAATAATTAAATGCTGAGCTCATGAGATGTTCTCCATACCATGGACAGAAATACAACCAAGCAGATTTTTCTTCTGTCAGATTTTTAACACTTGGTATTGTATCATTTTCTGTCATTGCAACCATCTTCGTACCATCTGTTAAATCAACAAGTTGATAGAAGATAGAGGTGATTGCATCTTCGTTGGGTACTCCGGATAAGCCATCATAGCGATTGTATACTGTATTGTATTTATCATATCCAACAATATCAACCAAATCATCACCAGGATACCATGCTGGGGAGGTGCTATAGACATAACTGTTATAGGTCCAGATTAAATTGTGAAGACCATATGTTTCTGTAAGGTCTGTATATAACATTTCCCACAATTGCTTATAAACTTCTGCTCCTGCAGATGCCCACCAAAACCATGCGCCTTCTCCGTTTAGACCACCATTACCTTCTGCCTCATGATATGGTCTGAAAATGATTGGAACATTATTTTCTTGTAATATGAGCAATTGTTTAGCTAAATCCGCTGTAGCAAATTTAACATATTGATATTCTTTTGTTCCTGGAATAACTGCATTGGCAGTCTTAAAATTAGTGTCTGACGGTTTATAAGTAGCAGATTTCCAATCTACTGAATCTCCAAGTTTATAGGAAGTAAAATCTTTTGGAACATTAATGTGCCAACAACCTGTGGCAATACCATTTCTGTCATTAACCCAATTAATGATACGATCTGTTGTTCCATCTTCCCAACCGTAGAGTGGATTATAATTCATAAAATCAAAACCTCGGATTGCTGGATATTTACCAGTTAAGTTATAGATCCAGTCAAACTCTAGTTCTGCATTGCCGTCATTGCCTCCACCATAGATTTCTTGCTGTCCGGAAATGATATTGTTACCATAAACTTCTGTTAAATAGTTCATTAAAATCTGTGTTTCTTCAGTTGCCTGACTATCAGTAAGTATAGGTGACACATCTAGGTCGTGAAACTTAGCATAATCTACAGTGAAGGTGTCAAAATAGGCAAATCCCCAACCTGCTTTAATTTGTATAGTATTACTACCTTTTTGTAATTTGTGCATTCCAAAACTAAAATCTGACCATTCTATCGTATAAGGTAACATATAGGAGCCTGTGCTTTTACCATTAATGTATAAATCTTGAAGTCTTCCATCAACACTTAGTTCTTGCATGTATCTTGTAGATATGGTATACATTCCTGTCTCTGGAACAGTGACATCAAAGGTTAATGTTCCGGAATTTTGCATCCAAACAAATCCAGTACCTGAATATCCAGGCTTTGGTTGTCCGTATATTTCTGTCGCAACTTGAAGGTCCGATGATAGCCGTGTATGTTCACTTTCAATAACAAAAAGTGCAGAGCTTGCACCAATAGCAGAACTTGCTCGAATTGGTGCTACCATTGAATTAATCAACAGTATACTGGTAAAGATAATAATACTTACTTTTTTGGTAAATCCCTTCATTTACATTCTCCTTTCAAACGTTACGAATAATTAAGTAATGCTAAAAAATACACAGAACAAACAATAGTTCTATGCATCTAACATAGCATGAACACCAAAATATGTAAATGAATTTTGATTATTATGATGCATATCATGCTATATCATGTCAATATAATCGGTGCATTAAAATCCCTTGAATAAAACACGCTTGTACACATTGACTTTTTGTGGCAAAAGTTATACTATATCGTTATATTGAGTGAATAATTTGTATAAAATAAACAATAGGAGGAATATCTATGAGATTAGAAAACAAAGTAGTGTTAGTAACGGCATCAACAAGAGGAATTGGACTTGCATGTGTCAAAAGATGTGCCGAAGAAGGCGCAGTAGTGTATATGGGAGCTAGAAATCTAGAACGTGCCAAGGAGATTGCTAGTGAGCTTAATAGCAATGGGGCAAAGGTTAAAGTTGTTTATAATGATGCAACAGACAAAGAAAGTTATAAAACAATGATAGAAGAAGTTGTGAAAGCAGAAGGACATATTGATGTTTTGGTTAATAATTTTGGTACATCTAATCCTAAAGTTGATCAAGACATTAAATCCACAAATTATGATGAATTTATTAGTACTATAGATTTGAACTTAGCAAGTGTATTCTTAACGGCGCAAGCTGTGATTCCACATATGTCTGCAAATGGTGGAGGAAGTATCATTAATATTTCATCAATTGGTGGGATTTGTCCGGATATTTCACAAATTGCTTATGGAACAAGTAAAGCAGCAATTAATTATATGACGAAATTAATTGCTACACAGTGTGCAAGGGACAATATAAGATGCAATGCTGTACTTCCTGGTATGACAGCAACAGATGCTGTTAATGCAAATCTATCAGATGATTTTAAAGAATTTTTCTTAAAACATACACCTATTAAACGTATGGGAACACCAGAGGAAATTGCAGGAACTGTAGCATATTTCGCTAGTGATGATTCTGCATATACAACTGGACAAATTGTTGATGTTTCGGGTGGATTTGGTATGCCAACTCCTGTATATGGTGATATGATTAATATGACATCAAAACGTTAGGAAAACTAACAATCATAAATAGCATAAGAAACCTAGTATGCACCTATAGTCTGTAAAATGCGACTATAGGTGCATTTTTTACGCCTAAAATCGAAACATGAGCCTTTCCATTGTTTGAGAATTGTTTTTGTTCTCTCTTTTCATTACTAATTTCTTAAAATAAAACATTCCTCTAGCATACTTGCTCTTACCTATGCTACAATGTAAAAAAAGAGAAGCATTTGAGTTAGTATTACAATAAAGAAAATCAAATTAAGTCCAATGAACAAGAGAAAATATAAGAAAGGTAAGATTGCATACGGATTATATATATTGGGGTCCGATGTTTTAAAATCTAAGTGAACATGAATCGAATTAATCTAGATAATGCAGCTAATATTTTTCCAGCTATTGCAAGCAGGGATGCTACCCATGTGTTTCGGATTACAGCTGTTATGAGAGAGAAAATCTGCCCATTGATTCTGCAGGCGGCCCTAGAGGATACACTTCCGTTTTTTTCAGCATTTGCTGTCAAGCTGATAAGAGGAAAGTTTAGATATTACTTTGAAGAAAACACGGGGATACCCAAGGTATATCTAGAAGGGCAACAGCCATGTAGTTTTATCGCACCTGAGGAAAATAGTCAGTTCCTTTTTCGAATGTTGTATTTTGAAAATAGAATTCATCTAGAGGTGTTTCATGTACTGACAGATGGGAATGGGGCAGCTTATTTTTTAAAAGCAGTTTGCTATCGTTATTGTCAGCTTGCTTTTTCACAGTGTTTCTCAGACGAGGAGAGAAAACATAGATATGGGTTGGAACATGCAGGATTGATTGAGGATGGATACATGGCTTGCTACATCAAGAGAAATCCTAGAACATTTCAAGAAAAGAAAGCGGTTAAAATCAAAGGAAAATCCAGAGTGGAAAACACACCAGAGATTTTAACAGCGTTACTTCCAGTTGTAGATTTAAAGAAACTCTGTAAACGATATGGAGTAAGTATTACAGAATATATATCTGCTATAGTTTTGGATAGCATCTATCAGGAGATTCGAACTAAGAAGAAGAGAAAAAGGGCCATTAATATTTTTATCCCGGTAAACTTGAGAACAATTTTTAAGACAGAGACAATGCGGAATTTTTTCTCTAATATCTTAATATCATGTCCAGCCGAAAGAGAATATCTTGGATTTGAGGATATTTTGTTAGAAGTACATAATCAATTCGAGATTAAGAAGAATAAGACAATGTTTGAGGAACGGATTTCTTATACTGTTGGTGGAGAAAAACAGAGAATAGCCCGTATAGCGCCTTTGATCGCTAAAGATTTGATTTTAAGAAGGATGTACAACCTTGCAAAACAAAATACAACACTTTCTTTTTCTAACTTAGGAGTTATCGATGTACAGGAGCGCTTTCAGCAATGGATAGAAGGTTTTCAGTTTTTACTAGATACGTCTCCAGAGGAACCTGTTAGAATTACTGCCTGCTCTTATAACGGTATGCTAGCATTGACTGTGGCGTCTCGGATTTACGGTAATCATTTGGCTTCTTCTTTGGTGCAACATTTAACTTCAGTGGGAATCCCAGTTACCCTTGAGATAAATCAAGGGAATGAGGCTATGAATTGTATGGATCATGAAGAAAGAGTTCAGTATGATTGTGGTAATCAAGGATACTTTGGAATATTAGATTTTCTATTGCATTAATAAATTGTAAAATGAGTGATGGATATAGTTTTAAACTATAGCCAACACTCATTTTTTTGTATTTTCCAAGTTGGATATTATAATCTATACTGGTATTCAACAAGAAGCAAACAAAGAGGAACAAATTAATAGAAGCAAAAAGCTAGTAACAATATAGATATAAGATTGGAGAGAATAGTATGAATAAAAATGCGCCTTTTAGATATGACATAGTAGGAAGTTTTTTAAGACCAGAGTACTTAAAGAAAGCAAGAGAAGACTTTGCGAATAAAAAGATTACAAGAGAAGAATTAACAAGCATTGAGAACACAGCAATTACGGATTTAATTGAGAAACAGAAAGAAGTAGGACTACAGGTAATAACAGACGGTGAATTCAGACGTAGCTCTTGGCATCTTGATTTTATGTGGGGATTTGAAGGTGTAGGACATCAAAAGACGAAAGAAGGAATTCCATTCCATGGAGAACCCGCTTTGATAGATGACACATTTCTTACAGGAAAAGTGACGGTTGATCGTCATCCATTTGTAGAACACTTCCAATTTGTGAAACAATTTGAAGATGAGAATACAGTTGTACGTCAGACAATACCAGCACCAGCACAGTTTCTATTTCAAATGATTACAGCAGGGAATATTGAAAGCACAAAAGCAATTTATCCCAATGAGGAAGAATTAATTGCAGATATTGCAAATGGATACAAAAAAGTGATTAAGGATTTATATACAGTAGGCTGTAGAAATATTCAATTTGATGATTGTACATGGGGAGTGTGTGTAGATCCAAACGCTTGTATGATTTTAGGTACAGATGAAGAAGGTCTAAGAGAGATCGTTAATAAATTAATTAGAATCAATAATATTGCAATAGAAGGTAAGCCAGAAGACTTAGTAATTAATACACATATATGTAGAGGTAATTTCCATTCTACATGGGCATGTCAAGGAAGTTATGACAGCATAGCAGAAGAGCTTTTTGCAAAAGAAAAAGTAAGTGCTTTCTATCTTGAATTTGATGATGAACGTTCTGGTAGTTTTGAATCCTTACAACATGTAGGTGAGGATAAGAAAGTCGTGTTAGGGCTTATTACTACCAAATCTCCAGAACTTGAAGATAAGGAATATATAATCAAACGAATTGAAGAAGCAACAAAATATATTCCATTAGAACGCTTATACCTAAGTCCACAGTGTGGATTCGCTTCAACAGAAGAAGGCAATAAGCTTACTGAAGAAGATCAATGGAATAAGCTAAGATTAGTAAAGGAAATTGCAGAGGAAGTTTGGAGATAAGATAAAGGCAGACCTGTCATGAAGAATCTGAAATTTAGAATCTTTAAGACAGGTCTGTCGTTTATTACTATTCTTAATCACGAGTATTCAACTTACTATTCAAAACCATGTCAATGTCGTGCAATACTTTGTTAGGCATAGAATCATATTCGGGATCGTTTTTCATAGCCCAATCATATAGGGTTCCTCTTGTTATTCGCAAAAGCAAAGATGATATTTCCTCTGCTGAATAGGTCGTCACTATTTCCTTTTCCTCAATTGCATTTTTTACTCTTTGGTTCACATAATAATCAAAATATCGTGTGTTGTTATTTAAATATTTTTGTTCACACTTCAATTGTATTCTTAACATTTGGGAACTTAGCTTAATGCCATGGTTCTCGGCGCTTCTCGCTAATTGATATAAAGCATCTTTTATGGCATCTATATTAGAGTTGTATTTTCTCTTAGATAAATCTTCTTCCACAAATTCATCAAAGGATGAATATAAGTCCATGATTAATTCTTCTTTTGATGAAAAATAATTATAAAAGCTTCCCACTGACATACCAATAGATTTACATATATCAGATATTAAAACCTCTTCATAATCTGTTGTTTTAAATAATTCAATCGCCTGTTTTCGGATCTTTTCTTTTGATTGTATCGCTTGTAATTGTCTGGTTGTTAATTTTTCTTTCATATTTTCACGCAAGCATATCGCAAACTTACTTGTGATAATGCCTTTACTCTCAACCTTTCCAGCTTTTTTAAAATTTATTATATATGAGTTCGTAGGATTAATCAACTCTAACTAAGGAAACGTAAGTAGAGATAAAGATATATTTATATTGACAAATTTATAACGAATAGGTAAAATGAGTTTAATGAATGACATTCAGTGAAATATATTCATCATTTTTATTGCAAGAAAAATGTATCTAATATTAACAAATTCTCAGAAAGAGGTAGATTGCAAATGAAAAAGTATGATGCTTTATTTACACCATTGAAAATCGGAAAATGTGAAATTAAAAACAGATATGTAATGTGTGCAATGGGTGGTTCAGCACTTGTTGAACATGGTAAATTACATGAAAAAGCTCTAGACTACTATATCGAAAGAGCGAAAGGTGGGGTTGGTTTAATTATCCCTGGCGTTGCTCATATTACTGATATGTGGGGAAGAGGCGGATGGCTTTACGAAGATTTAGGAAAATATGTACAGCCTATTAAGAAAATGATGGATGAAATCCATTCGTACGATGCTAAACTTTTCTTACAAATCACTGCTGGAATGGGCCGAGTTTTACAAATCCAATCTGGGATGTTAGTACCAAACGCTGACCTTGACAATGCAATGTATGCACCATCAGGGGATATGCCAAATGTTTGGGCTCCTGAGAAAACCCATAGAGAATTAGCAAAAGAAGAAATACATAATATCATTGATGCTTTTGCTAAATCCGCAAAATTAGCAAAAGAAGCAGGAATTGATGGAATAGAAGTACATGCTGTACATGAGGGCTATTTATTAGACCAATTTGCAATCGCTTCCATGAATCATAGAACAGATGAATATGGTGGTACTTTAGAAAACAGATTAAGATTTACTTGTGAAATCATAAAAGCAATTAAAGAGACTTGTGGTGAAGATTACCCAGTTATGGTTCGTTATAGTGTTGCAAGTAAAATGAAAGGTTTTAATGATGGAGCTGTTCCAGGAGAAGCATATGTTGAATTCGGAAGAAGTCTAGAAGAAAGTCCAGCTGTTGCAAGAATTCTTGAAAAGGCCGGCTGTGATGCTTTAAATGCAGACAATGGAACTTATGATTCTTGGTACTGGGCTCATCCACCTGTATATATGGAACCAGCATGTAATCTACCTGACGTTGCATTTATTAAGAATTATGTTAATATTCCTGTTATCTGTGCAGGAAGAATGGAAGATCCAGATATCGCTTTAAGAGCTATTGAAAGTGGTGCAATAGATGGCGTTGGTATTGCACGTCAATTGCTTGCAGATCCTGAATATCCAAACAAAGTGAAAGCTGGGGATATTGATAACATTCGTCCATGTATCGCTTGTCATAATGGTTGTTATGGAATGGTGTTTGCAGGGAAAGAGATTAATTGTGCAGTAAATCCATGTTCTTTTGATTTGAATTACTATAATACACAACCAGCTGAGGCTAAGAAAAAGGTAGTAGTAGTTGGCGGTGGAATCGGAGGTATGGAAGCAGCAAGAATGTGTGCTTTACGAGGACATGATGTAGTATTATTTGAAAAAACAGATAAATTAGGTGGAGTATTTATTGCAGCAGCAGCTCCTGATTTTAAAGAATCTGATAAGAAATTAATTCAATGGTATGTTAAACAAGTAAATGACTTAAGAAATATTGAAATAAGAATGAACACAGAAGCAACTCTTGAAGATATCAAAAAGATTAATCCGGATAATGTTATTATAGCTACAGGCTCTAAAGCAAAGCAACTTCCTATCGTTGGAATTGAAAGTTCAAATGTTGTAGAAGCGATTGATTTATTAGTAGGTAACAAACCAGTTGGTGATAATGTTGTTGTAATTGGTGGTGGATTAACAGGATGTGAAATAGCTTATGATCTTGCTAGCAAAGGAAAAACTGTATCTATCGTCGAAATGATGGAAGATATCTTATCAGTACCTGGTTTACCAAAACCAAACGGACAAATGCTTCGCGATTTATTGAATTATAATAAAGTAAATATCTATACATCTAGTAAAACAAGCAAAATTACACCATCTGAAGTAATCATCTCAAGAGATAATAAAGAGATTTCACTTGCAGCAGATACCGTTGTAACTGCTGTAGGATACAATTCTTATAATCCGATTGCTGATAAAGATTTTATCGATGGTTTAGGAAATGTTCATGTAATTGGTGATGCTGACCATGTTGGTAATTTAATGAATGTAATATGGAAAGCGTATGAAGTAGCAGCAGAAATTTAATAGTAAGGTTTTTGGTCAAGAGCTAGTCCTTGTAATAGAACAAGGACTAGCTTTTTACTTGGTTGTAGGAAGATAAGATATATGAGATAATAATTATTATAAACTAAAATCTGAAATGATAATGAGTCAGAGGGTATATAAGGAACAAATAATAGGATTTTAAATTGGAGGATATATGGACATCCGTGTTTTAAGATATTTTTTAACAGTTGCTAGTGAGGGTAATATAACCAAAGCAGCAGAGAAACTTCATATTACTCAGCCCACACTTAGTCGTCAGATGATGGATCTAGAAGAAGAGATGGGAACAAGTCTATTTATACGTGGTAAAAGACAGATTATTCTAACGGATAATGGAATCTTGTTGCAACAAAGGGCAAAAGAAATTGTAGGACTTTTAGATAAAACAAAACGTGACATTGCAGAGGAAGATGATTTGGTTGGTGGCGTAGTTTCGATAGGCTGTGTCGAGACGATTGTGTCGCAGATATTACCTAAAGTGTTAAAGCAGTTTAGCGCAGAGCATCCTATGGTGAAATATGAATTATACAGTGCAGATGGAGATGATATTAGAGAAAAAATCGACCGTGGAGACATCGATTTAGGAATCCTTATAGAACCGGTGGAAACAGCTAAGTACGACTATATTCGGCTTCCTTATTATGAACAATGGGGAGTTATTATGAAGGATACGAATCCACTTGCTCTAAAAGAAACAATCGGTGTCGAGGATTTGATGAATATTCCTTTAATTGTTCCAAGACGGACAATTGTTAGGGAGGAGATTGCTAAGTGGTTGGAGGTACCTGATGATGATAAACTTCATATTATAGCAAGTCATAATCTTTTAACGAATTCGTTACTTTTAGTACAAGAGGACATTGGTGCCGTAATCTGTGTAAAAGGAGCGTTTTCAATAAGAGAGATAAAAGGCCTGCGTTTCGTACCATTTTCACCAGAGCGTACTACAGGACATGTACTAGCATGGAAGAAAAATACTAGATTTAATTCAGCTACCTCATTGTTTATTCAATTTTTGAAGGACTTATATTAATATGGAGATTGTAAATTAGGAAGGCTTCTTTAGAAATGTATGATATCTAAAGGAGTCTTTTTAGGGTACTTTCTATAAATTGATCATACGAAATAAGCATGATTATTTATGTGAAATAGGTATTAGACATACTAGAAATCCTATACTAGAATTGTATTTTGTAATCCATTAATTAAGGAGGTAAGCAATATGAAGACATTAATATTATATTATTCTTATGGAGGTAATACGAAAAAAATCGAGAGCAGATACAAGACTCAATTGAAGCTGATATAGCTGAAATTAAGACTGTGGAACCTTATGTTGGAAGCTATGATGATGTTGTCGATTTAGGAAAGATACAGATTGATGAGGGGTATATGCCTGAGATTAAACCATTAGAAATAGACTTTGATGAGTACGATAAAATAATCCTAGGAACACCGGTATGGTGGTATACATATGCACCTGCTATTAAGACTTGTCTAAAACAGTACGACTTTACCAATAAAACAGTTTATCCATTCATTACGAATGGCGGTTGGATAGGACATACGGAAAAAGACATAATTAATAATTGTAAAAATGCATTTGTTATGAAAGCGATTAATATCAAGTTTGATGGAGCTAGCCTTGCTATATCTAAACAGGAGATAGTAAACTGGATACACAGTATTTTATAGTTCATAACTCAATTATTTATTTTATGACTGATAGTCGGAGTATAGAAATGTATTCCGGCTTTTTTATATTAATTATAGTAAATTGAAAAAATTAACTGAATTTAATAGAGGATAAAAAAATCATCTGCTTGGAATTTCTTGAAAACAAACATAGGTTCTGATAAAATAAGCATAGTGTGAACTAGAAAATACAAAAGGATAGAATGATAAAGTATCTTTGTAGTATAATAAAAGATAATATCAAAAAAGTGAGGTGGCGGCAGTGATGCAAAATAGAACTTATGTCTGTATTGATCTGAAGTCTTTTTATGCCTCCGTGGAATGTAGGGAGCGTGGATTAGATCCTATGACTACAAATCTTGTGGTTGCAGATCCAGAGCGTTCAGAAAAAACAATCTGTCTTGCCGTTTCACCATCCATGAAGGCATTAGGCATTCCAGGGAGATGCAGAGTATTTCAGATTCCAAAGAATATTGAATACATGATGGCACCGCCAAGGATGCAGCTTTATATTGAATATTCTGCAGAAATCTATGCTGTTTATCTGAAATATATCTCCAAAGAGGATATCCATGTCTACTCTATTGATGAGGTGTTCATGGATGTAACCGATTATCTGCCTATGTATCAGATGTCTGCTAAAGAACTGAGTATGAAGATTATGCAAGATGTTTTTGATACAACAGGGATTACAGCAACTGCTGGAATTGGTACGAACCTGTATCTAGCGAAGATTGCATTAGATATTACAGCAAAGCATGTGAAGGATAACATCGGTATCTTGGATGAAGAAACCTATTTAAAAACATTATGGAATCATAAGCCGCTCACGGATTTCTGGCGGATAGGGGCTGGTATTGCTAATAGACTAGAGCGAATGGGAATCTATACAATGGAGCAAGTTGCGGCTGCGGATAAGACAATGTTGTACAACTTATTCGGTGTTGATGCAGAACTGCTGATTGATCATGCTTGGGGGAGAGAGACCACCACTATGGCGGATATCAAGGCATACAAGCCGAAAACCAACTCTATATCTAGTGGACAGGTGCTAGGTTGCGATTATTCTTATGAGGAAGGAAAGTTAGTAGTAAAAGAAATGGCGGATCTTCTTAGTCTAGAGTTAGTAGATAAAGGTCTTGTAACTGACTCAATTACTCTGCATGTTGGATATACCAACCGGGTAGAGAAAAAGTCAGCACATGGAACCACAACTATGACAGTCACAACCAGTTCTGCAAAGAAGATTATAGAATATACATTGAAACTGTATGAGCAGATTGTAGACCATTATACACCCGTCCATAAAATAAATCTGACGTTTAACAATGTGGTGGATGAGATGTACCAACAGTATGATCTATTTACGGATCCTGCAGAACTTGAAAGAGAACATAAGATGCAAAAAGCAATGTTAGATATTAAAGAGAAGTTTGGAAAGAACGCTATCCTAAAGGGAATGAACCTGCAGGAAGGGGCAACAACAAGGGAGAGAAATCGCCAGATAGGAGGGCATAAAAGTGGAACATAAAATGAGTCGTGAAGAGCGTGCAAAACAGTTTATGCCATTTGCCGCCTTGAAGGGATATCCGGACGCATTGAAGAAAAAAGAGAAAGTTGTTGTACCGAAGATAGAACTTTCTCCAGAATATCAAGAAGAGCTTGATAGGAAACTTCGTCAGGTGCAAAAGAACGATATTATAACCGTCGTATATTTTAGCAAAGATGAGTATCTTCAATTGACAGGAATGGTATCTAGGATTGATGCGACTGCAAGAATTTTAAAAATTGTGAATACTAAAATTTCTTTTGAAGATATATATGATATTTCTGAAATTGAGGGACATGATTCATTAACGGGAAGAGTATCTAAGAGCAATTACGAATTGTAAAAGAACAGGAAGTGGTAACTACGACCAACAATCATGCATTGACATGTCTGTTGGTCGTAGTTTTTTTAAAGAATAAATATACGTTTTAGGCATGAAATTACATGCATTATAGGTATTAGACACTGTTTCTATCCCGGTTATATAATAATGACAGCAGATATAATCGATTTATAAGGAGGAATTACATATGGATATGGAGCAAGTGAAAAAAGACCTAGGAGCAGGTGCAGTATTTGATATCGGAGAAGAAAACACGGCATTTGCACAGTATTTTACAGGAGAATGTTATTTGAAAATGTTGACTCTTGATAGAGTCGTAACTGCAAACGTAACTTTTGCTCCGAAAACGATAAATAACTGGCATGTACATCATAAAGGCGGTCAGATTCTACTTGTTACAGGTGGAAGAGGCTGGTATCAAGAGTGGGGAAAACCAGCACAGGAACTTCATGCCGGGGATGTTGTAAATATACCACCAGAGGTTAAGCATTGGCATGGAGCGGCAAAGGATAGCTGGTTTCAACATATTGCAATTGAAGTCCCTTCAGAAGGGGCATCTAATGAATGGTTAGAACCAGTAGATCAGGAAGAGTATAAAAAACTAGAATTAGAAAAGAAGGATTAGAATATGAATCGGATTGAGAAGTGTGAAGAAGTATTTGGAAGACTGTTTGGTGGAAAACCAGCAGATTTAACAACGGGAAATGACCCTGAGATGATGATGATCTTACAAAGGTTTATATTTGGAGAGGTATTCGATGCCGGTGAACTTAAGGAGGCAGACAGAGAATTAATAACAGTAGCATGTCTTGCTACTTTACAGACAATTCCTCAATTGAAAGCACACACACAAGCTGCGTTAAATGTAGGAAATACACCAGTAACAATTAGAGAGGTCGTTTATCAGTGTGCACCATTTATTGGATTCCCACGAACTCTGAATGCACTAGAAGCAATCAATGAAGTCTTTGAGAGAAATGGTATAACATTACCACTTGAACCTTGTGGAACTGTAAATGAAGAAGACCGATATGCTAAAGGTTTAGAAATTCAGGCACCGATATATGGAAATGAGATTAAAGATAAGTATGCTGATTTACCGGATGAGCTGGGTGAAGCACTTCCTCGCTTTTTAACAGAACTTTGCTTTGGCGATTTTTATACGAGAAAAGGGTTAGATGAAAAGCAAAGAGAACTTTTGATGCTTTGTGTTCTTGCTACATTAAGGGCAGACACGCAGATTTTAGCTCATACAATTGGTAACCTTAAGGTCGGAAACAGTAAAGCAACGATGTACGCTGCAATGATTCAGTGTCTTCCTTATATAGGCTTTCCGGCTGCGTTTGAAGCAATTAATATTATCAAATCAGTGGAAGAAGTATAAGTGATACGAAACTGTTAAGACAGAGAATGAATGCCTATGACGAACATAAATTCTAGGTCATAGGCATTCAATTATTTGAGTTTATTTAGTTTACTGATTCGAGTGTCAGAAGCCTTGCGTAAAATTTACCTTCGTCAATTTGCATATATAAAACTTGACTAATGTTATGCCGAACGTAGTTCGATGAGCAACTGTATGAAGTCGTTGGTACTTAGGCTCTGTATTTTAGAGTCTTATGTACCACTACGAACTTCATCCAAGCGAGAGCGCGTTGCGAGTGAACTACGTTTGGTATAACATGCTCACACATAAATTTGCGCAAATTGACGGGACTTAAATTAGCTTTTGACACCCGAATCAGTAATTTATTCTACGGATTTCAATGCTTCCAACATATCTACATGTTTCAATTTTCTATTAATAAAGAATCCTAATACCACTGTTGTAACTGCTATAATAATAGCTGGAATGATAAATGTAGTTATCCAAAGTTCAGGATTAAACATGACATCGTCCGGTGGAACAGCAGTGATAATGTAACGATGTAGTAAGAATCCGAATCCATATCCGACTATAATACCAAACAAAGATAAAATCAGGGTCTCTCTGTAGATATACATAGTTACCTCTCCATTATAAAAACCTAAAACCTTAATAGTAGAGAGTTCTCGAATTCGCTCGGATACATTAATGTTAGTTAAATTATATAAGATAACGACTGCAAGTAATGTCGCTACGATAATTAACACTTTCATAATTTTGTCCAATGACTGAACGATTGAATCAATTTGTGTAGTCAAAGTTGTATTCTGTACAACACCTTTTACACCACTTAATTTCATGAATTCTGCAGCTTGTATTTCCGTGTTTTCCATGTTGCTATTAGTTAGCATAACAAGATTTGCATTAGCAATATAATCTTGATTAAATGCTTCTTGATAGGCATTTGCATTCATAAATATAAAATGCCCCATGTACATTTCTGTAATACCAGTTACTGTTATAGTGACTTCATTATTATCTGCATCATTTACCGTTATCCTATCATCTTCATTAACTCCTAGTAATTTGGCCAGACGCTCAGAAATAATAGCTCCATCATCTTTCAAGGTTAGTTCTTTTTTTGTTTTACGATTTACTAGTTCGATATAATCATTAAAGGTTTCGCTATCGTCTGGAATAATTAATGTAATTGATTGCTTATCTTTCGTACTTCCAGCGACCCTCGATAATTCTTCGTAGTGAATAGGAGATTGTTGTTTTACAATATCTGAATTTATTAAATCGTTAATATCATTTTCTTGATTTTCTGTTAAGTTGTCATTCTTAGCTACAATCATATCATAATGAATAATTTCACCAAATTGTCTTTCGCCAATACCAGATATGGAATGCTGTACTCCAAATCCTGCGAACAGAAGAGCAACAGAACCACAAACACCAAAGATGGTCATGAACATTCTCTTTTTATAGCGAAATATATTACGGGCAGTTACTTTATGTGTAAAGCTTAGACGATTCCATATTGGTGTAATATATTCTAAGAAGATTTTTGATCCACTCGTAGGTGGTTTAGGTAATAATAAATTAGCTGGTCTTTGGTGTAACTCTTTTTTAGCTACAACATATGCAGGGACTACAGCACTAAGTAGTGCTAGAATCAATGCAAGAATAGATATACCCCAATTAACATGAAGTTCCATCTTCGGTATGGTAAATCCATTATGATAAGCACTGTATACAATAGCTGGCAATAATGTGTGACCAAGAATGATTCCTATAATAGAACCCAATGTACTTGAAATTAAACCATAAATGGTGAATTTTTTAATAACATCATGATTACTGTATCCTAGCGCTTTCAATGTTCCAGAATTTGTTCTTTCTTCATCAACAAAACGTGTCATCGTTGTGAAAGTTACTAAAGCTGCAACAAAGTATAAGAAGATAGGGAATACGTTTGCAAGAGAATCAATAATTATTGAAATACTATCATAAATTTTATAACCTTCTGAGCCAGGAGTTTCTCGACGGCTATTTAATGAATAAACAGGAGCTTTTAATTCGTCAAGAACATCTTGAGCATCTGCAAGTTTTTCTTCGTTTTCGGCTATTTCCTGTTCTGCATCCGTTTTATTTTCTTTGTATTCCTTTAATTTTTCTTTGTACGTTTTTTCGCTATCTGAGATTTCAACTTTTGCATCTGCAAGTTTTTGCTTATTCTCAGCTAAGGTAGTTTTAGCGGAATTTAACTGGCTTGTAGCAGCAGATATTTTTTGATTACCTTCTGCTAAATTTTGTTTTGCAGTGGCTAATATTTTCTCGTTTTGTGTAATAGTCGTTTGCGCTACTTGTAATTCTTGTTTTTTCTGATCTAGTGTATATTGTGCAGCTTGAATCTTAGCCATACCTGGTTCATAAGTTTCTGTCTTGAATTGTTTATAGGCTGCTGTTGTTTGTTTTAATTGCTCTGTAGCAACTGATAGTTGAGTTTTTAATTCTTCCTGTTCTTGTGCTGTAAGGTTTGGATTTTCTAACCCCTGATTAATCCCTGCAATTTGTTGTTCTAAAAGACTAATACTATCTGTATATTGTTTTTTTCCATCATTTAATTCAGATTTATTGAAATCAATCTCTTTTTGGCTTTGCTCTAATTTTCCCTTAGCATTATTTAGCTCAGTCTTCTTATTATTAAGTTCAGAAACACCAGTATTATATTCTGTTTGCTTTTGTGCTAGGAGTGTTTTTTGTTCTTCTAATTCTTGTTCTTTCTTATTTACTTCTGTTTCAGCATCATAGATTTTTTGCTCATTCTCTAAAACTTCTTCTTTGGCTTTATCAATTTTACTTTTTGCATCGTCTAATTCAGTTTTTGCATCACGAAGTTTTTCTTTTGCATCATCTATTTTTTGTTGCCCTTCATCAATATCTGCTTGATACTCAGATTTGATAGATGCTAAGCGATTTTCTGGTTGATCCTTAAGTAAGATTTCCAATTCATTTTTATGTTCTTGAATTAAGTCGATATATTTATCAGAATAGGGATCAACATCGATGGTATCTTTAAAAGTCAAGCGGGCCATCATATATACATCGGAATCAAAAACTCCTGGAATTACAACGGCATATCCCTTCAAATCCCCTGTACCAGAAGTGGTTTGACCCAAATTGAGTGCTGATACAATTTCACTAGAATTTACAAAACCTACAACTCTGAATTTGTGGTTAGTTAGAACCGTATTACCTGCTATATCTTCTTTTTCAGTAAACTCGATTGTGTCACCAATGCTATATACATCACTATAGGCATTACTAATAGCAATCTCATCATCTGTTTCAGGTAATTTACCATCTACTAGTTCATAAGTAGAGATGCTTTCAGGTTCTGAAAAGATACGAAAACTAGTGCGGGTATCTTTGATAACGACATCTTTTAAGTAGCCATATTCTATTTTATCAATATCACTTGTAGTATTAATTACTGCTTGGTCATCTGCATCAATTCCATAATCACTTATAACCGTAATATCCGCTAGATTATGTTTTGAAAAGTAATGTTTTCCTGTTATCCTCATATCTGGGCCAGCAACTTTTAAACCTACTAATGCAAATGACCCTAGTATCATTAAGCAGAGGATAGAGAAGAATCTCCCCCATGAACTAGTAAATGATTTACGTATATCTTTATGCAATGTCTTTTTCTTCAATTTCATCACCTACCATTCTATATCTGCAATTTTTTTCGGATGTTGATTGACTATAATATCCTTTACTTTTGCATCATGCATATGAATAACACGGTCTGCAATTGGTGCAATCGCAGCATTATGAGTAACGATAATAACAGTGGCATTCTTTTTACGACTCATATCTTGCAATATCTGAAGAACTTGCTTACCTGTATTGTAGTCAAGTGCCCCTGTAGGCTCATCACATAATAAGATTTTAGGGTTTTTTGCAACAGCTCTAGCGATAGCAACACGTTGTTGCTCGCCACCTGAAAGCTGAGCGGGGAAATTATTAATTCTTTTCTCTAAGCCAACATCCTTTAATACCTGAACTGGGTCTTCTGCATCTTTAACAATTTCAGAAGCTAGTTCAACATTTTCTTTGGCAGTCAAGTTTGACACTAAGTTGTAGAATTGGAATACAAATCCAACATCTTCGCGGCGATAAGTGGTTAATTGTTTCGCATTATAATTTGAAATGTCTTTTCCATCAATAATGACTTTACCTTCATCATTGGTGTCCATTCCTCCTAGAATATTCAAAACAGTGGATTTACCAGCTCCTGAAGAACCTAATATAATTACTAATTCACCCTTTTCAATAGAAAAGGTGACCTTATTGTTAGCGATAATTTCGGTTTCGCCAGTTTTGTACCTTTTATAACTATCAATCATTTCAATATAACTCATATTTTTGCCTCCCTTAATTGGACATCATGTTGATTTAACGTTGGGATTATTATAAAATATGTATAGGGAGCAATCAATAATCAGAATTTTAAAATGTGTTGATTTAAGGAGAAAGATATGGTTATGAAAAGGAATACTGGAACAAAACAGCAAATTAAGAACGCATTTACTAAGTTACTTAAAGAAAAGGGAATGGATTCTTTAACTATTAGCGAAATTGCAAGAGATGCTAATATTAATCGTGGAACTTTCTATCTGCATTACATTGATAAATATGACTTATTGGAAAAATTAGAAAATGAGGTTATAGAAGAACTGACAAAAATTCTTCTTTGTGATGATTCAAATGATGACATTGAAAATCCAAATAACATTGATGATTTGATTGACATAATACCGTATAACGCTATTCTTAATGCATTATATTATGTAAAAAGTGATTTCGAATTTATTGAGGCTTTAACTGGTAACGGAGGAGATCCTATGTTTGTTGAACGGTTTAAAAGAATAATTGAGCAACTAATACTAATCCAAATTGAAAAAACGGATAAACTTAATTTTTCTATGAAAGGACTTCCTGAGGATTATGCCCGCGAAATCTTGTTAAGTAGTGCAACTGCAATTATTTTACTTTGGATCAAAAAGGGGGCATTGGAATCACCAGAGGTAATTGCAGAGATGTTAAGCAAAGCAAAAGAAATATCTCCTTATGAGTTGTTGGTATAACAAAAAATCAGGTGGGGTTGCTTTTATTTTTTTATGTGCTATAATGAAGTTAATCGAATAAAAAAAGAACCGTCTTTTTAAAGAAGGGCTTTTGGTACCGTGCATAATGAGCACGGATATGAAAAGCCCTTCTTTTTTTTATTACGTTTATAGACATTTGCGAAACTTGTAATGTCGACATGGAGAAGCGTTTCACAATTAATAAAATCTTTTGAATATGAAAGGGGAAAATAAAATGCAATTACAGGGTAAGGCTATTAATCATGTTAAATTCGGCAACGGAATTATTAAGGAGTTGAGAGATAAGTATCTAATTGTAGATTTTGTACACGGAGAGAGGAAATTTTTGTTCCCAAATGTTTTTGCTGGTTTCCTTTCTCTAACAGATAAGAATGCACAATTAGAGATTGAATCCTTGATAACAGATGTTATAACAAAAGAAAGAAACGAGGTTGAAGAAGGACTAAATGAACAGGAGCGAATTATCAGAGTTCAGAAGCTAAAAGTTCATCCAAATTCACAGGCAGCCTTTGGTCTGATTCAAAACAATAAGAAAGATGTATTCGAATCATGGTCAGTATATAGTGGTGCATATCTAAGCGGCCATTCGAAAGGGGAACCAAAGCAACCGATAAGAATGAAACTTAACTCAGCGTGCTTGCTTACCGAATGTGCCAAGGGAGAAGCTGAAAAGGAAAGACGTATTATAGGTGCGTTTATGGTTAGAGATGATTTTGATGGTAGAACATGTGACAATGGAAAAATCGAGAGCCATAGTACGTATAGAATTAGGCTTAATGAGAGAGAGATGTTACCATATTATAAGTATCTTGAGTCAGATACCAAAGTACACAATTGGGGCAACACAGAATATAAGTATTTTTCTAACGAAATTATGCAGTGTATCTTACGGGATATGCAAAAAGAGGTATCAGGTGTTGAACGTCAGCAGCAGGTAAACGAATTTTATCAGTATTTTTGCTATGTTAATAAACTTAAAGAAGTACAGAACACAGAACCAAATACAGATGAATTGCCTTTATGTGAGAGTAACTAAAGGAACATCAATCAAGATTTGGAGGGATTCATTATTAGTTTTTCAGAATTACAAGATTTATTATTAGAGATTAACATCGTCTCTGTAATATTCCGGTTACTATTATCTGTAATTCTGTGTGGAATTATAGGGATGGAAAGAGGATTAAGAAACCGTCCTGCTGGTTTTATGACATATCTGTTAGTAGGTTTGGGATCGACATTGATTATGATTACAAACCAATATATAGCTACAATATATAGTGATATTGATCCTACAAGGATGGCTGCGCAGGTGGTAAGTGGAATAGGATTCCTAGGTGCAGGAACAATTATAACGACTTCGAAAAATGAAATTCGAGGATTGACGACGGCAGCCGGAATTTGGGCAACAGCAGCAGTTGGATTGGCAGTAGGAATTGGTTTTTACATGGGTGCAATCGTTGGTGGTATGTTTATTATAGGCTCCCTCATGTTTCTTAAGAAGATTGATGTGTATATTAAGACACACGCTAAAACCATGGAGATTTATATTGAATACGATGAAGCATTCTCAATGCAAAGTTTGTCTGATTATTCAGACAATAACGGGTATGAGATTTTTGATATAGAAGTAGGTAGGCTCAAAACGATTAATGGAGAGTATGGAACTTTGAGTTTCGTAATTGATTTTAATCAGAAAGTAAGACACTCAATAGTAACTGATCAAATAAAACAATTATATGGAGTGAGCTATATCAGAGAAATTGCTTAAGCAATTTAAGGAGGTGGTAGGAAAAATATAAGAATATTTGTTATAACAGTCAAATAATAAAAAAACAAAATGGTGTAATTCACAAAAAACAGGAGGTCAATTATGAATATTTTAAATGCAGAAATAAGAAGTCCAAACCTAAAGGCAAAACAAGTAAGGAAGAAAGGATTAATTCCTGGTTGTATATATGGACCAAAACTTGTAGAATCGTTATCCATTCAATTAAATCAAAGCGATGTTACTCAATTACTTAGGAAAAAGAGTAAAGGTAATATAATGGAGATTAATATTAATGGAGAGAGAATGGTTGCCTTATTAGACGAGGTATCAATGAATACATTAAAGCATGAAGTAGAACATATTAGCTTCCATGCTCTAGATTTAGAACAAAAAGTACTTTGCAGTGCAAATATAATACTAAATAACAAGGAAAAAGTTAGTGGATTAATAGAACAAGTAATGTATGAAATACCATACAAAGCTTTTCCTGCTGATATAGTGGATTCTATCACTATTGAGTTGGAAGGAAGACAAAGTGGAGCTAAGATAACAGTAGCCGATGTAGAGTTCCCAAATCAGGATAAGATTGAATTGGCAGTTAACGAAGATAGTATGATTTTAAAATTAGTTGATAAAAAACTAGCAGCCGTGTAAATAGGCTAAAAACAACAATATTTATACTGTTAAGACATATCAATTTTTAATAAAATCTTTATAATAAAGATAGATAGTAAAATGAAAAGCTATAAAGTGTTTAAAAATAATCATATAAATTCATCATGTAACTCTAACCCAATAGAGTTGCGTGATGAATTTTTTTTATACAGATTAAGCAAGTTACTAGGAATTTTAAGGAGTGTTTTGACCGGAATATTCTGACTTTTTGCGATAATTTGCAGGTGTTATACCTGCTAGCTGTTTAAATTGCCGATAAAAATGTACCTCGCTGGCGTAACCGCAGATTTCTGAAATCTGTTCGAGGGTCATGTTACTAGTACGGATCAGGTGTTTAGCATATTCAACACGCATATGGATAAAATCCTTCTGGAAGGATATACCGAACAGAGCGGTATATAGATGTTGGAAGTAGGACTCGCTTATGCCAAGTTTTTTAGCTTCCTCCCTGATGAGATGCTTACTGGTGACAGAATTCTGCAATTCTAAGCGAAGAGATTGGAGTTCATTCTGAAATGGTAGAGCCTTCTTTTGCTGTTTGCGGTTTCTATATGAAGATAGTAAATGATGCAGCAAAACAGAAAAAAGTGCATCTATATTCTGATTCCTGTATTCAGGTTGGGTATAAGAATTTTCCCAGAGAAGCTGTCTGATGCAAAAAGTCAGGGTTTCAGGATTGTCAATGGGGAAAGGGTTGTTTGCAAGTGACAGGATTTCAGCTAAATATGTATTGTCTGAGATAGAAAAATGTAGCCAGTCATCGGAGTAATTACCTTCTGGATTGCTATAAGAGTATGGTGTTTGTGGTTTTACAAGTATAGCATGATTAGGTGTTACGATATACTCTTTATCGTCAATATGAAAAATTCCATCCGTTTTAACGATTAATATTACATAGTGCATTAGTCCTTCAGGTCGTGACATAAAAAAAGTACTGGGGTGTCTGGTGCTACAACCACCTTTTAGAATATGAATCATTGTTTTCACCTCATTCAAAATAGCAGGATATGTTAGTTTTTGTGTAGTATACGCTATTATCTTTAGAATGTCAATTATGTAAAATATAACTGTAACAATAGAGTTTCCTTCGAACTTCGCACTTGAAGATTTCGAGGAGTAGGTAACCGCTATAAGTGAAGTTTTTATGTGCGAAGTTTGAGTATAATAAGAGAAATAAAGAGTAAGTATGGAATTATTTTATAACAGGAGAAAAGAATAATATGAATGAAAAAATTTGGCTGCAAGAAACATCAGATAGGATCAAAGAAAAAATGCATAGGGTGGCAGAGAGGAACAGGCATAAGATTCCTTATACAACAGTAGACGGAATGTATGACGACTTGAGTGAAAAGGATATCTGTTGGTGGACTAATGGGTTCTACGGAGGAATCATGTGGCAGTTGTACTTCGCAACAAAAGATGAGCTATATAAGAAGATTGCCGAAGAAATAGAATTAAAGTTAGATAAGAATCTGTTGACTTCAGGAGGTATGGATCATGACAGTGGCTTTAAGTGGCTTCCGACTGCAGTTGCCAATTATCAGATAACTGGGAATAAACAATCGTTTAGTCGTGGAATTCTAGCGGCAGATAATCTAGCAGGTAGATTCAATCTAGCAGGAAAATTTATACGTGCATGGAATGATAATGGTGATGGTAGTAAAGCAGGGTGGGCAATTATTGACTGTATGATGAATCTTCCTCTTTTGTATTGGGCTTATGGACAGACAAAGGATCCTAGATATCTACACATTGCAAAAGCACATGCAGATACAGCGATGGAATATTTTATTCGTGAAGATGGATCTGCAAGACACATAGTGGAAATCGATCCGACAACAGGTGTATATATACAGGATTTCGGCGGACAGGGATATGGACAAGGATCTTCATGGACTAGAGGACAGGCATGGGCACTTTATGGATTCACCTTAAGCTATCTTCATACAAAGGAAGAAAAATACCTGGTTTGTGCTAGTAAAGTGGCAGATTATTTTATAGCTAACATTCCGGAATCAGGATTGATTCCAGTAGATTTCAAACAACCTGAGGATTGTAGCTTAGAAGATTCTACAGCAGCAGCCATTGCTGCCTGCGGACTGCTAGAACTGGAAAAAGTGGCAAAAGAGGAAAAGAAGAAGGATTACCGTGAAGCTGCTATTCATATGCTAAATGCATTGACTGAGAGTCGTTGTAATTGGAGCATGGAGTGTGATAATATTATAGAAAAATGTACCGCAGCTTTTCATGATGAGAATCATGAATTTGCAATTATTTATGGGGACTATTATTTTATTGAAGCAATTTGGAAATTAACTGGACAGGAATTGTTTATCTGGTAGTTGAAGGAGGCAGAAAAATTATGACATTTGTACCGAAGGCAGTGGATTTTGAACGCAGTCCATATACAGGAATGACCAGAGAAAGCTGGATAGAGGCAGGGGAATTTCTATTGCAGGGAATATTTCAGCATATTAAAGAATTTGAGGCACCGGTTGTAATGCCAAGAAAAGAGACAGAAATTACATATCCACATCTGAATGCACCAGAGGCTACGCAGGAAGCAGAGCGTAAGGCTGAGATGTTTGAAGGACTGACAAGATCCTTTTTTATTGCGGCACCTTTGGTTCATATTAAACCAGAACTACGTATTTGCAATTATTCGATAGCCGAGTATTACAAGCAGCAGATACTGCGCTCCTGTACGAAAGGGGATCCAATCTGTGTGGGAAGTTACGAGCAGTTGCAAGAGATTACAAATTATGCAGATCCGTTCCGTGCATTTCAGCAGACGGTTGAAACCTGTGCACTTGTCATTGGTCTATGGCTAAGTAAAGACGTAATCTGGGATACCTATACAAAAGAGGAAAAGGACAAGGTGGCAGCTTTCTTATCTAGCTTTGCACATGCAAATACGGTTCCACAGAACTGGCGATTGTTTAACATGTTAGATCTGGCATTTTTACATATGGAAGGGTATCCAATTGATAAGGAAATAATGATGGATCATGCACAAGCAATTTTAAATTATTATGTAGGAGATGGATGGTATCGGGATGGGCATTCCTTTGATTACTATTCCTGTTGGGCATTTAATTTATATGCTCCTTTGTGGAATCAGTGGTATGGATACGAAAACGAACCAGAGTTAGCTAAAAGCTTTGAAGAGCATTCCAATAAATTAATGGAGAGCTATGCTGAATTTTTTGACAAAGATGGTTTTACAAATATGTGGGGAAGAAGTAATATATACCGCAATGCCGCAACAAGTGCTTTTGATGGCAATTTGTTTTTGAATAATCCAACAGTAGACCCAGGATTAGCAAGAAGAATTTCATCCGGTTCGCTGATGCAGTTTTTATCAAGGGAAGATTTCTTGTATAAAGGAATTCCGACTTTGGGGTTTTATGGACAGTTTGCTCCGCTGGTACAAGGATATTCCTGTGCGGAATCTCCCTTTTGGCTTGGAAAGGCATTTTTATGTCTGCACTTGCCAGAAGACCATCCGTTTTGGACAGCTAGAGAAAATAATGGAACATGGGAGAAGTTACAGAAAGAGGAAGTACAATGTACCGTGCTAGATGGGCCTGCTCTTTGTGTTTCCAATCATGAAGCAAACGGTGAAACTGTTTTACGAAGTGGTAAGATTGTTAAGGACCTTGAGGATATTCATGGAATGTGGAACTATTCTAAGCTTTGTTTTAATACCAAATACCCATGGGAAGCAACCCCTGTTCTTGATAAAGCTGGAAATCAAGTAATGAGTAAAGAGGTGGAATCTCAACAATACGTACTAAAAGATATTACGACAGGTGACCTTGAAAGATGTAATGTAACCTTCTGGTGCGGTGAAAGAGAGAATGTTTTATACCGAAGACAGTTCTTTTCTTATGATTTAAAGAGGGAGACACACTGGATACAGGCTATGAATCTGTCAGACTTTACAGTGCCTTATGGAATTATTCGTGTTGATAAAATGAGGTTTCACCGTCGACCTGTTGCTCTGACACTGGGAGCATATGGTTTCCCGGATAATGGAACAGAGATTGTGGAACGTACAAACGGAGATGCTAAGGCTATTATATTGAAGGGAACAGATTTTACTGGTAGAGAAAAACAGCTTGCCATGACAATATTCTGGGGATGGAGTAGTATTGATTATATGAGAAGTATTGGCACAAATCCTGATTCGGAGAAATCAATTATTGTCTATGCAGCTACAGAGAGAAAGAAGCAGTATGGTAGCTATGAGCCATATATGCTGATCTCACAGGTTATTACTAAAGAGAGCCATGAAGATTTTACAGAGGACGAATTATTTCCGATTGATGCGATTAACTGCGAAGACAGTACAAGGAGTGGTGCGTATGGTACAACAACGATTGCACTTAAGGATGGAACTGTAAGAAGGATTAATTTTGAGGGTATAGAAGGAAAGATGAGTCTGTAAGTAAGAAAAAGCCATGATGGTATTGGGTATTAGAAGTAAACCAATACATCATGGCTTTTTGTATGATCACACTATTTTGCGCGCTTAAATTCATCCATGCGTACAGCCTTAGTAATAAACAACATGATTATGTAACATATAATAAGGAACAAACAAAAACATAATAACAATGCCAATGCACTCATAGAAGCGTGGTCCTTAATATAGAGATAAGAGCGATTGGTTAAGTAACCAATGAATGCAGTGATTAAGCCAGGTTTTACAATCCAATCAACTGCATTAAATGTTATCTTAACATTTCTAAAGATTGCAAATGTATCTAGTGTTGATATAATAATCTGGCTTACAAGCATACCAACTAGATAACCATAGATTCCTTTTTGTGGTACTAAGAATAATACGAATATGATTCTAACACTTAAACCGACAACCGTGTTAAGGAAGGTAACATGAGGTTTTCCGAGGCCATTAAGTATACTTCCAAGTGTAGTTGTCAAATATAAGAATGGGCAAAGCCATGCTAGTATCGTTAGGAACACACCAGCGGACTCATTACCAAATACCAGTGTTCCTAACGAGTTACCAAAGGTAATAAAGATACCAGTGCTCATGATACCAATAATTAAGCTGTATTTAATAGAAAGAGCGGTGGTTTTGTTTATCATATTATTGTTATTCGCAGCCTGGGCTTCGGAAACAGTTGGAAGTAGTAAAACCGCAAAGGAATTTGTAATTGTGGAAGGAAACATAATAAATGGAATGGACATACCAGTTAATACACCATACACACTTAAGGCTTCTGTACCACTAAGCCCATATTCTCTAAGCATAGAGGGAATCAAAACAGCTTCAATACTACTAAGGATACTAATTAGCAAACGATTACTCGTTAAAGGAAGAGCTAGTTTAAAAAGGCTACTTGCATAAGTAACATGTTCTTTCTTATGGGATTTGTAATTACGAAGTGCTTGTATTTTCAATTTGTAAGTTTCGTATATTTTAGAAGGTTTAACAATGAACATTGAAATTATGTTATATGCATTAGATGCTATTTCGCCGAATACAATACCCCAAACAGCTAGTTCACAGGCTTTCTCTGAATTGCCCAGAGCGAATAGTGGAGCTAACACATAGACGCTTGCTACACGTATGATCTGCTCGAATAGCTGCGTCATAGCAGGTACCCCAGCACGTTTAATGCCATAGTAATATCCGTTAATACATGCAGTTATACCACAGAAAGGAAACACATAGGAGAGAATCTTAAGAGAAGTAGTACATCTACTTTCTAATAGGATGTTAGTAGCGATAAAGGAAGCGTTTTGATGTAATAATACGGATAATGTAATCGCTATTATTAAAGAAAAGGTCATACCAGTCCGTAGAATTCGCTTTAGGTTACTGGTATCGTTCTTACCTATTTCGGCAGCAATTAAACGTGATATCGATGTTTGAATACCAGAAGCATATAAGGTGAAACAGATTCCATAGACAGGGAAGATTAATTGATAAATACCCATATCTTCAGGTTTCAGCAAATTAGATAAAAAGATTCGATAGAAAAAGCCGATAATACGAGTTGCAAAACCAGCTATTGTAAGGATTAAGGTACCTTTGATGATTGAATTTTTACTCATTGATATCAGCCTTTCTCTTAAGTCAACGACAGCAATTCATGACAATGGATGGTTCACATATAAATATGTGCTTTGTTGACCCTCTTTACATTTTGACATAATTAAGTATATTAAAGGTAGGAAAGATTCATGCTTAAGTTCTGTAATAACCTACTTGACAAGTAAAAATGAGAATGGTATCATTATGAATGTATTAAATCCAAGTAAAAAAGTCGGAATTAAAATACTCGGAATTGATTTACTCGGAATTAATGAAAGAGTAAGAGGTGAAGCACATGAAGTTATCAACTAAGGGAAGATATGGTCTACGTGCGATGCTAGATTTAGCATTAAATAGTACGGATGATGCGGTTGCACTTAGTGGTGTTGCAGAGAGACAGAGTATCTCAATTAGTTATCTAGAACAGCTAATTGCAAAATTGAAAAAAGCTGGATTAGTAAACAGTATTCGTGGTGCACAAGGTGGTTATGTACTTGCAAGACCTGCGAATGAAATCTCTGTAGGGGATATCTTACGTGCCTTAGAAGGAGACTTAAATCCAGTAGATTGCGCAGAAGTTATGGGTGGTGAGTCAACCTGTAGTGGAGCGGATTTATGTGTAACAAAATATGTTTGGAAGCGTATTAGTGATAGTATCAATAGCGCAGTTGATGAAATTATGTTGTCTGAATTAGTAGATGAGAGTTTACAACTCAGAAATGAACATGGAAGTAAAGCAGACTTAAAAATAGAAACAATGTGTGACAAATAGAAAATATTTAGGAGATGACGCAAATGGATAAAAAAATTTATTTAGACAATGCAGCAACAACACCAACTAGACCAGCGGTTGTAGAAGCGATGTTGCCATACTTTACAGAATTCTATGGAAATCCTTCAAGTGTATATGAATTATCGAATGTCTGTAAGAAGGCCATAGCAAATTCAAGAGAGATAATTGCGAATTCTTTAGGTGCAGATGCTGCTGAGATATATTTTACAGCAGGTGGTTCCGAAGCTGATAACTGGGCTGTGAAATCTACATGTGAAGCTTACAAAGCAAAAGGTAACCATATTATTACATCAAAGATTGAGCATCACGCAATTCTTCATACATGCGAATATCTTGAGAAAAATGGATTTGAAGTAACGTATGTAGATGTAGATGAAAACGGTATAATTAAATTAAGTGAATTAGAAGCAGCAATTCGCCCAACAACTATCCTTATCTCCGTTATGTTTGCCAACAATGAAATAGGAACAATTCAACCAATTAAAGAGATTGGTGATATCGCTAAAAAACATGATGTATTATTCCATACTGATGCAGTTCAAGCTTATGGACAATTACCAATTAACGTAGATGAATATCATATTGACATGTTAAGTGCTAGTGGTCACAAGTTAAATGGACCAAAAGGTATTGGTTTCTTATATATAAGAAAAGGTATTAAAATTGGTGCATATCTTCACGGTGGAGCACAAGAGAGACATAGACGTGCAGGAACTGAGAATGTACCAGGTATCGTAGGTTTCGGTAAAGCAGTTGAAATCGCGATGGAAACAATGAAAGAAAGAACAGAAAAAGAGGTTGAATTAAGAGATTTATTAATTACTCGTATGGTTAAAGAAGTTCCTTTCACAAGATTGAATGGACATCGTACTAAGAGATTACCGAATAATGCGAACTTTAGTTTCCAATTTATCGAAGGTGAATCCCTATTAATTATGTTAGATATGCAAGGAATTTGTGGTTCAAGCGGATCGGCTTGTACATCAGGATCACTTGACCCATCTCACGTTCTATTATCAATTGGTCTTCCTCATGAAATAGCACACGGATCATTACGTCTTACATTGAGTGAAGATATTACAGAAGAAGATATTAATTATGTTGTTGATAAAGTGAAGGAAATTGTTGATAGACTTCGTTCTATGTCACCATTATATGAAGATTACATCAAAAACAACCAAAATGGAAATAAAGCATAAAAAAATAGAGATTATATAGATAAATAGCAGTAGTGATTATTTTATGAAGTTGATTTGAATATCATAGGAGCAACTACATTAGTAGAAAGTTTGGAGGAAATAAAAATGTACAGTGAAAAAGTTATGGATCATTTCAGCAATCCTAGAAATGTCGGTGAAATAGAAAACGCAAGTGGAGTTGGAACAGTTGGTAATGCAAAATGTGGAGATATCATGAGAATGTATCTTGATATCGATGACAATGGAATTATTCAAGACTGTAAATTCAAAACATTTGGTTGTGGAGCAGCGGTTGCTACAAGCAGCATGGCTACAGAATTAGTAAAAGGAAAGACTGTTCAGGAAGCTTTACAAGTTACAAACAAAGCGGTAATGAATGCTCTTGATGGCCTTCCAGCAGTTAAGGTACACTGCTCCCTTCTTGCAGAAGAAGCAATTCATGCTGCACTATGGGATTATGCTGAGAAGAATGGCATTAAAATCGAAGGATTAGAAAAACCAAAATCAGATATTCATGAAGATGAAGAAGTGGTTGAGGAGTACTAATGAAAGAAAAGGTAGTTGTAGGAATGTCCGGAGGAGTTGATTCCTCTGTTGCAGCTCATTTGTTAAAAAAGGCAGGATATGATGTTATCGGTGTAACTATGCAGATTTGGCAGGATGAAGATCAATTCACCCAAGAAGCAGAAGGTGGATGTTGTGGTCTAAGCGCTGTTGATGATGCGAGAAGAGTTGCACAAGATCTTGAAATCCCATACTATGTAATGAATTTTAAACAAGAATTCAAATCAAATGTTATGGATTATTTTGTGAACGAGTATCTACAAGGCCGTACTCCAAATCCATGTATCGCTTGTAATCGATATGTGAAATGGGAGTCTCTATTAAAACGTTCTCTAGATATAGGAGCTGATTACATCGCTACTGGACATTATGCTAGAATACTTAAGTTAGAGAATGGAAGATATACGTTACGTAAATCAGCTACTGCAGCGAAGGATCAGACGTATGCCCTATACAATCTAACACAGTATCAATTAGCTCATACATTGATGCCAGTTGGTGAATTTACAAAGGATGAGATTCGTAATATAGCACAGGATATTAATCTTCGTGTTGCTCATAAACCAGATAGCCAAGAGATTTGCTTTATTCCAGATAATGATTATGCTAAGTTTATAGAAGAGAATTCTGGTGAAAAGATTATACCAGGTAATTTTGTTAACTCTGCAGGTGAAATAATTGGAAAGCACAAGGGTATTACCCATTATACAGTAGGACAAAGAAAAGGACTTAACTTAAGTCTTGGCCACCCTGCGTTTGTCCTTGAGATTCGCCCAGAGACTAATGAAGTTGTTATTGGTACGAATGATGAAGTTTTCTCGGACAAATTATATGCAAATAATCTTAACTTTATGTCAATAGAAGACCTCGAGGGCAGTATGGAAGTAGAAGCAAAGATCAGATACAGCCATCAAGGTGCAAAATGTACAATTAAAAAAGTGGGTCCAGATGAGGTAGAATGCATCTTTGAAGAATCACAACGAGCAATTACACCAGGACAAGCAGTAGTTTTCTATAAAGATGACTACATTGTCGGTGGTGGAACAATTATGAGAAAGTAATTGGTATAATAATTGATACAAACAGATTTATAAAAAAAGCTACACGTAATGCTATGTTGATTGATAGCATTACGTGTAGCTTTTTATATGAACAATTCTTGTTCGTATAATGTGAAGCAAAACTATCGTTTGGTACGTTTTCGGTTAATAAAAAGGTGGACTATTTCATAATTACTCTTTACTATTCCATACATGAGCTAAAATATCTTTGAGTACTAAAAGTGCATCTATATCATTATACCCGTACTCCTTTTTTAAATGGTTCAACATTTCTTTTAATTTGATAGCGTAATCGTTGACTTCAACTTCTTGTTGGTAAGTTGTTAAAATCGGATATTTTTTACCCCAAGCCTTTGTCCAGTTAATTTTCTTTTGTGTTTCCTCGCTTGTATTTTCGATAATTTCTTCTATCTCTTTTATTTCAAAGTCAAATTCTATCAGTTCATCTAAAGAAAAGTGATATAAAACTGCTAACCTTTTAGATTGATAAATATCTGGAATTGTCTCGTCAAGTTCCCACTTTGAAATAGTTTGTCTGCTTACACCCAACTTCGCTGCGACTTCTTCCTGTGATAAGCCGTTCTTCTTTCTGGCTTTAAATAAATTGCTTCCTAAGCTCATATAATCTACCTCCAAATTAGAATAATAATATTATAATGGACTATTAATTAAAAATCTAGCAACCATAATTGGCAGTTATGCAACTATTTTTAACATAGGTCCAGTAGCAAAATAGCAGGAGTAAAAAGTAAAGAACAGGTATTTCTTATTGACATTTTCCATAGATATTCATACAATATATGAATAAGTAATCATATATTCATATAATGAAATAAAAGTTAAACAATTATTTACAAGAGATTTGTGATAATACAAATCTTTATATTTGGGGAGGGATGTGCTTATGAAAATCATACAATCTATAGGAATTATTATCTTAGGGATATTTTATCTTGCATATTTTGGGAAGATGATAGAGCAACGCAAAAGAGGAATACAGACGAATCAATTAGGTGTAGGAGATAAAGCAAAGCGTACGAGGTACACTGAGAGCATCTTGAGAATAATAACAACTCTAATTGTAATCGTAATTATAGTAAGTACATACCTGAATACATCTTTTATTCGTAATATGGGAGTTCGGTACTTAGGTATACTATTGATAGGAATTGGAACAGTTGTGTTCATAACGGCGATGCATACCATGCGAGATAGTTGGAGAGCGGGGATACCACAAGGGGAGAAACTGCAGATTATTACAAAAGTACTTGACCGAGAGAAGGATAGCAATCTGTTATTTTATTAATCACGAAAAAATACGAAAAAAGAACTTGTGTTCCGACTGTTGAAATGGTATTATATGTATATTCTTGCCAATAAAAGAATGGAGTACGTTTGATATAGGGTGAGAAGAGTATAATTGAAAAGTTACATATAAATTCATGGAAGAGGGAGGAAGTACCAATGATCCATGTTGAAAATATGTCGAAGGAATTCATATCTCCTAAGAAGTATCCTGGATTCAAAGGAGCAATTAAGGGATTGTTTTCTAATGAGAAGGTACGAAAATTAGCGGTAGATAATATATCCTTTGATATTAAAAAGGGGGAGATGGTTGGCTACATAGGCAGTAATGGTGCAGGAAAGTCCACATCGATCAAGATGATAACTGGAATCCTTACACCAACATTAGGTAGATGTACAGTTAATGGTATTGTACCTTATGAACAACGACAAATGAATGCAGCAAATGTCGGCGTTGTGTTCGGTCAACGAACGCAGCTGTGGTGGGACTTACCACTTAGTGAAACATATTCTATTCTCAAGGAAGTGTATAATGTTAGTGATGAGGATTATAAGAATCGAATGGAATTCTTGCAGGAGGTTCTTGGATTCGATAGTTTTATTCATAGTACAGTGAGAACATTATCTCTTGGTCAGAGAATGCGTGCGGACCTTGCAGCAGCATTACTACATAATCCGAAGGTTCTGTATCTAGATGAGCCTACCATAGGTCTTGACTTAGTGGTTAAGGATAGTATGCGGCAGGCTATTAAGGAAATTAATGCCCAGTATCAGACGACGGTAATCTTAACGACGCATGATTTATCAGATATTGAACAACTTTGTGAGAGAATCATTATTATTGATGAGGGTAAGGTGATTTATGATGGTACGATTGCCAATATTAAAGAATTATATGGCAAACGTAGAAGTGTTACAGTAGATGTTAATGATATCCAGGCTTTAGAAGGAATCGACTTCCACGACGCTTTTTATCTGAGCGAGGAACAGCTAGTAGTAGGAAAAGAACAGTCTAGTATTACCTTTGATTTTGATAAAAATGCATTGAATATTTCACATATTATCTCAAAAGTTATGGAAAGTACAGCGGTTCGAGATATTAAGATCCAAGATACGCAGATAACAGAAATCGTTAAAGAGATATACAAACATGGGATGTGAGGTGGTCAGTGTGAAAAAACGTTCGTTACGACAAAGCCTACGGATATACAAACCATTTACCATTGGAAGGATACAAGAACAACTTGCATATAAATGGTCATTCTATCTTTTTATCTTATCCAGTATGTTTAGTCTACTAGTAGGATATTATCTTTGGAAGGCTATTTATAATAGTAGCAGTAGTGAAGCACTGGGTGGCTTTACACAGAATGAGATGATTGTATATATATTTATGAGTTTCATAACAAGTAATTTAGTAAGAGTAAGTGTAACTAGAGATATCGGTAATGATGTAGTTGAGGGAACAATCGCAATGAATTTGGTTAAGCCAATTAATTATCAGGTTCGTTTGTTCTTTTCATCTTTAGGTAACGTATTATTTCGTTTTCTTGTTCCTGGATTGCCAATTTGGTTAGTGATGAGTATTGTGCGGTATGTATCCCTTGGTGAGTTACCACCTTCTCTAGTTGTAATAGTTACATATCTAGTGAGTGTTTGTTTAAGTTTTGTAATTATGTTTTTGTTTGATTTCTGTTTTGGTTTACTTGCTTTTTACACCACATATGTATGGGGATTGAATCTTGCTAAACAAGCAATACTCGGATTTTTGACTGGTCAACTAATACCACTGTCCTTTTTCCCGGAAACAGTTCAACGAATATTTGATTTCCTTCCATTTGCCTCGATGAATTATACTCCGGTTATGATTTATCTGAATAAAATGCCGATGGAAAGAGTAATTTTTTCGATGGGGATCCAAGTGATATGGATTATTTTACTATATCTAATAGCGAATTATTTTTGGAAGCGAGTAACCACGAGAATTACTGTTTTAGGAGGTTGAACAGGTGAGGAGATATTTACATTTATATAGAGTATTTGCAACGCAGTTCATGAAATCGTTAGTACAATCGAAGGTAGATTTTATCATTGGGCTCCTGGGATTCTTCCTTTCTCAGCTGTTCGGAATTGTTTTCTTATCGTTGGTTTTTAAACAAATACCGAGTTTGAATGGCTGGACTTTTGAACAATTAGTCTTTATATACGGATTTGCGCAGATACCAAGGGGAATTGATCATTTCCTTACGGATAACATTTGGATGCTTGCAATGAGATACGTCATACGAGGGGAGTTTGACCGATTCTTATTACGTCCAATTAATCCGTTCTTCCAATTAATCTGTGATAAATTCCAAGCGGATGCATTAGGAGAATTAATAGTTGGATTTGCATTAGTAGTTTTTTCTGTTATTAATCATACTGTGCAGGTGACACCAATGAATACCTTATTGTTTATTATTTCAGTGTTGGCGGGAGCATTGATTTATACAGCAATTAAATTATTCTTTGCATCATTAGCATTTTGGATCAAGGATAGTATTGCAATTCTTCAATTAGCTTATGAGACAGCAGACTTTGCTAAGTACCCTATATCCATATATCCAAAAGTAATACGAATTGTATTAACGTATCTGATTCCATTTGCATTTGTAGCATTCTTCCCAGCAAGTTTCTTCTTAACAGGTAAGAATGTGCTAACGACGATTGGAGCAGAGGTGTTAATAGCAGGGATTGTTTGGATAATCGCATATGCAGTATTTCATAAGGGGTTAACGGTGTACGAGAGTGCGGGAAATTAAATAGAGAGATATGCACTAATATTTATTGAAAACTACTCTAATTAATACACTATTTCTAAGCTATGTTTGGTGTTACAATACGATAGTTTTAGTATTATTACATCAATGTGACAGTTAAGAAAGGCATAAAGAAATGAATGTAGGAATGAGTAGTATTATGATTGGATTTACAATCTTGTTGTTTGCAGGATTGTGTCAAGGTAGTTTTGGATTAGGTTATAAGAATTATCAACCATTAAAGTGGGAGGCATTCTGGGAAATTTATTCTTTGTTTTGCATTATAGTTCCACTAGGCTGGGCTTGGTATCAAGTTCCTAATTTTTTTCACTATCTATCAAGTGCAGACGTAAAACATATCGTGGTGCCGGTTTTGTGTGGTACGATATGGGGGATATCTGCAGTAGGCTTTAGTAAGGCAGTTACATATATTGGTATGTCTCTGGTATATGGTTTGTCGATGGGAATATCTGCAGTAATTGGCTCAATAATTCCGTTACTTACGATGGAAAACAAACCAAGTACAATAAGTATTGTAGTACTTGTTGCTGGTATGGTTGTAACATTAGCTGGTATTACAGTTATAACAAAGGCAGGAATTGTTAAGACAGAGGAACAACAAGCCTTAGAAAAAGGTGCTGTTAATAAAGATGGTAAATCAGGTAAAGCTAAGATTGGTTTGTTATTAGCAATGCTGTCAGGTTTTGGGTCAGGGGCTATGAATATAGGATTTGATTATGCAGGTCCAATTGGAAATGCAATCATGCAAGATGGATTCGGTGAAACAGGAGCTAGTGCTGTTCAATGGTTACTTGTACTAGTAGGGGGAGCACTTGCGGGTATTATATATTGTATCGTTGAACTTTCGAAGAATAAGACTTGGGTAAGTTTTACTTATAAAGGAAGCGCTAAACGAATCGTAATCTTATTCCTAACAAGTATTGTTTGGTTTGCGGCACTTGCAAGCTATGGAATTGCAACTTTAGTCTTAGGTGATATGGGAGCAGTTACCGGCTGGATTCTATTCAATGCATTGGCATTGATTATTAGTAATCTTTGGGGAATACAATGCGGTGAATGGAAAGGTTCTAAAAGAGGAAAGAAGATTCTTCTTTATGGAAACCTAGTATTGATTATATCGTGGATATTTATTGGAATATCCAATGCAATATAAATCGAACGTAATCTAAATAAGAGCATTTATTAATTAATCGTAGCTATAGGACTGTTCTGGAAGCATTCTTTCAGAATATTCTCATTCGCTACGATTTATTATTGGAAGAATATTTGTAAGATAGGATTCCATTACAGGACTTGAAAGATTACATGTAGTTATGTAATATAGATTTTAGTAAAAGACGTGCCAATGGGAGGATACCATAATGCCATTTGAAATATCAAGTGAAAACTTTCGAAATGATACCATTTATCATCAATTTGGTTCGGATTATACCAATCTTTTTGGATGTGGGTTTTTAAATAAAAAGAATAAAAAGTGTAAGGAAGAGAATTACATCTATAAGCATTATGGTGTCGTTCTAGTCTTAAGTGGGAACGGAGTACATTTCGATGAGGAAGGGAATGAGACTATGGTATATCCGGGATGTCTGATTCAGCGTATCCCGGATAAGAAACAATCCTTACAACTTAATCCTGATGGTAGCTGGTTAGAATTTTTTATATGTATTGGAAAAGGGATGTATGACTCCTTAGTATCGATGGATTTACTAGATGGAAAACAGACTGTTTTAGTACCTGGGCTAAATCGTGCCATACTTGAACGTTGCACAGAGTTTCATCAATTAATGAAATTCTCCCACCCGACGGAGATCAATATGTTGGTACCAGAGGCATTAAAAATTATTCTAATGTTTCATCAATTACATAAAGAAAACAGTAATAATTCGAAGGATCGAGAGATTGTACATAAGGCTAGTATGCTTCTAGCACAGCCCACTTCATATAAGGTACCGATTTCTGATATAGCAGATGATTTGAATATCGGTTATGAGAAATTTAGAAAGATATTCAAAGATATAATGGGTGTTTCTCCTCATAATTATGTGATACAAAAACGGATGGATATTGCAAAAACATATTTAATAGACAAAAATAAAAGCATCAAAGAGATTGCGTTAGAACTTGGTTTTGCAGATGCCTATGCATTTTCTAAACAGTTCAGAAAATGTGTAGGTTTGTCGCCAAGTGAGTTTCGAAGGGAGTGCTAAGAAGAGCATAGTAATTGTTACTACGGTATAAAATTGTAATACCAATTTTGACATCAAGAATACCTTTTCATCAATTGTATGATTTAGATTAATTTATTAATATTATTTTATAGATAAGGATTATGACTATAGGCTCTGTTTTAGTTAAAATGGAGTGGAACAGTTGACACAAGGAAAGGAAACATGGTGAGACAAATGAACGCAGATATGAATTGGTTAGATGATCCAGAGGTATTTCGAGTAAATCGGTTAGATGCACATAGTAATCATAGGTTTTACAAGGATATGGAAGAAATGAAGCAAGAATCTAATTCCTTAATGCAAAGTCTGAATGGAAATTGGAGTTTTTCTTATTCGAGGAATGCTAAGGAAAGACCGATTGATTTTTACAATGTGGATTTTGATGATCATATATTTGATGAGATACAAGTACCTGGGCATATAGAACTTAGTGGATACGATAAGATACACTATATTAATACGATGTACCCATGGGAAGGACATGCATATAGACGTCCGAAATATTTACTTGAAAATCATCCAGAGGGTGCTGGGCTATTTAGTGAATCAGAGTATAATCCAGTAGGTTCCTATCGCAAAGTATTCGATTTGAATGAAGAGCTGATAGGGAAAAGAGTTTACATCTGTTTTGAAGGTGCAGAACAAGCAATTTTTGTGTGGCTTAACGGAGAATTCGTTGGATATGCAGAGGATAGCTTTACTCCATCAGAATTTGATTTGACGCCATACATCAAAGAAAAAGGGAATGTTTTAGCAGTAGAAGTTCATAAAAGATGTTCTGCCGCATACCTAGAAGATCAAGATTTCTTCCGTTTCTTTGGAATTTATAGGAATGTTACGTTATACGCAAAACCTACTATCCATGTGGAGGATTTATGGGTAAGACCATCATTAAAAGAAGACAATACCACAGGAAAGTTCCAGGTGGATTTGAAAATCTCATCCGTTACGGAGTCTGAGATGGAGAATGGTATGGTGAAGGTCACACTATTGGATAAGGAAGAAAGTGTGGTATTTCAAGCAGAAGATGCCATCAATGAGACAGTATCTTTGCAACCAGTGGAAATTGCGAAGGTAACTCCTTGGGATAATCACAATCCGTATCTGTATACAGTACTTGTTCAAGTATATAATTCAGAACAAAAGCTTATTGAAGTTGTACCATATAATATCGGCTTTAGAAGAATCGAGATAAAAGATAACGTTATTCTATTAAACGGAAAGCGATTAATTATAAATGGTGTTAACCGTCATGAATGGAGTGCAGAGAGAGGAAGAAGCATTACGATGCAAGACATGGAATGGGATATGAAGTGTATGCTAGAGAACAATATTAATGCAGTAAGAACATGTCATTATCCGAATCAGATTCCTTGGTATTATATGTGCGATGAGAATGGTGTATATATGATGGCAGAGACAAATCTAGAATCCCATGGATCATGGCAAAAATCGGGTGCTATTGAACCTTCTTGGAATCTTCCAGGTAGTCATGAGAAGTGGAGAGAGGTAGTACTTGACAGAGCAAGATCTAATTTTGAATTCTTCAAGAATCATACGTCTATCTTAATGTGGTCTCTAGGTAATGAATCCTATGCAGAAGAGAATCTAGCTGTTATGAATCAGTATTATAAAGAGGTTGATCCGGAGCGATTAGTACATTATGAAGGAGTGGTATCCAATCGTATATTTGAAGATCGCATATCAGATATGGAGAGTCAGATGTACACAGCACCTTGGAATGTAGAAGCGTATCTAGATAACAATCCGAAAAAGCCTATGCTTTTGTGTGAATATATGCATTGTATGGGAAATTCATTAGGCGGGATGATATCTTATGTTAAACTTCTAGATAAATATGAGAACTACCATGGTGGATTCATATGGGATTATATCGATCAGGCATTGTGGGTAAATGATGAAGTTACTGGAGAGAAAGTCTTGCGTTATGGTGGAGATTTCGACGACCGACCTTCTGATTACGAATTCTCAGGAAACGGTATTGTATTTGCAGATAGAAGTGAAAAACCAGCTATGCAGGAGGTAAAATATTGTTATGGATTGTACAAATAGAAAGATAGATCAATTGCAAATTATATATGGAGATGTAACCTTAGGATTACATGGAGAAGATTTTCATTATATCTTTTCTTATCAGACTGGAGGATTAGAGTCTCTTGTGATTGGAGGGAAAGAGTGGTTGTATCGTACGCCAAAACCTACCTGCTGGAGAGCTACAACGGATAATGATCGAGGAAGTAGATTTTCGCAAAAATCTGGAATGTGGTTAGGTACAGATATGTTTCTTTTCTGTAGTAATGTCCTTGTAACAATCGATGGGAGAGATATAGAGAAACCTATTGCACCTTTAAATAATACATTTAACGAGACAGAAGTTGCAAACACAGTTAAAGTAACGTTTACGTATAAAACCATTACAATTCCAACAACAGAAATCGATGTGTCATATGAAGTCAATGGTACAGGAAGAATACAAGTAAAGGTACACTACTATGGTAAGGAGGGACTTCCGGAGTTACCTGTATTCGGAATGCGTTTTGTGATGCCAACGAAAGCCACAGGATTTACTTATGAAGGCTTATCCGGTGAAACGTATCCAGACCGTATGGCAGGAGGCGTACCAGGTGTCTATACAGTAGAAGGATTGCCAGTTACTAGATATATGGTTCCACAAGATTGTAATGTTCATATGAAAACCAATTGGTTAGAAGTTAGTAGAAATACAACGCAAAATAATGCAGATAAGAGTAAAGATATTTTTACATTACGATTTTCAGCAGTGGATAAAGAGTTTGCATTTTCATGTATTCCGTATACAGCAGAAGAATTAGAGAATGCCACACATCATGAAGAACTTCCATTACCACGTAGAACGGTTGTATCGATATTAGGCGCGGTACGCGGTGTTGGAGGAATTAACAGTTGGAATGCAGATGTAGAGGAAGCGTATCATATTAACGCGGAAGAAGATATAGAATATACATTTGAAATTTCTAAAGTATAATTACTAGGAGTCAAAGAGAATATAGTTAGGCAAATGAGATAACTGCAATTTTGTAATATCTTTTAATAATATACCGAATAAGGTTAAATTCCTAAAATAAGGTTCTGTAAAAGGAACCTTATTTTTTGTGCATTTATAACTAAAATTATATGAACAATTTATTATTAGTTTACTCATTTAACAAATTATTTATATATGATACAATATAATTACTAAAATTTATAAAAACTGGTTATAAAAGGAGAAAGTATTATAGGGAGGTACGATTCATGCTAAAGAATAGTATACACCGTGTAAGTCAAGCGATGGATAATGTGAAAATCCATAATAAACTGATTATTCTATTCATATGTTGTGTTTTAATTCCGGTTGTCTCTACCAATTGTGCATTGTACTACATTGTAAGTAAGAAGGCAGAATTAGAACGAATAACAGAGATGAAGAATATACAGCAGCGTTTGGAGTATAACATCTCCACGGTTTTTGAAGCGGCAGAGAGTGTTGCAAATCAGTTTAAAAAGGACAAGGTTCTCAATGATTTTCTAAACACCAAGTATGCAGATAATATGGAGTATTATGAGAGTTATAGTGCTCTTATGAGAGACAATGCATTTAGTTATTACTATCAATCTGAATCAGTTTATAAGATATCGCTTTTTACCAATAACAAAACGGTAACAAGAAGTAGTTCCTTTTATCCACTTAGTGATGTCGTGAATGAAGAATGGTATCAGAATGTTGTCGTGGAGAGCATGGATGATAGTACATTGCAAGTTTACTATAGTAATCCTATCATCAAAAACCCATATGATGCATGGTCTAACAGGAAGATATCGATCTTTACACAGCTTGATAGCTTTGGAGAGATTAAGAAATATCTTAAAGTAGATATTAGTTATACGAATTTAGAGCAATTAGTTTTTAATGAAAAGTCTGTACAAGATATTCTGATTGTTGAAGATGGGATGATCCTGTTTGATACAAGAAACGGTAGACTTGAAAGCAAGCCGTTAAAGCAATATGAACCAATAGACGAACATTTGCTTCAGGAAGAAAAGACTATGAAAGTACTAGGTAATGAGTGGAAGATTATTGTTGTTGCAGAGAGAAAGCATTTTTTTGATAATTTCATTGATAATCGTGTTTTATTATGTTTGACGATTTTGATAAATCTCATAATACCAAGCTCTGCAATTATGTTAATTGGTAGTTCAATAAAAGACCGAGTTCGGGTTACGGAAAATTACATAAAGGAACTAAAAGATGGTAAGTACAAGCGAATCGATTGTTATGAAGGTAAAGATGAAATCGGTAGTCTAATTAGTAGTTACAACATGATGGTATTGCGGATACAAGAATTAGTTGAAGTTGTGTTAAAGGGTAAAGCGGAACGACAAAAATTAATTATATCTAAAAAGGAGGCGGAGTTACAAGCATTACAGAGCCAGGTTAATCCGCATTTTATGTTTAATACGCTTGAGAGTATTCGGATGAAGAGTCTGCTGAATGGGGAAGAAGGAACTGCAACGATAATTGGAACATTAGCATTACATATGAGACGAACGATAGGTTGGGGAGATGATTTTACCACTATTGGTGAAGAAATAGAATTTCTTAAAGGGTATCTAGAGATACAGAAGTATCGATTTGGAGATCGACTTGATTATTCCATTCATGTACAACAGGAGTGCGAGCAGTATAGGATTCCTAAATTCAGTATTCTTACATTCGTGGAGAATGCTTGTATACATGGAATTGAGAAGAAAAGTGATGGTGGGAGAGTTGATGTCATTATCATGGAAGAAGCAGGTCATCTTTTTATTGAAATTATGGATAACGGGGTTGGGATAAAAGAGGAGGCGTTAGATAGAATCAATCGTTTAATTAAAACAGCTTCAATTGAGAAGGTGAAAGAGGGGAATAGTATAGGAATCATTAATTCCTATCTTCGCTTGAAGATGTATTATCATGGAGCAGTAGAATTCCAGATTGAAAGTAAATATAGCGAGGGTACGGAAATATATATGGTGCTACCTTGTGATGTCGATGTATTGGAGGGAATGGAATGATTTCAATAATGATAGTAGATGATGAACCTTTTATAAGGGAAGGCTTGAAGGTAGTTATTAATTGGGAGGAACAAGGATTCCACATTGTAGCAGAAGCTTCTAATGGGAGAGAGGCACTAGACATACTAGATGAGCAGGAGATTGATTTAGTAATAGTAGATATTCGTATGCCGATTTATGATGGATTGGAATTCATAGAATTAGCAAAGCAGAAAAGCAATAGAAGAACAAAATACGTAATTTTAAGTGGTTATAGTGATTTTGATTATGTAAAGAAAGCACTAAAGCAAAATGTATCCAATTATATATTAAAACCTATACAAAAAGATGAGTTAATTAGTACTCTAAGGAAAGTGAAAGACGAGATTTTGAAAGAACAACTTGATGAGGAGGCAATAAAACAACTTAAGAATAATCAATTAAGGAACTCTATCGAAGGCCTAGTTGGTGGGTTATATAGTGACGCTAGCTTGTGTTTGATAAGAGAACACTTTGGTAAACTTAATTCCTTGCGTTATGTGTTGATTCGTATTGAGAGGAAGACTAGAGAAAAATCTAATAAGGATGTACGCACACATCTTCATAATTTACTTATGGATTCAATAAATTCTAACTTATATTATCTTACAGAGGCGAAGAAATTGAATGCCAATACCTATGATGTAGGGGTAATTATTTGCAACAGAAGTAGGAAAATTATAGATACACAGGTTGTTAATATGATTTTTGAACAGTGCATCAAAGATTTGAGATATCAGTATAGTTTGTATGTTGGAATACAAGTTGAGAATATTGAAGAGTTGAATGAAAGTTATAAGACAGCAATGAGAGCGACAGTTAACCAGTGTATGACAAATACGAAGGACCAAATCACGTATTTTGATGAATTGAAAGCCAAGGAATCAACAAGACATTCGGTATCATATGAGAAGATCGAGCGTCTATCTCGTTACGTGAAAGAACATAATGCAGAAAAGATAGTACCAGTGATCGAAGATATCTATGAAGAACTAAAAGAGGGCTTAGTAGAACCCGAACTAATCCAGATTAATATACGGTATATCTTGTATAATCTGGTTGATGTATCACAAGATGTATTAGGTAAAGCAGAACAAGAAGGGATATTAGAATACTTAAATGATACAATGCTTGAAGATCTCTCTTATTGTGGTGATATGGAAGGGTTTATTCATGTTGTCCTTGATTTGTCAGAATACCTATATCAGTTAAAGAACTATTCTTCTTCCATGGTTTTAACTAAAGTAGTGAAAGAAATCGATGAGAGATATGCAGAGAATATAACATTAAAGAATCTTGGTAAAAAGTATTTTATTAATAGTGTATATCTTGGGCAAGTTTTTAAGAAGGAAATTGGTAGGTCCTTTAAAGAGTATCTGAATATCGTTCGTATTGAAAAAGCAGCAGAATTCTTGGTGGAAACGGATGAAAGAGTATATGCTATTGCAGAAAAGGTGGGATACCAAAAGGTCGATTATTTTATTAGTAAATTTGTAAGTATTAAGGGGACAACCCCACATCAATACCGACTTAAGGTTAAGTGTTAGGCTCGTTAGACAAAAACAACTAGTATCTACAAACTCATATACCCACAAATTAAATAAAAGATGTTAAAAAGCAAAGAATGTATAAGTTTTATGTGGATGTATACTTCTTAAATCAATGCTAAGATATTAGTGTATTCAAAATGCTATTAAGGAGGTAGTTTTTGTGAAAAAGTGGGGTAAATTATTATCAGTAGTTATGGTCGCAGCTATGTTAACAGCGGGTCTTGTTGGTTGCAAAAAAGACAAAGATGGTAACACTTCAACTACTGCAGACGGGAATAAAATTAGGGAGTATTCCTTGTTTGTAGCAACCGCAGGAAAAGAAGTACCAGATGACAACAGAATGTATCAACAGATTACAGAAAAAATTGGGGCAAAAGCAAAGGTAACATGGTTAACAGGACAAACGGATAAAGAAAGAGTTGGCGTTATGATCGCTGGTAACGAGTATCCTGATATGATCGTTGGTGCTAACGCAACTCCTGATCTAGTTGCAGCAGGAGCATTAGTAGATTTAAAAGATAAATTAGATAATTATCCAAACCTAAAGAAGTTTAGATCAGAAGCAGAGTGGAATATGGTAGAAGGTGCTTGCGATGGAAGTATCTATTACATACCTATATTTGGTAAATCAAATGGGGAAGCAATGTATGTTAACCATAATGATGAAGCTTTCTGGATTCAAAAAAGAGTTTTAGAATGGGCGAACTGGCCAGAGGTTAATACCCTAGATCAATATTTTGATTTAATTCAATCCTATCTTGCAGCAAATCCAACAGATGCAGCAGGACAGGAAAACATCGGATATGAAATCTTGTGCGATGACTGGAGATGGTTCTGTCTTGAGAATCCATCACAATTCTTAGCAGGTTATGCAAACGATGGTGCTGCTATCGTAGATGCTGATACAAAAACGGCTCGTAACTATGATGATATTCCAGAAGCAAAGGCTTATTATACTAAGCTTAATGAGATGTATAATGCAGGTGTTATCGATCCTGAAACATTTACAATGTCATATGATCAATACATAGCGAAATTATCATCAGGACGTGTTCTTGGTATGGTAGACCAAGGTTGGCAGTTTGGTGATGCTAAAACATCTTTAATTAGCCAAGGTAAAGATGATTGTACATATGTACCTTTAGATTTAACAATTGAAGAAGGCGTTGCAACAAAATACTTTACTCCAGCAGCTTTGAATGTTGGTGATGGTATCGCTATTACAACTAGTTGTAAAGATGTAGATGGTGCGCTTCAATTTCTTAATGACTTACTTGACCCAGAAGTAATTACTATGCGTAGTTGGGGTGAAGAAGGTGTAGACTATATGGTTGATGAAGATGGTATGTTTTATCGTACAGAAGAACAAAGAACGAACGCAAAGGATCCAGACTGGGTTAATGAAAATCTTGCATCTACAATCTATAGTTACATACCAAACTATTCTTCGGGCTTACTATTTGACGGTAAGAATGCTGTGAACCCAAGTGAACAACCAAGTGAGTTCAGAGAAGGATTGTCAGAATATGACAAGAAAGTATTAGATGCTTATGGATATACCAAGTGGACAGATTTCCTTACTTATTCTGATGATGTTGGTCCTTGGTTCCCAATCTATTCAGCAAAAAACACTTGGGAATCTAGCTCCGATGCAGCAATAGCAGCACAGAAGATGGAAGAAGTAAAGAGAGAATGGTTACCTAAGGTTATTATGTCATCACAGGATAAGGTAGAAGATACTTGGAATGAATATATGGATAAATACCATAATGATACAAATTACAAAGTTTTTGAAGATGCATTGTCTGAAGCGGTAGCGGAACGAATTGCAATAGCAGAAGGTAATAACGACTAAATTAGCAGATAGTGAAAAAGGTGTTTGCGAGACAAGATGCAGACACCTTTTACAAATTAAAAGAAAGGATTTATGCATATGAAAACAGAAACTTCGGTAATATCTGCAAAGACGAAAAGAGACCAATTTTTTAAGAAAATACGAAAGCAAAAAACATTAGTCCTTATGTCTATTCCATTTATTGTGTATGTGTTAGTATTCAGCTATCTACCTCTTACGGGCTGGCTTATGGCGTTTCAAAAGTACCGTCCAGGTAAAGGGTTACTTGATCAAGAATGGAGTGGATTGTTTCAGTTCAAACTTCTTTTTCAAGACGAGACATTTCTCAGAGTATTGAGAAATACATTATGTATGAGTTTAATTAATCTAACTTTAGGATTTATAACAGCAATTGGATTAGCTATCTTACTAAATGAAGTGAAAAGTATAGCAGGCAAAAAGTTTGTTCAAACGGTTTCTTATCTACCTCATTTCCTATCTTGGATCATTGTATGTGGAATCGTAGTAGATGTTTTATCACCAGAAACTGGTATTGTTAATCAGTTATTACTAAAATTAAATATTATCGATTCTCCAATTAATTTCTTTGCCCAGGCCAAATATTTCTGGGGAATTGTTGGAGCATCTAATATATGGAAAGAAACAGGTTGGAATAGTATTATTTATTTGGCAGCAATCACTTCAATAAGTCCGGAATTGTACGAAGCAGCATCAATCGATGGTGCAAATCGCTGGCATAAGATAAAACATATTGTGATGCCTGGACTAAAGTCGACGATTTACATATTACTAATTATGAACATTGGAAACATCTTGAATGCAGGTTTTGATGTTCAGTACTTATTAGGAAATGGTTTGATACAGAAAGTCTCCCAAACGATTGATATCTATGTTTTAAAATATGGTATTAGTATGAATAACTTCTCATTAGCAACGGCAGCAGGTATATTCAAGAGTGTAATTAGTATTTTACTGATTGTACTAGCGAATAAAGCGGCAAAAGCGGCTGGTGAAGAACGATTATTTTAAGAAAGGTAAGGTGCCATATGAAAAAACAAGAAAAAGGGCATGCCCCTCGTTATAAAGCTAGTTTTGGTGGAGTGTTGTTTGATGTTATCAAGTGGATTATATTGATTGTATTTGTGATTGTTACCTTGTATCCTGTGTTAAATACATTAGCGGTTTCTCTAAACGATGGACTGGATACCATCAGGGGTGGAATCTATCTGATACCGCGTAAATTTACTTGGCAAAACTACCAGACAGTGTTAAGAAAAGATTCCCTTAAAATCGCTACAGTAGTTACTGTTGCAAGAACTGTAATTGGTACTGTAACACAATTATTTGTCACAGCAATGTTAGCATATATCTTAAGTCGTAAAGATTTTGTATTAAAAAAGTTTATGACAATACTATATGTATTAACGATGTATGTGAATGCAGGTCTAATCCCTGGATATTTGTTAATTAAAAACCTTGGTCTTCTTAATTCCTTTTGGGTTTACATAATTCCAGGTATGGTTAGCGCATTCAACATGATCGTTATTCGAACATTCATGAATGGTATACCAGATAGTCTTGCTGAATCTGCAGAAGTAGACGGAGCTGGGCATATGAGAATCTTTATTCAGATAATCTTACCATTGTGTAAACCGGTACTTGCAACCGTTGCACTATTCATTGCGGTTGGACAATGGAATTCATGGTTTGATGCGATGTTATACAATTCATTTAACGAGAATTTAACAACCTTACAGTATGAATTAATGAAGTTATTATCTTCCGTAAGTAGTCAAAGTGGTAACATCGATGCATTGAAGAATACCGGATCAATGGTTACGCCTATGTCTGTAAGAGCGGCGACAACGATTGTTACATCAATACCAATTATATGCCTATATCCATTCTTACAACGTTACTTTGTAACGGGTCTTACAATCGGTGGTGTTAAAGAATAGGTTATAGTAGTGTGGAAGGAGAGGAGTTTTACTGTGTCACTAGTTCAAATTGATTATGTATCTAAGGCACTTAAAAGTACAGTAGAAGTAAAAGCTATTATCCCAAATGATGTTATGGGGCTGGAAGAAAGAAACTTGCAATCAGAATATAAGAGACCCATGAAGTCGTTATATCTACTCCATGGATATACGGGAAATTGTAATGAATGGTTATTGTATTCTAATATAGCCGATTTGTCACTTAAGTATAATATAGCGGTCTTCATGCCATCTGGTGAAAATAGTTTCTATCTGAATAATGAAGCTATGGAGGCTTACTATAGTGATTTTATAGGTGATGAATTAGTTTCATATACGAGAGAGCTATTTAGTTTACCAACAAAGAGAGAGGACACAATAATAGCGGGATTGTCTATGGGTGGTTTTGGAGCTATTTACAATGGATTGCGCTTTTCTAATCATTTTGGGAAAATTGTTGCATTGTCATCAGCCCTTATTATACATGATATAGAAGGTAAGGATGAGACCTTTAACAATGGTGTTGCTAGTTATTCTTATTATCGTCATACTTTTGGTGATCTAAATGAAGTAGTAAAGTCAGATAAGAATCCGGAAGTTCTTTTAGAGAAAATAGTCAAGGAAGGTAAAGAGATGCCAGAGTTATATATGGCCTGTGGTACTAGTGATTTCTTAATAGAGCAAAACCGTAGTTTTCATAGATTCGTACAGTCACATGATATAGTGCACACATATGTAGAAGGTGAAGGTGCTCATGATTGGAGATTTTGGAATCAATACATAGAACCAGGTTTACAGTGGACATTAGGGGATTACAAATTATAAGTTTGAATGTAACAAAAGTAAATAAATCACACACTAGTAAAAAGACAATCTTCATGGATTTTGTGCGGCTGCGCGGATATTATATATCCGTGATCCACATGCAAACCATTTGAAAGATTGTCTTTTTAATGTTGTATATCATTTGAAATTGTACATAAGTTTTATAATTGTACTCTTATTTGGTTACGAATGGACATACTTTCAGGCGTTATCGCACAGTCATAAGCTAGAATATTAACACCAGCAAGTTCTGCATTCTTTAATGCCTGAGCAAATTCAGGTTGTGTTCTAGTATTTGGTGTAAAGTAACGGATTCCATCCATCTGAATAACGAATAAGATAGCAGTATGAAATCCTTCTTTTACGTGTCTTGCTAACCCATCTACGTGTTTTATACCACGTAAAGTTGGAGCATCAGGGAATAACGCAATCCCATCTTCTTCAAGGGTAACACCTTTCACTTCGATGAGCCATCGATTCTCACCATGTTCTAGGTAGAAGTCAAAACGGCTATCTTCGTATTGATATTCCGCTTTAATCTTATCTGGACAAAAGCCAAGTCCGCCAGATTGTAACCATTCACCCACAGCTTTGTTAGGAGCTTGGCTATCCATATTAATAATAGTATCTCCCTTTTTTACTGCTATAAGATCCCAATTTGTTTTGCGGTTAGGATTGTCAAAATGTTGAACATAAACAGTTGCATCAGGGAGTAATAATTCTTTACATCGTCCTGTATTCTTTACATGACAAATCTCAATTTTATCATTAATTTCTATATGAGCAATAAAACGATTGGGGCGGCTTTTAAAACGCCCTTCGTAAATGTTATTATAAATCATGAAATAGTCCTTTCATTTGTTATGTTAGATCACATATTTCCCTTATCTTAGTAGTCACTCCGTCTTCATCGTTGCTAGTAGTTTCAAAGCGAGAAGCTTTCTTTAGGTCTTCATGTGCATTTGCCATTGCAAAACTATAATAAACACTTTGCATCATCTCAAGATCATTGAGATAATCACCAAAAGCCATGGATTCTTCTGGAGCAATGTGGTACAAGCTTTGAATTTCTTTGATGGCAGTTCCTTTGTTAATACCTTTTTTCATACAGTCTAGCCAGACAAAACCAGCTACACTTAGCTGCAATTTTTCCTTATAAGGTAAGAACTTCGGATAGCTACCTTCTTCTGCACCATTTAGGTCACATACAGTATATTTTATAACGCGTTCATTAAGTTTAGTTAAATCATCAACTACCGTGTATTTGACATAATATTTTTCTAATTCTGTGAGGAATGCTGAATCGGTGGATTCTACAAAGGCACCGTTTGTTGTACAAACAACAGAATATGCACGAGAGATTTCTCTTGTAATCAAGATGAGTTCTGTAATAATAGAATTGTCAATTGCATGAACAGCAATTTCTTTTCCTTGATATACAACATGAGAACCGTTGTCTGCGATGTATAAAATATTAGGGCTCAAGGGTTCGAAGCTTTGTTTTAAAGTTAGATATGGCCGACCACTTGCTACAGAGAATACGATGCTATGAGCGTGTAAGGTTTGAATTAATTCTGTTAAATCTTCAGGTAGTGTATGATCGCTATGAAGAAGTGTTCCATCTATGTCAGTTGCTATTAATTTAATCATTAGAATGTCCTTTCTGCTTGTAAATGTATATGTTGTATATTGTATCTTAGTTTTTCGATATTCACAATATAGAAGTGTTACAGTTCTTGATAAGGAAAATATTACCGTATAAACGATTCAATCAAAGAGTTGCATTAGAAGAGATTCCTTAGTTGACTTGCTTTTGAGATAATGATAGGATGTCTTAAAAGAATTAGACAGATATAAGGAAGGAGCATAGTTATTAATGCCAAGTAAATTTTATGCTGTACGTAAGGGAAGAAAAACAGGTGTCTTTAATACATGGGCAGAATGCCAAACACAAATTAATGGATTTAGCGGAGCGGAATATAAAAGTTTTAAGACGAGCGAGGAAGCAATAGATTATGTAAAGGGTGAAAAAAAGATAGAAAGAAGTCCTGTAGAGGACCACGAAAAAGCAATTGCCTATGTAGACGGTAGTTATAACGTGCACACAAAGGAATATAGTTATGGTGCAGTTTTACTCCATATGGGTAAAGAATACGAATATAGTGAAAAGGGTTCGGATTCTTCATTAGCAGATATGCGTAATGTAGCAGGAGAGATTTTAGGGGCACGCAAGATGATGGAATTATGCGTGAAGAATAATATCAAGGAATTAGACATTTATTATGATTATGAAGGAATAGAAAAATGGTGTACAGGTGCTTGGCAGGCTAAGAAAGAAGGAACACAAGCATATCGTGATGCCTATAATGCCATGAAAACAAGTTTGCATGTTAATTTCCATAAGGTAGCAGCACATACAGGTGTTGAACTAAATGAAAGAGTAGACCAACTAGCAAAGAAAGCTCTTGGGATTGCATAATAAACATAAGAAGGAAGGTTACAAAATGGACAATAAGAAGATAAAAGTTGTTTGTATGGGTGACAGTATTACAGAAGGTTTTGGACTTGGAGACGACGAGCGAGTATATTATCCAAGTGTATTACAAGAACTACTTGGAGATTCTTATGAAGTATTTAATAAAGGAGTATCGGGTAGTTGTGCGACGAATACGACTCTAAGTGATGGAAGAATTGTAGGGTATCCGTATCCAAGACAACCAAGATATCATGAGGGACTTGCCATTAAAGGTGATATCTATATTGTCATGCTTGGAACAAATGATGCACAAGATGGAAGATACGATGTAGAAGAAGGACAAGACCCTTGTAGTATTCTAATTGATTACGAACCACAATTTACTCAGTCACTTCAAAGCATCGTTGATGATATTAGAAATAGTAATCCTCAAGCGCAAATCTATATTATAAAGCCAGTTCCAATCTTAAAATGTATCTGGAGAAAGCATCAACAACGATACTTAGAGAGATTGTTTCCTCATTATGACGAGGTAGTGCAAGCGAATGACAATATGGTTTTACTTTCTGCATTTGATGCATTTATGTCATATAAGGAAAAACCATTAGAAGTGTTATATCAAGAGGATGGATTGCATCCGAACGCGGACGGTGCTAAAATAATTGCAACAACAGTTTATAATGGATTAAAAGAGAATATGTAATTACAAGCCTTTGTAGATGAATCAACGTGTATTATTCATTATCATCTACAAAGGTTTTTTTGTGGTAATAAATGTAACAGTAGCTACATATAATTGTTCTATGCGTGTTTATGATAAAAAGAAAAGCTCATCAATAATTAATACGCATAAATGTTGTTACATGGAGAGATATAAAGAATACATGTAAAGAAATTTAGCAAAAACATAGGAGGTCTAGGGTGAGACAAATACTGACGAAATTTAGAGTAGGCGATATGCTGTTATTATATCTATATGATATGAATAATGATAGAATCGGCTTAAGTATAGTACCAGAGATTTTTGAAGATGAGATTACTTTAGAAGGAGATATAAAGATAGAACCTTTGATTCATCTAAAGCTTGTTGGAGATAGGTATATTGGTGGATTTTCACATGGCATGGCGATAAATGACCTTGCCAAAGAGTTAACATTTAGTGAGCAATATGTAGAACGTAATATGGATACTAAGACCATAGTAACCGTATTAGAGAGTAAGAAGGTGGTTGCATATCATAAGGTTAGGTACCAGGAAGATGCAAATACTATAACGGTAACCACAGAAATAGAGAATCGATTTATTAATCCGATTTCAATTGAGATGGTTTCTAATTTTTCAATCAGTGGGTGGCCAATTATTGAAAATGGAATACAATCTAATGATTTGAGTCGTTACGGTGTTCAAAGTATTCACTGTGGACAAGTTGGAGATTCGCAAGTGAAGGAATATCTCCAAGTGGGAGTAGTAGAAGATATCAAACATGGGATATGCCTTGGCGCCATGGTAGATTATGATGAACCTTGGCAAATAGACGTTTATAATTACGATGATCGCTTTGCTGTGGTAGGTGGATTAAGAGATAGTAATAAAGTTCACTGGAATAAAATATTACAAAGTGGAGAGATCTTTGCCACACCAGAAACTATGATTAGTGTTGTAGCTGGAGATGAGGAAATGGTTCGAGGTCGATTCGCTCAGGAAATCCAACTATCAAAGACTGAATCTGAATGTACAGATGAGGCAGACCTAGTTCTTCTTAAGAAATTGGGATAGAAACATGGTGTGGCAATAAATCAAAGTACATCCTAGTAGTCATCTGAGCTATCTTTGAATGGCGGATCGCTGAGAGAATGGATACGATATTCAGAAGGTGATAACCCAGTTACTTTTTTGAATGCATGAGTAAAATTGTGACTATCGCTGTATCCAAGACTATATGCAATCTGTGCAATTGTTTTGTGGGTTGTTGTTAATTCCGCTTTTGCATGTTCAATCATTTCTTTTATTAGATACTGTTTTAATGGTATGCCCGACATTTGTTTGAAGAAGGTTGAGATGTATTTCTCGTGGTAACCAAAGTAAGCGGCTAAGTCAGACACACGAATAACACCGAATTTATTCCAGGTAACATAATCAAGGATATCCTGATACAATTGCTCCTTACTAGAGGTTTGTTTATCCACAATGTGAGCTTGTTGGTTATATAATTCCAAGAGAACACCAAGTGCTAGGGTATTCGATGTGTATGCATGATGATATCTGCGGTCAGTTTCTTGAAGTTGACTTAATAATATGGTGATACGTTCCATATTAGGTATAACTCCATGGTTTGGAAGAACTATGGGGTTATTTTTATGTAATTGATCTGTAATAATACTGGATAAAGGCGCAGTGAAATGCAACCAATAAAAGGATGCATACGAAGGTTTGAAACCATATTGTTTCTTTGCCGGGTGCATAATTAGATATTCTCCACGAGAGATTGTATAATGTCTATTCTCATCAGCGATATGTAACGTACCATCAATCATAAAGAATATTTCATATTCATGTAACTCTCGACTCATATGTGTCCATTCAGCTGAAGTAGCGGTAAAAATTCCAGTCCATATATAGCGAAAATCTTCTGAGTTCATTAATTCATTAAGAAGTAAACTCCAATTCTTATTGTATAACATCTTACAAAATCACACCTCCTATAACCTAATAGTATTTACTAAGTGTAGCGATTGATTGTAATATATAGGAAAGCAACGCCGAGGCGTTCTTAGAAGAATTAATCGTAATTCATATGAGTTTAGTATATCTAGTTTTACCTGAATTCGCAAGTAATAATATGCGGAATATTGAAAAATCACACCTTAGTAGGAGTGGAGTAATAACTTAGATATACTTGAAAGGGCCAGTGATAGGAGGAATTAGTAATGAATCAGAAAGAGTATAGTAAACCACTTAGTTTAAAGAAAATTGAAGTTACAGATGCTTTTTGGAAAAAAGAGATGGAGTTAATACGAAAGGAAGTTATCCCATATCAATGGGAGGCTTTGAATGATCGTGTAGAAGGTGCTGCGCCAAGCTATTGTATGAGGAATTTTAAAATAGCTGGGGAACTTACGAGAGCAAGAAATATAGATAAGAATACGCCAAAATCAATTGAAATTGATTGGAAGGAATTTGAGTATCTTCCAAAGGAACAAAATAAATTGGAGAAACGTTTTTACGGATTTGTATTCCAAGATAGTGATTTTGCCAAATGGATTGAAGCGGTAGCGTATTCCTTAACACAACATCCAGATGAGCAATTAGAAAAAATTGCAGATGAAGCCATTGATCTTGTATGTGAAGCACAGCAATCTAATGGTTATCTGGATACCTTCTACATAATCAATGACATGAATAAAGTATTCACTAATCTTAGAGATCATCATGAATTATATTGTTTCGGACATTTAGCAGAAGGTGCAGTAGCGTATTATCAAGCGACAGGAAAAGATAAATTACTTAATGCAGCAAGACGTTATGCAGATTATATTGATACTATATTCGGTGAAGATGAGGGAAAATCCAAGGGATATCCTGGGCACGAAATTGCAGAGATGGCACTTGTACGTCTATATGATGTAACAGGCGATAAGAGGTATCTTAAATTAAGTGAATATTTCGTAAATCAAAGAGGGCAGCAACCGTATTATTTTGACGTGGAGTTTGGTGTAGAAGTAAAGAATGTGGAAGAACTCCGTTATCAGTACCATCAAGCACATCTACCTGTTCGTGAGCAAAGAGATGCGGTAGGTCATGCGGTCCGTGCAACATATCTGTATTCTGCAATGGCGGATTTGGCTAGATTAACGAGTGATGAGTCATTATATGATGCTTGTCTTAATCTATGGAATAGCATTGTTGACCGTAAGATGTATATAACCGGTGGAATTGGTGGAACGAATATTGGTGAGGCATTTTCATTTGATTATGACTTACCAAATGATACAGCATATGCAGAAACCTGTGCTTCCATTGGATTAGTTTTCTTTGCGAGAAGAATGTTAGAAATCAAAGCGGATTCAAGGTTTGCAGATGTGATGGAGAGAACCTTATATAATGGAGTACTTAGTGGTATGGCACTTGATGGAAAGAGCTTCTTCTATGTAAATCCACTAGAAGTAAATCCCGTTGCCTGTAGAGAGGATGCAAGAAAGCATCATGTCAAAGCAAGTAGACAAAAATGGTTTGGCTGTGCGTGCTGTCCACCGAATATAGCAAGGTTAGTAAGTTCTATCGGTTCATATGCTTATACGGAATCTGAGGATACTATATACATACACCTTTATATGGGATCTGTCATTCACAAGGAGATAGGAGAACATTCTTTAGAAGTAAAAGTGGAATCTGGATTTCCTTGGAAGGGTAATGTGACCATACAGGTAGAGGCAAGTTCACCAGTTGAAAGTACGTTAGCACTTCGTATACCTGACTGGTGTGATAAGTATACGATTAGTGAGTTACAAGAGGATGAAACGGTAATTAAGGATGGTTATCTATATATAACAAAGACATGGAGTGGACAGGAAGAAATACATCTTGATTTCTCAATGGAATCAAAGATTGTCCATGCAAATAAAAAGGTACGTGAGAATATAGGCAAGGTAGCTATAGTAAGAGGACCAATCGTCTATTGCTTAGAGAGTATTGATAACGGGGAAGATCTTCAACTGATTCGGATTGATGAGATGGATTGTAAAATTGATGAGGTTATGGGGCAGATAGGTGATGAGGCGGTTGTAAAACTTACGATGCCAGGAGAAAGAGCCATAATTAGTAATGAAAATGAATCATTATATAATACTAATGAGATAGAATACGAAAAAGTGATGCTAACATTAATACCATATTATACCTGGGCTAACCGTGGTGAAGATGAGATGATGGTATGGATTCGACAAAAATAACCACGTAGTAATTAAAACTATATAATTAAGATGCAGATACTATTATATATTGACTAAAATACTTAACAAGTGTATACTGATGATAGTTTGAATATCAAACTAATTGAAGATGCTATACAATTACAGTATAGGAGGGTATATAACTATGTTAATGAAGCCACTTATTATAGGACAATTAAAATCTCGTTTACCAATTATTCAAGGAGGTATGGGAGTTGGAATCAGTCGATCAAACCTAGCTGGTGCAGTTGCACTAGAAGGAGGAATTGGTATTATATCAACTGCTCAGATTGGATATGATGAGGAAGATTTCAGTAGAAATCCAATTGATGCAAACTTACATGCAATTAAGAAGCACCTAAACCGCGCAAAAGAAATAGCAAAAGGCGGAATCGTCGGTGTTAATATTATGGTAGCAACAAAACAATACGCAGAGTATGTAAAGACAGCCGTCGAAGCCAAAGCAGATGTTATAATTAGTGGTGCTGGATTACCAATCAATTTGCCAGAGCTAGTAAAAGGTAGTGTTAGCAAAATTGCTCCAATCGTATCAAGCCTAAAGGCAACTGCGATCATACTTAAGATGTGGGATAGAAAGTATAATCGAACAGCCGATTTTATTGTAATTGAAGGTCCATTAGCAGGTGGACATCTAGGGTTTCATGAGGAAGAGTTAGTAGATATTGATATGGCTGCATATGAGGAAGAGATTAAGAAGATTATACATTTTAAGAAGGAATATGAAGAAAAATATAATCAAGAAATCCCTGTTATTGTTGCAGGTGGAATCTTCGACAGAGAAGATGCAAAGCGAGCACTATTAGCAGGAGCAGATGGCATACAAGTTGGAACAAGATTTGTTACAACGAAAGAATGCGATGCACCTGACGATTACAAACAAGCGTATATTAATTGTAAGAAAGAAGATATTCGTATCATAAAGAGTCCAGTAGGAATGCCTGGTAGAGCGATTTGGAATCCATTTCTTGAAAAGATTTCAAAAGAAAGAAATGAGATTAAGCATTGCTTCAGATGCCTAGAACATTGCAATCCTGCAGAAGTACCATATTGTATAACAAAGGCATTAACCAACGCGGTAGAGGGTAAGTTAGACGAAGGTCTGATATTCTGTGGTGACAATGCGTACCGACTAGAGGAGATTACTACAGTTAAGAAAGTAATGGAAGAATTGATAGTATAATTGATTTTATAAGGTATGTTTATAATTCATATAAATGTCTAAGTAGACAGTGCCCGAAGCAATGATAGATGTAGTTGACGTTTGGAATGGAAACATGATACAATTAGTTTATCGATTTAAAACGTTGAAGTGATTGCGCTGATGTACATGTTACATTATGTTGACCAATACCAAGGTTAAATATATGGGCGAAAGAAACGCAGAAAAGAGGAGATATATGGATTACAGAACATACCTAAGAAACTACCCTGATAAAGGGGGAAGATTTGGACCTTATGGTGGTGCTTATCTTTCAGATGAATTAAGACCAGCGTTCGAAGAGATTAACGATGCATATCAAACGATTTGTCATTCTTCTCAATTCATTAGTGAACTACGAAGAATCAGAAAGGAATTCCAAGGAAGACCAACACCAGTGTATCACTGTGAAAGATTATCTAGAAAGTACGGCAATTGTCAGATCTATCTTAAACGAGAAGATTTAAATCATACAGGTGCACATAAATTAAATCATTGTATGGGGGAAGGATTACTTGCCAAATACATGGGTAAGAAACGATTAATAGCAGAGACAGGTGCAGGGCAACATGGTGTTGCACTTGCAACAGCAGCAGCATTCTTTGGATTAGAATGCGAGATACATATGGGTGAAGTGGATATTGCCAAACAAGCACCAAACGTAACTAGAATGCAAATTCTTGGTGCAAAGGTTGTTCCAGTTTCATCTGGACTTAAGACATTGAAAGAAGCGGTAGATTCAGCATTTGAATCATATGCTAAGAACTATAAAGATTCTATCTACTGTATTGGTTCGGCACTTGGACCACATCCATTTCCATTAATGGTACGTGACTTCCAGTCGGTTATAGGATATGAAGCAAAGGATCAATTTAAAGAGATGACAGGTTTATTACCTGATGTAGTTACTGCTTGTGTTGGTGGAGGAAGTAACTCAGCAGGTATGTTTATTCCGTTCTTAGAGGAACCAGTTGACATAGTTGGTGTAGAGCCACTTGGGAGAGGTACTAAGCTTGGTGATCATGCTGCTTCTATGACATATGGTGAGAAAGGCGTAATGCATGGATTTGAAAGCATTATGCTAAAGGATGATAAGGGAGAACCAGCACCAGTGTATTCCATTGCTAGTGGTCTTGATTATCCTTCCGTTGGACCAGAGCATGCATTCTTACATGACCTTGGAAGAATTGAGTATACAACAGCATCGGATGAAGAAGCTATGAATGCATTCTTTCAATTATCACGATTAGAAGGTATCATTCCTGCCATTGAAAGTTCACATGCTGTGGCATACGCAATCCGTAAGGCACAGGAGATGAAGCAAGGTTCTATACTTGTTTGTTTAAGTGGACGGGGGGATAAGGATATAGATTATGTAGTAGAACATTATGGACTTGGAGAACAGTTTTTATAAATTGAAGGATAGTAGTTGTAATAATGTATTTACAGCTACTATCCTTCTTATTTTTCTTGTTTATAATTGTATAAATTCAGGATCTGATACAAGTACGTATTTTACACATATCTATGTGGAAGGGGAATATCTTAATAAAAAGCGTTTTGACTATGCAGTTTCATTATTGATATCCACAGATTATAAAGTTTATGATGTAGCAGAACAGAGGTGGATTTCGTGATACAAGGAGTTTTAATGAGTTATAATTGTAGAGATAGTTTTAGTAGATAGTCGTCTTACTCTTGGATGAGAGTTGGGACGACTATTTTAGTGATTATCTAGATAGATATTATCATAGCTACATGGATTGTTGAAACTAAATTAATATGTATCCTCTATTAGGCAATTGTAAGTGGTTGTTTATAGAATCCATAAAAAGTTGTAGTTATCTAAAATAAGTAGTATAAAAAAGTCAATTTAGTAATGTTATAATAAATCTGACTGTAAAATAGATTTATTGATAACGTTGTACTAAAATAAATTATTTAACGTTTGAATATATAGCGTTAAGTGGTGGAGGGTGCAGGATGAAAAAAGAAATGAGGAAGGATCTACAAAACAGTTACAGGATTAGAAAGAATCGTAATAGTATAGTCATAGAGACAGATAGCACAGTACTTAATGTTGCTATCTGTATTTTGTGCTGTTACATCATGGAAAAAGCGATTATTATTGGAAGTAAGCTCCTTATAGGGAGATGAAATTAATTTGTACAAAATTTTGTAATATGATATAATAATTGTGTAAAAAATATAAAAAAATACAATATTTATATAAATATCATGTAAATTTTGTGGATATTCACAATTAATATTCGATAAGATGGTGTGAAGCACTGTAAGAGGTAACTAGATGAATATAATTTGGAGGATGTATATATGAAGATATTAATAGCGGATGATGAAGATTATACTCGTGAGGGACTTGTTGAGCACATAGATTGGGACAAGTTTGGGATAAAGGAGGTGGTCCAAGCAAGAAATGGGAATGAAGCTAAAAATATTGCAATGTGGTACCAACCGGATATTGTACTTACCGATATTAAAATGCCCAAATTAGACGGAATTAGTTTCGCAAATGAATTAGAAAAGATTAATCCATTGTGTATGTTGATCTTTATGAGTGGTTATATGGAAATCGATTATCTGAAGAGTGCAATCAAATTATCAGCAGTGGATTTTATTGAAAAACCTATTAATTTAATCGATGTTGAGAATGCATTAGAGAAGGCAATTAATACAATACAGGAACGAAGAAATTTGAAAGTAATAAAAGAAGATAGAAAGGAACTTCTACAACAAAAAGTTGCTAATATCTTAATAAGCAAAGACTTCGATTACAATATGATAAAAAGAATGTGTTCTGAAATTAATTTCCCGATTAACAGAAGTTACTGTTGCATTATACTTGGTGATCATAATAGATCAAGTAATGCAGAGGAAGTAGTTAATAGCTTTGTTGATAGTTATGATCAGAAAAAAATACAAGTAATCGGTAATTGTATAGGAGATTATAGATATTCTTTCATTGTTGCATTTGTTTCAAAAGAAAGATATCGAATTAATAGTATCCTTCAAATTTTTCTTACTAAAAACATTGGTTATTCAGTTGGAATTGGTATTGATACTAACAATATTAGAGGTATCTATAATAGTTATCAAACGGCTCAAATTGCATATAATTATTCTTTTTATGACGAAGAAAATAGGATGTTCTATATCGATGAGAAAGTTATGGAACAGAAAAATTTACAGCCTGGATTATATGGTGAATTTATTAGTTTACTTAAAGAGAATCCCTATAACTTAAAAGAGTGGGTGGATAATATTTTTAATAATTTGAAGAAGGATAGATATTATAGAAAAGAACAGGTACAAGCTTTGATTGTTTCGATGATTGAGGCTATTATTCAAGAGAATGTTGAAATAGCAAATGAAAATAGTTATTTAAAAGATTCGGGAAATATTGAGCTTTTAATACATAAGTGTGGACGATTGAGTGAAATTAGGGAAATTATATTTGATATTTTAACTAAACTTGAAAATAAGTGTGAAGAACAGTCACAATATAGTAGGTTAATTAAAGGTGTTATTAATTATGTAGGTGAAAACTATAAGGAAGCGGATTTAAGTGTAGGACAAATTGCTGATTATTTTCATTTCTCATCGGCATATCTAAGTGTTCTGTTTAAGCAAGAAATGAAAGTTCCACTCAAACAATATATTAGTAATTATAGAATTAGTAAGGCAAAACAATTATTAGAAGATGAATTTAACAAAGTAACGGAAATTGCGATTATGTGTGGATATGCTAATTCAAATTATTTTGCAAAGGTGTTCAAAGAGGTAACAGGAATGACACCGATTGAATATCGAGAAGAAAAGGTTAAATATTAAATTGTGTATTAGTAATTAACCTACACATTAATAATTAATCTACTGTATGGAGTAAAGAAGAAATGATAAGAAAATTTAAGCATGCATTTAATAACTTGTCTTTAAATAAGAAAATATTTATATTGCTCGTATTTGGGGCTGTGTTGCCACTTGGTATGGCATTTGCACTATCATTAAGTGAATTAAGTCATGCAACACAGGAAAGACAGATATATGCTATGAATCAAGGATATAATCAAGTATATCGATCACTAGACGAACGGTTAAGCCGTGTACATAATATTTCGACCTTAGTTGCAGTTAATGATACGGTAAATCTTACTCTTAAGTTAAAACATGATGATATGGATTTGGCAGATCAGCTTGCTCTTTTTGAAAAAATTTCGTCATATACGTTCTCAATTGAGTTAAGTTTTGAAGCTAATAATATTGTGTTTTATATTAATGATAAGTTCGAAATTGTAAACAGTCAAAATAGAAGATATCGAAAAATAGGTACCGTTGTTAGCAGTAATTGGTACCATATGCTATATAAGAATAAAGGAAAACCAACATGGGTTCCGATTGAAGAAAAAGGGGAGTATCAGGGGGAACAATATATAGCACTTGTGAGAAATTTATGGAATGAGGACAATTATCTTGATCCTATAGGAGTGTTGGCAATATTTGTAGATAAAACGAGTGTTGAGAATATCTTTATTGATTCAAATAAAGCACAACATTTGTACATAGAAACATCAGAGGGGGAACTATTAGCTGCAAATAATAAAGAAGAAAGTTTGGTAAGAATACCAGTACATATGCGGGGCAATCAAGATTCGGGGATATCAATTATAGACATTGATGGAGAATCCTATTATGCAAGAAGTAGCTTAATACAAGATACCAATGTATATTTGGTTTCACTTTTGCCTACAGATGCAATTAATAAGGTTGTAGATGATGCGGTTATACGAATGATTATTATATATTCATTTGTTTGTACGGTTTTACTTATTATTGTTTATCCAATTACAAGATCAATAACATATCGTATTGCTTTGTTGCGTAAGCAAATGGGGAAAGTAGAGCAAGGAACATTGAGCAAATTGGTAATGACTGATGAGTATACAGATGAGATAGGGCATTTGATTGTTCATTACAATAAAATGGTAGGTAAAGTTGATGAACTTTTAGGGGAGCAATACACGTTGGGACAAGAGAAGACGGTAGCTGAATTAAAGGCACTTCAGTCCCAGATAAATCCTCATTTCTTATACAATACATTAGATATGATTAATTGGATGGCTCAGAAAGGAGAGACAGACAATATATCTAGTGTAATACAAGCTATGTCAATGTTCTACAGACTAACACTAAGTAAGGGGAAAGATATTATAGCAATCCGAGATGAAATAAAATTATGTCAGGCCTATATGGAGATACAAAAAAGACGGTATAAGGGTAAGATTCGATACGAGGAGGAAGTACAGGAAGAGATTTTTGATTGTCTTATACCGAAGATTACATTACAACCATTTCTAGAGAATGCTATTCTTCATGGAATTAACGAAAAGGAAGACGCAAGAGGCGTAATAATTTTAAATGGTTGGATTGAAGAAGGACGTATTATTATTAGTGTAACAGATGATGGAATTGGGATGAGACAAGCGGTAAGAGAACAATCAACTAGCCAAAGTCAATATGGTATGGGGAATATTGAACAAAGACTTAGTATGTTTTATAAAGAAGCTATTCCTATTGTAATTGAAAGTTCTTTAGGAATTGGAACATGTATTATCATAAATATTCCAATTGTTAGAGCTTAGGAGGTAAAATATGTTACAAGTGATAAAAAGGGTTGGAATTATTGGATTATTAGGTATGTTTGCTATTGGTTTTGTTTTGTTATTCATTTATATATTGCCTAAAACAGATGATTCTGAAGATGCAAACCTTAACCATATTGGTAGTAAGGGCGTTAACTTGAAAGCATTAGTTATCGGAACACCGCCCAAGGAAGGATTAGACGAGTTATATGAAGAACTAGATAAATTAACCTTATCGGAACTTGGGTGTACGTTACGATTCGAATTTATACCTTGGGGAGATGAAAGAAGGCAATTGAATATAGCAACAGCATCTGGCGAATATGATTTTATTCCGGGAGGAGTATTTTTGGATTATCTTACACTTGTTTCCAAAAAAGCGTTTCTTGATTTAAAAGCGTATCTTTATTTAGTTCCAGAGTTAGTAGATCACTATAAAAGTGAGGACTCAAGTTTGTTTAAAAAATGTGAGATTCAAGGGGGACTATATGGATTGCCTGAATTTAGTAGTAATCGAATTGCTAATATAGGAGCGGGTTTTTTTTATAGAGAAGATTTAAGAAAACAATGGAATCTAGAACCAATTACAGATCTGCAGACGATGGAAGCTTATTTATATAGGGCGAAAGAAGAGTACAAAGGAGAACCAATCATATCTGATAATCGCATATGGATGGCATTATGGGATCTGATTACGGAAGGTAAATATATTGAAATATCTAGCGCAATGGACACACCTTTTGTTGTTGTTGAAGCAGACAATCCAGGCGTGCCAATAAGTAGAATAAATACGCCTGAATTTAAAGTTGTGTTATCATACATAAAGAAATGGTTTGATGATGGTATTATAGCTTCCGATATATTGATGTTGTCTGATAATGAGGGATCCAATGGCTTAAACTTGATATTAGAAGATAAAAGGCCATGTGAAACCAACACACATATATGGGTATATACGGATACTTATATACCACAATTATATAGTGCACATCCAGATTGGGAGTTTGGTTATTTTGATTATACACTAAGTACTGCTAAACTTTATTTGGATACACTTACTAAAAATTCGGTAATCTCAATATCTTCTAAAACTAGTTCGCCTGAGATTGCAATAAAACTACTTGAAAAACTTCATACAGATGAAAGGTACTATCGATTAATGATGTATGGTGTCGAAGGCATCAATTATAGTATTAATAGGGGAGCAATATCGTATAATAATATTTTGGTGGATAATATTTTCAGTGGTATGACAGCCGGAACTGATGAAAAATTAGAGTACAAAAAAGAGCCAGTTAATAAAAAGTGGCAGACTGATGTGATGGATGTGTTTAATGCAGAAGTAGAACGGCGAATGCAGACAGCGCAGTACAATAAACTAGTTGATTTTAAGTTTAATACGACATCTGTGGTAAGTATTATTGATAAGTTTGATAAAGTGAAAAAAGAAGTATTTCAACCCTTGGTATGTGGAATTATTGATAATCAAGAGGAAGCAATTAATGAATTAAATGAAAAACTTAATGAAGCAGGGTTTGAGAAATATTTAAATGAAATACAAAATCAATTACAACGTTAAATAATTGCAGAGTGGTAAAAAAGATTGTCGTACTGTGTAACGAGTGTACGGCAATCTTTTTTGAATGAATTTATTGTATACTATTCTTCAAAGTACCAGTCTTTCATAGAGTAATTTTCAGCCTTGTTTGTATACTTCTTGAATATATTTTCCATGCTTAACGATATCAAGAGCATACAAACTCCAGGAAGAAAGAGAATTGAAATAGGAATGGATAGCAGAAGTATTCCAAAAGTTATAAAAATTACTACCATGACAAATGTTAAGTAGAAATGACGTATCATCATAAATAAGGATAATTTCAAAAGGCCAAGGAAAGATAATTGAAACCTTGATAAATTAGTAATTAAGTAAATAAGCATACATATGAAAAAGAAAAAAGCTATTCTATATATGATAATAAGGTAAGCTGGAGCTGGATTTAGACTTGTTATGTATTGGTAATCAATTGAAAGAATAAAAGCAACAATTAGGGAAATTGTAGATAGTACAATTCCTTGTTTCAAGTTACTCTTATAAGAATGAAAAAAGTTATTAATTACATAACCACGATCATGTCGAATGCTTTTTACACAAGTATAGTAAAGAGCGGAGGTGGACGTGGCAATAGTAACGATTGGTAGACAGCCTATGAGCCATAGTATACTTACTATAATTATGTTACCAATACTGGTTATAAAACGAAAAAATGGACTATTAATATTAAACATACGTTATCTCCTTTTCTTATTAATATTTCTTAGTTAATTGCGAAACTATTCTCCGTGCATAAAGTATATCTGTGTTTTAAGGCTGTCTACTACAGTTTTCCTAGAATTGTATGACTTACACATACAATAAAGAACATTGTATGTGACGCACATACAATTCGTCAAACTGTAACGACAGACATAAAACACATTGATATATCTTTATGCACTACGAAGAGTTTAGCAATTGCCTATTAATATTTCTTTTTATACAATAATCTATTTTAAAAATGGTTTCAATAGATTTTAAAATCGTAAAAAAAAAGTGCTATATATAGAAGTTTTTTACCCTATAAACTCTCCCTGGTAAATGATATCTTATATGTATAGAAGTTGGTACAAGAAAAAATGAAAAAATGAAAAAAGGGTGAAAAGATGGGCACAATTAATTCGAAAGTAACAAATTCACGGAAACGAAAAACAAATACTTGGACATCGATATGGCATAATAAGTGGCTGTATCTAATGATGCTACCGGCAATACTTTGGGTAATTATTTTTAATTATATACCAATGGGTGGTATTGTTATAGCATTTAAAAAGTTTAACTTTATTAAAGGAGTTTTTGGAAGTCCTTGGAATGGCTTAGATAACTTTACGTTTATGTTTAAGACTAATACAATCTGGAAGATTATTGGAAATACTATTTTCCTTAATGTTTTATTTATCGTAACAGGAACAATTGCACAGTTGTTTTTAGCTTTGTTGTTTTGTGAGATTAAAAATAAGTCTGTTAAGAAAGTTACGCAATCAATTGCTATTCTACCACACTTTATATCGTGGGCAGTTATTGCAATGTTCTTAACTGGTTTTCTTAACACAAATGGAATACTGAATCAATTATTCGCATCTATGGGAAAGGATGCAATCAGTTTCTATTCAGAACCTAAATACTGGAGAGGGATTTTCGTAATCTTAAAGATATGGCAAGGAGCAGGTTTTGGTACTATCGTTTATATTGCAGCAATTACAGGATTTGATCAGGGAATGTATGAAGCTGCTAAAATAGATGGGGCTAACCGTTTTCAACAGATTTTTAGAATAACACTTCCATTGCTTAAGTCTACAATTATTTTATTGTCAATAATGAGTATAGGAAACATCTTTAGAGGTGACTTTGGAATGATATACGCAGTTATTGGTGACAATGCATTATTATATAGTACTACAGATGTTATTGATACATATGTATATCGAATATTTAGAACAAACAGTAATTTGGGAATGTCAGCAGCGGTAAGTCTTTTTCAATCTATAGTTGGTATGATTATGGTATTTAGTGCAAATTGGGCAGTGAAAAAGGTAGATAAGGAGTCTGCATTATTCTAAATAAAATATTATAATTAATAATTTTAGTGATTGAAGAGAATGAAAGGATTACTGTACTTTAATTTACGGATATAACAAAACTATAGTGCAGTAACAATAGGTGATGATATGGAGAAGATAAAGAAAAATAAAATAAAGGCTGGTAGAGACACAACAATAATGAATATTATTATAGTTGCTGTTATTGGAGGTTTCTGCATTCTTTGCTTGATACCATTTATTATGATGATTGGATCGAGTTTTGAGACAGAATATAACCTAGCCCATTATGGATATACGTTTTGGCCAAGGAAGTTTTCATTAAGTGCATATGAATTGATTTTAAAAGATGGACAGATTCTTCAAGCTTACAAGGTAACTATTTTTATGACTGTAATTGGTACATTTTTAAGTATGTTAATGACAATGATGATGGCATATCCATTATCGCTTGGTAAATTAAAGGGAAATACATTCTTAACATTCTTTGTATATTTTACAATGCTTTTTGGAGGTGGCTTAGTACCAACATATTTATTAATTAGTAAATATCTACATATGAGAAATTCTATATGGGTTTTAATCTTACCGGTTATGTTTAGTGCTTGGAATATGTTCTTAATGCGAAATTTCTTTAAGGGAGTACCTGGTGAGTTAGCAGAGTCTGCCTATGTTGATGGAGCTAATGATTTACAGATATTATTCAAAATAATATTACCGGTTTCTGTACCTGGTATTGCAACAATTAGTTTATTCTACGCACTAGGATATTGGAATCAATGGTACAATGCAATGTTGTATATTGATGATTCCAAATTATATCCACTACAATATTATATAATGAATATTTTACGATATGCAGAGTCCTTTAAATTAATGGCTATGTATACGAGCGTTAATTCGGCTGAACTACCTACAACATCAATTAAGATGGCAACAACGGTAGTCACAATCGGTCCTATTGTCTTTATATATCCTTTTGTACAGAAATATTTTACTAGTGGATTAACGGTAGGGGCAATTAAAGGTTAAAGACAAGGAAGCAATGTTATTAATGAGTTACTTATGGTATATACAGTGTAAACTGTTATATATAATAAATATAAATAAAAAAGGTGAGGTATTTTTATGAAAAAGAAATTTTTAGCTATGTTACTTGTAGCAAGTATGGTATTTTCTTTTGCAGGATGTTCAAAAGAAAATGACAAGGTAGCAAAAGATGCTAGTACATCTAGTGAAGTAACAGAAGAAGATAACAATGAAACGAATACCGATTCAGCAAATGATGAATCAAGCGCTCTTATTACAAAGGATGTTACAATCAATATCCGAGCAATGAATCAATACACAAATCTTGATCGAATCCTTGATAAGTATTATGAGTTAGTGGCTGATGATCCTAACTTAAAACATGTTAAGTTAAATTTCAGTTATGTTACAGGAGCAGATTATAAAGATAAACTTACAACTGCTGTAGTTGCTCAAGAAGATGTTGATTTACTCTTCGTAGGTTCATGGCAAGGCCGTACTGACTTTGTAAAAGATGGGGTATTTAAAGATGTAAGTAAATATTTCAGTGATAGTAAGAATTATCCAAGTCTTAGTACGGTATTCCCTGAGAAGATGATTGAAGCACAAAAATATAATGGTGGTTTATATTATATTCCTCTTGGTGCTGGAGAAGATTTAAGAGGTGTAATGTACCGTGAAGATTTGCGTAAGAAGTATAATTGTGCTGAAATAGTTGATGATAGCACATTAATGTCGTACTTACAAACTATACAATCACATATTGATGATGGAAGTCTTGATATGAAATATCCATGGGGAATTACAGGCCAAGGTTTTATGACATTCCGTAATATGATGTTTGAAGCACAAAAAAATAACATGATTAAAGTAAATGCTGGTTTAGATTTCTTTGTTTATGTTGATGATAATAATAAGGTTGTTAATGCTGCAGTAATGGGAGATGATGTATCACAATTCGCAGGTTTCCCAGCTGGCTATGACAAAGATTTCATCTCTGAACAGTTAGCAGATTTAACAAACTATGTTCAATATGCTAATAATTATGCTGTTGATGGAGATCAATACATTGATTTTAATATGGGACAGGTAGCAGTAGCATATAAGAGTTTTTCAGAACAAGGTACTGCTATAAAAGAATTACAGAAGAATGTACCAGATGCCGAAACTAAATTCTATGTATTTGATGAAGACCAAAGAAATATGGTTGCTGGTGGTATTCCTAGTACACTTACCGCTAACAATTCAGTAGCAATTCCTGCATGGTCTTCAGAAGAAAAAACAACTGCAGTTATGTGTTTCTTAGATGCATTATATGGCAGAAAAGAAATCAATGATTTATTTATGTATGGTGTTGAAGGAGAAGATTGGGAGTCACAAGATGGAGTTGTCGTAAATACTTTAAGAGATTCAGAAGATCCAGATTATTATTCATTTCCTACTTATTCATTAGTCTACACACCAAGTGAAATGGGATATTATCAAGATTGGGTTGCAAATGATGAGACGTTAAAGAAATATTACGATTATCAAAGTGATTTAGATAATTCATATACATTAACAAAATTTGTTGGATTTAACTTTGATGCTACTAATGTAGAGAGTGAAAAGGCAGCTTTAACTGGTGTAGCTGAGAATTATATGTTCAACTACGGTACATATGAATCAGTAGATGCAACATATGAAAAGATTGCTGAGCAACACAAACAGTTAGAAGCAGCAGGTCTTGAAACAGTAAGACAAGAGATTATCAAGCAAGTACAAGCATTTTTTGATGCAAAATAATTAGAAGAATCTTTTGAAAATGAAAACTGCCATAGACTAATCTGTGGCAGTTTTTTACTACATAGGAGTGAAAGATATGACTTATACAAAGCAAAATTTACAGTCTTATATTTTAGAAGCAGAGAAATTACTACTCGAAAGAGCGAATTATGTATCTGAAGGTAATAAACTGGCCTTACTAGATATGGTAAACCAAGCGAAAAGGGCTATGTTAGGGAATAAAATGATACCTCATACAAGAAGTCGAGAATTTTACAAGCCAAGAGAGGAAGAGGATATTTTATTTGCTACTAAACGTTATACGATGGTTCCTACTTATATTAAGAGTGGAGTATTTGATTATTACGGACTAAAACCAGCTATAGATTGGTTTAAGACAAGGGATATTATGTATGGCATTACCGAACATTACACATTAGAAGATAAAAAGTGTGAAGTTGAGAAGAAATGTAGACAAATGTTAGAGGAATCAACCTGTGGTAATAAAATTGGACAATATAGTATAGAGCTAGCTAATATTTTAAAGATTAAAATTAAGAACATGAATGATAAAGAAGGCAATGAATTAGCAAAAGCTATAATAGATTGTGTGAATGCTTTAAGAAACTTTCGTTTTTCAAGAATATACCAATCTGATCTTGATAAGGAGGCAAGTTTATTTATAAATGAAAAAGAACGTCAAACACTAATACGGGAGATAAAAGAACATAAAAATGTAGAGAAAATATATGAAGTAATAAAGAAAAAAGCAGATGAATACACATTAGAGCAACGAAAAGAAGCATATCAATATGTGCACAAAGAAGCTTGCTATTCAGAGTGGAATAAAAATTATCAGTTTTGGCAAGGGAAAAAGGATAAAGATGACTCGGAATTAATCATAAAGAAGAACAAAAAGAAATTATTATGGAGTAAGGTAGAGAATGTTGCCAATTTTTCAACTCCAGATTCAGCAGTTAAAGCTACTATAATGTTTATATTGCCATCAAAAGAGAATGAGCAAGATGGTTTAGGCCATGTTTGGATTGATAACTTGGAAATTATATCATCACAAGGACCATGTATAACTATTGCTAATCCAGGCTTTGAAGATTTTGAGACAAGGGAGAACGTCTATCATGAATTAGGTGAAGTACCAGTAGCGTGGAAACCAATTATAAGAAAGGGTAAACCAGTACTTCGTTTAGAAGATAGAGAGTTGTTTTGTGGTAGTGAAAAGAGAAGTATATATATATGTAATAATACCGCAGAAGACGAAGGCGCCTGGGAATACACTGAATATTTTGAAGTTAAGCCAGGACAGCAGTATACCTTAACTTTCGATTGTAAAGTAGATGGAAAATTAAAAGAAGGTTTAGAAGTTAAGGTTTTATTTTTTGATAGAAATAATGAATGCAAGGGCGAGTATTCATATACCTTTAATCGAAAAGCGTATATACCATTAGAAGGATTGAATTTATCAATGCAGTGTAATTCGTTGGTGTATTGTATAACAAAGGATATTAATTATGCCATAAAAACAAAATATGAAATATTATGTATGCTAAATGATTTCTGTCAGGGAGTCGAACATTGGCTTGTTACGAATAATAGACCTGAAGGTAACGATTCATATGGTGCAGTCCAAGGGGGCAGAAACCTTTGCAGTATTGCATTTTCTTATGATGCAATTAAATCTGCGAATGTGTTTAGCGAAGAGGAAAAACAGCAGTTTTACCAATATATAGATTATATGTTACGCTATATGTTAGATTACCGAGACAGAACAGAGTTGAGTTATAGAGAAGCTCAAGTCAATTGTGGAAATTGGCAAACAGATATGTGTATCGGTGCTTCTATGATTATGATGGTCTTATCTGACTTCCCTAATCGAAAGATTTGGCTTAATAATGCCTATATGGTATTACGAGGACAAATTGAAACCAATATCAATGCAGATGGTTCTTGGCCGGAATCCATACGCTATCATCATGCAGCATTAGAACGATTTGCATGTTATGCCAAAGTATTATTGGTGGAACTTAATGAAAACTGGTTTACACAAACACGACTTGGAGAGATGTTTGAATATAGTCTTAATATGCAAACTCCGCCTTATGTATATCAGAATGGAAATATTGCTACACCACCGTTTGGTGACCATATTTTATCTGCAGGAGAAGAGTTCGCAATATATGGGTGTTATATACACTTATTTGAAAAATTGAATAAAAAATTAGCTGATAAAATGTATTGTACATGGGAACGAGCAGGTAAACCAATAAAAAAACTATGGGGGGAATCTCTTGTTGTTGAAAGTTTAATAGGTGTAAGAGAAGATTATAAGATAAATTCAGATTTTAGATTTAATCTGAAATCTTCAGGTCGATTTAAAGATGCCGGTATCTATGTGTTTAGAAAAGATTTTGGTTCAGATAAAGAAAGCTTTTGTGCCATCATGTCTAGTCCAAGGAAGATTGGGCACGGCCATCTCGATCAAGGGTCTTTTATGATTTACAAAGATAATATTCCAATCGTAATGGATAGTGGTATAGAGGGCTACTTTGATGTTAGTACGCCTTGGCATATATGTTCTTATTCACATGCATGTGTACAGTTTGCCACAAAACAGAGCAAGTTAAAGGAAAGAGGTAATGGATTCATTAATCTTAATGCGGGAACCTATAGTGCAGAGCGTGGTTGGGTTGATGTACCAACAGAAAGTAAAGTAATTGAGTATAAACTCAGTGATGACTTGGATCAAATAACAATTGAAATTAAGAATCCGGAAGGAAAGGGGGTACATACAAGAGAATTTAAGTATTATAAGAAAAGTGATGTATTTATAATTAGAGATACAATTAACGGGTTTGATGGGAAAGTGCTAATGAGCATCCCGGTAGTATCTAAGCATTCGAAGGTTATGAAAAATAGAATTATTTCTACAGGTTACTATAATATTGATTTAGAGACAACGATACTGTCTAATTATGAAGAAATTATTTTGGAAAAAGGAAGAACAGCTCCTTTATATCCTACAAATGATAAAATTCAGCAACTTGAATATATTCGAGTAATAGCAGATGCAGCAGATGGGTTTACTACTGTACTATATCCGCATAATAGAAAAGATGCATCGTTTCACATTGACAAAAGAAGTGATAGTAAATAAGTGGAGGTTCGTGTGAAAGATGAATCTTTCACACGAAAATTTGTGCCTGCGGTCCAAAGTTTGCAGGCTATGGAAAAGGTGGTTTTTAATATGAGTCAAGTTAGTGTTTATCCAGTACATAAGCTAGCAGTATTACAGAATGATTATATTGTAAAGGTACGTGCTCTGGGAGAATCAGATTGGAGTATTATACCTACATATCAAGTTAAAGTGGACATGCATGATGTGAGAAATGCATCAATGGCATATTTTGATTTTACAGGAACTGTTGAAGTGAAAGTAATGTCCTGTCACTATGTTTATCAAGTAGATATACGACCAATTAATGAACAGATTAAACCAGAATTCACAACACAAGAAATAAGTTTTGTATTAAATAAACCAGTGAATTTGTCAATTGAAATTAATAAAGATAGATTTCATAATTTGCATCTCTTTGCTGGGAAAATGATAGCAAACGTTCCAGATATGAATTCAGAAAATGTACTTGTGCTTGAAGGGAGTTTGGAACGGTATAGTGGATATTATAAAGAAGGAATTGAAGCGAGATTAGCAAATATGCCGGAAGGGAGGATCTTATACATTAAGCCTGGAATTCATTATTTGGAAGAAGGGTGCCTTAGAATTCCGTCGAATACCGTGGTGTATATGGAGGGTGGCGCAATTATTGTTGGTAATTTTATCTGTGATAATGTCCATGATGTGCACATATTTGGTAGGGGAATTCTATATCTTGCAAACTTCGAGCGATATGGTGGAAAGTGTGGATTTCAGTTAGACTATTCTAGTAATATTACAATTGAAGACTGTATGCTAATTAATCCACCACATTATACAGTAGCCCTAGGAGGGTGTAAGAATATTACAATTCGGAATATTAAAAGCTTTAGTTGTGAGGGGTGGAGTGATGGAATTGATATGATGAGTTGTGAAAATATATTGGTTGAAGGAGGATTCCTTCGTACGTCAGATGATTGTATTGCAATATATGGACACAGATGGAATTACTATGGAAATACAAGTAAAGTACGAATTAAAGATATAATATTATGGGCGGACGTGGCACATCCAATTTGCATTGGAACTCATGGACAGAGCGATAAAGAAGGAGATATCTTAGAGAATCTAAGTTTTGAGAATATAGATATCTTAGAACACCATGAATATCAAGCGGGGTATCTTGGGTGTATGGCAATAAACGTTGGTGATAAGAATCTGGCAAGGAATATTAAGTTTGAGAATATTCGGGTAGAACCATTTGAACATGGTAAATTATTTGATTTCCAAGTGAAATGGAATCCAGACTATAATCCTTGTCCGGGCAGGGGGATTCAAAATGTTATTCTTAAAAATATTTATTATAACGGAGATGGAGATGAAACATCGGTAATAGAGGGATTTATTCCAGAATTCATGGTAAATGATGTTCATATTGAAAATCTTGTACGCAATGGTATTCGTATTACATCTTTTGACGAAGGTAATATACAGGTAGGACAGTATACTGAGAATATTACTATAAAGTAAAGTGTGTTAATAAATGTAGCATCTAATATGGGAGGGTGTAATGAGGTTGCTAATAATTGATGAAAACGAGCAAGTAACCTACTCTTAAGGCTAAAAATGAACTTCGAGATATTAATTTAATCATTTCTACTTGTTTAGCAAGTGATACAACAGAAATCAAGAAAGCTGTACAGGCGAAGAAGATAAATGTTACTGATGGATTTGTCGTAACATTGAATGATGAGAAAGTATTTTCTTCACAAGCGAATATTCGTGTATATGTAGGTGATATGAGCAAACTAAGAGACAAGAAAGTGTATGTATACAGATATAATTCAAAATTAAGAAAGGTAGAGACATTGCCATATAGTGCTAAATATAAGGTTGATAAAGATGGATATCTCGAATTGAATGTTGTTTCAGGTGGAGAATATGTTGTATTACCACAAGCGGCAACGGCAAAAGAAAGAGTAGCTTTATTAGAGCAAATTAGCGTTTCTACTTCAAAGAAAACATTGTATTATAAAGAAAAAGCAAAGAACAAAGTACAATTAAATATTAAGTTACCAAATACACTTGAGGTTACAAAATCTTATAAGACTAAAGCATCACAATCGGTTATTGGTGCTGTTCAAGTAAGTTTTAAATCACAAAACACCAAAATTGCAATAGTAGATAGTAGTGGCTGTATTACTGCTAAAAGTAAAGGAACGGTTAAAATACTTGTAACAGTAAAATTATATTCAGGTAAAAAGAAAACATTTACAACTACAATTAAAGTAAAGTAAGCTTAGACAAATTAGAAATTGAATTAGTATGACAACAATGAAGGACTTTGTATTAAAGTCCTTCATTGTGAATAGTGGAGGAGGTATGGAAGATAAAATTTCATTTATCTACTCGATCGAAATGGGAATTCAAGTATCAATATAGTTTTTCATGAGGTTATAAGATCTATAATTTTTGCTACTATTACTAAAAAAGTATCCTTTTATTATTCTGTATTATTTATTAAAATATCCATTATTATACTAGGAGGGATGAAAGGAGGTTAGTTTAACAAAAAGAGAGGAGTATGTTCCAATGAGAATAGCATTAATTCAAACACAACAGAACAAGCTGTATAATTTTTTGGATCCAGAGCAAAGATTGTGTTTCGAAGAAGCAAAGGAATTACAAAAAGATATGATAAATCAAACCATTTCGCTTATGGAAGAAGCAATAGAGAAGGGGTGTGATCTTCTAGTAACGACAGAAGCAATTAATTTTGCAGGGCATCCACATACATTCGAAGATTTAAAGAATCAAACCTCTATAGGTGAAATGTATCAGCAATATGAAGAGTTAATACCGTCAGAAGAGGATTCGATCATTATGGAATTATCATTGCTTGCTAAAAAAGGATATTGTTATATGATAGTCGGTATGTATTTGAAACATAAAGTAGGCAATAGTTATTGTATGACCAATTCTGCTATTGTATTTAGTCCTGAAGGAAAAGTACTTGACATTTATGATAAGATTCATCTTGCTGGCTCAGAAAATGATTATTTAAAAGTTGGAAAGCGTTATGTAAGTATAGAATCTGAATTTGGTAAAATAGGAGTTCTAATTTGCTTCGACGCACAGTTTCCTGAAGCTTACCGAGAACTTGCGTTACAAGGCTGCGATTTAATTGTATGTTCTACATGGGGCTGGGAACAGATTTACGGACATGCTAGAGCATATGAGAATGGGGTGTATGTTGCTGCTGCAATGGCGGTACCATATTGGGGAGCAATTGAAGGATTACGTACTCCAAGTGAGATTGTAGCACCAGATGGAAGGGTTATAGCTAGGGGATCATATTGTGAAGCTGGAATTATTCTAGCTGAGGTAAAGATTGACGATTGTAAAGAAGAACGAAAACAGCGGCTTAGTTTGAGACGTCCACTGACATATCAGTCCTTAAACAAGGAATATATCAGTTAGAACTTTAATAGATCAAGCTCGTATGATATGTGTGATTGTAGTAATAATAGACGGATAGTTATTAGGAAGAAGGAAAGAATAATGATGGTAACAGGAAACGATAGACTTTGGGTAGACTCGGTAATTGAAAAAATAACAAATAAGATGGAAGTGGTGAGTGAACGAAGTAAGGATAAGATACCTGCGAAAGCAGTAGATGGAGTACATGATGATCGTTCTTTGGAGACATTGGATTGGAATGACGATGATGGAATTAATTGGTGGACAAACGGATTTTGGGGTGGAATGTTATGGTTAATGTATCATGAAACGAAAGAGGAGAAGTATGCAGATATAGCGAGAATCTCGGAAAAAAAACTAGATCGTTGTTTTGAGTATTACTATGGTCTTCATCATGATGTGGGCTTTATGTGGCTTCCAACAGCAGTGGCAGATTATAGACTGACCAAGAATCCAGAGGCGAGGAGAAGAGCATTACATGCGGCTAATCTTTTAGCTGGAAGATTTAATCCAGTTGGTAGGTTTATTCGTGCGTGGAATAACGTTGGTGAAGATGACACAAGAGGTTGGGCGATAATTGATTGTTTGTTAAATATACCTCTCCTATACTGGGCTTCGGAAGAAACTGCTGATCCTAGATTTAAGCAAATCGCCATGATTCATGCCGATACGGTTATGGACACCTTCATTCGTCCTGATGGTTCTGTGAATCATATAGTGGAATTTGATCCGTTTCAAGGAGGAGTTGTAAGAACCTATGGAGGTCAAGGGTACGAAGATGGATCTTCTTGGACAAGAGGGCAGACATGGGCACTATATGGTTTTGTTATCAGCTATCTGCACACAGAAAAGAAAGAATATCTGGATACAGCAAAGAGAGTAGCCCATTACTTCATGGCTAATATTCCGGAAAACGGTATCATACCTGTCGATTTCAGACAACCTAAAGAACCAGCATGGGAGGATTCCATTGCTGCATCAGTTGCAGCCTGTGGATTAATTGAGATTGCAAAGCTAGTAGGAGAATATGAGAAAGATATCTATCTGAATGCTGCAATTAAGATGCTTAAAGCACTAGAACAAAGTCGTTGCAACTTTGGGTGTGACAATGATGGTATATTACAAAATTGTACAGGTGCATACCATAGTCCGGTTAAGCATGAGAATTTTACATACGGAGATTTTTATTTTATTGAAGCAATGTTTAAGTTAAAAGGAGAAGATTTCTTCATCTGGTAAATATCATAAACGATTAGGAATGAATCTTTACCGATATGAAGGAGTTTCCAGAAATTAGACGCAGCACAAACAGTTTTAAAGAAATGAAAGAGAAGTACTGTTTAGAATCAGGAGGTTTAATTGTGACAACTACTTATGAAAATCCTATTTTAAAAGGTGATTTTAGTGATCCGGATGCCATTCGTGTAGGAGATGATTATTATATGATATCCTCTTCCTTCACTTATTTTCCAGGATTACCATTGCTTCATTCCAAAGATTTGGTGCATTGGAATATTGTGAACTATATAGCAAAGGAACTTCCTTTTGAAGCATATAATCATACGATGCATAAGAAAGGAATCTGGGCACCATCTATACGATATTATAATGGAGAATACTATGTATATGTTTGTACTCCAGATGAAGGATTGTTCTTATATAAGACAAAAAATCCATTTGGTGAGTGGAGTACCTATCATGTACTTAGAGTAACTGGCTGGATAGACCCTTGCCCAATATGGGATGAAGAGGGCAATGCTTATCTTATTCATGCTTTTGCAGGCAGTAGAGCAGGAATTAATAGTATGTTGTTTATACATAGAATGAACGAAGAAGGAACAAAGATTATAGACAATGGTAGAATGGTATTTGACGGAAGAGATAATCATCATACCACGGAGGGTCCAAAAGCATATAGACGGAATGGATTTTACTATATTATGGCTCCTGCTGGAGGTGTACCAAGTGGCTGGCAGTTAGTAATGCGTTCTAAAAATATCTATGGTCCATATGAGGTGAAGATTACATTACACCAAGGAGACAGTGTGATTAATGGACCGCACCAAGGAGCTTACATCGAGATGGAGAACGGCGATGACTGGTTTATTCATTTTCAAGATCGTGGACCTTATGGCAGAATTACTCATCTGCAACCGGTTCGGTGGGAAGATGATTGGCCATTGATGGGAGTGGATACGAATGGTGACGGAATTGGAGAACCAGTAATTACCTATGCTGTACCTGTCGAACAAACAAAAGAATTATTGAATCAATGGAAACAGTTATATGAGAAATATAATATTAAAGCTATAGCGCTACCTGAGATTTCGGATGATTTTAGTTGTGAGAAGCTTGGTTTACAATGGCAGTGGCAGGCAAATCCTAATAATAACTGGTATTCTTTATCACAAAATCCAGGGCATCTGCGTTTGTTTGCTTATAGAAGTGAAAGAACTCATTCCTTGTTCCATGCACCATGGTTTTTATCACATCTTATGCAACAGGAGACGTTTTGCGTTACAACGAAAGTATCTCTGAATCATTGTGAAATCGGTGATCGTGCAGGAATTGCGATGATGGGATATCAGTATAGTTATCTTGCAATTGAACAGGATCAAGGACAGAATATGGTTAAAAGATATCGTGGTATTGCAAAGGAATATTCCATCTACGAGCAGGAATTAGTGGAGGAAGTCTGTGAGGAAAGCCGTACTGTGCAAAGAAATGAAATAATACTGTGTATGGAAGTTATGGAGGAAGGAATCATTCAATATTCTTATAGTGAAGATGGAAAGACATTCCAACCAATTGGAAATACGGTATCTGCGACCCCTGGAGGGTGGACAGGGGCGCGACCAGGTATATTCTGTGGAAATTTCAGAGGACAAGTTAGCGCAGGATATGCTGACTTTGAGTATTATCATGTAAGGAATCAAGATAAATCGTAATTCGTGCTTGTGGCAAAAAAATACAGGTATAGGAAAGGGCAAGGTATCATATGCAAAGAGCAAAGAAGATTACATTAGGTACACCAGAAGCGATTACACCAGTTATGTTTAATAACGTCAATAATAATTTTATACAGGGGGATATTACATACGATACCTCATTAATTCAGTTTAAAGTAACAGCAAGTGGTTGTGTAATTGAGATGCCTCTTGAATCAGATGAAGAGGTATTTGGATTTGGATTACAGTTAAAAGGATTTGATCATCGTGGAACGAAAAAATACTTGCGACCTAATGCTGACCCGGTAGCCAATACAGGAGATTCCCATGCACCAGTACCGTTTTTTGTAACAACGAAGGGCTATGGTGTTTATGTTGATACTGCCAGATATGCAAGTTTTTATTGTGGATTTGGAAAGAATAAGAATAGAGAAAACATAAGAAATAAAGCGGTAGCCGTTACACCGGAAGAATTATATGCTAAGAATAAAACAGATGAAATTACTCAGATGGTTATTGATATACCAACGGCAAACGGTGTAGATCTATATATATTCGAAGGGGATTCTATTACAGAAATTGTTGCTGCGTACAATCAGTTCTCTGGTGGAGGTTGCATGCCATCATTATGGGGACTTGGGATGTTCTATCGTTGTTATACTCGCTATACGCAAGATGAGATCGTTAGAATGGCAGATTATTTTAGAGAGAATGATATTCCTTGTGATATTATTGGTCTTGAACCAGGTTGGCAAGAGAGTAGTTATTCTTGTTCTTATCTATGGGATAAAGATAGAATACCTGATTCGGATAAGTTAATTAAAGACCTTAAGAAAAGGCACTATAATATTAATCTATGGGAACATGTTTTTGTTAATTCAACGTCACCAATGTATCGTCCTTTGTATAAATATAGTGGTGATTTTGAAGTATGGCAAGGGTTGGTGCCGGACTTTGGAACCAAGGAAGCGGTAGATATTTTCTCTGAGTATCACAAAACGAATTTTGTAGATAAAGGAATCATGGGATTTAAGTTAGATGAATGCGATGGAAGTGATTATACGGGAAGTTGGTCCTATCCAAACTGTAGCGAATTCCCTTCGGGAATGGATGGGGAACAGATGCACAGTATGATTGGAAATCTATATCAGCAAACAATGATGAAAGCACTAGGAAATAATCGTACCTTATCGGAAGTGAGATCTGCAGGGGCATTAGCTGCACCATATCCATTTGTATTATATAGTGATCTATATGATCACAAAGATTTTATCCGAGGATTAGTTAATGCGGGATTTTCAGGATTACTATGGACACCTGAAGTGAGACATGCGGATTCTAAGGAGGAGTTAATACGAAGAGTACAAGCGGTTATATTCTCACCTCAAGCTATTATTAATGGCTGGTATATTGATAAGGCTCCATGGATTGATATGGGAGCAACAAACGAGATGAAGGAGTTGTTCCAAGTACGTATGCAATTAGTACCTTACCTATATTCTGCCTTCTATCAATATTACAAGAAGGGAATTGCACCTGTACGTGCATTAGTAAGTGATTATAGTAATGATACGAATACTTACAAAATCGATGATGAATATCTATTAGGAGATAATCTCTTAGTAGCGCCAATAATAGCTGGTGAAAAAGGAAGAACGGTATATTTACCAGAAGGGAAATGGTACGATTTCTGGTCAGGTAAAGTATATACAGGTGGATTTTATGAGATTGAATCAGAAACTATCCCTGTTTTTGTGAAGGATAATTGTATTCTACCTTTGGCAAAACCAGTTTCCTATATTGAAGAGAATACGAAATTTGATTTAGATATTGTTGTATATGGTAAAGGAAATACCTTTACACTAATCGAAGATAATGGAGTAACTTATGATACATGCTATAAAGAATATAAGCTAACAGGAAACCAATTTGAAGATTTCAATACAATTTTGCAAGGAAGTATAAGATATACCATTCGTTCGGTGAGAGAATTTAAATCGAATAATGAATGTAAATAGGGCTAATAGGATAAAACCTAATAGTAATTGGTATTACCTTATATTTCATTCTTTTTGTGGTAGGCGACGTTATTCTTATATTCTGAAATAGTCATATTGTAATAATGTTTAAAAGCAGTACTAAAATGGTTTCCGCATGAGTAACCTAATTCTTCAGCGATGTCATAAACAGGACGGTTGTTATCACGTAACAAAGTGATAGCAGCCGCCATTCTCGACTCTGTTCGTTTTTGAAGAAAAGTTAACCCATAATAAGAATAGATAATTCTACTCGTTTGCCGTTCGCTTAATCCAAGTCTTTTGGAAAGCTCCTTTAAAGTTAATGTTTTAAAATCAAATAAAAAGCTCTCTTCAATGAGTAGAATGGACTGTTCATATGGATTAGACTTTGAGAACGAAGTTTTAGATCGGGCTGTACGTTCATAGTTTCGGACAATCTTAACCATAAATTCACAAAGTAATGATTGAATAAGAGTTGTGTAACCAAGCTTTTTTTCATTTAATTCATTAATAATTTCTTGGAACAGTTCTAGTAAAGACTCCTGATCATATCCAATCCAGAAAGGATAACGGCAGAAGGTATCCAAAATGGGATTTTTTTTGTGATCGCTTGGATTTATTTGAAGATGAATGGAATATTCATACATAGGGTTTGTTGCGTCAGGAATCTGTTCGTGTTCAATGTGTGGACCAGTTATGTAAAGGGTATTATTGCTTATGTGATAATGCTCTTTGTTTGCAATTAGAGTACCTGCACCCTGAGGAACATAGTGGATTTCATAACTATTACTGCATAATCCTTAGTAATCGAATAACGAGATATAGGGAATATCTCTTATGTTAGGGTAGCATAGATAATATATAAAAACAATAAAAAAGTACGCTAAATATGACATTTTCAAAATCTGTTTGTCTGATTTGAAAATGTAATATCAAATTTAAATTTGGTACAATACTGGTAATGAAATGATTATTGATACACAATTGCATTCGGAGAGGAAGATTATATGTTAAAAAACATACCACATTTATTATCACCAGAGTTACTTAAAATTCTTAGTGAAATGGGACATGGTGATGAAATTGTTATTGCTGATGGTAATTTTCCAGCAGCAAGTATTGGAAAGAGGCTTGTAAATATTCCAGGTATCAAGGCAACAGATATGTTAGACGCGGTATTAAGGGTATTACCGTTAGATCAGTATGATGACAATAACTTTGTATTAATGGAAATTTGTGAGGGTGATACCGTTGTCCCTGTAATTTGGGAAGATTATAAGAAGATTCTTAATAAGTACGAAGGAAAAGAAAACATTAAATATATGGAACGTTTTGCGTATTACGAACGTGCTAAGAAAGCTTATGCAGTAATTGCAACAGGAGAGTCAGCTCAATATGCGAATATTATATTGAAAAAAGGATGTATTATAGAAAATTAAACATAAAAGATTGGATAAAATAAATGACTCAGTAAATTTTTATCCAATCTTTTTGGATTATCTCTGTAGCTTGCCTTTTATATTTAGTAAAAATTAACTTGAAATTAATTAGATATAAACTTAATATTAATATGTAGTCACTAAGAAATGTACATCAAATCTAAAAAAAGTGTATATATAAACATAGCCAACTAATGATATAATATAAGTGGTGTTTTTGGCTTAAACAAAGAGGAGGTTAGCAAATGAGAATAGGTGCATTAGAAGCTGGCGGTACGAAGATGGTTGTTGCTATTGGTAATGAACAAGGTGAAATCTTTGATAGATTATCGATACCAACGAGGGATCCAGAGATCACAATGCCAGAATTAGTTGATTATTTCAAGAGTAGTAAGGTCGATGCGTTAGGGATTGGATGCTTTGGACCAATTGATTTGAATAGAGAATCCGCTACATACGGATACATTACATCTACACCCAAATTGCCTTGGAGAAATTACAATATAGTTGGAACTTTTTCAGAAGCATTGCAGGTTCCAATAGGCTTTGATACGGATGTTAACGCATCTGCAATTGGGGAAGCGACTTGGGGAAGTACAAAAGATGTGAAAAACAGTATTTACATAACCATTGGAACTGGCGTGGGAGTCGGTGTAATTATTGATGGTAAGCCCCTTCATGGAATGCTACATCCGGAAGCAGGGCATATACTTTTAGCTAAACACCCGGAGGATAATTTTAAAGGGACATGTCCTTATCATGAGAATTGTCTGGAGGGGTTAGCTGCAGGGCCTGCTATAGAAGCAAGATACGGGAAAAAAGCCCATGAATTATCAAATCAAGTAGAAGTGTGGGTACTAGAAGGGTATTATATTGCTCAGGCCTTGGTAAACTATATTCTTACTTTGTCACCACAGAGAATAATTCTAGGTGGTGGTGTTATGCATCAAGAACAGTTGATGCCGATTATCCACCGAGAAGTATTGCGTATGTTAAATGGGTACATACTTACGCCACAATTACAAGATATTGAAAAATATATTACATTACCGCAACTGAATGACAACCAGGGGATTATGGGGTGTATAAGGCTGGCACTGAATGAAATCAAGAAGTAGAAGAATATTGCGAATAGTCAAAATTCTAGAACTAGAATAGGAGTAGTTGATAGTATGTGTAAAACAGAACAAATTATTTTTTTAGAACCAGTTATGAAAGAAGTATTATGGGGAGGAGCAAGATTACGAGATGATTTCCATTATAATATTCCTAGTGATCATACGGGAGAATGTTGGGCAGTAAGTGCACACGATAATGGAGATTGTGAGATTGCCTCAGGTGCATATAAGGGACAAACGTTATCAGAACTTTGGAAGAATCATAGAGAACTATTTGGAAACCTTGATGGGGAACGGTTCCCATTATTAATAAAGATAATTGATGCGAAACAAGATTTAAGTATTCAAGTGCATCCAGATGACGATTATGCGAAAGTGAATGAGAACGGTTCTTTTGGCAAGACAGAATGCTGGTATATTCTGGATTGTGATGAGGATGCTTCTATCGTTGTTGGGCATAATGCAAAGGATCAGGAAGAAGTAAAGCAGATGATTCTTGAGGGACGTTGGAATGAATTCATCCGTACAATTCCTATTAAGAAGGGCGATTTTTTTCAAATCAATCCAGGGACTGTTCATGCGATTAAAGGTGGAACATTAATTTTAGAGACACAACAAAACAGTGATATTACATATCGTGTTTATGATTACGATCGATTAACAGATGGTAAACCAAGAGAATTACACATTGAGAAGAGTATAGATGTTATTCAGGCGCCGTTTGAGGCAGAATCGGCATTAAGTAAGCGCGTCTTGGTAAAAGGGGATTCCTTAGATAATGAGACTTTGGTTTCTTGTTCTTACTATACCGTTGAAAAACAAGATATTCATGGAACAGCTAAGTTAAACCAAGATAAAAATTTTAAAATCTATAGTATAATTGATGGACAAGGATCAATTGATGGAATTGCTATAAAGAAAGGTACTCATTTTATTCTTCCTCATGGATATGGGGAGTATTGCTTAGAAGGAAATATGTCATTGATTTGTTCCTATTAAAGAACTCTTTAGATATGTCGTGAGTTGTAGACCTACTATATTGTACGTGTTAAAAGTTATATCAATAATCCATAGCCTATGAAAATAATTTCATGGGCTATAGTTGTTTACACGATGGAACCAAAACGAAGGTAGTGTCGTCTAATAATGTAGGGAGTATTACAAAAAATAAAAGGATAGGCTTTGCCTAAGCAAAAGAATTTGAAAGGAGTAGTAGACGATGATTAAAAGACTATGCGTTTTGGCAGCGATTACTGTATTATCGATAAGCATTGTAGCGTGTCCAGATGCTAGAAAACAAGATCCATTAACAGAAACTGCGGAAGAAGTCGTTGATAAAAGACCAAGCTTGAATCTATTATATGAGCAAGATGGTAAGGAGGTTACATCTGCGGCAACTCGTGGTGGATATAGTTGTACCATTGATAATGGTGATGGTACGAAGACAAATGAGACAACAGATGCTTCCCATATACTGCAGTGGTCAGATGAACTAATGCCAGTTGTTGTAATGGATAATGGGAATTCATCTACGCTGTAATGATGAGAGATATATGAAACATGTAAGAGAATACTATCGTCACTTATTGCCATTATTAAAACCACTACAGATAACAGAAGGTGGACCAGTTATTTTGATGCAAGTAGAGAATGAGTACGGATATTACGGCGACGATACTTCCTACTTAGAGAGCCTTCGTGATATCATGAGAGAAGAAGGGATCACGGTTGACTTTGTTACCTCTGATGGTCCATGGGGGGATGCCCTTAGTTGTGGTAGCGTTGAAGGTGCACAACCAACTGGAAACTTTGGATCAAAGACAAAAGAGCAGTTTGCTAGATTAAGAGAACATACAGATGGACCACTTATGTGTATGGAATTTTGGGTTGGCTGGTTTGATAGTTGGGGTTGTGGTTCCCATCAACATTCTGACTTAGAGCAAAACAAGAAGGATTTGAAAGAAATACTAGAGCTTGGGCATGTTAACTTCTATATGTTTGAAGGTGGTACGAACTTTGGATTTATGAATGGTTCCAACTACTATGATCAATTAACTCCAGATGTAACATCTTATGATTATGATGCCATCTTAACAGAAGATGGAGAGCTGACAGAGAAGTATTTGGCTTTTAAAGATATTATAGGACAATTCGTTGATATTCCTGAGGTAGAATTAACAACAACGATTAAAAAGATGGAATACGGTGAATTACTGGTTAAAGAGAAAGTAAGTTTATATTCTGTCATTGAGGATATTGGCGTGAAACATCAATCTAAGTATCCGTTATCTATGGAACAAGTAGGACAAAATTATGGATATATCATGTACCGAAGTAGTTTGGTTAAAGAAAATCAAGTAGAGAGCATTCGTCTGTATGGCGCCAATGACCGTGCTAATATATTCTTAAATCAAAAACCAATCGTTACCTTATATGACCGTGAATTATTAGATGAGATGAAATTCGAGTCAGCTCTAGATGCATCAGGTGAGGCTATTATGGATATTCTTGTGGAGAATATGGGGCGTGTAAACTTTGGACCAAGACTTCAACAACAACATAAGGGAATTAAAGATGCAGTTGTAATTAATGGACACCAACATTATGATTGGGATATGTATTCTCTTGAACTTGATAATGTCGAAGAGGTTGATTTCACAAAAGAATATATTGAAGGTTTACCAGCGTTCTTTTTATTTGAATTCGAAGTAGAAGAGTTAGGTGATACGTTCCTTGACTTCACTGGTTGGGGGAAAGGATGCGCGTTTGTTAATGGATTTGCACTAGGTCGTTACTGGGAAGTTGGACCACAAAAACGCTTATACATACCTGCACCGGTCTTAAAACCAGGAAAGAATGAAATCATTCTATTTGAAACAGAAGGAATCGTTACAGAGTCAATACGTTTGGATAAAGAACCAGATTTGGGGTAGAATTAATAGATTAAGAATGTAATTTTGTTGACCAGAGTATGTAACAACTATACTCTGGTCTTTTATGTAACTACAACTGTATTGTTGTAGCTTTAATTTTTAGTAGCTTCCTTCGAAATTGTCTGTCTTTACAGGAAGTGGGTCAATCTTATCAAACAACCTATCATAGGCTTTACTGTAGAAAACTCCTATTATGTTATTAACTATACGTATAACTATGGCCCAACCTAATCCAAATACAGGAACTGCTGCTGCTAGTGCACCAAAGCAATTGAAGGAAGTTTGCCATGGATACGTTCCTGAGAATCCAACCATAATACCACCTATCATACCAACAAATCCTCTGTATTCTTGTGGTAAAACTGAATATATTACAGCAAACATTAAACAGCCTATAATTACGAATGGATATCTCTTTTTAGCACGGTATTCAACTTTTTCTTTTTGTGGTTGAAGTACTGACATGCATGCAAATCCGATCCATATAACTCGTGGTAAATTTATAAGCTCTCCTATTAAAATAGCAAAGGTTATTCCTGATACAAGTTTTAACTGCCACTTAGTACGTGGTGAACTAAGATCTATATCTTTGATTATATCACTAAAAGAATTGTCAAATTCAACTTTTCTATGCTTATAATAAAAGATTCCCGCAACTATTATTCCACCTAGAATCAACCCAAGTACTCTATTTATATATCCATTTACATCATTAACCTCATATCCATATAGAAGTAAGTACGATAGTATAAATGTTGATTGATTAGATAAAACTACGTTATGACAAGATACAACTACAATTGCCATCATTGAAATAAAGTTTATTAGACTACCTAGTACTGGATTAACTATTGTTGCTACATATGGTGAAATGATAAATATAGCAAATATACCTAATATAGCAATGGTTGACTGTCCGGTTTTAAAATCTAAATTTGCAAATCTAAAGGTCATTAATGCTATAACGGTTACTACGCCTACAATACTGTTATCAACACCAAATACATTATTAAAAAAAGTTACTACAAACATACAAAACATAATACATAAAATATTCTTAATGATAAGAGCTGCTATATATTTTCTCTTCACCCTTTTATCTTCGGCGTCTTTAATCATTGGTTTAAGATTGCAGGCTCCTAATTGCATTGCATCATAAAAACTCATTAGTATATCCCTTCCTCTTGTTCATTCATTTTTAGATTAGCTTCTTCTATATATTCCATCAACTGGAAAAAGTCATTATCACCAATTTTTCGGCGAAGCTCATATATTGGCCCTAAATAATGTTTATATATGTTTCTTAATTGTTCTTCTCCCAATTCTGTTATAGAAACAAAATAGCTCCTCTTATCGTTTTTATCCTTTGTTTTTATTAAATAACCTTTATTATTTAATTGCTCAATTATTCGGCTTATTATTGTCTTATTTGTTTTCATTAGCTTACTAAGAGTCATTGGAGTCATCTTTTCTTTACTAACTGCCAGTTGAGATAACAAATCTAAGTGCTCGGCAGGTATTTGATATTCTTTAGTGGCGCGGCGTATCATCACTTTACTAAAATACCTTATACTTTGCATTCTTTCCAACATATAAACCCAATTTGAATCGTCCACTATTATTACCACACTTTCCAAGATGATTAACTATTTAAAAAATGAATTTATTTAATATAGTTTACTTTGTCAACTACATTATGCTCCTGTTTTTTTCATTTGTCAAACTGCTTAAATTACATTTGATGTAAAAAAAGCATTAAAAAACTAAAAGTTTTCTAATGCTTTTATAAGAGTTGCAAATTGTTTAAGTTCTTTTTTATGACATTTATTAAAGATTGAGATTATAGTGTAATAAACTGCGGCTGTCTCTTTTCAAATATTGTATAATATTCAAAACCAAGGCTTTTTAGTAATTCTTCAGTTTTTTTGTAATCATAGCCAATATGTTCTGGTTTATGAGCATCTGAACCGATAGTAATAATTTCTCCGCCTAGTTCCTTGTAACGTTTTAGGACATCTGTCTGTGGATGCGGATGGCCAAGACCATATTTATAACCAGATGTATTCACTTCGATACCTTTTCCGTTTTGAATAATTGTTTTAAAGATTGCATCAATTAAATCCGCATATCGGTCATAACTATAGTATTTGTTTTGATTAGGTGCGTAACGAATGGCATAATCGATATGACCATATACGTCATAATCCTCAAAAGTCTGTACATTCGCATAAATTGATTCCAAATACTTTATGATACCTTCTTCTTCAGTAATACCTTCCCAAAATGCTTTTTGATAAGGGTCAATGTTTCCAACAAGATGAGAGGAACCAAGGATAAAATCAAAGTCGTTCTTTTTAGTAAGAGTAGCAAATTGTTCTTTAAGATAAGGTCTCAGACCATATTCAACACCACATAGAATTTTGATTTGGTCGGCGTATTTTTCTTGAAGTTTTTTGATGTGTTTCGTATAAATATCTGTGTTAAATACAAATCCGCCACCGAATTCAATTGGAAAGTCTAAGTCCATGTGATCGGTAAAACAGATGGTATGAAATCCAAGTTCAATGGAACGTTTGATCATGCTAGCCATTGTAGCTTCTGAATCGTCTGAAAAACTAGAGTGCATGTGGTAATCTGATAAAATCATAGGTATCCGTCCCTTCTTATCGTATCGTTGAGTAATAGTAGTATATTAATAAATTAAGTTAGAATTCTAATTCGAACAAATATCGAAGTTGAATTATTTAACTTCTTCAATTCCAGTAATATCTGGTTCAATAATTAATGAGTAGTTTGTATAGTATACAACAAAACCAGGTTTTCCCCCATTTGGTTTCTTAACATTTTTCTTTTCTGTATAATCAATCTCTGCTTTTGTAAGTTCTCTAGCTTTTGAGTAGTAAGCAGCTAATTTACCAGCTTCTTCAAAAGTTCTATCTGGAAGTTCTTCACCGTTTGTTTTAACGATTACGTGAGAGCCTGCCATACCTTTCGCATGAAACCACCAATCATTCCCTACTGCGAATTTGAAGGTTAATTCGTCATTCTGGAAGTTGTTTTTACCAACATACATATGAAAGCCGTCTGAAGAGATGTAGTGGAAGGGTTTGCTTGAAGTTCTTTGTTTTTTGGCATCTTTTTTTGATACAAATTTTCTCTTCATATACCCATATTCCATTAATTCTTCTTTTAATTGAATTAAATCTTCTTCTTGAAGGGCAATATCAAGTGCAGCACTTATAGATTCAAGATGTTCAAGTTCTTCTTTTGTATCTTCTGTGAATTTAGTTAATGCTTCAAAAGTACGTTTTAGCTTACTATATTTATCAAAATATTTCTTAGCATTTTCTATTGGCGTAATCGTAGCATCAAGGGGGATAGTAACCTCTTCATTGGTATAATAATTGAGGGCAGTCATTTGCTTAGAGCCTTCTTCAACATTGTAACCATATGCTGTTATAAGTTCACCATATACTTTGTATTTCTCACGCTTGTCTGTATCTTTTAGCTGTTTCATCTGTAAATCGTATTTCTTACGAGTACGTTCAATTGCATTGGATACAATCTTACGTAAGTCAACTGATTTTTGACGAATTCTTGTCAGAGTGTTCTTCTGTGCATAGTATTGTTCAAGTAGCTCGCTTATGGTTTCGAATTTCTTGTGTTCAGAGGAGTCGTAAGTCGTCAGTGTTGTACTTGAAAACTCAACGGGTTCTCCATTCTTATAGATGATGTTTGGACAAAAATTGGTGTTCTTGATGTCTTCCATCAATCGTTCAAAGTTTTTATATAGATGTAATCCTTCCATTTCACTTAGTGAGCTTGTTGAAGCTTCCCCATCAATAGAAGCACGATGGCAGATTTCATTCGCAATTAATGGACTGATACCAGTAAGTGAAGTATAAAGAGCCTTTGCAATTGGTAGTGGTTTGGTCATAACCTTTTCTATGAAATGATCAAGATCCACTGTGAGCGGATTCCATTTATCTTGTGTTTCAGGTATGAAGTAATCCCTGCCAGGAAGTACTTCACGTACAGAAGATACCAACCCAGAGATATGCTTGATACTATCTATAATCATGTTCTTATCATCACAGAATATGATATTACTGTGTTTACCCATAATTTCAGTAATCAGATGTTTGGTACATACATCACCAAGTTCATTGAGGTGTTCAATCTCAATGTCAATAATACGTTCTAGTCCAGGTTGTGTGATGCTTAGAATCCTAGCACTATTAAGATGTTTACGAAGCAACATACAAAAATTAGGTGCTGTAATTGGATTGGGCTTATTTTCCTGTGTTAAGTAGATAAGAGGGAGACTTGCATTTGCAGATAAGAATAATTTGTATTGGTTACGGTTGTTCTTAATTACTAATACAAGTGCATCGTTTTCGGGTTGAGATATTTTATTGATACGACCACCAAGTAAAGTGTCGTTTAATTCTTTTATAACATTTGCAATAACAAGTCCGTCTAATGCCATAGTTAAAACTCCTTTTTTATTACTTACTCAAACTTTGCACTTAAGATTTAGATGATTAGTTAACTGTTGACGTGTTCAGATAGTTTTTTTATGAATATAGCAATCATCTATTAAATGAAATTATTTATATTCGAAGTTTGAGTTAATTATTATTAGTCTACCACATTATCTTGAAAAAACCAATATTAGTTGCTCACAAACGATCTAGTATACGAAATCAGATACGATATCTGAGTTACAAATCTGCGAAAATAATAATAACAACTTGACTTCTATTATATAGTAATCTATAATTAATTAAGTGTGTCTTGAGGGATAGAGCGATATCTATCCCTTAAGTTTATGGTAATTATTAAAGTAACAAGTACCTTCCAGACGCATTTAAATAAGGTAAAGAATAAAGTGGAATTAATATTCCATAGAAGAATGAAGGACGTGAGTCTAATGTTAAGAAGTATGACAGGGTTTGGTCGATTTGAACGATCGAACGAAGAGAGAAAAATCGTAGTAGAGATGAAGTCAGTTAATCATCGTTACTGTGATATCTCAATTAAGATGCCTAAGAAGTTAGGTTTTTATGAAGCAACAATTAGAAGTTTACTTAAGAAATACATCCAACGAGGAAAAGTTGATGTATTTATATCATATGAAGACTACACAGAGAATAAAGTATGTGTAAAATACAATTCTGACATAGCAAAAGAATATGTGGAAAAATTAAGACAGATGGGAGATGAATTCCATCTCGTTAATGATATTACTGTGTCTAATCTGTCGAGATATCCAGAGGTTCTAACTTTAGAAGAACAGACAGTTGATGAGAAAGAATTATGGAATATATTAGAAGATGCAATAAGACATGCTTGCGAACAATTTATTGAATCTCGTACAAAAGAGGGCGAACATCTTAAGAATGATCTAATCAATAAATTAGATGGAATGCTTTCACTAGTTGAGGCGGTTGAGAGTCGCTCCCCAGAAATTGTTACACAATACCGTGAGAAGATTACTGCTAAAGTACAAGAACTGCTAGGAGAAACAAAGCTTGATGAAAGTATATTAGCTACAGAAATTACATTGTTTGCGGATAAAATCTGCGTAGATGAAGAGACTGTAAGACTTAGGAGTCATATAGCTAACATGAAAGCATCTCTAGATGAAGATAATGGAGTTGGTAGGAAGCTAGACTTCATTGCACAAGAGATGAATCGTGAAGCGAATACGATTCTTTCCAAAGCAAATGATTTAGAGATAACAAACATTGCTATTGATTTAAAGACGGAAATCGAGAAAGTAAGAGAACAGATACAGAATATTGAATAGAAATGGGGAATCTGTTTGAATGGTTTAGTTAATATCGGATTTGGCAATATTATTAATAGTAGGAAAATAGTTGCAATCATTAGTCCTGATGCAGCCCCAGTTAAGCGAATGGTTCAGACTGCAAAGGATAATGGAACAGCTGTAGATGCGACTTGTGGAAGGAAGACAAGAGCCGTTATTGTAACAGAAAGCAATCATCTTGTTTTGTCTGCCTTACTACCAGAAACGATTGCAAACCGTATAAATAGTAAAGAGGAAATGGATCAAAAAGGTGATGATGATGAGTAAACAGGGGATACTAACAGTTGTTTCCGGATTTTCCGGTGCGGGTAAGGGTACCTTAATGAAAGCATTGCTAAACAGGTATGATTATGGTTTGTCCATATCAGCTACAACAAGAGCACCACGCGTTGGAGAAGAAGACGGTCGCGAATATTTCTTTTTGACAAGAGAACGTTTTGAGAGTATGATAGAGCAAGGTGAATTAATAGAGTGGGCTGAGTATGTCGGCAATTACTATGGAACGCCTAAGAGATATGTTGAAGAACAACTAGCAGCAGGTAAAGACGTAATCTTAGAAATCGAAGTGCAAGGAGCATTTAGTATAAGAGAGCAATTCCCTGATGCATTGTTGCTATTCATAACTCCACCTGGTGCAGAGGAACTAAGAAATCGACTTGTACATCGTGGTACGGAGAGTATGGATAAGATTGAAAAGCGATTGAATCGTGCTTCGGAAGAAGCAGTATTTATGAAGCAATATGATTATATTGTTGTCAATGATGATTTAGATGAGTGTGTTGAGCATCTGAATGGAATCATTAAAAATGAACATAGTAGAACATTGAGAAATGATTCTTTTATTGAAAAAATGAGTAATGAATTAAATGCATTTAAGAAAGGAGATTAATAATATGTTACATCCATCATATACAGACTTAATGAACGTAGTAAATAGCGAGGTTGAACCGGGAGAAGATCCAGTAGTTAACAGCAGATATTCTATCGTATTAGCAACATCTAAGAGAGCTAGACAAATTATCAGCGGAAGTAAACCATTTGCTACATGCAACTGTCCGAAACCACTTTCTATCGCTGTAGAAGAATTATACAAATCTAAAGTAAAAATAGTTGGTGATGAAGATACATTAGTTGATTAGTCGATTTTCTTAAGAGGGGTTGGAAACGTCAGTCTTTGCATAATATTGAGTTATAGAGAAAGAGGGAAACAGGATGAGTCAAGAAGAAAATTACTCGAATGATGACTTCGAAAATAAACAAAGCACTGTTGACGTTGACACATATGAGAACGATTCTATATCAGCTTTGAGTGAAGAGGCTTTTTCCGAGGAAGTAACAGCAGACGAAGTTGACCAAAAGGGGAATCATTTAGACGATAATAAGAATTCGAAGAAAGAAAAACGTACAAGTATTATTAAAGAATTACTTGTATATGTCGTAATATTCTTTATTGGATTGTATATTATTCCGAATTATGTGTTACAAAGAACAGTTGTTGATGGCGATTCGATGCAGAATACATTACACAATGAAGAAAGCTTATTGATTGACAAGATTAGCTATGTTGTTGGTGACCCAAAACGATTTGATATTGTAGTATTCTATCCTTATGGTAAAGATGTGGAAGAGTATTATGTTAAGAGAGTAATCGCTTTACCTGGCGAAACAGTACAGATTATTGGTTCTGACATCTATGTTAATGGAGAGATTCTTGAAGAGAACTATGGAAAAGATCCAATTCATTATTCGGGTACAGCTAAAGAGCCTATTACTTTAGCCGATGATGAATACTTCTTATTAGGAGATAATCGTGAAATAAGTTTCGATAGTCGTTATGAAGAAATAGGACCAGTACACCGTGATTATATTGAGGGTAAAGCTTTCCTTCGTATTTGGCCATTAAATAAATTTGGCTTTGTCGATTAATATAATATGACATTAAGTTATAGTCAATTGGATATTCGCAAGTAGTATAGCAACTTGTAAATCTAATTGACTATCTAGATTCGAGTAGAATTGGCTCTTCGCCTAGTTGAGATTTAATAATCTTAACTAGGCGAAGAGCTTTTTTACTTTATAGGAAACTGCTCTGCAGATTCCTATAAAGGGGATGTTTTACA
>JAHZFJ010000040.1 GCA_019421365.1 Lachnospiraceae bacterium
ATAGCCCCTTATAGGGGCAGAGCAAGCCACCAGCTAAGCTGGTGGTCTTGACTCTATGTGAGAGATTTATTATGTTTTTCTTAGAGAGTAAACGATAGTAAAATAAAATTCAAGACAAACAAACCAGATACAACCCAAAGAATAGGGTGGATTTCATTTGCTTTCTTTTTACAGATCTTAACGATACAGTAGAAGATAAAGCCAGTTGCGATACCATTAGAGATACTATAGCAAAGTGCCATAACAATACCTGCAAAGAATGCTGGAATTGCTTCACTAAGGTCTTCCCAATCGATTTCTTTGAAAGAAGAAAGCATCATGATACCTACAATAATAAGTGCAGGAGCTGTTGCAGCAGATGGGATTGCACTAACAAATGAAGCAAAGAATGCACTGATAGCGAAACAGATAGCAACAACAACACTTGTTAAACCAGTACGACCACCAGCACCAATACCAGCAGCACTTTCTACATAAGTTGTAGTGTTTGAAGTACCGATGATTGCACCAATTGAAGTTGCAGTAGCATCAGCGAATAAAGCCTTGTCCATCTTAGATTTGAAACCAGCAGTTGTTTCCATTGATTTTTCATCTTCTTCACTGAAGATACCGCTGCGGCGACCAGTTCCAATGAATGTTCCAATTGTATCGAATGTATCAGATAAACTGAATGAGAAGATAGTTACTAATACAACTGGTAATTTGGAAGCATCATTAAAGAGAGAAACGAGCCCTTCTTTTGTAAAGATCGCACCGAATGTTGATGGTAATGCAGCACATGCTTCTTTAAAGTTAATAGAATCGCCCATATTTGTAAGCCCCATAGGAATACCGATTAATGATGTTAAGATGATGCCGATGAAGATAGCACCTTTTACATTAAGCATAAGAAGAACTACAGTGATTACTAAACCAATAAGTGCAAGAATAGCAGTAAGTTCACTAGATGAGAAACCTGATAATGTTGGAACTACTTGTGAACCATGCATAGAAGCACCGATTCCAACATCAGCACCAGTATCATTAGTGAAGTTGATTATGTTAGCATTCTTTAAGCCGATATAAGCGATGAAGATACCGATACCTCCACCGATAGCATTTTGCATGCTTCTTGGAATGGCTTTAATGATGTATTTACGAATTTTAGTTACTGTGATGATGATATTGACAATACCGCAGATGAATACCATGGATAATGCTTGTTGCCATGTGAATCCAAGACCAAAACATACGGTATAAACAAAGAATGCGTTAAGACCCATACCAGGTGCTTGTGCATAAGGTACATTGGCTACTAATCCCATGATTAACGTACCAATGATTGATGAGATAATGGTTGCTAAGAATACAGCACCCCACTCCATGCCAGCTTGAGATAATACGTTCGGATTAACAATGATAATGTAAGCCATGGCAAAAAAAGTGGTGAGACCGGCAATGATTTCAGTTGAAACACTAGTGCCACTCTCTTTTAGTTTGAAAAACTTTTCCATAATTGACCTCCTTGAAATGTGATCAGTTGCCATTTTACAACTGATTCTTGTCCCCACTCTCGGTGACTTTTATTTCGTTATTGACAGTGAAAAGTATATCTGATTTTGAAAGATTTTGCAATTAGAATATTAAAAATACTTAAAATTTTATCGTTTATATTAGTACAATTAATAAATAATATTAGTAACCAGTATAAAAGTGGGAAAAAAAACTTTTTAAAAACATTTAATGTAAAGGAGAAAAAATTAAGGATAGTAGACTAAAGATATTTACTCTGGAATTATGATAGATTCGTGCTATAATGTTCCATGGAAATAATGTGAAAAGTGAAAATTCTAGACGAATTCTGTTTCTATGAGCAAAAGTTTGTAGGCGGTGAAAAGGATCGGATTATTAATATGGAGGTTCATATAGATGGATGAAATTGACTCAAAGAATGAATCTAAATTGAAATATTATATAGTAAAGTATAAGAAACTAATAATAACAGCTACTGCATTATTAATTCTTGTTGTGGCTGTATTTGTATGTATGAAGAATAATTATTCTCTATATAAGGATACGATTGGTACAATTGTTAATGCAGGTACGCAGTATACTTCCGATATAGAAGGACCAAATCATGAGCTAGACAAGCAGTATACACAAACACTTACCATTAAGATACGCAATGGAGAATATGAAGGTAACTATATTCAGATAACGAATGATTATTCAGAAACCCAGATGAAGGATACTAGATACGCGGAGGGCGATGATGTATTTATAAGTATAGAAAGTAAGGATAATGTGTTGATTGGAACCATAAAAGACGTAAAGAGAGATCAATATGTTGTGGTAATGGCATTTATTTTTATTATACTTTTAATCACAATCTCTGGTAAGCAAGGAATACTGACAATTCTGTCATTGTTAGTGAACATAGGAATCTTTCTGATATTCATGAGAAGATATATCGACGGGGAATCCTTTGATGTTCTAACTATAGCTATGGTGATTTCCTTTAGCATACTAACATTGTTTATACTAGGTGGTATCAATAGGAAATCCATTGGGGCTGTTATATCCTCCTTGGTGACAGTAGGTCTTATTACTATAATATATCAACTGGTATATCAATTTGTTGAGAAACCACCTTATGAAATGTTAGATTATATTGTCGGACACGATGACCTTAAGGGGATATTTACAGGTAGTGTTATTATAGGAAGCCTCGGAGCAATTATGGATGTAGCAATCACAATGAACTCCTCGATATGTGAATTGATTGATACTACACCCAAGATTACGGTAAAGGATTTGGTTAGGTCAGCAAGAGAGATTGGCCATGACATTATGGGTACTATGGTAAATGTATTATTCTTTACCTATATTAGTGGAAGTTTACCGATGACAATTCTGAAGTTTAAGAATGGATATGGTTTGTTGTCCATGATCCGTTATAACGTGTTTTTTGAAGCAGCAAGAATTCTACTTGGCTCAATTGGCATCGTGTTGGCAATTCCAGTGTCAACAGTGGTTGCTGTATTGATATTTCGTAGGAAGAGAAAACAGTCAGAAGAAATTATACAAACACATGAAAACTAACAAGGAAGTGAAGAAATATGCTGTTGACGTTAGGTATTATATTAGTAGTCTTGATGGTTGTTGTTGGTGGTGACCGTGGTGTCGGTTCAGTATTAGCGCTGATTGCAAATATGGCTATTATGTTTTTCACAATTAAGTTGATTTCAATGGGATTGAATCCGTATTTGATAGTATTTTTGGCATCACTTTTGTTCGTATCAGTTACCCTTATCTATCAGAATGAAACGAATATGAAATCATTATCAGCTGTTATAGCGGTTATGATTGTTATGATAGTACTTACTTGCTTCATAGCGGTAGTGGTTAACAAGACAAGAATCGCGGGTTATAGTGAAGTTGATCGCTATGAAGAGATTACGATGTACGTATCCACTAACATTTCGGTCAAGATGGATCAGGTGATGATTTGCGTAGTATTATTAGGCTTACTAGGAGCCATTATGGATACTTCCATTGCTATTACAACTGCGGTATATGAAATTCATAGGAATAACCCTCATTTTAATAGAAAGCAGTTGGTTCGATCTGGACGTAATGTAGGAAAGGACATTATGGGAACAACCGTTAATACGCTGTTACTAGCAACTATCGGTGAAACTATTATGCTAAATGTTTTATATCTAAAGTTTCATTATACATTTGCCCAGTTACTAAATTCTAAATCATTTTTTCAAGAATTCTGTATGATCGTATTTTCGAATATCGGTTGTTTATTAATAATACCGATTTCGTATAGTGTTATCAGTTATCTCTTGGTTTCGGATTCGAAAGTTGCTGTATGGTTTCGTCAGTATTGTGCGAAGAAAGAAGCGGAGGAAGATGTATAAAAATATTTTGGTAAGTTAGGTGTAATGAAAGATACAGACTCAGTAATAATAGTGTCTGTAGATTTCATTGTACTTTTTTACTATTACGATTTGAGTATAGAAAAGTCATATTAATTAATAATACAATTCATATTGAATTTAGTTTGGGGAATACTTAATTATATGACAATATTTGAATTTTGTCTGATTTAAGAATCCATAGAAATCCTGTTATTTTAGGAGGTAATTCAATTTGAAAAAGTTAGGCAAAAAAATTATTTCTCATGCGTTCTTGTGTATTGGTGTTCTGTGTTTCTCAATTGTCTCATTTAATGCAGCACGTTATTATATAATGCGATACAATGCTACCCCAGTACAATGTGAAATTACAAAGGTAGTGAATGATAAGAAAGATAATTTGACGGAGAATGTAGATTCCAATGGAAGAATCTATACTAATGGTACTTATGTTAATTTTACTTTGAAAGGCGAACAGTATAAAAACGTTCACGTTTCAGAACAATGTGGTGAAGTAGGTGATGTAATAGAATTATATGCAAACAAATATGAACCTACAAGGCTACTCTATATAAGTAGTACTAAGATATTGGTTTTTAAACTTATTATGGTAGAGGGGATTTTTTGTATTGTAATTGAAATATATCTGAATTATAGAAGGCGGAAAAAAGCCAGGATAACTAATGCAGAATAATGTTAAAAAGATGATGATACCTTTTTAAGAAGGTGGCATCATCTTTTTAACATTATTCTTGTACGCCTGAATCACTAATTTATATAATTGTGAAACACAGCAGAACGTGAATTGTAAAATGAAACGCAACCCATTTATCTACAATTAATAGTTATTATATAGTAAAAGTTTATCTGCTAAGAGGTTGCATCTTAGCTTACAAAAGATTGGTGTATGCTTATATGCCAGTCTTTTTGTTTGCACAAATATCCAATCCCATGTATGCTGATGGAGTCGGCGACGGATTGGAGGAAGTTATGTCGCAGTTTTTTAGTTATGAAGAAAGACTTGAATTACAGAAGTATCTCAAGGAAGGTCACTCTTTTAAAGAAATCAGCCGTAGATTAGGTAAGGATCCTAGCACAATTTCTAGAGAAGTTCGTAAGTACAGCTCAGAAATCACTACTGGCTATCCAGGTCAAACTCATAATACGTGTAAAAATCGTAAAACGTGTAACAAGAGGCGTATCTGTAAAGAAAACTGTTCTCGAAGTACACTGTACTGTAAACATTGTTGTTTTTGTAATACAAACTGTGTAGATTATGTAGAAGAAGTATGCTGGGCTAGATTCCGTGCACCTTACATATGCAATGGCTGCAAAGAGATAGGAAAGTGCTCTTTGGTGAAGAACTTTTATGATGCAGAGCAGGCACACATAAGAGCACATGAAACGGTTTCCGGGTCTAGAAGTGGTCTATGTGTATCAGAACAAGAGGTTGTTCGTCTTAATCAATTATTATCACCATTAGTTCAACAGGGGCAGTCTCTACATCAGATTTATATCCATCATAAGGACGAGCTTATGTGTAGCGAAAAGACTATGTACAACTACATTGATGCGTGTCTGTTCGATGTCAGAAATATTGATTTACCAAGAAAAGTGCGATTTCGGGAACGATACAAAAGGCCAGAATTCAAAGTAGATAAAAGCTGTCGTATCGGACGAAATTACGAGGAGTTCGAGAAGTTTATTGGCAAAAACCCTGATACGTCTGTTGTACAGATGGATTCTGTATTGGGTAGTAAAGGTGGAAAATGTCTTCTTACCATTCACTTTGTGAATTCCAGTTTTATGTTGGCATTTCTCAGGGAGGCCAATACCTCAAAAACAGTAACGGATATTTACTCATACCTGTATGAGTTATTAGGTAACAAAACCTTTAAAGAATTGTTTCCAGTCATTCTAACAGACAATGGAAGTGAGTTTTCTAATCCTAAAGCAATAGAAGAACCAAATATGGTTTCAAGATTGAGAACAAGGGTATTCTACTGTGATGCAGGAAAGCCGTATCAAAAGGGATCCATTGAGGTGAACCATGAACTGATACGAAGAATTCTGCCAAAGTGAAGAAACTTTGATCAATTAACACAAGAGGATATCAATCTCATGATGAATCACATTAATTCTTATAAAAGAAAGAAGCTGAACAATCGTAGTCCATACGAAACATTCAGCTTCTACCACGGAGAAGATGTTTTATACAAACTTGGATGTGAGCCAGTCCGACCTGGTGACATCATACTAAAACCGTCTCTTCTCAAAAAATAAAAACCTGTAGCCGCCGACGCCTGTTCATAACCACAAAAACAGGGGTGGATTCTCCGATTACAAAAAAATCGAGCGAGAGTTGACCCCCCTTCGGCATGCAGTTCTATAAGTATAATACGTCAGATTTTAGTAAAAATCAAACTGCATTTCGGTTACAAATGTTGCGTTTCGTTTACAAAAGGGTATAAAAGTTGCGTTTCGTTTACAAATATTCAGTTGCCTGTTACAAACATTGCATCTCATTTTACAACTCACCAAACACAGCAGAACTTTGGTAAAAGTAGATGATAAACTGATCAAACAGTAAAAATATAACATTATTTTAAAGTAAATGCTTATTAAAAACATAATATGTGTTATAATTTCAAGGTAATTAAAAATAAGAAGTAAATACTTACCAGTGGATTCCATGACGATGGTAGCAACGGACGGGAAAATAAGTCCACTCATAGTATAGCCCCCATAATAAAATAAAAAGGAATGGTAACAATTATGGAATATTTATTAGAACTGGACAATATAAGCAAGAAGTACAAGAGATTTAAACTACAACAGGTCAGTTTTAAGATTAAGCCAGGAAATATTACTGGTTTTGTAGGTATTAATGGATCTGGGAAAAGTACGACAATCAAAATTATTGCGGACCTATTACGAAAAGATAGTGGAACAGTGAAGTTTTTTGGTAAAGATAGAGAAAAACAATGCTTCAATGAGCAAATTGGGTATGTAATGGATAGTAGCTATTTTTATGAGAAACAAACATTAAAAGCGGTAAAGAGTATTATTTCTAGAGCATATCAAAGTTGGAACGAAGATGAGTATCGACATTATATGGATATATTTCAATTAGAGGAAAAGCAAAAAATAAAGGAACTTTCAAAAGGCATGAAAATGAAATATGCTTTGACATTAGCTCTATCACATAATGCGCGCCTGCTTATTATGGATGAACCTACAAGTGGTTTGGATCCGTTGGTTAGAAATCAGACCATGAAGGTATTAGAAGAATTTGTTGCAGATGGCTCCAGAAGTGTCCTCCTTTCAACACATATCACTTCTGACTTAGAAAAAGTAGCAAATAATATTATATTTATACATGATGGAAAGATTATATTTGATGAAACATTGGAAAATCTCCCGAGTTTTCAAAAAAAGTCACTGGGTATAGAGTATGAATCTCTGGAAAATAGTATATTGGACTTTATAGAATATAAGAAAACAGGAGGAGTTTTATGAGAAAACTAATTGTTTTGTTGAGGAAAGATATTACATTGGATAAGGCTAATTTAATAATTATTATACTATTATCAATTGGAATTCCTATTTATATAAATTATACATTACATGATTTGGGATTTGAAAAAGGAGCGGATTTTGCATCGCTATTTTTGAGTTCATTCTACTGTGTCTTTATGGCTATCAGTAAATTAGGGTTGATTGAACATACATCTAGAGGGAGTGCATATATGACACTGACGCCCATAAAGAGAAGGGATTTAGTTCTGTCTAAATATGTGTTCCTTTTTCTTGTGTTTATAATTAGTTTAATTGGATATGGAGTGTCATATTTAATAATACCTTCCATACAACCACTTGCGTTTACGTCTGTTGTAACCGTATGGACAGTCAACATATTATTCCTTAGTTTTTATATACCGTTAGAAATAAAATTTGGACATGATAATGTGAAATATTTTTTGACAGCTATAATAGTTAGTTCACCTTTCTTGATTGGTCTTTTAGGAAGATATATGGGTGCATCTATCTTTCAAAGTATAATTGATGGGATAGGGAATATATTGCTTTTGATGATAGTGTTTTCAGTTATCTTGATAGTGGTATCATATTATGCCTCAGTTCGGATCTTTAATTCAAAAGATCTTTAAGAGGTATTGTAAAAAGAATGAGTGTTGTTCGGGAGAATGTATGGTTTTAAAAATCTAATTTTAGTTAACTAAAGATACATTATTTAATACTTAATATTACCTAGACTTCATCGATAAATGATAATAATATAATAAAATAGAAAAATATGGTTGATTATTGTAAGGAAATGTAATATTATTTATTTAGAAGCCAATAGGCCAACATCAGATAAAAGAGTTAACGCCCTTTCTGATTTTAAATAATTTCTAAAATTCTAGAGAAATAATATTCTTAACACCATTTCCACCATCTACTACAAGAACGGTGACCTCTCCTTAGCGTGTATTGTCTTAAGGACATTTCTCAATCAAGACACTGTGAGTAGTGTTATCGTAAATGTAATCAGAAAAAACACTCCTAAATTATACCGAACTCTAAGAGTTTTGCACTTTTTTAATAACCTTGCTTTTAGGATTCTTTAGATTGTATATATTCATTGACATCAACTGTTTTACTTAGTAATACATCGTTGTTATTGATATATCAATTATAGCTTATTACTAATAGTGTTACGGACAAAGATCCTCGACTTTAGAAAGGAGAAAATTTATCATAATAAAGCATCTTAAGAAAAGGATAGTATTATCAATTTTAGTGATAGACTGAAGATGAATCTTACATAGTAGAAGTAGCTTCAACAGTAGAATAGAAAACCGTTGATGAATTGAAGGTCAGGAGTAAAGGGTATTATTATTGCGATCAAGGGTGATTAGTATTGTATGAAAACGTCAATTTGACGTGAATTTATTAAAACACAGATGAGTTGAAAAATGTTATTTTAACTGGAGATTTTGCTACACGAAGTCCCCAGTCTTTTGAAAGGAGAGTATTTAAAATGATGAAGAATCTAATGAAACGGGTAGTATTATTAACTCTAGTGATAGTAATATCACTATCATCTAGTACAATAATGACGGTGAGAGCATCATCTAAAAACATTACAATTGGTGAGTATATTGAGTTATTGATGAAAGCTATGAAAGTTACGCTCAAAGAAACTGAAGATGAAACATACATAGAAGCAGCAGTTTCAACAGGGGTATTGAAAACATTAGATGAATTTAAGGTTGAGAATGAGATGACCAGAACAGAATGTGCTGTACTTACTAATAGAGCAGACATCTATGTAAACGGAGTAACAGCAGATAATAAAATATTTGATGAAATCAAAGATCATAAGAGAATCTCAGATATGAGTAAAATAAATAAAGAATATAGAGATGATGTTGTACAAGTGTTTGGAAAAGGTATAATCGTCGGATATACAAATGGAAAGTATACACAAAACCGAACTTTCAAAGGAAGCAATAAAATTACATATAATGGTGCGAAAGAGGTTATTAAAAAGATTACTAATAAAAAGTTACGCGGTGTAATGTCACCAGATGGTCAATTAACCAGAACGACGAATTTACCTTGTAATGCGAAAGAGTATGAGTATATATTAGCTAGTTTTCCTAATAAGTTTTATGAGATGATGTTTCGGTATGAATGGGGAATGAGGAATAAAAAATGGGAGATTTATCATGATTATTGTGTACCTGCCGAAATAAAAAACATGCCATTTGAGATATCAGGATATAAGGGGACAGCAAAAGAAACGAAGGAGATGTTAGATAAATATCTTGATATGTGGGTGAATAAAATCGAAACAAATCTAAGGTGTAGATTTAATGTAGATTACAAAACTATTGATCAAAAATGGTATAAAGAGATTCGAAGTAGCTACTGTGATTACTCCTATGAGAAATATAATCAAGATTTAAAGGAGGAGTTAAATGTTTATATTGAAGCTGTTAAAAAGAATAAAGTAGTAATTAAGACAGATTTGATAAGTGTTGAACCATCAACTTTATATGTAGATGGTGGATTATATATAAGATGTTATGTTAAATTTAAGGTGACTAGTGCTACTAATATGAGTGGAGCTTTAGTATTTGGACAAAATGAAAATGTTTTTTTCAGGAATCTAGAAAAAAATAAATGGCATGAAGGGTATTATGATATATCTATAGGTACTACAAATGGTACAAGTTACGGCGCTGATTATGCAGTATTTAATGAGAATATTGGAGATGGGTATATGAAGTTTAAAAAACATATTCTTAAACAAAAGTTTAATAAAAAAGGAAATACATATTTTCCTGAAGGTTATTATTATTGGGATTAGAGGTGTGTTATTGAAAAAGATATGTATATTAATATTATTGGTAATATTTATAATACAAACACTTTTAGTAGGAAATAAAGTACTAGCTACGACAGAGCCGAAGTCATATAAAGGAGACATCTATTTTGAATCTGACGATAAGGCAGCATCTACATCTACAACATGGAGATTAATGGGCTTTGTAATTCGATTGGATAAGTGTGGTACAAATTCTATAGCAGGTGGAAAATCAAAATATATAGAGGTTCGATTTGATGATAAAAACGTAATACACGAATATAGGCCAAATCCAGATAAACCCGGATATTATCTTACAAAGTATACAATAACTGAAGAATATTTTCTTGATTTAATGAAAAATGATAAAAATAAACAAGCACTATATACTGAATTCCTAAAGAAGATGAACCGAGAAAAACTACCCGATGGAACCTTCAAAGGTGGCACAATATACATCAACGGCATATTTGGAGTATACAATAGCGGGAAATTCAAAAGTGGACCATATTATACGTTATCAGGAATTAGTCGAGCTGAGGGGTGGGGACAAGATACACTTAATGACTTCAAACAGTATTTTAATATACCATTGGATTATCATCCAACAAAATTAGATGTAGAGGTCCCCGTTACAGTAGAATATCATACCAGTGACCATGAATTAATGTACTCTGATAATCTAGACAAAGTAGATTTAGAAAAAAATGCTTCTTATACCTTTCCCGAAGAATATGAGTTTAAAGGGAAAACATATGAATTGTACAGAAGTTACTATGTCAATATGTCTAAGCCAACTAAGATGTTAGGTAAATTAAAAGTCGGTGTAGACGGAGCAACATTATCTTCAGTCAAGAAAAGGAAAGAGGTCGCCACTGATCTTAAGGGATTAAAATTCATAGCTATGTATAAAGAAAAAAACATACCACCACCAGACGATGAAATAGAACATGATTTTATGGAGTCACCATTTGAAGAACCTAACCCGGAAGCGGTCATTAAGGCTGACCAAAGAGGAAATGAGCAATTTGACATAGAATTAGGAATACCAACTACAGAAAATGTGTACACCAATATTGTTTCTGAAAATTATTTGTTTTCTTATAAATTTTCAAAAGAAGTAATAAAAGTCCCGTATAGAGTATCCGCAACAAAAACTTATAATTTATCTTGGACAAGCTATGAGAAAGTGGGAACGGATGAGGAAACGAACGAAGACATCTATGAAGAGGTAGAGAAAACGGAAGAATATGTTGTGCAGTCAGACATAGTTGTAGAAAGAGTAGTAGCCTATTGGCAGATCAATCAATTAGAAGTATATGCGTTAGACAGCTCAGTAATTGCTAATGATGCTTTGCCTGATAAATCAGTTAACGTGATAGCTAATAATGCTAAGATACCTACTATTGAGTGTAATAGAAGTGTTAACCTTAAGGATCATGTGTTAGATCCCGAAGGCTATGAAGAAACTATGACCTTGCCATCGGAAAATATAGCGGGAGGTTATTTAAAGCCAACAGTACCAAGTGACGATATACAAGAATGCGTAGAAGAAAAAATCGGTATACCAAAAGTAAAAAATGACAAATTGATATTTGATAATGTTGTAGTGATGGACGATACCGAAACACTTAAAGAGGGACCTAAACCTAACGAAATTAAAGAATCGCCATTATGTGATAAGAATGTATTATTCAAATCCAATATAGAGATTCCAAGAGAGAGGGCTAATAATGAATATGATTCCAAAGGAGTCGTAATATATAAACTAATCTATCCCGATGGGAATGGATTTTCAAGTGGAGGCCTAGGGAATGTGGGAATAATAGGCTCTTCAAAGAGAACATTTGAGATACCAGAGGTTAATTCTGTAGTAGTTCATACCCCAACAATATGTAATGCAAAGGTAACTGATTTAAAAGCATATAATCAGATGGTTACTCCTGAGGTCAATAGGGCATCACTCATACTTGACAAATCATTTACCATTAGTATACCTACAACAGGTAATCATAATGAGTATCCTGGATATGGATACAGAGATTATGCGAAGTACATAGAAACTAGGCAAGTTAAGTTTCCGTTTGATGTATATCGAGGGACTAATTATATAAGAGCAGGAACATGGATTGATATGGTTAGTGAGGAAGTGACCTTTTACTTACCAACATGGGTAACCGAAGGTAATTATGAAGTAGAATGTAAGACCACAGCCATTAACTGTGCTGCTAATAATGGTAATGACTTAAGTGAGTATGTAGCAAACTTTAATATTGAAAATTATGTAGCAATTGATAGTATCTTTGTCCAGGTCACTGGACGTCTTTATAATCTTCAAATCTATGATATAACTGATTACCCTCTCTGGGAATCGGTATTCCGAAAAGAAGACTCATTAACTTTAACAGGAACAAATTACACCGTGGGTATTAATAATCAGAACGGTATACTTACGGGTAGATTAGCAAAGTATACATTTCCTCTTATTTATGGAAGTCACCCTGACCAAGCAAATGAAGGAGCAATGAAATTAGGTTATAGTACTAGATTTAAGCTGACTACAATAGGAGATATGTTTGAAAAGGAGGACTATATCAAGATAATTCCAAGATTCTATTATGTGGACTATCACGGAAATAATAGAAAAGAAGTGGATTTGTATTATAAAGAGACATTTAACGGTAAGCAAAACTATCTCGTTAAGGTGGGGAGTGATAAAGATAAGACGAATAAGAAATCATTTGTACTTGGTAATTCTTATTGGCAGGTACCAAAGAAGGAGATTACAGCAAATGCATATGTTGATTCTGTAACAGAAGAGCTTGTTCGTTCTAGAGAGAGTGAGATGTTCTCGTTTGGAGATATACAACTTAATACCACATTTCGGACGTATATAGGGGATAGTAGTTATATTCCTTCTGGTGTTATACCGAGTTCAGTAGGAGCTAAGAAAGTAATGCAATCCGTACAAAACTGGTATGGAGAATACTATCTGCCAAGTGATGTTCATGTAATAGTAAAAGATTTTGATCTTAAGAAATATGCAAAAGAACGAGGCTATATCGATTTCACAGAAGATATCTGGTTTAATAAAGGATATATCATTGTAAATTATGAAATTGTCACGTATCAGACGGGAAAAGAGCAAGGTAATTTAAGCTATATTAATAAAGAGAATGCATTGCAAGGGTATTGTAATATGTGGAAATTAGAAGGGGCGCAATTATCTAAGACAGATATCTATGGGAATACATTCGAATTCAAATATGGTGATTACGTTATGTATGATACGGAGAGATCGGCTGCAATTGATTATAAATCAGGTGGGACCCATTAATGGGGCCACCTATTCTTTCTTATGCCTGTATTCCAGTGGTGTACATTGGTATGTTTGACGGAACATCTTGATAAAATTACTAGGATATGGATAACCAACTTCTTCAGCAATTTCAGCAATACTTAGATCCGTAGTACTTAATAGATTAACAGCCATGGACATCCGAAGAGAAGTGATGTACCTACCTATGGACATGTGATAGTAATAAGAGAAACCAGCCTTTAATTTCTGAGGATTCAGTAACACTAGCTCACTTAAGTGTTCAATAGTTGGTGGAGACTGGATATTATTAGTCAAGATCTCATGGGCTTTTTGAATGGACCTAATATCACCAGCACTTAAGTGAAGGTATTTATTAGTGCCGATTTTGACTTTACCATAGTGGAGTTGTCTAGTGAAAGTGTTCTCAGGAGAAGATTCAACTGTTTTGGTTATAATCGCCATACATTCTAAGATACAGCTCTCAAGATAGAGAGAACTTAATGCATCTTGATTGGAGAGAACTTGCATCTTTTCAATTATTGTATTGATCTCAATGGGCAGGTAATGATACGTTTCATTCTCAATAAATTTATTATAATCAAAGTCTAGATGGAAGTTATCTTTTAAATAGCTAGTTACATACGGTTCGTATATTGTAATTTCTGCGCCATGATAATGTTCTCCGCGTACCCAAGCTTGTTGTCCTTTGATATCTTTCTCGATGACGAAGAAAGAGGAAGGCTTGAAGGAGGAAACAGGCTTATCCTCTAATTTGAAATTGGTTGAACCCTTATAAACCGTGCCAAATCGTATAAGTTTCTCTGGATTGTCGAATGCAAGTTTGAAAGGATGAGGAACAGTAAAGTCGGCAATTCCAAAATCATAGTAACCGGGACGTCCATAAGATAATAGATGACCATCTTCAGGTTTATTTGGATTTTGATATAAGGTGCAGTTTTTTTGTTTTGTAGGAACAAATTGTAGTTCAGCCAGTACGGCTTCTCTGAATTCCCTTGATGATGTTACGATTGTTTGCATAATTATATATTCTCCGTTAAAAATAGTATAGAACATAGTTCTATAGATATATTAAGTTGGCATTGATTTTTACACTATTATAAGTAATTGTAAGTTAATTATTCTAATTAGTAAACTCAAACTTCTCACATAAAAAACTTACCTACTCGTCGGAGTCTTCAAGCGCGAAGTATGAGTTTACTAATTGAAAATAATCAAAAGAGATTACAAAATAATTAATAAAGGTGAAAATATTGTGTTGTTATTTATTATAATATATAATTCAAAAGCGAGTTAGTTGTGAATAACCGTGGTGAGAAAAAGGAAACACTGGTTATTATAACAAAACTAATAAATCAAAGCAAACTCCACTGCAATTTAATAATTAGTGGAGATAAAAGTAACATAGAGGAAGACTATTTACAACCAATTCAAAACGGTTAATAATAGCCAAAGAAAAGTTACGAATAAAAAAAGGAGAATATGTTATGAAGAAGTACATGATGGTTGTTTTAAGCATCGCAGTCTTAATGTTTGGACTAGTTGGTTGCTCAAGCAATAATGCAAAAAATGAAGTTAATGCTACAGAAGATAATAATGGCGACACTAATACAAACGGAAGTGAGGAAGGAACGACAGAGGAATCTAAAGAAACAAGAACAGTTACTGACGTTAAGGGTACAGTAGAGATTCCTGTTAACCCACAAAGAATTGTAGATATAAGTGGAGCAAGTGATATCTTATCACTTTTAGGATATGATGTAATTGGAACAGCAAACAGTGATGGTTATGACTATACAAGATTCCCATCTTACCTTGAAGATGTTTTAGGAGAAGCAAAAATTCTAGGATATAGCATGTTAGCTGAGATGGATGTTGAAGCAATTATTGGTTTAGAACCAGACTTAATTGTAATCTCAACAGTACAAGAAAAGATGTATGATCAATTATCAAAAGTTGCACCAGTTGTTATGGTTGAATTAAAGCAAATGGATTGGAAAGAAGATTTCATGCATGTAGCTACTATATTTGGTGAAGAGGACAAAGCTACAGCATGGATTGATGAATATTTAGCAAAAGCAGAAGAAGTTGGTAAAAGAATTAAAGAAACTTATGGTGAAGAAAAATCATACCTATCATTCTTAGCAAGTGGTGGAAGCTTATTTATCTTTGATTCAGCAGGGCTTGGAACAATCTTCTATGATGATATGGGATTAGCAAAACCAGAAGGTATGCCAGAACAAGAAAATGTTAGTTTACCAGTAGTAACCTATGAAGGATTAGCAGAAATCAATTCAGATTATATCTTTGCAATTGCAACTGATGAAGATTTAGCTACATTAAAAGAAAGCAGTATCTGGAATGGAACAGAAGCTGTGAAAGAAGGTAATGTAATCGAACTTCCTGCAAGTCCTTACTTTAATCAGGGTTATAGCCCAATAGGAAGATTAGCATTCGTTGAAGAAGTAGAAGACTTATTAGCAAGTACGAATGAATAAGAAGGCAATAGCATTTATTAGTGCATGCAGTATAATCGCAATAGCCGGGCTAGTTGTTGCGATAAGTGCAGGAGCAAAGAGCATTCCTTTGCAAACCGTTTGGAATAGTATCTTTCACTATGAAGATATATTAGATATGCAATTAGTCCGAGATGTAAGAATACCAAGAGTAATCTGTACCGCCTTAGTAGGCGGTATTCTTGGTATAACAGGAGCAATGATGCAGGGTGTTACTAGAAATGATGTAGCGGAACCATCATTAATGGGAATTACACAAGGAGCAACATTTGCAATCGCTATAGCAGGAGCAAATAGCACAATCTATGGATTGTTAGGCAACACAGTGGCTGCATTTATAGGGGCGATGATTAGTGGATTGTTGGTATTGGCTTTCAGTATGAAGAATGCTAGGAATATGAATCTATCTAGATTATTGTTAGCAGGAACTGCACTTAGTACGTTCTTTATATCCATGGCTACTATTATAGCGTTGCTAACGAATAAGTCTCAGAATCTGGCTTTCTGGATATCTGGAGGATTCCGTGCAGTGACTTGGGATAGTGTTAAGTTAGTTCTTATAGTTGGTGGGATTACGACAGTTATAGCATTGTTTATGGCACCAAAGATTAATATCGTGAATCTTGGCGAAGAGGTATGTATTGGGTTAGGAGAAAATCCTGTTAAGATTCGTATGATCACGTTGTTATTATTAATTCCAATGTGTGCGGTATGCGTTGCTGTTGCAGGAAATATAGCATTCATCGGATTAATTGTTCCTCATATTGTTCGTAGACTTCTTGGACAAGATTATCGAATGATTATGCCGGTATCGTTCTTGTTTGGTGCAACACTTGTAATTTGGGCAGATGTTCTTGCTAGATTAGTGAACCAACCATACGAAACGCCGATTGGATTATTCACATCACTTGTTGGTGTACCACTTTTTATATGGATGATTAGGAAGGAGAATATGTAATGAAGAAACGAGTTTTTATTACTTCCATAGTAATATGTATTCTCTTTGTATTAACCTTTCTATTAGCAGCATCCTGGGGAAGCTATTCCATTTCGTTTGGTGACGTAATTAAGACCTTCTTTGGACACGGCTCACTTCTTCAGGCAACAACCATATGGGATATTCGTTTACCGAGAATCTGTGTAGCAATCGTTGTAGGCGTTTGTCTATCAACGGCGGGTTGTGTATTACAAAGTGTAACTAGGAATGAATTAGCGGAACCTGGAATGATAGGAATTAATGCAGGAGCAGCAGTTGCTGTCGTGTTGTTAATCTCATATGGGAGTACGAGCTATTACGATACAATAGGAGATGTAGCTCTATTTGTTATGCCAATAGTTGCAATTATTGGTGCCCTACTTAGTGGGTTCTTAATATATTTCTTAAGTTACAAGAAGGGAGTATCCCCTACTAGATTAATTCTTACTGGTATTGGTGTGAATGTTGGTATTAACGCGTTCATTTCTTTGTATCAGCTAAATATGTCTAAGGGGGATTACAATCAAGTACTTACATGGACAAGCGGTAGTTTATGGGGAAGCAGCTGGAAGTTCTTCTGGCTTGTAACACCGGTAGTTGTAGTGTTTTTGATCCTAATAATGTGGAAAGCAAAAATATTAGATGTTTTGGATCTTGGAGATGAGATTGCCACAGGGCTTGGAGTGAAAGTTGAGAAGGAACGTAGGATGTTATTCTTCTATGCAATTGTTTTAGCAGCCCTAGCAACTTCTGTTGCAGGAAATATAGCATTCTTAGGATTACTAGGACCTCACATTGCAAAACGACTTGTTGGTCCGGTACATCGAAGACAAATACCGGTTGCAGCAGGGATTAGTTGTATTATAATAATACTAGCGGATTCCCTATCTAGAAATGCATTTTCACCGATTGAGGTGCCAGCGGGGATTATGATCGCAATTGTTGGAGTACCGTACTTTATCTATCTGATGTTACGTGAGTAAGGCATAGATTTAGTACAAATTAAAAGAACTTTGATTCAATAATGGAGGATATGATGGAAGCAATTGAAGTAAAAGACTTAGATGTCGCATATGAGCAAAAATATATAATTAAAAATATGAATTTGGAAATCCCTATGGGAAAGATTACGATGATTATTGGGTCTAACGGTTGCGGAAAATCCACATTACTGAAAACAATTGCACGTATTCTTACTCCACGTAAGGGTGAAATTAAATTAAATGGTATCAGTATCAAAGAACAGGCACCTAAAGATATTGCAAAGAAGATGGCAGTACTGCCACAAAGTCCAAGTGTTCCATCTGGATTATTAGTAAAAGAGTTAGTTTCTTATGGACGTTTTCCATATCAAAGTGCTCTTGGTGGTTTAAAGCAAGATGACATAGATAAAGTGAACTGGGCAATGGAAGTTACGGGAATTGCAGCATTTGCAGATCGTCCAGTAGATAGTTTATCTGGTGGACAAAGACAACGTGCTTGGATTGCCATGGCACTAGCCCAAGAGACAGAGATTCTTGTCTTAGATGAGCCAACAACCTATCTAGATATGGCCCATCAGTTAGAGATATTACTATTACTACAAAAATTAAATCGTGAACAAAATCGCACAATCGTTATGGTATTACATGAATTAAATAATGCAACTAAGTTTGCAGACTATATCGTTGGTGTGAAAGAAGGAAATGTTGTATTCAAGGGGAAACCTCTTGATGTAATAACGAAAGAGAACCTACATACCTTATATGGTATAGATGCGAAATTACAAGTAGATGAGACAAATCAGTATCCAATTTGTGTGGATTTTGATATTAATACCTAGGATTTTGAGATTCAAAAAAATTTGCCTTTTGAAATCAAATCCAAACGTTAAGGAGATGACATGGCAGAAAAATTATATCATAAGAATTTTAATATATTAGTTATTGGACAAATCATCTCGCTGTTTGGAAGCTCCATTCAGCGATTTGCTTTGTCATTATATCTATTAGATCTGACTGGATCAGCAGGGATTTTTGCATCTATTTTAGCAATCTCAATGATTCCAGTAGTACTAATAGCACCGGTTGCAGGAATGTTAGCGGACAGGGGCAACAAGAAGAGGTTAATGGTAATATTAGATGTAATCAGTGGTGTTTTATTAATTGGTTATCTAGTACTTAAAGGCCAAGGGGGAAATCAGACAGTTATAATTGCTGTGCTAATGGTATTGTTGTCAACTATTTCAACTATATATCAGCCGGTAGTTAATACTTGTATTCCTATCCTTGTCCTTGAGAAGCATCTAGTACGTGCCAATGCAATTATTCAACAAGTGGCTTCATTAAGCAATTTCCTTGGACCAATTATAGCAGGGGTGTTATATGGCGCCTTTGGTATTACGGGAGTAGTGGTGATTAACATGGTAAGTTTCCTGTTTTCAGCAGGAATTGAGTTACTGTTAGATATTCCAGAAGTAGACATAAAGCAGGTAGATAGAACAGGTTTAGAAGGCGCAATTGAAAAAGAGAGTCTTACTCAAATATTTAAACGAGACATGAAAGAGAGTTTTCATTATCTACGTTTTGAGAATAAAATTATCTTCCGAATGTTATTGTTCTCGGGTTTTTATAATCTATTCTTAGTACCAGTTTTCAGTGTAGTAGCTCCGTATCTAATAAAAATCACATTTGGATTATCGGATGAAGTATATGGAATGGCAGAAGGTTGTATAGCACTAGGAATGATCATTGGAGGGCTTATTATCGCATGGAAACCTTCAATGTTTCATATTAAACGAGTTTATAGGTTGTTATATGTAACGTCAGTTTCTATGTTTATTATGGCAGGTTCAGTAATGCTTTTTGAACGAGGGAACATATCAGCGATAAGTAGTGCTATATTCTTTGCCCTAGCGGGTATGCTTATCATGGGAATATTAGGTGTAGCTAATGTATTAAGTGCTGCTTATCTATACGCAGAAGTAGAAGCTAGTAAACTTGGAAAAATTCTTGCGTTTGGATCTGCTTTTGCAACGTTATGTATTCCGCTTGGACAAATCCTGTTTGGCGGCTTAATCGAAATGTTTGAATCAAGTTTATATTGGTTATTAGGTATAGCAGGATTTTTTGTATTAATCGTAACATTATTAGTTCGTTGGAATGTACTACAGATAAAGGATTAGATGAAGTTAGTCTTCATCAATCCATCTTTTTAAATACCGTATGTCATTCTTTAAATCATCGATTTGTTCTTGATAAGAATTTGAATTGGCGGTTTCATTTGACAATGGAGTGGTCCGTAAAGTCGTCTTCGAGTTGGAGGTTGAAGCTTTATTATCGGTGTTATTAGAAGGACTATTTGTATCAGAAGTACAATCGGGATTACTGGAATTAAGATTTTTAAGATTATAGCAATTGCCAGGACCAGACTCCATATAAGTTTGTTGTGCACTAAATACAAGCATAGACTGGCCAACTCCTAATAAAAAGTTACCAACAACATTTTGCTGATTAAGAGGTAGACATTTAGATAGATCAATTGCTACTAGACTCTGTAACAGGATAAGACAGCTAGGATTAAGCTTTTGGAATGCAAAGCCCATCTTACAGCAATCTTCTTTGCTATTTATAAAATTAAGATTCTTATTAATAAAATCTTGACATTGATCAAAATCACTTTGTTGCATGATATACCTTCTATTACAATTCATTATTATAGTGTATAGAATTACATAGTAAATTATTCTTTTAATAATGAAAATTTATTAGGTAAATGCATTCTTTATTAATAGATATTAGAGGAAGAATGAAGGAAGAGATAATATGAGATGTTTAAGCAGACTCTTGACATCACTTAATAATCTGAGTACAATAATTTAGAATAATGAAAAATAGCATACAAAAACATAGATTGAAACCATAGGTTCATGAAGGGGTACACCACCGCGGGTGTATTACTTTGTGAACCTTTTTTTGTATGTACCTAAGGAGGAAGTATGATTCAGTTAAATGGAAAAGAAGTGGAACTAGAATGCCCGATTACACTAGAAAAGTTGGTAGTGAGGCAAGGTTTTGTACTAACACAAATTGCTGTTGAGAAGAATGGTGAGATTATTCCAAAAAGCACATATAATGAGGAAATAGTTCGGGCTGGAGATGTGATAGAAGTTGTCTCTTTCGTGGGAGGTGGCTGATGTATCCAACGAAGGAAGAAGTGTACGAAGAACTGTGTAGAAGACACACGAGAGAAATTCAAAACAAATTAAGCAAGGCGAAAGTTGCTGTTGCCGGACTTGGAGGTCTTGGATCAACAATAGCTGTTGCACTTGCTAGAGTGTGGGTAGGTCATCTACATATAATTGATTTTGATATGGTGGATTTAAGTAATCTTAATCGCCAACAGTATCGAATGATGGACCTAGGAAGGTACAAGACAGAAGCATTGAAAGAACAGCTTCTCTTAATCAATCCATATCTAGAGATTCAGATTGATACAGTAAAGGTTACAGAAGACAATGTGAAGGAATTGTTCCGAGAAGATGACATAATCTGTGAGGCGTTCGATGGTCCAGAAGCAAAGGCAATGTTAGTTAATTCATTCTTTGAACATTATCCATATAAGAGATTAGTTTCTGGTTCAGGTATGGCCGGATATGGAAGTAGCAACATTATACTTACTAGAAAGGTAGCTAAGAATTTCTATTTATGTGGAGATGGTAAGACTGGTATTGAACAGGCAAACGGATTAATGGCACCACGTGTTGGAGTTTGTGCAGCACATGAAGCTAATATGGTTATTAGATTAATTCTTGGAGAGATTGATGTGTGAATTCCAGCGATATTACATTATAAAATATTAGACAAAAAGTAATTACTAGCATGCAATATATTAGGAATATAATCGTTTAAGAATAATCACTACTTATAGACTAATAGAGTGAGATACATAGAAAGGATTAAGGTGATTTCGAACATGAATAAAGAACAAATAGAAAATCAAGCAACGATGGAAGCAGATACATTAATAATAGGTGGACATGAATTCAATTCCCGCTTTATATTAGGTTCAGGGAAGTATTCCCTAGACTTAATTAATGCCGCAGTAGAGGAAGCGGGAGCACAGATTATTACACTAGCACTTCGTAGAGCTAACCAGGGTGGAATGGCAAACATCTTAGATTACATACCAAAGGGTGTAACATTATTACCTAACACATCTGGTGCTAGAACTGCTGATGAAGCAGTACGTATTGCACGTTTAGCAAGAGAAGTTGGGTGTGGTGACTTTGTTAAGATCGAAGTAATAAGAGATACAAAGTATTTGTTACCAGATAATCAAGAAACAATTAGAGCAACAGAGATTCTTGCAAATGAGGGGTTTGTAGTTATGCCTTATATGTATCCTGATTTGAATGTGGCAAGGGATTTAGTGAATGCAGGTGCCTCTTGTATTATGCCACTTGGAGCACCAATTGGTACGAATAAAGGAATGTGTACGAAAGAGTTTATTCAGATCTTAATTGATGAGATTGACTTACCAATTATTGTTGATGCGGGGATAGGTAGACCATCTCAAGCATGTGAAGCTATGGAGATGGGAGCAGCGGCAATTATGGCTAATACAGCAATTGCAACAGCTGGGGATATTCCAGGTATGGCAGCAGCCTTTAAGATGGCAATAGAGTCAGGTCGTAAGGCGTATCTTGCAGGCCTTGGTAGGGTTATGGACAAGGGAGCAAGTGCATCTTCTCCACTGACTGGTTTTCTACATAAATCATAATTCGAGGTGCCAAAGGTCTATTAGTTGTTGGTTGAATAAACATTCCCGAGTATTCATCTTCTACGTTATATAAGACCTTTTGCTTCTAATCCTATTATGTAATTAAGAAAGGAAAAGACAATGACACAAGAGAGTGAATTTCAAAGAGAGAAAAGAATTGACCACATGACGTATCTCCCTGACATGGAAGTGTTAGATTCAGATATTGAGACTAAAGTTATTGAACGAATGAATGCCTATGATTATGACCGTTATACGGCTAAAGATGTATTGAGGGCACTTGAACATGATCGGTGTACTCCGGAGGATTTTGAAGCGTTTTTGTCTCCAGCAGCGTTACCGTTCTTAGAAGATATGGCTAGGAAAGCACAGGCTGAAACGAGAAAGCATTTTGGAAATTCGATCTATATGTTTACCCCATTATATATAGCAAATTATTGTGAGAACTTTTGTATCTATTGCGGATTTAACTGTCATAATAAAATTAAGCGTGCGAAACTTAATGAGGAGCAGATTGAAACAGAGATGAAGGAGATTGCAAAATCAGGACTTAAGGAGATATTACTTCTGACTGGTGAGAGCAAGAAGATGTCTGACGTTAGATATATAGGAGAGGCATGTAAGCTTGCACGAAAGTACTTTAAAGTAGTTGGACTTGAAGTGTATCCAATGAATACAGATGAATATGCGTATCTTAGAGAATGTGGTGCGGACTATGTTACGGTATTCCAAGAAACTTATAATTCAGATAAATATGAGACGCTTCATCTTGCGGGGCATAAGAGAATCTTTCCTTATAGATTGAATACACAAGAGAGAGCAATTTGCGGAGGCATGCGAGGTGTAGGGTTTGCTGCACTTCTGGGACTTGATGATTTTAGAAAAGATGCTTTAGCAACTGGATATCATGCATACCTTATTCAGAGAAAATATCCACATGCAGAAATTGCATTCTCTACTCCAAGACTTCGTCCAATTATTAATAATGATCGGATTAATCCAAGGGATGTTCATGAGGAACAATTGTTGCAAGTGATTACAGCGTACCGTTTGTTTATGCCATTTGCTAATATCACTATATCAACTAGAGAATGTGCAAGAGTAAGAGATAACGTAATTGCTATAGCCGCCACCAAGATTTCAGCAGGGGTATCGGTTGGTATTGGAGGGCATCAAGAAGATGAAGCCGCGAGAGGGGACGAGCAATTTGAAATCTCCGATGGAAGGAATGTGGAAGAAGTATATGAGGCAATTAAGAAACAGGGACTTCAACCAGTAATGAGTGATTATATCTATGTATAAGATACTAGCGATTACAAATAGAAAATTATGCAAGGGAGATTTCCTAGAGCAGATTAGTAAGATTGCTAAGAGCAATGTGGAAGGAATTATACTGCGAGAAAAAGATCTCGCTGAGAAAGAATATCATCAGTTAGCTTCGCAGGTTGTAGCTATATGTGATAAGTATAAGAAAAGATGTATCTTGCATACATATATTGATGTAGCACTTGAAATGAAGATTCCTAACATTCATTTGTCACTGGCAGTTGCTAAAGAACAGAGTGATAGAATAGGTGAATTTGAAACGCTTGGAATCTCTACACATTCTATAGAAGAAGCTATAGAAGCTCAGAGATTAGGGGCTACCTATATTACGGCAGGTCATATATTTTCAACAGATTGTAAGAAGGGAGTGCCCCCAAGAGGCCTTACCTATCTTGAAGAAGTTTGTAACGCCGTGTCAATTCCTGTATATGGGATTGGTGGGATTACGATGGAAAATGCAAAAGAGGTAATAAACTGTGGTGCAGAGGGGATTTGTATGATGTCCAGCTTAATGAATGGAACAGTTGAAATTCCAGATATTTACGTTAGTAGTTTAATGTGATATACTAGTAAAAAATATGCAAGTAACGATATCGTTACTATTGCAAATAAAGGGGGACAACACAATTAATACTACATATGTATATCGAAAACATCTAAGACAGCCAGTAAAAACCTTTTTCATAATGGGAGGAATAATTTTAGCATTCATAATTTTGCTATCCATAGGTCTAATAGTAGCAGATTATGGACCAGTTAATACGGATTTTCTTTTTATTTTTGCAGCAGCAATCTTGTTTATAACAATCATAGTTTCATTAGAGTTGTTGTTAATTTATGCGCTACTTTTAAGAAGATTTAAGTACATTAGAGTAACGCTTGATGAAGAAGGTATCGTTTATAGGAATATAAAAGAACAGATATTTGTTCCATATGAAGATATTAGAATGATTCAATTCCCTTCCGTAAAATATATGGGAGGATGGACAAAAATCGTATATGGCAATGGAAATATAAGATTGACGGCAGTTCTTGAAAACCTTGGTGAATTCATGAGTGAACTTAAGCAAAAACTCGATGAACGGAACATGATGGAAGTCTATAATGAAAAGAGATTCTTTTCCTTTTATAAAACAGGGGTCTTTGCAGACGAGAGTTGGGGCAGAATCTATGGAAATGTTCTTATGCAAGTATTAACCTGCTTTTTCTGTGTTGTGATTACCATTGTAACTTTATATTTACAAGGGGGATCTGAATACAGCAGTATGTTAATGTATGCAAGTTACTTAATTCCTATATTAGGATATGTAATTAGTGAAATTATTCTAGGATATCTGGTACATAAAAGAGTGGTAGAAGATTGCTATGAGTTATTACCTAGAAACGAAGGATTAGAAAAGAAAATCTTTATGATTTGTAATTTTGGGGCCGCAATTATATATCTGATTATTTTGTTCGCCTCAGTTACAATGTAGATAATATAACAATAGGGCAAATTTACTTTGATTTTACATAATTTAGTACAGTCTCTTAATATTCCTCCCTTACGATATCAATAAGGTTAACCTACAAAGCATAATTTATGGGGATGAAATCAAATGCAAATGGTGAGAGTATTTGATTTCCTCCAATACGTTAGCGCTAGAATGAAGTGCATGTTCAGGTTAACCCTATATTGTATAATAGGGAGGAATTTTTAATGGTAAGCTTCATCAAAAAACATGTAAAAAAGGTAACAAGTTTAGCATTAATTGGTGCTTTAGCGGCATCTACAGTATTTTATGGGGTTAGTGATAAGGTCAAAACAGTAGAGGCTAAGACAGACCAGACGACAAATGTGACAACTGTAGGAAACACAAAAGCACCTAAGTATGTATTTTTCTTCATAGGTGATGGTATGAGTTTCCCACAGGTACAAATTACTTCCGATTATCTTGGTGCAATTAGCCAAAATTCGTCAAGTAATATTTTATCTGGTAACAAATATCTTAACTTTATGAAATTCGATACAGTTGGATCAGCGGTTACATATGATTCATCATCATTTTGTCCAGATTCTGCATCTACTGCAACGTCATTGTCAACTGGACATAAAACATACAGTGGCGTAATCAATATGGACGAAACCAAAACTATTTCGTATGAAACAATTGCGGAGAAGTTAAAGAAACAATTAGGGTATAAAATAGGTATCATATCAAGTGTTAATATTAATCATGCGACTCCAGCAGCATACTATGCACACCAGGCCAGTAGAAACAATTACTATGAAATCGGTGTTGAGATGGTAAACAGTGGATTTGAATACTTTGCTGGTGGAGAGCTCAAAGATCCAACTGGTGCCAAGAAGGATCAAAAGAGTGTGTATGATTTAGCAAAAACAGCAGGATATAAAGTGGTAAGAACACAAGAAGAAGCAAAAGCTTTGAATTCTAAGTCTGGTAAAGCAGTTGTAATTGGTGAAACTATTGCAGATGCTGGAGCACTGTCTTATGATATTGATCGTAAAGTAGATGAATGGTCATTAGCAGATTATGTTAGAACAGGTATTAATGTATTAGATAACAATAAAGGTTTCTTCATGATGGTTGAAGGTGGTAAGATTGACTGGGCTTGTCATGCGAATGATGCGGGATCCACAATCAAAGATACCGCAGCACTTGCTGATGCAGTTGATGTAGCACTAAACTTCTATAACAAGCATAAAGATGAAACTTTAATAATTGTAACAGGTGACCATGAAACAGGTGGCTTAACTATTGGTTATGCAGGAACAGATTATGATACTTTCCTTGCTAACTTAGCTAATCAGAAGATTTCCTATGCGAAATTTGATAGTGATTATGTAGCAAATTACAAAAAGAATAACACTGCTTTCGAATCCGTATTGCAAGATATCAAGAAAAACTTTGGTTTACTCACTTCAAGTGATGCAGATGCAGCAAAGTATCCAAAGCTTGTATTAACAAATTATGAATACAATAAATTATATCAAGCATATCAAAAGACTTTAGGAAAATCCAACGTAACTTTGGATAAGCAAGAGGAATATATTTTATATGGAACATATGAACCTTTAACAGTTACGATTACACATATTCTTAATAATAAATCAGGAATTCAATTTAGCTCTTATGCACATACAGGACTTCCAGTACCAGTATTTGCGAAAGGTGCAGGTTCCAACGCATTCGAAGGATACTATGATAACACGAATGTGTATACGAAGCTTGCATCATTGCTGAATATCAAATAGTATATGGACAAAGTATCGAAGCTCAAGAAACATCTAAATGAATCAAGTCCAGTACTAGTAAGTTTATTCATTCTACTGATTCTTATCTTCATACCAACTGGATTTGAAGACGCTATTCTTTACCAAGGAACAGAACGTTGTAAAGTAGAAGTAATCAGTGTAGATAATAATAATATAATAGACACCGGCTTGGTTCGCTCTGGTGAACAGGCATGTGAACTGAAAATACTCGAGGGGAGATTCAAGGGAAGAATAGTTCAAGGAGTTAATGTTTTGAACGGATCCTTAGAGTCTGATAAGATCTTTGTAGCTGGAGACAAAGCCTTCGTATTAATTGACTATTCGGGTGAAGATATAAGATATGTAAGTATGGTTGATCATTATAGATTAGATAAAGAGATAATTCTCGCCGCTATTTTTGTGTTATTCTTGGTAGCATTTGCTGGAAAAACAGGACTTCGTGCAGTATTGTCCTTTGCTATAACCGTACTTGCAATCTGGAAAGTGTTAGTACCAGAGTATCTAAAGGGAAGAGATCCTGTAATCATTGGCTTGATAATTACTATATTATTAACTGTGATTATCATTGCACTTGTATATGGCTTCAATAAAAAGACGTTATCGGCAGCATCTGGTTCCATATTAGGTGTTCTCACAACTTGTATACTAGGTGTGATATTTACAGATTTATTCAATATCCATGGAGCGATAATGGCATCTTCCGAGAGTTTACTTTATAGTGGATATCAACACTTGAGCCTAACCAAGATCTTTATGGCAAGTATCTTCATTGGCTCGTCGGGAGCGATTATGGACTTAGCGGTAGACATTACGAGTGCAGTGAATGAGGTAGTGGAGAACTGCCCGACCATTAGTAAGTGGGATGCAATTCGTTCCGGAATTCATGTGGGAAAAGCGGCAATGGGAACGATGACAACTACACTCCTACTAGCATATTCTGGTGGATATGTGGCGCTATTAATGGTATTCATGGCGCAGGGAACACCAATACTTAATATCTTGAATTATAAATATGTGGCAGCAGAGATTTTACATACCATTGTAGGAAGTTTTGGATTAATTACTGTAGCTCCATTTACAGCAATGGCAGCAGGAATTTTACTAACGAAAAAGAAAGAAGAGAATGTGGCAGAAGAAAATGTAGAAGAAGATAATCAAGAAGAATTAGTAGGACAAATTACAAACTAATATGAAGCATAAGTATAATTTTTCTAATATGCTAAAAGGCAGTTTTCTATCAAGAGAGCTGTCTTTTTTATTTGTATAGAAGCAAAATAAACCACCGGCTCTGCCGGTGTGTCCCCAGCCAGCTT
>JAHZFJ010000041.1 GCA_019421365.1 Lachnospiraceae bacterium
GAAAGAATGTTGGAAGTGTATTTTTCAACACACCCCAACATTTATTATAGAACCTCTTTTTTTACCACTTCTCTACTTTTCTTGGATCTTCTTTGGATATATCTTTGGCACTCTCATATATAACGCTTACTAAGTCTAAGATTCTTTTCCATTGCGACTCAGACGCATCCACAAAATAATAATTCTTAGTACCTTCTCTTCTCATATTAATCATTCCTGCATCTTTAAGAATACGCAAATGATGGGACACCGCAGGTCTTGATAGATTAGTTTTTTCAGTAATCTCACCTACACGAATTCCATTACAATCGCTTTCAAGCAGAGCAATAATAATCTGTTGTCTTGTTTCATCACCTAATGCAAGAAATGGCTTTTTACATCCTTTAAGTTCATCGGCAATCTTTTTCATTCTCCACTTACATTTTTCCATATTTCTATTCCTTATGCTTGTTTAGTTATTTCCATTCAAAATTTTCCTTTCCAGCTCCACATTCAAAATGATACTTTACTATTCCTAGATCAATTTTAGTGTAAAACCCCATCAATGCTTTTGCTTCCACTTTACCATCTTCTAGTGAGATCAGGAATTTCTGTTGGTTCATCGCCGTTGGTGCAAGTGATGCCGCTTCCATACCGTGCTTAAACCATTCAGGCATAGTTCCTTCCACCTTGCATAACTGCGTAATTTCTTTTGTTTTATGAGGAATTCCCTGTGTTTTACCATAACCTAGAGCAATTACTAAGTATAGTTTTTCACCCTTATCAATTCTACATTCACTTTTTCCTTTACTATAAGTCATAGCCACCCAACAAGTATTTAGTCCAAGTTCTTGTGCTTTAAGAACAACCTTTTCACCATAATAACCTGATATCTCTTCTATATTCTTAGTCTTCTTTCCAACTATAGCAATATAGTTACGCACATTTTCGAATTTCCCGTAATGCGCCATTAGTGAATCAAACGCTTTGGGTTCATCAAAACATACCTGTATGTGCAATCCACTTTCTTGATTACATTCACTTATACATTCTAATAATTCTTTTCGAATACTTCCCTCTATTCTCTTATCAGTATAACTTCTAACCGAATGTCTTTCTTTCATTAACTTCATGATATCCATAATATACATACTCCTTTTTTAGTTGATTCATGTACTTGTGTATTATCAGTTTTGAATACAAAACTCTTATACATTGTCATAGCTTCTTTGCCGGCATGCTATGACACAAAACACGCTTAAGAGTTTTTCATAACTACATTGACAATTGACAAGTACGTTTGGTTTAAATCTTTGAACGATTATAACACAAAAATCTCATTCGTGTTCAATGGTAAAGAAAATCGATACCATTGAATTTTTCATAAACTCTAAACCAATAGCCCACATCAATTTCTCATAATACAAAAAAATCCAGGACTTAATGCCCTGGGTTCTTCATATTATTGAAACATTTCTTCTTGATATCCGTCTAATGTAGCTAGATAGTTATTCTTAAATCGTCGATCTCTGCTTACATCTTCGCCAAACCATTCAGGAGGAACAAATTCACTTGCAGCCTCTTCACTTGGAAACTCAACTTCTACAAAATACAAACCTTCAAGTTGTTCCCTGAAGATATCTAATTCTGCTTTCAATCCATCTGTTAATGGAATAATGTAGCGTGTCTTTGAAACCATATGGTCATCTACTTTTGTTTTAAGATGCTCATAACCAGATTCATTAAGCGGTACTTCCACTTCATTAGAAATACAAGCATTCTGATTCTGCTTTTCTTCTATTCCAAATTTTGATTTGTACGTTAATATATAGTCCTCATTGCTACGACGTATTCGTACAATAGGATTCGTACACAGATAGCCTTGTTCGATTATCTTCTTCTCATAAGAATCAAGTCCCTCTGGTAACTGTTTCACTCTATATTTCTTCTCAATTTCCATGGTATACCTCTTTTCAAGATTCTTTTCCAAACGCCCTTTTAATAATTTGATTCATCAATTTACACAATTTATATATCAGTATGTGATGAAAAACATTGTTTATTCTTACTCATAAGGAACAACTTACTTCGTAAGCTGTTCCTTAAAAACTACGTATTTACTGAAAAAGTAATTTATGATTACAACTACAACATTCATTATAGCTTTCATCAGCATATTGTTTACAAACAGGAGATCAACAAACAAAAACATTGCTGCCTCTTCTACTAAGAAAGAGATAAACCTTGCGGTAAAAAATCTACCGATCTGTAAGATTTCGTCTACGAATGCTTTTTTTGTTGGCTTGAATACATATTTGGCATTTGCAAAATATGCGAACATCATTGCAACTACCCAAGCAAATGCATTTGCAATAAGATTAGTTATTCCAAGGATATTACAAAACCAGTAATACGCAGTAAGATTCACACCTGTAGTAAGTGTTCCAACAATAATATAGGAAATCGTCTCTTTCTGAATTAGTACTTCCCAGAAGCATCGCATCTTATCATTCAGAACTTTTCGTTTATCATTCACCTCATTGACAACATCTAATTCTTGACTATACTTCATAACCCTTCCCTTATCTACCCTATACCTAATTTTATACTAACTGTCTAAATCATCCCAATTTTATCATATATCCCTAATTATTCCAAGTGGGACAATCTTAACTTTTTCTTACAGTAATGTCCGTTACTTCTGACGGTACGTACTTAAAAAATCCCCTAATTTATCGACCGCGCTCTTTAACTCAATAACATTTGGCAGATATACGATTCTAAAATGATCCGGATCTTTCCAGTTGAATCCTGTTCCTTGCACAATAAGCACTTTCTTTTCGCGTAAGAAGTCTAGTGCAAATTGTTCATCGTTCTTTATGTTGAATTTTTTACTATCCAGTTTAGGGAAGATATAGAATGCTGCCTTTGGCTTAACTACCGAAACACCCGGGATTTCCTTTAACGCATTATATACAAATTCTCTCTGCTCGTATACCCTTCCCCCCGGAAGCAATAATTCATCAACGCTTTGATGCCCTCCTAAGGCAGTCTGAATTATATATTGTGAAGGTACGTTGGCGCATAATCTCATAGAAGCTAATAGATTAATTCCTTCTATATAACCTTTAACTTTTGATTTATCTCCACACAAGCACATCCAACCACTACGAAACCCCGCAACACGATGTGATTTAGACAGACCATTGAAAGATACCGTGAATAAATCTGGAGCTAATGAAGCAAGTGCTGTATGTTCCAAATCATCCATTACTATACGGTCATAGATTTCATCTGCAAACAAAATTAACTCATGCTCTCTTGCTACTTGCACGATTTGTTCTAGTATTTCTTTCGGATATAGCGCACCTGTTGGATTATTCGGATTAATTACTACGATACCTTTTGTTTTGCTGGTTATTTTCTTTTTGATATCCTCGATATCAGGATTCCATTCCGACTGTTCATCACAAACATAATGTACTGCTTTACCCCCAGCTAGATTAACAGCTGCTGTCCATAATGGATAATCAGGCATAGGAACTAACATCTCATCACCATCGTTTAATAATCCCTGCATTGCAAGAACAATTAGTTCACTTACTCCATTCCCTGTATATATATCATTAATTCCTACGTTAGGAATCCCCTTCAACTGACAATATTGCATAATCGCTTTTCTCGCAGAAAAGATTCCCCTTGAATCAGAATAACCTTGGGCATTGCGTAAATTGAATGCCATATCATGAATAATCTCATCTGGAGCATCAAATTGAAATGGTGCAGGATTCCCAATATTCAATCTAAGAATATCCACACCTTCCGCTATCATACGGTTTGCCTCATCCATTACTGGACCTCTTATATCATAACATACATGATCTAATTTACTCGATTTTTCAAAAATTCTCATACTAATCCCATTCCTTTCTTTAAGAACAAAGTATTATAAATTAAAAAACGCCCTAAACCAAGTTTTCCTTGGTTTAGGGCGAACATATTGTCCGTGTTACCACCTAAATTCAGATATACATCTGCACTCATTAGCACTTTTCTAACATGTATTAGAATTATACTTTTTCCTTATAACGGTGGAAATCCGATGAAGTCTACTTTGTTAGATTCCCTAACAGTTCGGTTCATGGCTCTGAGACTGCTTCGATCTAAATATATTGAAGATTCACACCAACCATCTTCTCTCTGTAAATACATATTAGATGTACTCCTTCTCTTCACTGCCTTTGGCTATACTTTATCACTTCAATTTGACACAGTATATCATCCTATAATACATTTGTCAAGAAAAGGTTTGAAATTTTTAGCTGATAGCTTTCTTATAAAGATCATTTGCTTTATTCCAGTCAACAACCTGGAACCAATTGTCGATATAATCAGCCCTCTTATTTTGATACTTTAAGTAGTATGCATGCTCCCAAACATCCATTGCTAATACAGGTTTTAAACCATCTGCTAACACTGAATCTTGATTTGGTGTAGCTACAACTACAAGCTCTTTATTCGCATCTACTGCTAACCAAGCCCAGCCAGATCCAAAACGTCCAAGTCCTGCTGCTTTAAAACTTGCCTTAAATTCATCTAAAGATCCAAATTTATTAACAATCGCATCTTTAAGTTCACCTGCCAGTTCACCTGCACCATTCTTCATACCAGCAAAGTATAAATTATGATTATATACACCACCACCATTATTACGAACTGCAGTTTTAATCGAATCTGGTAACTCATTTACTTTAACAAGAAGATCTTCTAATGACCAAGACTGATGGTCTTTGCTTCCCTCTAGTGCTTTATTGAGATTGTCTACATAAGTCTGTACATGTCGGTCATGATGAATTTGAACAGTAAGTGCATCTACATAAGGTTCTAACGCGTCATATGCGTATGGTAATGCTTCTAATTGAAATGGATAACTTTTACTCATAATAAAATCCTCCTAACGATTCTTATTAATATATTTTAATTGTAATATAAATTGCTTATTGGTTAGTTAAAACTAACTTTTCTTTATTATATCACTAGTTAAAAATAATTACAACTTTTTTTCAATAATAATAATCATTATTATTATTTTCTTCTACTACGATCCATTCTTGATTGCTTTAATGCCTCTTTTTGCTCGCGCATCTTTGACTCTCTTTGCAATTTTACATAGCTCTTATATCTGTGAGCTGGTAATACTCCATTCTCTATAGCATCTCTAATTGCACAACCGGGCTCGTTACCATGTGTACAATTATTAAACCTACATTGCTCCACTAGTTCTTCCACATCACCAAATGATTCTTTCAATCCTTCTGATACATCCCACAGCCCAAGTTCTCGCATTCCTGGAGTATCAATAATTAATGCACCATTGTCCAATTCGATCATTTGTCTATGGGTTGTCGTATGATATCCCTTACTATCATCTTCACGAATTGCGTTGGTGTTCATAATCTCTTTACCTGCGAGTGCATTTACTAATGTTGATTTTCCAATTCCCGATGAACCAAGGAAAACAATTGTCTTACCAGGGGTAACATAACGATTCAATTCTTCTAGTCCTTCTCCTTTTAGTGTACTTATAGCCACGACATCTACACCTGGTGCTACTAAACACGCTTGACCAATGTATTTCCATACATCATCTACAAGATCCGCTTTAGTTAGTACTAAAACTGGTGTTGCACCACTTTGCCATGCAGCTGTTACATACCTCTCTATTCTCCCTGTACTAAAGTTATGATTAAGGGATACCATGATAAACACATAATCAAAGTTGGTAGCAACAATCTGCTCTGTCTGTCTAGTTGCAGGATCTAATCTAGAAAAATATGACCTTCTCGGTAATACTTTATAGATTACCGAGTCACCTTGAGGATTATATCGAATTAATACAAAATCACCCACTGCAGGATACGTCACTACCCCTTCATCATTATAGAATACTGAACCTTTTAACTTTGCACCACCTTCACCGTACTCACTAGCGATTTGATATCGTTCCCGATGCACTTGTGTTATTCTTGCTGGAATTAATTCTTCTTGTATTCTTTCTTCTTTTATATATCTTTCTGCTTCTTTTTGATCTACTTCTGTAAAACCATATTTAAAATTCATTATACTATTCATATTTTAATCCCTCTCGATTTAAATTAAATTTTGTTATTTTTACAGTGTCTAATTTCTTCTCATCTAATTTCTTCTTATTTAATATCATTTCTGTCATAGCAATCCCTCCTATATTACGTTCTCTTTACTTGGTCGACTACGCTGTCGACCTAATTGCATAGACTTCTCAATACGCGCGCTTCTAATCTCCTATTGCAGAATACGCCGCTTGCAGCTACAACGACGACAGAATTTTCTCATAAAAAAGTGCGCAAAAAAACACGCCTTACAGCGTGTTTTTCTATATAGTAAGGCACATGACTTTACTGCCATGCTGCCTTCAATCTCATTCATTTACACGAAAAGGTTCTGATTCGATACTTACGTATCGAGCACGTATGCAATTATTTGTTATTCACCATCTTATTCTCTTTCATCATAATTACACGTCTCCTTTCGCGGTTCGAAAAATATAGTTTGTAGAAATATCTTAATTTAGTATTAAACTTCCACTTAATACCTTTCCATTTTATCACATGTCATTTACTTGTCAAGTAAAATTAATGCTATTTTTGTAATATTTACCAACAAAGAAACAACTTCTTACACGAAAAATAAAAATTACCATAATTTACATACGTTTTTAGTTTTTTTTCAAATGACAAACCGTGATATAGAATGATATAATTGCAGATGAAGAAAAAGAGTTAACAATGAAACCATTTGTTAATCGATTATTACCAGGAGGCAATATGAAAAAAATAATTGCATTGTGCACAGTATTAATGTTAGCTATGTCAACACTTGTTGGTTGTGGTTCGAAATCTTCATCAGATAGTATTCCTACTGATGAATTAGTAGTTTACTTTGTTCCTTCAAGGGATCCATCAGAAATCAAAGAAGCTACCAAACCATTATCTAACTTATTAAAAGAAGAATTATCAAAACAAGGATTTGATTTTAATAAAGTTACGATTGAAGTTGGTACAAGTTTCGAAGCAGCTGGTGAAGCTTTGGCTTCTGGTACTGCTCAAGTAGGCTTTATCCCTGGTGGAACTTATGTCTTATATTCTGACAATATTGATGTTGCATTAACAGCAACTCGTGATGGTTTAAATCACGATTCTGAAAATCCAGCAGACTGGAATACAGCGCCAACAGAAGGAACTGACAAGCAAGTTACTTACTACCGTTCATTAGTAATCGCTGGACCTTCTAAAAAAGGACAAGCATTAGCAGACAAAATCAATAGTGGTGAAAAACTTACTAAAGAAGACATCGAAGGCGTAACTTGGGGTGTTTCAAGCAACACTACTTCACCAGCTGGTTACATCTATCCAAGCTTATGGTTACAAGAAAACTTCGGAATGTCAATTACTGACTTACCAAACAAAGTATTACTTGATAACTATGCAACAAGTCTTTCTCAATTAGCAAGTGAACAAATCGATGTTATGGTAACTTATGCAGATGCTCGTCGCGACTACGCAGAAGATTGGGAATCAACTTTTGGAAGAAAAGCATCAATCTGGGACGAAACAAATGTAATCGGTGTAACTGATGGTATCTACAACGATACAATCTCTGTTACAAAAGATGAAAAAGTTATGAATGCGGAATTAAAAGCTGCAATCCAACAAGCATTCATTAACATTGGTAATACTGAAGAAGGAAAAGAAATTATTGCGATTTACAGCCATAACGGATATGAAATTGGTGAAGATGCGAATTATGATGCAGAAAGAGAAGCACAAAAATTAATTCAGTCTATGCAATAATTGTTTCTTAGGAAATGAGTTCATGGAAACATGAACTCATTTTTATAGCTAGATTTTGAAAGGAGCATGTTTGTTAGCATGATAAAATTCGAGAAAGTAAGCAAAGTTTATCCGAATGGATACAAAGCGCTTAACAACGTTACATTAGAAATTAATCAGGGTGAATTTGTTGCCATTATAGGTCTATCCGGTGCCGGTAAGTCTACATTACTTAGAACAATCAACAGAATGCATGATATTACAGATGGTAAATTGACTGTTAATGATATGGAAGTTAACAATCTTAGAGGAAGGGAATTAAGAAGATTCAGACGTAAAATAGGTATGGTCTTCCAATCATTTAACTTAGTAACAAGAACAACCGTTATTAAGAACGTCCTAACATCAAGAGTTCCTGACATGCCGTTATGGAAAGCCATTATTGGATTATATTCAAAAGCAGATAAAATCATTGCACTAGAAGCTTTAGATAAAGTAGGTATCTTAGATAAGGCCTATATCCGTGCAGACCAACTATCAGGTGGACAGCAACAACGTGTTGCTTTAGCAAGAACGTTAGCTCAAAAACCTGAGATTATCTTAGCCGATGAACCTGTTGCTGCTCTTGATCCTGTTACTGCCGGTCAAGTTATGGATGATTTTAAGAAAATCAATAAAGAGATGAACATTTCTGTTCTTATTAATATTCACCATGTTGATTTGGCATTAAAATATTGTGACAGAGTAATCGGTATTAGAGCTGGTGAAATTGTATACGATGGTCCTTCGAAAGATGTAGACCATGAAATCTTAAAAGAAATCTATGGACGCGAATTAGCTGATAATGAAGTAATGGGGGAATAGTATGTTTCGAGCGATTAAAAATATATTCGTACCAGAAAAGATCGTTCTTAGTGACGGTAAAGAAATAAAACCACCAATGCCAGTAACTCCATATATTATTATCGGTTTATTAGCTGCTGTTTATATCTCAATCAACATAACAGGATTTAGTTTCAAGACATTAGTGGATCGTGGTAGTTATTTTTTTGATATCCTTTGGGATATGTTTCCACCAGATTTCAGTTATATTTCTAATGTAGTACCACCACTAATCGAGACCATAAAGATGTCCGTATTAGGTTCTATCATAGGTAGTTTTTTAGCGATACCTTTCGCTATACTATCTTCTGTAAATATAACTAGATCAAGAGTCGTTATTGCACTAGTTCGTTTTGTTTTAAGTATCACAAGAACATTACCAACACTTATCATTGCATTATTAGCAACGTATTTCTTTGGTCTTGGAACATTCGCAGGTACAGTTGCTATCACAATATTTACATTTGGTCTAGTCGTTAAGATGCTATATGAAAAGATTGAGACTGTTGACATGGGACCTTTTGAAGCAATGGAAGCTGTCGGTTCTACAAGATTAAAAGCTTTTATCGGATCAGTTATGCCTCAAATCGCTTCTTCCTATGTTGCAATCTGCCTCTATAGTTTAGAATTAAACGTTAGATATGCAGCTATTCTAGGTTATGTTGGTGCTGGTGGTATCGGCGTAATCTTAAACGAAAAGATTGGTTGGAGACAATATGATCAGGTAGGTATGATCTTAGTAATGCTATTCATCACAGTTGTAATTATTGAACAAATTAGTAAATATGTAAGAGAAAGGTTAGGTTAGGGTAAAATGGAATATACAGTAAAGAAACAATTAGAAAAAGAACCAAATCTTTGGATCAAAAAAGCCCTAACTGTTGCTTTTATCTTGGCAATTATTATTTGGTCGCTTCAAACTATACAATATAATGGTGTGAAGGAAAATGGTGTAACAATCGCCAAAAACGTTATCTCCGGTATCCTACACCCAGATATGGATATGTTGTTTGACTTTACAGAAGGGGTTCCTGCTCTTTTATTAGAAACAATTTGTATCGCCTTACTTGGTTCCCTTTTCGGAACGATTCTAGCAATTCCTTTTTCATTCCTAGCTTCTAGTAACATCGTTCCTAAATGGATTAGTATGATTACTTCATTCATTATTGCTGCTATTCGTACATTCCCTGCTTTCGTATATGGTCTTATGTTCATTCGTGTCACTGGACCTGGTGCCTTCGCAGGTGTACTTACTCTATCCGTAACTTCGATAGGTATGGTAAGTAAATTATTCATCGAATCCATTGAAGACTTGGATACAAAGATCTTAGAGTCTTTAGATGCAGCTGGTTGTAATACATTCCAAAAGATTCGTTACGGAATTATTCCACAGTTATTCACTAACTTCACATCTACTGCTATCTATCGTTTTGAAATCTGTCTAAAAGACGCTTCAACTCTTGGTTTAGTAGGTGCTGGTGGTATCGGTGCTCCACTGATCTTTGCTATGAATGCATTCAACTGGGATGAAGTAGGCGCAATTTTATTCGGATTGATTGTATTAGTTCTTATTGTAGAAGTACTTTCTACAAAAATCAGAAATAAATTAGCTCGTGGTTAATGCACATTAAACTACTATATTGATACGAAAATGCAGATTGGTAGATAAACGAATAAAGTTGTTAGTTATTCAATAATAACTTAGATTAAGATCTTTTAACATCACTATCAAAAAGGAGAGAAATAAGTATGCTTCATACTTATTTCTCTCCTTTTCTCATGTTCTAATAATATCTATAAACTAATAAGTAACCAGATTCTTTCCTCTCTTAATCGTTACTTAATCCATGCTCTACTATCTTTATAATTACCTCACATGAATATACGTATTCTCATCAACACTAACAAAAGAATGCTTTGTGAAATAATCTATAATTAACTCAGGCATCTCTGTTAAGATTTCCTTTTCTACCTTGCACTCACTATAAAACTCATATCCACCTGCTCCACTAGCTCGGTAATTATTCATAACAAGTGATAACGTGTCTTTATTCGTCATCTCTTTTCCTTGATATCTTATACTTGTTACTCGATTGCCTATATCTTGCTTTAAATCAAAAGTATATTCGAGATTTGAGAAATAATCATAATTATAATGTTCTACTTTTGGCTTTAGAAAACTTGTACTTATAGAGATTTCTCCATCTTTATAATCGAGATAACTTGCACATCTTTCAAGGGCTTTCTTTAGAATCTCTTTTGTCACTCTTAATACAGCAAGCGTATTTGGATATGGATAAGTAGCTAAGATATCTCTTACTGTAACATTCTCCTTAAATCCCTTAACAACATTGGCAAATGACGTACATGCAATATCTGCACCACTTACCTCTAATTGAATTTGATTAATAAAATTGGCTAATGGTGAACCTTGTAATGCCATGTTAAGATGTGAATCCGGATTTAATTCCATGCTAAGATGCCCTACTGGTGTATCAAGCCATCTTTGTACTTCTTGTTCTAGCGGTAGATACTTATCATATATCTCTTGCTTTGGTGGTAAACTTGCTTCTTTTAGTGAAGACTCAAATGATTTCTCACCTGTAGCTTCATTGTAATTTATAATTAGTTCTATATATTTTGCCCCATTATGTGGAGTTTGTGCAATATATGTCCCATGTAGATCTTGTCCTTCAATGGGCATATGTTGATGTCCTGTTAAGAGGATGTCAAAATCAAACTCCTTACAGATCTTATAAGCAATATTCTCCTTTGAATCACTTAACTTTTGATCAGTCGCTAAGTCATATTCAAATCCTCCATGATAGATACCAATCACAATATCTACCTGCTGTCTAACAGTATCAAAAATTTTCTCGATTGATGTATACACATCATCAATCTGAAAATTCTCTATATTACATGCCCTCTCCCAACGAGTAATATAATCCGTAGTGAAGCCTATTACACCAACTTTCAATCCATTCTCCATAACCTTGATGTCATAAGGTAGGACTTGAATGCCCCCAGTTATATCATTAATATTCGCACAGAGGCATTTACCATTAAGATGATTCATATAAGATTTTAGATATTCATAACCATAATTAAACTCATGATTGCCGAAGGTAACATAATCATATCCTGCTGCATTCATAATATCCGCCATCGGATGCTTCTCATGAACCTTACTACTTAGGTAATTGGTAAAAGGCGACCCTTGTATCGTATCACCACCATCAATTATTAATGTATTACCATCTTTGTCATAATGATTTATACAATTCAAAAGTCCAACGTCTTTCATACAATCATCTAGATAATCTGTTGGATATACATATCCGTGTACATCTGAAGTAAAATATATTTTTAAATTTTTCATATTAGCCTCCATTCCGTAACAACATTGCTATTATTAATTCTGTTACAAATAATACTACTGGTTAGAGTGTCAAAAGCCCATTTCTTATTTTGATTAGTCAGGTCAGTGAATATGCAAATTGACGAAGGCAAGGTTTTTGAGGGCCTTTGACACTCTAACCAGTAATAGTATATCACAGGTATCTAACGTAAAACATGGTACAATTTGGTATCATTGTAAATCTAATCTATAACATATTAGTATATCATCACTGATTTTCACTACTAAATCCCTCCAATAAACACACACGATAGGGAATGTCCAAGTACTCTTTTTAACGCTATAATAATCATAAAACTATGTATTGGAGGTTACTACATGAGTGAATATAATAACTACAAAGATAGTCCATTATGGGATAGTTCCTTACCTCTTGAGAAACGTCTTGACTATCTTGTAGCAAACTTAACACTAGAGGAAAAACTACACTGCTTAACTACTGGTTGCCCTACCATTCCACGTCTAGGAATCACACAGTTCTATCTTGGTGGTGAAGCAGCACATGGTATTGAGGCTCGTCATGATCAGGCCTTTAACAAAGGAGAATGTATTCATACAACTGCCTTCCCACAACCAATTGGTATGAGTACAACTTGGGATACCGAACTACTTGACCTTATTGGAGAAAGCGTTGGTAATGAAGCTCGCGTGGTTTACCAGAAAGAAAAGAATGGTAGACTATGTTGTTGGGCACCAACAATTGATATGGAACGTGACCCACGTTGGGGACGTACAGAAGAAGCATATGGTGAGGACCCTTACTTAACTGGCAAGATGGCAAGTGCGTATATTAGAGGTATGCGTGGTAAAGACCCATTCTACATTCGCTGCGGTGCTTCCTTAAAACATTTCTATGCAAACAATGTGGAAACAGATCGGATTAAAATCTCCTCTTCCATCGATCCACGTAACAAACACGAGTATTACTTAGAGCCATTCCGTCGTGCTATTATTGAAGGCGGAGCAGAAGCTATGATGACTGCTTATAATGAGATTAATGGGATCCCTTGTATTGTGAATGATGAAGTACAAACCATTGTGAAGGATCAATGGGGATTACAAGGTCATATTGTATGCGATGGTGCTGATATGCAACAAACGGTGAATGACCACAAGTACTTTAGTTCTCATGCTGAGACCATTGCGTATGGTTTGAAGGCCGGAATCGATTGCTTTACAGATGATGAAGTTGTAATTGTAGCAGCTGCTAGAGAAGCTCTAGAACGTAGCTTAATAACAATAGAGGATATCGACCGTTCTATTCGTCATTCCTTTGGTACTAGAATTCGTCTTGGCATATATGATGCGCTTCCAAGGAACCCATACGCGAATGTACCTGAAGATTTCTTATGTTGTGATGAGCATTGTGCTTTAACACTTGAAGCAGCAAAAAAATCCGTTGTATTACTTAAGAATGAGGGCAATTTACTACCACTTTCTAAAGATATTACCGAGGATATTGCCGTTATAGGGCCACTTTCAGATGTTTGGTACAAAGACTGGTATTGTGGACAGCCACCTTATACGATCACTCCACTTGCCGGAATAAAGGATACTGCTAAGAATGCTACTCTTCTTACTACCAATGGATGTGATAAGATTCAAATACAATTTAGGGACTCCTTTGTCGGCTTAGATGAACAGAACAATCTTGTCCTTACTGATAAAGAACATGCTAGTACTTTCCTACATACCGATTGGGGCTTTGGCTCTAGTACACTTATTGAGCATAGCAACAATAGCTATGTAAGTATCGATGATGATACCAATGTAATTAGCGCGTCAAAGAGAGAAGCCTTCGGCTGGTTTATTAAAGAGGCATTTGATCTTAAGAAACAAGAAGATGGAAGTTATTATATTGATACATGGAACGACAAACACGTGTATATCGATGAGAATAATACCTTTACTGCTGGAGAAGATACAGATTATAGCGCATTTAACATCCACATTATTGAAGATGGAATTAAATCTGCCGTAGACGCTGCTAAAAAAGCAGACAAAGCAGTTGTATTCCTTGGAAGTAATCCAATGATTAATGGTAAAGAAGACGTTGACCGTACAGATATCATTCTCCCTCCTTATCAAGAAGAATTAATTAAGGCGGTGTATGATGCGAATCCAAATACAATCTTAGTCCTGATTACCAATTATCCTTATGCTATTAATTGGGAACAAGAACACATTCCAGCTATTGTCTGTAGTGCATCTGGCAGCCAAGAGCTAGGGCATGGAATTGCAAGTGTATTATTTGGTGAGACTTCACCTGCTGGTCGACTGAATATGACTTGGTATACAGATATATCCTGTCTCCCTGATATCAATGACTACGATATTATTAAAGGAAAACGGACCTATCAATATTTTGATGGCAAGGTACTATATCCATTCGGATATGGACTTTCATATACGAACTTTACCTATAGCGATCTACTTGTTACACAACAAGATTTTGCTACTATTAAGGTAACTGCAACTATTACAAACACAGGCACCGTTGCTTCTGATGAAGTTATTCAATTATACGTACGTCAAGAAGGATCTAGGACCATTCGCCCACAAAAGGGACTAAAAGGATTTGCTCGCATCTATATAAAACCTAATGAAAGTAAGCAAGTAACATTCACAGTTCCTACAAGCGATCTACAATACTTTGATGTAGTTAATAATACAATGTTACTAGAAAGCGGTACGTATCATTTCCTACTTGGTGCATCTAGTGAAGATATTCGTTTGCAAGATACACTCTATATTAGTAGCCAAGCGATTGGTACTCGCAATGTAAGTAAAACTACTGCTTTTGACCGTTATGATTGGTATGACAACGCATATCTACATAAAGGTACTATGGGCTATTCTTGTGTTCTTCCAAAGGATAATAAAAAAACTATGATTCTTACTTACAACGATGTATCACTTACTACACCTAAAAACACCATTGCCATTAACTATCATGCAGTAACTGATACAGAACTACAGATTTTATTCGGTGAACAATTATTACTGGAGCAATCCTTACAGCAAACAGAAGATTTCATTGAAATTCAATTCACATACGATGAATCATTAACTCCATTGAATAATACTGACACTTTGACATTTAAGGTTAATGGGAATTGTAAGCTAAGTTACTATCAGTTTATATATGTACAAACCAATAATAAATAAAATAAAATTATCAGTAAAATAACGGCCCCTTTTATATCATTATGATAAAAAGGAGCCGTTTCAATTTTTTTCTATATTAAATCAAACATATTTCACATTTCTGATTTCCTAAGTACTCTGATTAAATCACTCTCAAACAATTCACAACTTAATGCCTACCTCATATATTAATACATATAAAAGGATTATATGAAATGGGGTAAAGCATGAAAGAGAATAACCGTATTGTATTCCTTGGTGGTGATTTGCGCCAATGTTATATGGTTCGCAAACTTGTTGCTAAGGGATATCTTGTAGCAACCTATGGTCTTGAAATTGAAGGCCAATATGATTTAATATACCGAGCTTCCTCACTGAAATCTGCATTAAACTTTGGAAATATCATCGTATGCCCCGTACCGGTCTCTCACGATAAAGTAATGATTACTAGTGATCAAAAACTTGAGGATTTATCAGTCGAGAACCTAATTAATAACTTGAATAGTAATCATGTATTCTTTGGTGGCGTTGTTCTACCTAAGATTCAAGAGGCTTGCAATAGTAAACAGATTCCTTGGTATGATTTCATGCAAATGGAACCTGTAAGCATCAAAAATGCAATTGCAACTGCAGAGGGAACCATAGTAGAAGCCATTCGCCAAAGTACAATTAATCTTCATGGTAGTTCTTGCCTAGTCTTAGGCTTTGGCCGATGCGCAAAGATATTAGCAGATAAGTTGAAAGGCTTGCAAGCTAATGTAACTATCTGTGCACGAAGTGAAGAGGCTCTCGCCTATGCCGATGCGCTGGGTTTTCAGACTCTACCTTTAAAGAAACTATCCGGATCAATTAATGAATACTCATTCCTATTCAATACCATACCGAATATGGTTATTGACGAACCACTTATTAAACAGCTAAACAAGGAGGTAATTATTATAGATATTGCTTCGAAACCAGGTGGTACTGATTTTGAGGCATGTGAGAAATACGGCATACGTGCATCCCTATGTCTTGGATTGCCTGGTAAATACGCTCCTGAAACTTCAGCTGATATATTAAACAATGTAATATTATCCCATATCCTAACAAAGAAAGAAGTGATTCTATGACTCTATCCGGTCAAAATGTTGGAGTTGCGTTTACAGGCTCGTTTTGTATGCATGCAAGAGTTAAGGCCGCAGTAAAAGATATTGTTGCCGCTGGTGCTAATGTTATACCAATCTTCTCCTTCAACACACAGACAATTAATAGCCGTTTTGGTAATGCAGCTGATTATATGAAAGAAATTACCGAAATTACAGGAAATGATCCAATTCTTACGATTGAAGATGCTGAACCTCTTGGTCCTAAGAACCTAGTTGATATTGTTGTTATAGCTCCATGTACAGGTAATACGTTAGCAAAACTTGCAAACGGAATTACTGATACACCTGTTTTAATGGCTGCAAAAGGACACATTCGTAATGGCAAACCATTAGTAATTTCCGTATCTACTAACGATGCTCTTGGAATGAATCTCAAGAATATTGGTACCTTATTGAATACGAAAAATATATATTTTGTTCCATTTGGTCAAGATGATTATGTTAAAAAACCTAGTTCAATGATTGCTTATACAGAATTGATTTTACCAACACTTGAAATGGCACTTGAAGGGAAACAAATTCAACCTGTTGTTCGTTCCCCATTCTAAGCTGCACCATCGTAAACAATAGTCATTGACTATTATAATAAATAAAAAGCCGGATTATACGGATTGTTATCAATCACAATATAATCTCGGCGTACATATTCTTTATATTAACCTCTCTTATTCAATAGCTATAGAACTCCTTTTCTCAGGATTATTTTCCTTAGTGCTTCGTCTTGCACATATTCTGTATTCAAATATCATTTAATATTCTTTTACACCGTCTGCTTAAACTGACTATTATATAACTTCGCATAGTAACCACCTTTTGTTAGAAGTTCCTCATGGTTACCTTGTTCTAAGATACGACCTTTATCCATAACTAGAATACGGTCTGCATCCTTGATTGTTGATAGTCTGTGTGCGATGATGAAACTTGTTCTTCCCTCCATCAATTTCTTGAATGCTTTCTGTATATTGATTTCTGTACGAGTATCAATATTACTTGTTGCTTCATCAAGAATTAACATCGGTGGTTTCGTTAACATAATACGTGCAATACATAGTAGCTGTTTCTGACCTTGGGAAATATTATCCCCTTCTTCTGAGATTACAGTATCATAACCGTTTGGTAGACGTTTGATAAAGCTATGGGCATGAGCACCCTTTGCTGCAGCGATGATTTCTTCCATAGTAGCATTTTCTTTACCATAAGCAATATTCTCACGAACAGTCCCGTGGAATAACCAAGTCTCTTGCAATACCATACCATAATTACGGCGTAGTTCTTCTCTAGACATGGTTTTGATATCACGATTGTCAACCTGGATACTTCCACCATCTACATCATAGAAACGCATTAGCAAATTAATAATTGTCGTCTTACCACAACCAGTTGGCCCCACTATCGCGATCCTTTGACCCGGTTTCACTGATAAACTCCAATCTTCTATTAAGGATATCTCTTTATTATAGCTAAAGGATACCTTTTCAAGGTCAACCTTACCAACTGTCGCTTTGTTTGTATAATCTTCTTGTTTATCCGGATCAACCTCAATTTCTTGATCAAGTAATGTAAATACTCTTCTAGCAGAGGCAAATGCTGACTGCAACTCCGCAATTACACCTGAAATCTCATTAAATGGTTTCGTATATTGGTTTGCATAAGTAAGGAAGCTAGATAACTGTCCTACAGAAAACGCTCCATTAATTACCGATAATGCACCGACAATAGCAACAACTGCATATACTAACCCATTCACAAAACGGGTAGAAGGATTTGTTAAAGATGAATAAAATTGAGCCATAACGCCACAATCGTATAATCTTTGATTCATTTCTTCAAACTTCTCTTGTGCTCGGTCTTCATAACAGAATGCAGTAATCACTTTCTGATTTCCAATTATCTCTTCAATATAACCACCAATCTCACCTCGTATTGAAGATTGCTCCTTGAACTTATTGTACGTACGTTTTGAGATAAATGAGGCAACTACCATAGATAGTGGGGTCATAATGATTACAATAAGCGCTATCTTATAATTGACTAATAACATGATTACTAATGTACCAACGATTGTCATTATCCCAGTAAATAGCTGTGCAAAACCTTGTAGTAAACCATCTGATATCTGATCAATATCATTAATCATAGTATTCATAATGTTACCATGTGATGTTCCATCTATATATCTTAGTGGTACCTGAATTAATTTATCAAAAGCCGCCATACGAAGATCTCGTACCGATAAAAATGTAATCTTATTCGTGCAATATGTCATGATCCATTGGAAAACAGCACTGATTACAATTGCTATGGCAATAGCTATTAAGATGGTTACCAGCCTATTAAAATCTACATTCCCTTTACCTACAATCACGTCAATAGCCTGACCGATTAATACAGGAACTAATAAACTTACAATTACACTAATAAATGCACTGATAAATGCAAAGATTAGATATTTTCTATATGGTTTTGCAAATTGTAAGATACGTTTCAAGACAGCAAATTGACTTTCATTCGTATCTATAGTATTCGATTTGTTTTTTGCCATTATCTACGCACCTCCTCTTCACTTAACTGTGATAAGCAGATTTCGCGGTACACTTCGCAGCTATCAAATAGTTCATCATGAGTACCGATGCCCTTCACAAGACCATCATCTAATACAATAATCTTATCCGCATATTTAATCGAGTTTGCTCTTTGTGATACAATGAATACCGTCATTCCTTCACAGTTTTCATGTATAGCCTTACGAAGCTTGGCATCTGTTGCAAAATCTAATGCACTTGCACTATCATCGAGAATTAATATCTCAGGACTACCAACCAATGCTCTTGCAATTGTCAATCTCTGTTTTTGTCCACCTGATAGATTCTTACCTCCTTGGGAAACTATAGTATTATATCCTTCTGGCTTACTTTCGATGAACTCCTCTGCTTGTGCAATCTTTGCTGCTTTACGTATCTCTTCCATGGAAGCATCTTCTTTTGCAAATCTCATATTCTCTAATATCGTCCCACCAAATAATGCCGCCTTTTGTGGTACGATACCAAACTGTTTGCGAAGTGCTTCTAAACTGTATTCTTTTACATCAACACCATCAATTAAGATGGAACCTTTTGATGTATCATAGAATCGTGGTAAAAGATTTACTAATGTTGTCTTACCTGAACCCGTACCTCCTATGATACCGACCGTTTCACCTTTTTTAATATCAACTGTTAAATGTTCAAGAGAGTACTCTTCGTTCCCTAGGTAAGAAAAGGATACATCTTTGAACTGAATCTTTGGAACTAAGTTCGTAGTGTTATTCAATTTACCATGATTTCCATTGGTATCACCTTGATTTACATTATTTTTTTTATTATTGTTCTTTAAGATATCACTTGTATAATTTCCTTCTACTACTGATGACTCTGTCTCGAAGATTTCATTAATTCTTGCTGCACTTGCGCTACCTTTTGTAAAAACAACAACTAAGTTTGCAACGACTACTAATGCTAAAGATATTTGTGTCATGTAGTTTACAAACGCAATAATCTGGCCTTGTGTTAAGCTTCCATTATCTACTCTAAAACCTCCAAACCAGATGATTGCTATAATAGCAACATTTAATATTATAAATGTTGCTGGATTTAGTATTGCTGATAGCTTACCCACTCGAATTGCAATATCAGCCACTTCATCACTTGACTCATTAAATCGTTCCCTCTCATGCTCTTGTTTTGAGAAAGCACGAATTACTCTGGCACCGGATAAATTCTCTCTTGTAATTAATGATACCTCATCAAGTTTTGTCTGACGTACTTTATAAAATGGTACTGAACGACTCATAACAAAATACAACACCGCAGATACTAATGGAGCTACTATTATAAAAATTAATCCTAGTTTTAAGTCAATCATCAATGCCATAACAGCTGCTCCTATAACTAAGAAAGGAGCACGTATAACAAGTCGAATTAGCATAGCTACGACTAATTGTATCTGATTTACATCATTTGTAATTCTTGTTATTAATGAATTCGTACCTAACTCATCAATCTCTTTATAGGATAAACTGTTAATATGCTTAAATAAATCATTCCTAAGTTTCGTACCTACACCTTGTGAAGCAAGTGCCGCACTATATTGACATATCAAAGCAAATACTAAGCCTAATACCCCCAGTAATATCATCACTCCACCCATCTTAAGTACATACGCCTTATCCCCATTTGCTATACCATTATCAATAATACTTGCCATAACAAGTGGAACAATCAGTTCAAAGATGGCCTCTAGTAACTTAAAGATTGGGCCAATTATGACTTGTTTCTTAAAACTCTTTAAGTAACGTGCTAACTTTTTCATGCATCTACTCCTCCTATGTATTATATTGGATTCGAGTGTCAAAAGCCTTTTGGTGCAAAACTCTTATACATTTCGCAGCTTCTTCGTCAGCGTACTATAACACAAAACACGCTACACATCTAAGTACTTCTAAGTGTGTACCAAAAGGTGTCGAATCAATACGGAACCGCCCTCAATTCGGCATCCTGCCTCACTTCAGGCTGGCTCGGCATCCTTGCCTCGCCTTCCTGGGTTACATAGTACACACTAAGAAGTACTATAGATGTTACGCTATCGTTTTTTAGTTATAGTACGCCGACAAAGAAGCAACCCTATGTTACTAAGAGTTTTGCTAAGACCTTTTAACTCTCGAATCTTATATTGCACTATTACGCACTCTTTACTATAATAACATAGAAGAAAGTATATGAAAAATATTTATTTAATATGCTTACCATACGATACTGATATGGTTTTATATATATCTTAGATATGAACGAACTAGAAGTTTAGATATAATTTTATAGAAAGAGGTCCCCTTATGAATATAAAGCAGTTACAATATTTCTTAACAGTCGCTGAAGCTGGAAGCATCACTGCTGCCGCTAAGCGATTACATATCTCACAACCTCCTCTTAGTAACCAGATGCAGTTACTTGAGAAGGAACTTGGTACTAAGTTGTTTGAACGGGGTTCTAGAAAGATTACCTTGACTTATGCTGGACATATTCTATATAACCGAGCACAAACCATTGTTGATCTATCCAGTGCAGCCATACGAGAAATCACAGATTTGGGTACTGGATTACAAGGAACCATTCACCTTGGAACCATATCTTCATGCGGTGTTGTTCTACTTGATAAACATCTAAAACATTTTCACAATCAATATCCAGATGTGAATTTTGAATTATATGAAGGTAATACATTCCAACTGTTAGAGAAATTAAAAATGGGCACAATTGAAATTGCTATCGTCCGTACACCATTCCATGAAGAAGGCTTCCACTGTATTTACTTAGAAGAAGAGCCCATGGTTGCGGTAGGGACGAAAGAATATCTAGGGCATGTGACAGGTGAAACAATAGGACTTGAAGAACTTACGGATCTACCACTTATCTATTACCGTAGATTTGAGAATCTGCTGACAAACTCCTTTCAAAACGCTTCTCTCGTTCCGAAAGTATATTGTAAGAATGACGATGCTAGAACCTCTCTTATGTGGGCCGCTGCAGGTTTAGGCGTAGCAATTATACCTCGTTCCATTACACCAGCTATTCCAGACCCTAATCTTATCAGTAAGATTATCGATGTTCCTACTCTATATACAAAAATAGCTGCCATATATCGAAAAGATCTCTATCTCTCCGGTATAGGGCAGCGATTTATTCAGATGTTTGAATAGCAAATAGTAAGACTACTTATACGTATTTCTTCAAAGTATCGCGGACTGCGCCTACTCCTTTTGTTAACTCTTTAAGATAGCCACAAACCTTATCAGCTAATCCTACTTCATATAAATCCACACCAAAGATTTGTTTCATTCTAAGTAGTGGTGCAACAGTTGTTTCAACATCTTGATTTTCTTCTAATCTAAGACCTGCTACGTATGGGCATACGGTATCTAATAGCGGGTCTGGGCTAAGCTCAAAAGTATTTCCTTCATCATCGATAGCCATCAGATAACGCAACCAACCAGCAAAAACTAGTGGAATTAGTTTCAGGTCTTTGACATCTAAATCTGTTGATGCTTGATATGCTTTGATAGTCTCACCAAAGCGAATAGCTAATTTTTGAGAAGTGTCAGTTGCAATTCGTTGTGGTGTATCTGGCATAAATGGATTTGGCACACGGACATTTAATACAGTATCGATAAACTCTTTCGGATCCAAAACGCCTGGGTTTACAACTACCGGAAGTCCTTCTACGTAACCAATAGTCTCAACCAGTTTTTTTAACTCCACATCTTTCATTTCATCAGAAATCTTCTGATATCCTAACAGACATCCAAAAACTGCAAGTGCAGTGTGTAGCGGGTTAAGACAGGTACATACTTTCATCTTCTCTACTTTATCTACTGTTTCTCTAGTAGTGAAGACAAGTCCTCCCTTTTCAAGTTCCGGTCTACCATTAGGAAATGCATCTTCAATTACTAAATACTCACACTCTTCTGCGTTTACGAACGGAGCAACATATGTGTTCTTAGAGGTGATAACAGGGTTAAGTTCTTCCACTCCATCTTTTTTCAATATTTCTTCTACAGAGGTATCTGGTCTTGGTGTAATTTTATCGATCATAGTCCATGGGAAGGTTACTTTATCTGCAGAATTCACATAAGTCACGAAATTTGAATCCGCTTTACCATTTTCAACCCATTTCATAGCGAAAGTATTAATGGCTTCATATAACTTATCTCCATTATGAGAACAATTATCCATGCTTACCATAGCAACTGGCTTCTCACCTGATAGGAACCTAGTATATAATAGGCTTGCAACTTTTCCTATGTAGCTTTTTGGCATGTCCGGTCCATTCTTAAAATCTGCTTCCACATCAAGAAGCAACTCTCCTTTTCCATTCACTAGGCTATATCCCTTTTCTGTGATAGTAAAGGTAACCATCTGTAGAGAGTCTTTAGTAAAGATTTCTTTTAGGCGACTAAAGTCTGTTTCATTATCAGAGTCCGCTGTCAAGGATTCTACTACACTTCCTACTACTGTCTTATCTACATCTCCATTTGCTTTTAAGGTTACAAGAATACTATAATCATCATGAGGACGATTCATCTTCTCTACGATCTCATAATCGAATCCTTCAGCTACCACGAGACCTCTATCGATAACACCTTCATTCAATAGATTCTGGACTACATTTGATTGAAATGCACGAAATATGTTTCCTGAACCAAAGTGTATCCAGAATGGATTTTCTTTCGTTGCTGTAGTTACTTTATCCCTATTAAATCTAGGAAGTGCATACCCTGCATCTTCCCATTTCTTAATATCTGCAAGTCCCTGTGTGGTTAATTTCATGATTATCTAGCTCCTTTCACGATTGCTTCCCACAAACCATTAAGGTAGGTAGCTCCAAGTGCACGGTCATAGAGTCCATATCCTGGCATCGCCACTTCTCCCCATATCATACGTCCATGATCGGGACGGATTGGTCCTTCAAATCCAATATCATATAACGCTTTCATAATTTCATACATATCAAAGGTTCCGTCGGAAGAAAGGTGCGCTGCTTCTTCGAAATCTGTCGGAGAATTGAATTTCAGATTACGTACATGTGCAAAATGAATCCTTCCCTTTAAAGACCTAATCATATCTGGTAAATCGTTTTCTAGATTCGTTCCATATGAACCAGAACAAAATGTCACACCGTTATGAGTGTTATCTACCATCTGAATCATACGTAGAATATTTTTCTTGTTAATAATGATACGTGGTAAGCCAAATACGCTCCATGCTGGGTCATCAGGATGAATAGCCATATTGATATCATACTTGTCACAGACTGGCATAATACGTTCTAAGAAATACTTTAAGTTCTGGAACAGTTGTTCATCGTCGATATCTTTATACATTTCAAACAATTCTTTTACATGCTCCATACGTTCTGGTTCCCAGCCTGGCATTACAGTTCCGTTCATATCGCTCGCAATGGATTCAAACATTTTTTCTGGATTCAATGAATCGACTACTTCTTGATTATAAGCGAGTACCGTGGAACCGTCTGAACGCTTTCTTGCAAGTTCGGTTCTAGTCCAGTCAAATACTGGCATGAAGTTGTAGCAAACCAAATGGATATCTTCTTGTCCTAGGTTTTCTAGAGTCTCAATATAGTTATCGATATATTTGTCACGATTTGCTCCGCCTGTTTTGATTTCTTCATGCACATTGACGCTTTCAATCCCTGCTAATCGCAGTCCTGCAGCTTCTACTTCTGCTTTCATTTCTCTTATTCGTTCAAGACTCCATACTTCTCCCGGTGCCGTATCATACAATGTGGTGATTACTCCTGTCACGCCAGGAATTTGACGAATTTGTTGCAATGTCACTGTATCAAATTTTGCCCCATACCATCTAAGTGTCATTTCCATAGTTCACATACCTTCCTTTTCTTAATGTGTTGTTTCAATGTCGTTAACTCTATTATAAGAAATTCACCAAAAAAATCCATTGATGAGATTGTTGTATACATTGCAAATGTTGTGGTTTTATGATAATGTGAAGCTATAAAGGAGTGGATCTAACATGAAGAAAAACTTTCAGACTACGTTTAATACTAGGCAATACATGCTATCTCAGGATTTTGAGATCTACTATTACAATGATCATAACCTTTCACAAGTAAATCTACATTCACATGATTATTATGAATTTTATTTTTTCTTAGAAGGTGATGTAAGCATTCAGATTGGAAATGAAAAATATCCAGTTCAATATGGAGATATCATGCTAGTCCCCCCTCATCTTCCTCATAGGCCAATCATTCATAGTATGAAGACCCCATACCGACGATTTGTATTCTGGATTAGCCAGGAATACTGTAATTATCTACTACATATTTCTTCAGATTATGCTTTTCTAATGCAGTATGTCCAAGTCAGTAAAAACTATATCTTTCACAACGACCAGATTACCTTTAACGCAGTTCAATCTAAGATTCTTAGACTGATTGAGGAAATGCAGTCCGATCGATTTGGCAGAGATGCTCAGATTACTCTATGCGTTAATGATTTGGTACTGCATCTGAACCGACTGGTACATGAACGTATTAACCCTAAATTAAGGAATGAAGAAAGTTCTCTATATCAACGGCTTACAGAATATATCGAGAATCATCTAGAAGAAAATCTTTCACTCGAAAAGTTGGCAGAAGAATTCTTCGTAAGCAAATATTACATAGCCCATGTGTTTAAGGACAACCTAGGAATGTCAATTCATCAATATATTACCAAAAAGAGACTTGCTCTTTGTAAAGAAGCTATTCTTGGGAAAATGAGTATTAAAGAAACTTATCATACATTTGGATTTGGAGATTATTCCAGCTTTTACAGAGCATTTAAAAAAGAATATGGAATATCTCCTAAAGATTTTAAAGATATGCAGATTATAAAATATGATTAAATCATGTAGATAATGTTGTCCAATTCTCTGTCCAAGACTTGATTACCTCTCCCACCTTAAAAATCTTCCTCCTGCCTAAAGATAGCACAAGAATCGAGTCAAGACCACCAGCTTAGCTGGTGGCTTGCTCTGCCCCTATAAGGGGCTATT
>JAHZFJ010000042.1 GCA_019421365.1 Lachnospiraceae bacterium
TGGCTGGGGACACACCGGCAGAGCCGGTGGTTTATTTTGCTTCTATACAAAAAAACTGTCACACGAGAGGACTACTTATCGTTCTCTCATGTGACAGTACATTACTTCTTGACTTCCTTTGATTTTAATCGTCTTAAAAACTCATCACGCAAGGCTATTTGTTCTTTCAATTCATCATTCTTTTTATGGAGATATTCAATGTATTCTAACGTAAGTTTTGCTCCATGTTTATTCACCACATCTTCTCCATCAAGTAATTGTTCTAGCCATTGCAGAGTAGAGTTTTTTCTCATATCATTAAACGTATTATCTTCTTTTATAAACATTACTATAATCTCCAATCATGATCCTTCTTTTGTCTATGTATTATTATAATGTTTATTTTTAGATACGTCTATTCTTGTTTCATTACTATATACGAAATATTACTACTGTTTATATCTAATTACTTACTTAGACGTATTACATTCCATGAACATTTCTTCATAATAGTTTCAAAGTTACCATCAGTAAAATTGAATTCATTCTTCTGTCTTGGTTTAACTCGTTCCTTTTGGTATCCATTTGTAATCTTCATATCATTATTTTCCATAACAAGATACTCTTTCACTTGATATCCTACAAAACTGCGTAAATCAGCTTCAAATTGAATATCATCATCTACATTGCGATTAACAGCAAAGATTGTGACTTCTTCTCTTTCTTCATTGTATACTGCTATACTCTCAACATCAGTAACATCACAATGTCCAATCGTATCATGTTTCGTTGTATGTGTAAGTGACTGCAATGCAACTCCCCTACCATATAATGACATATGTAAGAATGGGTAATAGATTGTTTGCTTCCACACGCCACCGTTGTCTTCTGTCATTATTGGCGCTATTACATTCACAAGCTGAGCAAGGCACGCAATCTTAACACGATCCGAATGTTTTAATAAGGTAATCATCATAAGACCCACTAAAATAGCATCTTCAAAGGTATATACATCTTCAAGAAGATGTGGTGCAACTTGCCAAGGATGATTCTTCATTGTATCATCATCTGCTTCAGAGGAATGGAACCAAACATTCCATTCGTCAAAGCTAAGGTTCATTGTTTTCTTGCTTCGTTTCTTCGCTTTAATATAATCGCATGTCGAAACAACCGTATGGATAAAATGCTCCATATCTTGTGTCATTGCAAGGAAATCCGCCGTGTCATTTTGTGTATTACCATAATATTGATGTAAGGAAACATAATCCACATAATCATATGTATGCTCTAGCGTAATAGCTTCCCATTCTGGGAAAGTTGGCATGGCAACGAATGAGCTTCCACACGATACCAGTTCTATATCTGGACAGATCAGTTTCATCGCTTTGCCTGTCTCTGCTGCAAGTCTTCCATATTCCATCGGCGTCTTTTTACCAAGTTGCCATTCACCATCCATCTCATTTCCTAAGCACCATGTTTTAATATGATACGGCTTCTCAATTCCATGTTTTCTTCTTAAATTACTGTAATATGTACCACTAAGATGATTACAATACTCTAGTAGATTGCAAGCATCTGCTATTCCTCTTGTTCCTAGATTTACTGCCATCATAAGATCAGCCCCCGCCTTCGAAGCCCATTTAGCGAATTCATTCAATCCAACTTCGTTCGTCTCCAAGCTTCTCCATGCCAAATCCAATCGTCTTTTACGTTCTTCTTTCGGCCCTACTCCATCTTCCCAAAAGTAATTTGATACAAAATTACCTCCTGGATAACGAATCATCGGAATCTGAAGTTCCTTCACCGTTTGCAATACATCAAGTCGAAAGCCATCCTCATCTGCACTCTCATGTCCTGGTTGATAGATACCGTTATATACCGCCCTCCCCAAATGCTCTATGAATGAACTGTAGATTCGATTGTCAATCTCTGAGATTGGTATCATCTTGTCAATTATCATCTTAGTGTTTTTATTCATATATGTAGTCTCCTATCGCTTAAGATTAATACGCTTTTTCTTATTTATCCTTTTACTGCACCTGCAACCATTCCTTCAATAAAATATTTTTGGAAACATATAAATAATATAAAAATAGGAATGATCGAGAAACAAGAACCTACGATTAATAGATCATAGTTATTACCATAAGGCGTTAATAAAATATTCAAACCAATTGGTAATGTATACTTGCTTGAATCACGTAACATAAGTAATGGCCATAAAAAGTTGTTCCAATAATTCATTCCATTTAAGATTGCCATTGCTGCTATCGCTGGTTTCAGAAGTGGGAAAATTAATCTTCCGAATATTCCATACTCTGTAGCTCCATCGATTCTGCCCGCTTCTATAAGTTCTTTTGGTATTCCAGACAGAAACTGTCTGAAGAAGAAGATCGTTGAGGCATTTGCCATAAAAGGAATTACAATACCTGCATAATGATTACTAAGCCCCATATCGTTCATCTGATTATATAGTGGTAACATTAAGATTTCAAAAGGCACCATCATAATTAGCAATACACAGATAAACCAAAAGTTCTTTCCTTTGAACTCGTATGCTGCAAAACCATAACCTACACATGCACTTACTAACAAGGTTAATACAACTTGAACAACCGTTAATCCTACACTGTTTGTAAACCATTTAAAATACTCATGTTCTCCAGTAAATAAATAAACATAATTGTTAAGACTCATCTTCTCTGGCTCTATCCTCAAATTCAATCCATATTGAATTAATTCCTTTCCTTCTTTGAAACTTGCAATTAATATTGCTGCAAACGGAATTAAAATAATGACCGAAAGTATGATAAAGAAAATCACTAATAAAACACGGTATATCTTCTGCTTCTTTGTTAGGTGTTCCCTCACCTTAATATTCTTCTCTTTACTCATGATTAATCCTCCCTCTTAAACATTCCAGATATTTTTAACTGAACAAGATTAATAATCATGGTAATTGTAAGTAATACAATTCCAACTGCAGAGGCATATCCCATTGCATTTTGTTGTATACCCTGTCTATATAAATATCCGACTATAGTTAATCCAATGTTCATAGGTGAATCTTTGCCTGCCCATAACATATAACTCTCTGTAAACATTGATAAACCACCATAGATACTAATTGTCAAAACATATGTAATTGTTGGCTTTAACATTGGTAAAGATACATACCAGAATTTCTTCAATGATGAGGCTCCATCAATTGACGCGGATTCATATAATTCTGCTGGTATACCGTTAAGGCCCGACAGGAAGTAAAGCAAATTCACTCCGGTCCATCTCCAACAAGCTAGGAACAATAATGCAATATACGCTGTTGTCTCATTCTTCAACCACTTCACTGGTTCTAAACCTATTGTACTTAACACTGTGTTCATAAATGCTGTATCCATCTCACCAAACATCAGTCTAAATATGGTACCTACAACAACTACCGATGTTAATACTGGTACAAAGAATACCGATTTAAATATTTCTTTTCCTAACATCAATTTACTATTGATCATATACGCCAAAAACATTGGTATCGGAATTAGTAAAACTAATGTTCCTACAGTGTACTTTAAACTGTTTTTTACAGCAGTTATAAAAACCATATCCCCAAATAACTTTTTATAGTTCTTAAAGCCGATAAATTCTGTAGCTCCAGGTAATACAATTTGAAAACTCATAACCCCTGACTTAGCTAGTGGAATTATCCAGAATATTAAAAATGTCAGTATGAATGGAAATATAAACACAAATGGTGCGATTTTCTGGGAATAGAACAATCTTTTGATATTACCTTTTCTATTTTTCTCTTTCCTTATATATGAACTACTATTCTTCATCGACATTGACTCCTTTTGTCCTTCTACTAGTGAAAAACCCCTATGGACTCAAACCGTCCATAGGGTTATCATCCTATATACTCAAATGTTCTAAATCAACTTATTGTAATTCATTCTCAATTTGTTTTTGTGTATCTTCTAACATTTTAGCAATATCTTCACCACTCTCAAAGATCGAATTCAAAGTTACTGAGCTGAATGTAGAATTAATAGATGGATAAGCATCAGTAGACTTAATCAATCCAATTTGACCTTTCATAGAATTCAATACATCGAACGGATTGTTCTTGAAGTATTGAACAAATTCGTTATCAGGATTATGTGTTACTTCTTTCATATCCCAAACTTCTGTATTACATGGATCAAATCCTAAATTATTCCAAAGCCCAATACAACCTTCTGTTGATAACTTCGCATATGCTAAGAAATCTTTTGCTAATTGAACCTCGTCACATTGATTAGTTACACATGTACCTGTACCACCACCGCCTACAGAACTAGGCATACCAGCTTCTAACACAGGAACTTTACCAATCGCGATTTTACCTTTTAAATCAGTCATATAACTAGTGTATCTTGACATTTGCCATAATGGCATTACTGCACATGCAACTTCACCTGCATTGTAATAAGCATATGCTTCTTCTGTATCTGGATTTCCACCAGGAATTGTAGTTGCAATACCAGCGTCTTGCAGATCTTTAAGCATTTCAAGAGCTCTTTTTGCTTCAGGAATATTAACATTCACTTTACCAGCATCATCTACCCAGTCAACACCTTGTTGTGCTAATAATACATTTAATTGCCATAAAGCGCCTGTATCAGCGGATATCATATATTTTCCTGTTTTTTCTTTTACTTTAAGACCTGCTTCTTTAAAATCATCCCATGTAACAATATCTTCATAATTAACACCAGCTGCTTCTAGAATTTCTGTGTTATAGAAACATACTGTTGCTCCTACATGGCTAGGAATTCCGTAATTGTTTCCATCTTTACTATATAATTCAATACGTGATTCAACAATATCTGCTCTATATGGATCTATTGCATCATTAAGTGGTACTAATTGTGGCTCACCTTTTAAGAAATTAGCATATTTACCAAGTTCTATATCTACGATATCTGGAGCCCCTTCACCAGATTGTAATGCAATCTGCAACTTACTATGCATATCTTCATATGGCAATACATTCACCGATAACTCAATCTGCCTGTCAGGATTTTCTGCATTCCATTTTGCACACATATCATCGAAGTGTTTACCATGTAGTTCTATAAATGTCCACATCTCGAGCTTAGTTGGTTCCGTAGTCGTCTCTTTAACTTCGGTATCTTTTTGAGTTTCTTCCGAAGAATCAGTAACGGTTGATACTTCTTTGTCAGAATCCGCATTATTGGTTTTATTGTTTGATTTCCCACAACCCGTTAAGCTTCCAATTGCTAAAACAGTTACCATTGCCAAAGCTAATAACTTATTTCTTTTTCTCATAATACCATCCTCCAATTTTTAATCATGAAATAATTCTTTAATCCACACCAGCATCTCACCAGTCTTTCTGTTACCCCAATAAGCATATGGAACAAAAGTTAACACCTTATCTTCAAATTGCACTTCAGTTTCTTTGTACAATTCATCAGATTTCCAGCTATGACGAACCATCTTTTTCCCTAGGGTTTTAATTATGGTCGTTCCTTTTAATAGCTCAGATTCGTAAATTTCAGTTAATTTTGCGTCACTTGAAATGTAATAGGCCGGTAGGTTTTCTTCATTATCCATCTCCTCCATACAATACACTACAGGCCCTTTCATAACAGCTACTTTCCCAACATCTTCCTTTACCATCGGATTTGCATGTACAATTCTCGGTTGAACCTTAAAATCAAGTTCCACAATATGTTCCGTTTGACTTAATTCAAACGTTGCATACCCCTTTTTTAGGAAAGCTTGTTCAACAAGTTCTCCATCTTCTGTCAGTTTAAATTCCTTTACATATTCAGGAATTCTCACTGCTAACCTTCCTTTCATTTTTTTATTTGATTTCAGCGAAACTTTAATCTTTCCATTGTTAGGAAACTGTGTATCAACCTCTACTTCCACCTTTTCTCCAGACAAAACAAGTTCTGTTTTATTTGCAATAAACAGATTAAGCCATATAGAGTCTTCGTTTTGAAAATATATGTATTCCCCTAATGACGCCAATGTTCTGGCTATATTTGGCGGACAACAAGCCACTCCAAACCATTTCTGCCTTACTGCCTTCACATGCTCTTTGGAAGTCTTTGGCTGACAATTCGGTGGCCAGACTTCCAGTGGATTAACATAGAAAAAGCTTTTACCATCCATCGCAATGCCTGATAGCAATGTGTTATATAATGCCTTTTCTACTACATCTATATACTTGCTTTCTCCTGTAATCTGCGCCATTCTTCTTCCAAACAACGCAAGTCCAATCGAGGCACAAGTTTCAGAATAGTTACTATTGTTCGGTAAGTCGTAATCTGTCGTAAACCTCTCTAGTAACCCCGAACTCCCAACACTTCCAGTAATATACATTCGCTTTTCGACAATATTCTTCCAAAGCCTCTCACAAACTTTAAACAGTTCCTCGTCTTCAAATTCACATGCTACATCTACCATGGCACTGTACATATAAGTTGCCCTAACAGCATGCCCCTCAGCAGTTTCTTGTTCTTTAACTGGTTTATGTGATTGTGAATATGCCGGATCATATCCTTTGAATTCAGGGAAGATTCGTTCGAACTTAGGTTGTTTTTCCTCCCAAAGGAAATAATTCTCACCAACGCCTCTACGATCTATGAAACTCTTTGCTTGTTCCATATATCTTCTTTCACCAGTTACTTCAAATAGCTTCGCTAAACCAATTTCTACTTCTTGATGTCCTGGATAACCCCTATTGTTTTTCTCTTCTGAGAATTCTTCACAAATCAAATCTGCAAAGCGACACATAATATGTAAGAACTTTCCCTTTCCAGTTGCTTTGTAATATGCCACTGCCGACTCCATGAGGTGACCCGCTGTATATAGTTCATGACCTTCCTCGAGATTTGTCCACCTTAAATCAGGTGCTTTTATTGTAAAATATGTATTAATATACCCGTCAACTTGCTGCGCTTCACCAATGATATCAATTACTTCATCAGCCTTTTTCATCAATTCTTCATCTGGATCGACTGCTAAGGAATAAGCTACTGCCTCTAACCATTTTGCAACGTCTGTATCTTGGAAAACAGCTCCATAAAATTCTCCATCTTCCCTACCTGCTGCAATCTTAAAATTCTTTAAACTATGACTCTTCTCGATTCCTTCTACTTGGTCATTGATAACTGCCCATTGGTAAGGAATTATGACATCTTTCACAAGTCTAGTATACTTATTCCAAAAGGAATCATCAATCTTTGTTTTTTTTAAATCAACTATTTCCAGTCTGTTCATATTTACGTTCCCCATTTGTTATGTATTTGATTTGCTACTAGTTATGAATAAACGTTTAATCATTTAGATTTAGTCTTATTACCTCAAATAAAAGAAAGATCTCTTCTACATATGTTATTCTTTGTATCTAGTTCTTGTATTCTTACCTTTAGAACCCTTTATTACTTCATTATCACCATCCCAAAAACTCTTTGTTTCTTTTTATTGATTATACGTTTAATCTATTAGCTATATTAAAACATATTTACTTACAATTGTAAATAGTCTTTTCATAAAAAAATAATATTATACAATATATACATTTTATCATTATATATATTGTGCATTTTTAACAGTATATACCTTTATTAAACCAGACATAATATAACAATAGTCACCCCCAATTCCACTATACACAAAGCTTTCTTGTTCCTGTACGAATTCCCACTCCTTTTCAACTTGTATGGGAATTCATACAGGTTATGCATATCTACTTTATAGTTATAATCTTCGTATAAGCTTTTGTTCCATAACTAGTTACCTTATCCTTCTTTCGGATAGCTCTTACATAGAATGTATATGATTTACCACTCTTTAATCCCTTAATTGTATAGCTCAATGTTTTTGAATCTAACGTCTTTATTTTCTTATACTGACCTTTATTTATCTTTTGGTATATCTCATATCCAGTTGCGTCAGTAGTCTTTTTCCACGATAGATTATAAGAAGATGCTCTAATTTTCTTTATCTTTAGATTAATTATCTTACCTGGACCAGTCTTACTCTTAATCGTAGCAGAATAGTCTCCTACTAATGTATCGCCACCTACTTTTTTATACGCTCGTACTCGGTAACTATAATTTTTATTACTACTTAACTTAGTATCTACATATGAGGTGGAATTTACTGTTGCAATTTTCTCCCACTTAAAGCCTTTGTAACGGTATATATAATACCCTGATGCTTCTGTCAACTTATCCCAAGATAACTTCATTGATGTTGATCCAGAAGATACCAACTTAATGTTTTTTACTTTTGCTAATTTAGTTACTTTAATTATACACACTGCACTCTTTCCGCCTACAGCAGCAGTAATTTTTGCAGTTCCTGTTGATACTCCAGTCACTACTCCATTATCTACTGTTGCTATGTTCTCGTTGCTACTTGACCAAACAATCGTACCTTCTGGTGCCGCTTTCACCTGAATAGTCGTAGTCATGCCTTGATAGATAATTTCTGAATTCTTATCTAATATAATATTCTTTTCTTCTTTCTCGACATCGTCTGATGTACCTTGATCTGGTTTTGAATTTATTGACTTTAACTTTAATGCCTCATACGCCTTCGTTAGATTAGCGGCTGCTTCTCTTTTTTTCTCTGCTGTTGCTTGTGAATCTGCTTCTACTTCCTTAGCCTTCAACCGTGCCTGTGCATACACCTTATAGCTATCTGTCGTGTAGGCAGACTCTTCCTTCTCTGGAACAAGTGCAAGTGCTTCCCTTAATAACTGAGTACTAAGCCAATCCTCCTTAGCACTATCATCCACCATTCCAAAAACACGCCATTCTACCAAGCCCACACCATCGCTATTTTCTGAAGGTTTCATAATAGTAATACGGAATGAAGTTGTAGATATCTCATTGAATGTTGTCGTATTAAATCCATCTAAATTCGGTACTTCTGTTTCATTATCGGTACGTTTTTTAAGCACTTCATAACCATTAGCATTCTCAACAGACTTCCAATCCCCATTTTTATCTATATATTCAAACAGATACGAGTCTGGTATTTGTATACCCCCTCCATCTGTCCAGAAATATACATCACTTGAAGAAATCTTCATAGGTACACCCCATGTATAGGTTACAGTTTCATAAGGTGATAGATTTCCCCATGTACCATAATGCGGAACTTCATTCGAATTAGATAACCTTGATACTTTACCATCATTAACAGCGCTTAGTTTTTCCCAAGAGGATATAAAACTGGTAGAAACACTTGCATTATACGCTATGTTATCCTCAACCACAGGTGTTAATTCTGCAATAGCATACATCAAATTTTGTGTTGCAATATCTACTTGCATTTGTGTAACATTCCTATTTGCTGCTATCTCTTTTGCAGTTACAAGTGCGATATTCATAGCTTGTAATCCATTAATAAACAATTTTTGATCTAATCCTTCTGCCATTGCAATTGTTGTATTTAATCTCGATTTATCAACTACAATACTATCCTTATAACCATATACCTTCCATTCAATAACACCACATCCTAAGGAAGCTGGCATCATAGTCATACGGAGTGCTCTCGTTGAAACAGGATCAAACGTTGTTTTATTATATTTATTAATCTCAACACCTAACCCTTTTACGTTTTTTACACTATACCAATTTCCATCTTCTCCAAGATACTCTATTACATAGTTAGCAGGTGCAAAATTACCACCACCATCTTTAAAGAAATACGCATCCATTCCAGCGATGATTTGTGGTTCACTCCAATCATATTGTACCCATGCTGCTGCACCTTGGTTTCCTAACCAATTATGCCACACCCCATGGGAAGTATCCCTTGAACTCTTAGGATCGAAACCATCGTTTAGCCCAATTACACCACCAAGATCATTCACAGAGTTAATAATTGCACTTGCTGTTGCATCTAATGCGACATTCTGTAATGTTCCCGATACTACTACTACTGTTGCGGTCACTTTTCCGCTCATTCCCTTTACGTTACCCTTGACAGTAAAGTCTCCTGCTTTACTATATTGTTCTTCTGTAATCGAGTCCCAAGTTACCTCTACTAGTTCATAAACACCATCTGAGTAAAGGGCAGATACCTTTGTTGGCATCTCTGGCACATTACCAACTTGTGTAATTACTGTAGTACTTTTTGCTGAAAGTATCTCTCGTTTTTCAGTACTACCATAAGCATTTTCTAATTCTTTTGCTGTCATTGCATACGATTTCAAAACGAAGTTATCAACTAATGCATTCAGAAATGGTTCTGTTTCTCCTGCTGAGCGCCCAATGAAATGCCGAGTATTTGCTGGTATATCCTTTAATGCAAATCCAGTATTCTTTAATTCGCCTTTTAATACTCCATCTACGTAAAGCTTATAATGATCCAATTCTACTGTGAGTTCAATATTCTTCCTATATCCTGCTGCTAAAGCAACACCTGTATTAACTGTGTTCCCGTTTACAGTCATAGAAATCTCATTTCCACTCACAAACTCAACCACACAGTCGCTACCAAATTCAAATAACGTTGTACGATTTAGCTGATCATCAGTTAACTTAACGTCAACCGAAATAGTTGCATTAGAAACTTGATTCGTCAAAGCATGCCGTAATTCAACATAACCACCACTTATCTTACCAGTCATCTTCAATTTATCATTATTATTTTCCTTGATGATTTGAGGATTATAGGTAAGTTGCCCATAATATGCTTCTCCAGTATCTGTCATAACGTACTTCTTATCATCGGAGATGGACTCAAATGTATAATCTGCCATTACTAATGGCTTATCAGAATCCTCATTTACTATATATGTAACAGTGTCTGATTTATCATACTCTCCGTCATCAGCTGTTAATTTCAATATATACGTCCCTGCCATAGAGAAGCTTACATCTGATATTCTCTTATCTGTATTAGTGATGGCTACTTCTGCGCCTTCTGGTGTAGATTCCACTTCCCACTTATACGTTAAAGTAGCATTCACATACCCATCATCTGTTGCTTTTCCTACTAAACGAACTTTCTCTGATAACTCAACAACTTTATCCTCACCAGCATCTACGATAGGCTCTTTGTTTGCAAGCGCAACTGCCGCTTCTACCTTAACAATTGCTGTATCTGCTTGAGGTAATGGAATCGTTACTGCGGAAGTCTTTCCTGTCACCGCTTGAAAACTTCCAACTACAGTACCATTTACTTGAAGTTGATAGGATCCTGGATTAAGTCCCGTTAAGTTAATTGTTGTCTCATGCTCTGTCTTCTCTATGTTCTTCATTGCTAATTCAATTAACGTATTGTTCTTATCAACAATTGCCTGTGTATACTGATCTCGCTCTAATTCTATGTATAACTTATTATTAATAAGATTTAACCTAGTATACAAACCATCTAAAGGTGTTATCACATAAGTATCACCAGACTCCATAACCTCGCATCCATAACCAAACAATCCGAAAATCGGATCAATTACAACATCAGAGGATAGAATCTGCAATGCACCGAACAACCCTAAATCAGCTTCACCTGTCATTTGGCGCCAACCATTATGCAGATTTCCTCCGCCTGTTCCTTGACCTCCTAGATTCCCCATTTCTGATTGATATGTCCATGAAGCAGCTCCGATATTCTCAGGATCTGCATCCATCTGTCCTGAATTGATACAAGTTAAGTTAGCTAACTTAGCTGCATAATTCACGCGACTTGCCTCGGCCATCTCTTCCTCTGTCATACCATTATTCTGTATACGCAACCAATCATCCATACAATAACCTGCAAGTGAAGCTGTATACTGGAAATTCCACCAGTTTTCACCACATATTGTCGTTGGATTCGCATAATGATACCAAACTGGTTGAATACCACGACAGGCTCTTGTCTTAGCATTAATCTTGTCCATCATCGAAGATGCATTGGCAGTATCCGTTTCAAGATTAACCTTAGCAAGGGTATACACCGCTTCTTCCCCTGTATTATCATATGAATACTCGGATCCATATGGATATTTCGTGTTTTTAAAATTATCGTATTTGGTAGCCATTATAGTAATTACATTCTGAGCTTCTTCGTAATATCCTTCTTCCTCCAAAGCTGCAATAATATCTGGAGTAATAAGTTCTCCCATAAGTCCTGTTTCCCAGTTATAACCTACACCATCACTATACAATGCTTTCAAAATCCTATACGCACGAAGAAGATAGGTATTGGCATCCTCTATATATTCAATGGTATTTGGATATTTCTTTGCTATTTTATACATTGAAAAATATGTATTATAAATATGTGGATAAGCGTATCCCCTTCCATCTGGAGAAGTATTTGGTGCTTCCACAAGAAAATCATGTATCTTATAATCTTGTTGGTGTTCTCTCATTAATCCATTCCAGATAGCAACATCTAGATATTGATCTACAGCTTCTATTTCTTTGGCAACTGGTTGATATACATTCTTCTCCGCTATATACTCACCATGTGTCAATCCCCAGTCATCGCCCCAACCCCAGTAAGATTTTGTCCAATAATCTGTCTCAGTATTGGCGCGAATATCCTTGTCGTCCATCGTCCAATCATCAAAAACCTTATCCCCTGTCTTACCAGGCGTATTAATCTGTGTCTTATCTACCATGAATTCGGAATGCGTTTCTAGTGTCGTTGCAACATCATCCATCATATAAAACTGTAAGGTAGTTTCCTTTTGTCCTCCATTATAATAGACTACTATATTATTCTGTCCAAGATCTGCAAACTTAATATCATATATATGATATTGCTCTCCATCAACTATCTTAGTCTCTACATAATTTGCATATGTATTACTTACGGTCTTACTACAAGGAAGGTTATTGCTTATGGTTTTATCATTCCCCGTATGAATACCTGTCTCGTGAGGACACTGAATTTCAAAAGAAATATCATCTTTACTAATCGTTGTATGTAGATATAACTTTCCTGGCATATTGATTGCATACGTCATACCAGGAACAGCTACTGCATCAATAATTCCTTCATTATATAAAATTGATTTCATTGTTACTTCATTATCTGCAACTGAAAAATTAAATGCATACGTCTTTGATTCTCCAGCAGACAATGTAAGTGAAGTATTATCAAGGTATCCACGATTGGTGGATTTAATAACATCCGAGTGGATATAGAAAACATTCAATCCATTCGCCCAACCAGCTTGGTCCTGACACCAAGTTCTTTCATCAGCCGAACGTTCATCAATTCTCCAGTGATCTTGATATTCAAATCCTGCACCTGTACTAACATCAGGTGTTAATACTAAGAATTTACCTAGTCCACTTGGTCTTGTTACATATACATACGATGAATCTTTCCCCACAAAACTATGATCAATCGTTCTTGTTTCATAGATTTCTTCACCACCTGGCCAATATTCATTGAATGCAAGTGGTATCCCAAAGTCACCAATCACTAAATCCTGTTCTTTGGTGTTTGTAACTGTAATCTCCCAACGTAATTTTCCATTCGATTCAAGAGAATACGTTTCGACTAATTTAAAATTCTTAATTCCTTTTTCTTCTGTAGCATTCTCGTAAGTAACTACCACTTTATTATCTATAAGCTCTACCGTACGTCCACTATCGGAACGCCCGGTATTTTCTTCACTCCATTCTGTGGCATCACCCGATTTCACCTTAAACATTAATTCACCTAACCATTGGTGTCCGGCTGCAGATGCTTGAGCGGAGGCATTTGTTGCATTCATTACATAATTAGTATCATATAAATCATTTTTAATTTTTAGGCTACTTATGTTTCCATATTTACCAGTTTCAACAGTAAAATAACTGTTGGAAAGTTTATATCCCTCGACTGTTTTTTGTACAGTTACTTCGTTTTCATCTGGCTCCTTTCCTGGCCCCTCTTGAACTGTTCCAACTACTTTCCATTCACGTATACCTACAGCACTATTTGTTTCTGTACCGAAATTTTGCGGTGTCATAATAATTCTTAATTGCTTCGTCACAATAGGAGTTATGAAGTTAACTTTATTATATTGATCTAGCTTATTATCAGAAATTGTTACTGCTTCTACCCAAGTTGCTGTCTCTTCATCATAGTACTCGAACTTCGATTCCGCTGGAAGTAATATACCTGCGTTATCTGTGAAATAATACACGGAGCTTGATGTAATTGTTGCTTGATTATTCCATGTATATTGGACAAAAGCCTGTTGTCCCTCATATCCCCAGCAATGCCAAATTGGGTCGCTACCTATACCTGACGATGCCTCTGGCTCAACATTGTTATTTAACGCCTTGACTCCACCAAGATCATTAACAAGGTCACAGATGGCTGCCGCCGTAGCTGATAAAGCAATATTTGACTCAACATCTGAACCTATCACTTCATTAGCTCGCACCCGCATCGATACTGGTAACGAAGTAACAACAATTGCCACTATCATCACAATAGCTAATACATGTTTCATTCCTTTGTTTACATACACACCTTTCATTCCCATTCTCCTTTACCTTACTATTTATATTTACCAAAAGATAAATACCGTAAACCACATACTACATTTTAAAGTTGAATAATCGTTTAATCACATAGTTAAAAAAAAGAGAGATTTTCATAGTTTATGTAATATTGCATACAATAAATGCTATTATGCACAATGATTAATCGTTTTTTCATTTCTATTAAAGCATAATGCTATTTTTATGTAAACACTTTTTAAGTAACATTATTATTTTCCATATATTAACTAATTTATCTCTAATATATTTAGTATATATGTACATAAAAAAACAGATGCGTTTTTCCGTCACATCTGTTACTTGTACTTATTTTCTTAATATTAGATACAACCTCCAATAGATTCTCTTTCCTCAAAAGAACACTGTAGGCAGATTACCTCTTGATTATTCACTAATGATATACCTTTATCAATCATGTCCAGTGCTGTCACAGCTGCTTTACGTCCGATATCCGACAATGGTAACGCCATTGTCGCAAGTTCTGGACTGAATGCCTTAGCAATCTCACGATTATCAAATCCAACCAATGCGATATCTTTTCCGATCTGTAAACAATTCTCATGTGCATAATCATAAACTCCAGCAGCCATAACATCACTCATACAAAAGATTGCTCTCACTCCTTGCTGATAGAGTTCCTTACAAGCTACATAACCACTTTCTCTTGACCAATCCCCTTCAATCATATCACTTGGATTGTATAGTATGCCATTTTGATAAAGTGCTTTTTGATATCCTAATACTCTTTTTGCTGTATGAATACTATCTCGGTCTCCTTGGATAATTCCGATTCTTTTATGCCCTCTATTAATAAGTTGCTGAGTTGCTTCAAAACCACCTTGTTCATCATCGAATGTAACGGAAGGTATCCTCTTCTCAGCAGCAAAACCATATGCCATTATAATTGGAATTTTCAAATCCGTTGGAATACTCTTGATTTCACGGCTATGTGCTCCAATATATATAATTGCTTCTACTTGTTTACTCTGCATTACTTGGAACTCTTTTTCAACTTCTCTGTAATATTCCTCATTATGATAGAAAGCATTACTAAACTTCTTATATAATCTTAAATTCCCAAGAATAAACGTATAATCATGCCCATCTAGATATTCATTAATTCCGTCAACAATATCGACGCAGTTAAATACGGTTAAGTCTTCTGTTATTACTCCTATCGTTCTTGTACCCCGTAATTTCAGACCTTTTGCCAACATGTTTGGCACATAGCCGATTTCTTTTGCTTTATCTAAAACTTTCTGGCTAGTTTCCGCACCTACACGTCCTGTTCCATTCAAAACATTAGAAACGGTAGCCACTGATACTCCACATGCTTTTGCTAGTTCTTTAATCGTTACCATCCACTCGACCTCCTTTCTTAACTATAGAACACTTTCAAATATTTTGCAAGAAAATCAAATTAAGCTTTTACTAGCCTTCTTAAAGGCGTAAACAAGTACTGCCATACTACAGATGACTCAATAGTACGGCAGTAATAACTTTTACTTCAATTTACAAATCTCCTTACTTCGATACCATAACAAACTTGTCAAGCAGCCTAATAGTCCCGTCATTACAAACATTAGCGCCATTCCACTACCTTCCGTGTTACCAACCAATCCTTGCACACATTTTGCTCTCTGACTACCACTTACCATAAACGGTTCAAAGACATAATCAGCTAAGAAACCACCTAATAAGATACTTATTGATATGGTGTAAAACTGGATTGCATTCCTAACCGCAAATATTCTTCCTTGTACCCGCCTCTATTCTTCTGCCATATTCTTTAATGTATCTCCCATAATTCGGTATACAGTCCATTCATCCATAGGATAAGCTCCTTGCGAACGGTAGAAATCAATACTTGGTTGATTCCAATTAAGACAGGTCCATTCAAAGCGGCCACAACCTCGTTCGGCTGCAATCTTGCCTACTTCTCTAAAGAGTTTCTTACCATATCCAAATCCACGATATTCTGGCAAAACGTATAAATCTTCTAAATACATGCCTGAACGTCCCATAAAAGTTGAGAAATTATGAAAGAATAATGCGAAACCTACTTCCTTTTCATCAACCATTAAAAAGATTACTTCTGCCCTATTTTTCACAAACAATTCTTGTCGCAGCAGATCTTCCGTTGCAATTACTTCATCTAACATTTTCTCATATTTTGCAATTTCTTTTATAAACTTCAAAACTAAACTTGTATCCTCTTCACGTGCATATCGAATCACACTTTTATCCATGGTAATCCTCCTATCTGTCAACACTCAAATGTATTTTTTGTTCAATTTTAAAATTAAAGGCCGAAAGAAAACTTCCGACCTCGTTTTATATCATTATAACCTATTCACAAGTATTTGGCAATTAACAAGAGATTTTAGTTATTACTCATGTTCTATTTGTACTTCTTCAATTCATTAGCTAATTCATATATAGACTCCATTTCATCAGCTAAATTATTCATATTGACAGATGACTCATCAGAAATTCTTACGCCTTCTTCTGAAGAAGCTGCAATTTCTTCACTAGTTGCCGAGATACGATATATGATCTGTAATAGTATTAGTTGATGATATAATTCCTCTTATTACACCTTCAATATCGTTCACTATTTCTGTTAATAATTAATTTCATGATTAATTGACTCAAACCCATCCTGTGCAATATCGATTAAATCTGATTGTTGTTTTATTGATGCCACTGACTTTTCCATGCTATCTACTGTTCGACTTGCTTCATTATTCAAATCATTAATAATTTCTGTAATTTGTGTAGTTGCATCTTGTGTCTGTATCGATAATTTTCTAATCTCTTCTGCTACTACCGCGAATCCTCTTCCAACTTCACCTGCACGTGCCGCTTCGATAGATGCATTCAAAGCTAATAGATTTGTTTGGCTTGAGATACTTAGAATAGTATTGATAATACCTTTTACTTCATCAACACTAACTTATATCTAAACCTACAGAACATACAATAGCATATGAAATAGAGCCACATAAGGAGATTTTAAGAAAAGAGTTCCAGTAACTAAATTTTACAGGTGTATGAAAATCCAGCAATATTTGACTCAGTTAATTGTCCCTTGTTTAATAGGTTCATATCTAACTAAGTCAATAATTGCGGATTGTATTTTTCGGATTTAATTTTTCTCCCTCAACTTATATTACTTCTCAATCATAGGTCATATCTATAACACTTGTATGTATCTTTGATTTCAAACCCAGCTTTTAAGGCAGCTTCTAATTCACTTTTTTCGTTTTCATGAATAAAATATACTATCTCTTTTATATCTGTATATTCTTCATAGAGACTCTTTAGCATGAATTGTAGGAGTTCTATTTCTAATCCTTTATTTTTTAACTCTTTTTCAAGAAATAATCCAAAGACTTCTGCTCCTTCATTATATTTCATAACTAATATACTGCCATTTATTCTCCCATTATTACGATAGACGTATATCCGGAATTTATTAATATGCTCTTTTAATCGCTCACTAGTCCAATACATTTCAAACTCATTTGCAAATCTATCATGAAAATTTGCATACTCCACAAACTCTGTTGGCTTCAAGTATTTTATTTGTTGTTGTACTTCATAATCACTACAACTTCTATGTTCAAAGCGTGTGTCATAACTTGACTCAATACATTTAACATTCAACGCGTTAAAATATGTATGGGCTGAAATATTATCAAACGGAACCCCTATTAATAATTTATAGCCCGATAATTCTTTTTTGATATATTCAATCATCTCATTCGCATTAATAGCATACTCGTCCTCTATCATAAAAACTATTGTCTGCGCAACTATATCATCTTTCTCCCAGAAAAAAATAGTAACACCTTTGAGTATTTCATGTTGGTAACAACCAATTATTTTTTGAGTATCAGATTTATTAGCACGTTCAATAGTTCTTTTTAAGACATCCTTTGATTGAAATTTAGGATAACTATTTTTCGTTTTATCTTGACTAACACGCCAAATAAATTCTAGTATTTCGCCTATTTCCTTAATCTCTACTATCATCTTTCTCCTCCGTATACACTTTTCGTCCCTTATCCTAAGCTATAGTTGTAATGTCTCAACTACATTCTTATATATCGACTTCTGCACAAAATCTGAAGGATGCAACCCATCATTTACACCCCCCTCACCATATATGATATCGTCAATCACTAATTGATTTACTTCTAGATACTCTGTTATGTACTTATAGTTATCTACTAATTGTATCTTCTTACCAGCTGCTAAATCACGTATAATTCCAACAACTTCATCGGTATGATAAAGCCTATTAGGATAATATTCATTACTATGAACTGATGGTATTGGAGTTAATAGAATTAACTTTTTTCCTATACTAATTAGATAATCAACAAGATATTCCAAATTAGTTTTTAACTCTTCCATACCATTTATTCGTTTACGATCATTCATTCCACCCAAGATAAGTACCAAATCATCATCACTTGATACTAGTGTATCAATGTACTTATTAATCTGAAACGAGAATGCTCCCCCACCTCCTTTATTCTCAACAGTAGATGCAGTATAATTATTGTATAAATATTGCTCTAATAGCCCCCACCAACTGTTGGGTGCCACTCTTCTAAAAATTTTGTCCCTTCATCTCCAAAGATCAAGTCTTGAGTTAAGTAACTCATAGAACTTCCTGCACCCGAAGCAAGGCTATCGCCTATAATCTTAATTTTCACACCTTTTTTCAATATCTCTTTATACATCATTTCACCTCTATATCATACAATGATTTAATCTATATACAGTAAAAGATCCTTAAAACTATCTATTCTTATATCTGCATTTTGAAGAATTATCTTCCTTTGATTCTCTTCTTTTCTTTCTAGATATTCCGTTAATACAGTTCGCATCTTTGCCTGTTTTGCACCAAATAATTCATTCGAACCACCATCACCAACAAATAAACTTTCACTTGCTATTACACCCATTCGTTCCATTGCCAATGTATATATTTTCGCATTAGGTTTTAGTAATCCCACTTCACACGAGAAAATTGCTTCGTCAAAATATGTACTGAGTATCGATGTCTTCCAATACTTGCAGTCAATCACATCTGCATTACTTATTAAACATAATTTAATTTTATGTTTCTTTAATTCTTCCAAGGTATAAATTATTTCATCATCCGAATTTTCTAATGCCATTCTCATTCTATTTAATCTACTATGCAATAACCTATCTCGTTGTTCTTTATCGATTTTGTTCGGAAACAAATTAAGGATCTTATCTATAATTTCGTCTTCTGAATTTACTTTCCCCAGAGCACGTTTCTCATATAAAACAGGGTTCTCCGCACATTGCTCCCATTCTTCCATAGTAATATTTAGTATGTCAAATTCATTATCTTCTTGCGAATAGCGGGGATAAATAAGTGTAAAAAATAAGTCAAAAAATATTGCTTTTAGTATAATAATTTCCCCTTTTATATTTGTCTTTACATTCATAGATTAGCGCATATACGCAATGATAGATTTACTAGTTCTTCACGAATTTGTGTGCGGTCCACACATTTACGTCCATCCCAAATAACATCACTTAGGTCGTCACCGCCGTAAATTAATTGTCCTAATTCTACGTTTCGAAAATGTGATACAGCAAATAGTGCTGAGGATTCCATTTCTACAGTTAAACAGCCTTCTGGATACTCTTAATGTAATTTTGTCTTGTGTCTCGCGGAATATAGCATCCGTAGTCCATGTTTTCCCCTTAATATATGGGATATTTTCTTGCTGTAATAGAAGTTCAATTTTCTTTACAGTTTCTTTTCTGCATGAAATTTCTCTTGAAGGTTCTATGTAATGATATGATAATCCTTCATCACGTATAGCTGTACAAGGTATAATAATATTACCTACAGAAATATCTTTTTGTAAAACGCCTGCTCCACCACATACAATAAATTTCTTACATCCTAAAGCGATAAGTTGCTCCAATTCGTATGCAGCTCCGGCGGCTCCTAGACACCCCAACACAAGACATACTCGTTTGCCATTATATTCTGTTTCATATATAGGAATATCTAAAGCTTCTGAAGCTAAATAGTCAACTTGATTAAGTTCGCCCTGTTCCTTTTTCTTTTCAATAACACTTTTAAAGAAAGTAATAACACAATATTCAGGCAAGGACATATTAATATGCTTAATTGAATTATTTATTTTCTGTGTTGGTTCAAGCTTAGCTTCTGTATTTGTATCAAATTCTAGTATTGGATATTTTTCTTTATTTATCATAACTGTTAACAAACACCTCTTTACTTTTCATCAAATAAATTTCAGCATAGTCTATTAACATATTATAGCATCAATCAAACATAAATTTCCATATAAAAAAATACGAAGGTTCCATGAGAAGCATAGACCTTCGTATTTTTTCACCATCTCAGTAATATTGCACATATTTTTATGCATTGAAATTATAACTAAGTCAACATTTTAATTATAATCTATTTAATCAGTAATTTATCTACTTAATTTATATTTTTCAAAGTCCTTATCCGTATCAAAATTCACATCCTTTAGGAATAGAACGAACCAAACTACCAAAGCAATAATCGCAAGATATTGTGAGATTAAAATTGAAAATATTGCTCCTGCACACATAACGAGCGTCCAAATAAACACCGAATTTCTTTGGTCTTTGCTCAATTTTTCTATATCATATAATCCCCGTTCACATTTGGTAAGCGAATTAAATCCACTAATTAAAATTGCACCTTTTTCTTTTAACAAAAAGAATACAAGCGTCAAAATCCCAAAAATAATTGCTAATATTGCGCAAGCGTAAAAACCATTATTCATATTACCACTTCCTTTACATCTTAATTGTATATTCTTAAAACGGTTACTCATATTCTTTGCCAAATATATTATTCTTATCCAATAAGTCGATTAGAATTTATTTCTTACGTAACCCAAGAGGGCACTCATTCCCCTAATTATCATATAATATATACCATTTTTTAATGATATCACAATATACCCCAGCACTAGTTACTTACCACATTTAAAATCATAATAATTTTATTATCCACCTCTTGTTTTTAATATATCACAGATATCCAATGATAATTTGCCATATTAGAAACAATTATATTAATATGCTGGTATCTTGATTGAGCAATGTACTTGAAGCGAGTCTGATTTCTTTTTTATGTTTTTTCCAAATATTAATATCGTCTTCGTATTCACGGTCAAATATCTTTTTTGATAAATCTTGAATTAGTCTAAAAGAAGCAATACAATGTGTGTTCTCAGTATCAGATTTATTGGCTTCTAATAAGAATTTGTAAAACGTTTTCAAGGTCTTTTTAGAATATATTAGTTCTACTAGCTTCGCTCTATATTCTAATTGTCCCCCTGTAATACCTTTAATATGATTTAAATCCCATGAATGCTGTGCTTCATGCTTTAGAAAGTTCATCCAGAATGAGGATGAAAGCATCCGCTTTCGGTTGGTTTTCGCCACACAATACAATTCGTTATTCTCATCTGCCCAGCCACCAGTTCCAAGTCTATTTAAAGAAATATAAGCCATCCAGCTTCTACTAATAAATCCATACATCCAATAAACGGAATATTTTTCAGTACCTTCAGGTAGTCTAATATTATAGTTTTTTTTCTTTGTTTTTTTCCAGATATATGGTCCTTTAAATCCGGAGGTATCTCCACCAAGATATTGAAAACCTTCTAAAGTGACTATTTCAGCCAATCTATTTTCTATTTTTTCCCAACTTTCTTCTAAATCATTCTTTATATCACTTTTAAATTCGATTTCAAATAATGTTCCAAATTTATTACATAACCAAATTAAAGCTTCATTTTTATCTGTTTCTTACCAGAATATTAGTTTATAATACTCTTGAAATATACTACAAATCAATTGTACTTTTTTGTTTTTAGAAACAGGTTTGTTTTCATTTTCATCAAATATTTGTACATACTTGCGGACCAATCTTTTTTTGTTAGGAAATTGCCTTAAATAATCAACAGCACTTCTAAGCTCACCTTGGGTTATTAATCCTAAATATTTATTTAATGAATATTTTTCCATTAATCTCACCTCAAAAATATAATTTGCTTAATTATACTTTCCAATATATTCAAAGTCAATATACCCCAATGTAAAAAAGTGTAACATTTACACCATAGTTATTAGTTGATATTGAATTTTTTCAAATAGTTACTTATCACATTTTTATCCTCGTGCCACCAATGCATTTGATATTCGTCGATGCATTTAAAACCCAGTTTTTCTGCTAATTTTTTTGAGCTTTCATTTCCTGCATCACAATCCCATAAAGGCATTATACCATCTTCAACACAAAACTTAATAAATGCGGAACATACTATCGTGGCAAATCCTTGACTACGATATTCTTTTTTTGTAACAATATCAATTTCTGCAAAGCCTTGCTTTACATAATATGTATTGCAAATACTGATAAACTCTCCGTCTTTTAAAATACAGAATCCAAATCCATTTTGAATAAATCTAGATGCTGACTCCCACAATTGACTATATGATGAGTCCATTTCATTAACGTATTTTTCGAATAGATACTCATCCAGTTTCCTTAGTTCGTATGATTCAGGAAGCCTAATGCTCCAATTTATTATTGATGAAAGCTTTGATTTATCCCATTGATAAAGATTCCGATTTAATCTTACTGCATTATCGCTTAGTATCTCATCAATTTTTTCAATCCATTCATTAGAAGAATTATAAAGGTCGTAATAGTGATTATGATTATCGTGTTTTGACAAATATTCTAATAAAAAACCATTGAATATAATGTTCTTTGCATCTCCAGCAACTAAGTATTTTCCACTGTTACTAACTATTAAGCAGCACGTTGGATTAATATTATTATCAATAAAAATTCGCCCTGGTTGTTTCCCTTCAACGACTGAAAATGCAAAAATATGATGCACATTAGCATCATGAAATAACTGTTCTACTATATCAAATTCATTTTTTTTTAATTCTCTCATATATCTGTGTCCCCCATTAATCATAGATTTCTTTGCTTTGTTAAATAAACTATCGTTATTATAGCATCATTTCATTATGTTGCCAACATATTCCAATAACGGTTACACATCACATTCATGTATGGGTAAACGGTTATTGGAACTTTTTATGCCATTTTTTCAGATATCTCATATACTGTTCAATCATATTGTGTTTATCAAAGATAAATGGAGATAAAACAGAATCATGTTTCTCACTGATATGTTCTAGTAAACAGACCGGTTGATGGCACAAAGTGAGTCCAAAGAACAGAGCCGTTCTTAAGCAAACGAGTGAAAGCTCGGTCTGGTCAGAAAAAACTGTCAATGCCAAACATGATATGTCTAAAGGAACAGCTGACTGAAGTTCAGCAATCCTTGTACTTATTGATAAAAGTTAGTCACCATGCAAAGTACGCCACCAAAGCATGGAACGAAAGACTGACAAACAGAGGGAAGAAGAATAAATAACAAACGGATATTTGGTGGCAAACAATCGTCCATAAGATTGTAAGTGAATGAATTGCATTCCTTAATAAGAGTGGGTTGTGCTTAGCTTTAACAGATACCCGTTGATTCCATATATTTGACACGAATAAACGTGAGAAAGGAATTACTATGTCACATAAAAACAAAGTACCTTTGGTTGACCAAGTAAAGCAAGCCTTGGATAGCAAGCTTGCGATTGGTCGTTCCAAACATCAGGATAAGCTCTCTGAAAATAAGAGAAAAGAAATTACATCGAATTATATCTATAGCTGGGAAACCTACCGCAGCTATCTAAAACATGGCTGTTATTTCGTTCTCTGGTGCAAAGAAAATTATCGTTGTAAAACCTTGGAACAGTGCAGAAGCCATGTTGATGAGTGGCTGGAAAGCAGGAAAGTTCTCTCTGCAAGTACACAGAAGTTAGAAGCTAGCTCCCTCGCCAAGATCTTCGGATGTGTTCTACCACTGAATTTATAAAAACAGACGAGAGATTAAGAGCAAACATCAAAAGAAGTCGTGGAACCAAGAAACGGGATGCACATTTTTCTGAAACAAAGAATAAGAAACTGGTAGAATTCTGTCGTGCTACAGAATTAAGACGTGCAGAACTTCCCTCTTTGATGGGAAATTGTCTGAAAGAAGAGGATGGAAAATATTTCATCATTGTTCGTTCTGGTTCTAAGGGTGGGAAGTATCGTGAAGTTCCTGTGATTGGGAATATTGACTTGGTAGTCCAGATAATGAATGAGGCAGGGGATAAAAAGGTCTGGAGTAAAATACATAATGCAGCTGATATTCATTCCTACCGTGGGGATTATGCAACCGCTATCTATCTTGGGAATGCTAGACCACTTGAACAGATACCGAAGTGTGACCGCTATTATTGCCGTAAGGATAAGAAGGGCATTTGGTATGACAAAGTAACAAACCAAAATAAGCGGTTAATGCAGATGCCATACGAAACCGATTCCTATGTGGTATTTCTTCTCTTTAAGCTTGGTCTTAGGATTGGTGAGGCAGTTGCTCTTAAATGGTCGGATATTGATTCGGAAGCACGCGAAATCCACATCCATCGAATGGAAAGTCTAGTCGAGGATGAGAACAGGAAACTCAAAGTTGCCATCTGTGAATATACGAAGAAGAAAAGCCCTGCTGGTGACAGATATCTTCCTTTAAGCGATTATGAAATCAACCTATTTCAGAAAGTTAAGCGTATCAATGAGGAAACAGGCTATTGGGATGGAGATTTTATCTTCTGTGATAAAGACAGCAGAACCAAAATTCGCGAGGTCGATAACTGCATCCGTGCTCAGTGCAGACGTGCAGGAATCGAAGTGAAATCCGCTCATGATATTCGTAGAACGGTAGCTTCTGAAATGGACAGAAAGAAAATCCCAATCGAAGACATTCGCTGGTATCTCGGACATAATGATATAGCCACAACCCGTTCTTACATACTGAATAACCAAGGGAAACAGAAAACTTCAAGACTGATTATATATGCTCTGTTAGAGATGAATGGAAGCGACGTACTCATGGGTACTCAAAACTCCTAAAATAAAAAATTCCCAGACACCTTGATTTTTCAAGTTTTCTGAGGAAATAAGTTAAGCGCGAGACGGGATTCGAACCCGCGACCCTCGCCTTGGCAAGGCGATAC